>NZ_MCAO01000016.1:0-27836 GCF_001858545.1 Thalassospira sp. MIT1004 | reverse complement strand
AGCTGCCTGTATTCCTGTCCCATCGCAACACCAACTATAACTGATGTTGCACTTGTGGTGTGAGTCTCCGGAATCCATCTCTCAAAGCGCGCGGTCCAAAACAAAAAACGGCTCAGTTTCCAGAGCCAGATTCTTGAATTGCAAATAGTGAGCAATAGTAAAGATCAGACCGACAAAGTGGGAAGCTAAGAACCCCAACCGCGCTCATTCTTTAAGAATATCATCGCATCAAATGCAGCGAGCTTTGCCTGATCCTCATCATGATAGACCCCCTTAGATGATACAGTCATGTTAGTACGCCGATCAGACAACCTTCCTCCCCATGTTCCATCCTGCTTCCTAAAGATAGTAATATTGATTCCATCGACATTCAGATAAGAATTACCCTTAGCAGAAATTCGCCACTTCCTACTCAACCAACGTCGCTTCCGTTGGGCCGAGTTTCGCAGTTGACGTTCACGGCGACGAGGAGCCTCATAATCCTCCTCCATATGCTCGGCACAAACACATCCAACTCCCAAAGTCTCAGGCAAATCAGGATGTTTCATATGGTGGACATAGCGAATCTCTTGAGTTTCGCACATCTCGCAAACAGCATCTGGTGAACCCAAATCTTCCACATTTACACAAGACCACCCCTTGTGTGGCACATTAGGTTCAGACCATTTCCCCTGACCTCTTGCCATTGTTTATTTACCCCGCTGCCTGAGTAAGATCATTCACGCGCCACCCGGCGCGAGACAACGCAGTCCTTTGTGGTTCAGTTATCCGGTCAACATGAACCGCCAAACCCAGCAAATGTTTCGGGCGGCTCATTGCCACATAGAACTGGCGCATAAATTTCTGATTGGGCTTAAAAGCGACCGTCGCGTGAGGGGTAGACCTTAGCGCAGAATTTGGATTAGCTGCACTTGGCAGTTCGCCAGTCAAATAACGAACCATTTCCCCTAGATCGTAACAGTAAAATTTTGTCTCAAGCACAAGAGTAGCGTCGTGGGTCTCCCCCTTAACGCCATGAATTGTAGATAGCTCCACCCTGAACCCTCTTGGGTGCCTGATGGCATTGTCTGGAAGAGATACCAGTCCAACATCAGCGTTTTCTTCCAGATCGTCCGCATCTGCTCCGGCTACTACTGGCTCACTAAATGCCAAATAATCCCTTGCAGGATTGATCGTACTATTAATATTAATATTTACGCATAAGGCAGAGATTGAGTTACTCCAAAATATAGCATCCAGTTCACGGGTTGGATTAAGGCACAAATGGATGAACTCCCTAAAATTCTTCCAACCTCCATTTTGAACCAAGTGCTCACGCAACGTCCTCGTATTAAAGTAAGAATCACTAGGATCGCGAACTCCAGCGTTGCGCAGTAGCCTTAGAAAACAATCAATCAAAAGCTTATAATTTTCCGCCCAATTCAAATGCGAACGCGAACGCTCTCTGCATAGTCGAACAGCTTCGATCAGCGTGTTTTCCCGAAATTTTTTGACTGATTTCGCCTTATTATAATCAGTCCAATAGTGACCTATCGTCAGTTGATCATCTTCGACTGTTTCTTTTCCTACGGCGCCAATGATTTTTACCGTGAAGTCATCCGACCGGATATGTTCATCACTAAATTGCTGAGAAACGACGTCTAGAAAGGTGGGGATTACCTTCGTAATACTCTCATTGTCAAAAATGATAATAGTATTCTCGAATTCGCTCCCGTGCGCGTGCAACAGCTTTCGCTCTTCCAGATGTTTCTCCGAAAGCTCTGATTCCAATTCAATTGAATTAAAACTGAATTTAGCAATTTTTCCTGAAATATTAGCTGAAAATCGATGTGATTTATCGATCACAAAATCCATATCGTCTTCAGTTTTTCCGTTGAAGCTCTCGTTAGGCTCCTCCGAACCAATCCCATGAAATATTGCCTGATCGGGATCACCAAACCTTTGAACGCTTAGATTGGTGTTGTCGGAAGGAAAAATCACACGCAAGAGATCATCTTGAAATTTCTGTGTGTCCTGCATCTCGTCAAGGAACAGACAAGGAAATCGTGAACTAACTGCCTTTGAAAGACCTTGGCTCTGTCTTAAGGCAATTTCTGCTTGGGTATACATGTCCCTGAATAAGTAAAAACCTTGCCCGTCTAAATAGGATTTCAGGCGATTCAAGTCTCTTTTGGCACGCTCTAAATAAGCAGGCCTACTCCACGCCTTTGGTTTTTTACTAATATGGACTTCAGTGTAGCCGTTGACGCAATACCGAAATGTACTTCGAAGGAACCCGTCAATATTTTCTGCTGAACCCAAACCGTTAAGCGTTCCCCGAAGCCAGACGAATTCGTCACGCTCAAGCAGAGTATTTGCGACTTTTACGTACGCATCGTTGTCCACCGTAATGTCTTTTATACCGCGAGAACGAAGAGCTGGTAGAGCAAGAAACCGGTTAACGAACTCCTGAATGGTTCCTATGAAATGCGGATACACAAGAAGGCTTTGCGCTTCGATTATGTTTGATTTCTGAAGGCGGCGAATGATTTCGTCCTTCGCAACATTCGTATGTGAGAGAACACAAATACCACGATCTTGGAACGGCCATTTCTTCGCCAACAACATCAACTTAGCCGCGATTAGCGTAGTTTTACCGCTTCCTGGGCAAGCCTGAACATCAATAGACTGTGATGCCTCTAGCACGCCAATACGATCAGCATCATCAAGAATGAGTTTCTCACCCTCGGCAAAATCAACAATATCCTGTGTAGTTATAAGTCCATCAAGCGGGTTCGACATCTTCCCCCCCGCCGGCTTGCTCCCCTTCACCTAAGGAAGATGTAACATGCTCTATTGCTTCGACAATATATGGGGGTAATTTACCTCTAAGAGTGTGAGCATACGCGGCAACAGCATCCCAAACTGCCTTCTCGACAACAGCCTTATCTTTTTTCTGATCATCATCCAGATCATCAACCGCGGATTTTACTAAATTTTTCCTTTTCTCTTCTAGTATAGAGCTTAGATTGTAGGCGAAATCTGTTTTGGTTCGGCTTATTATTCTTTGAATATATGTTGCCTTCTCATCGCAACTGGCGTCCACTTCACCCACCCCTAGTGCCTCACAGCACTCAGAGAACAATCCATATCTCGCCAAGCAAAATTCAAACGTCCAGCGATCCGATATAAATACTTTTACCCCCTGCCGCTCCAAACTCTTAGAATTATGTTTCTTGTGCTTGGACTTCCTTTCGTCGAACTGCTTTTCACGCTCTTCCGCTTCAGATTTCTCCCAATATTCAAGGTTTCCTCCACGACCACTATCAGCATTTTCTTTCTTCTGAATAAAGCCATAAGGGTTTCCCTCCTCCGAACATTGCGGCCAAAGATCAAGGTCGCGCAGCACCCCTATTCGAGTGGGAATCCAATCCTCTTGCGCATCATCCTTATTCTTCCTAAGGAACAATCGCACGAAACGCTTCCATGATCCGCTATTGTCATATTTAACGATCGAAACCCCAAAGTTCTCTAACGGCCTTCGAAGAAGCTCGGCTATTCTTGGAATCAGAATGTTTTCCGCATCTCCCTCTACAAACAAGAGGCCTTTCGCGAAAAATACGTTCGCCTTGGTTGCATCCAAAAACTTTCTGAGAAAGACATAATCATCCACCTCAAGTTCTGTCTCGTTTGGACGGAGGGACCAAGCTTTACCTCCGCCAAGCAATATGATGTTAGAAGGATCAGCTTTCGACGACAAATTAGGACTGTGCGTGGACAAGATGCACTGGATACCTTCGGTTTTCTTATTTGCTCTAACCTTTCGGGCTATAAAATGAAGCAGTTTCATTTGAAGCTGAGGATGAAGGTGCGCTTCTGGCTCTTCAATCAAAAGCAACGGAAACTCGTTTCCCGCCTCCTGCTCAAGCAAAAGCAATTCAGCCGCCATAAAAAGTAGATTATGATACCCTAGTCCATGTAATTTGCGATCTTCCGTAAGAGCCAAACTGAGGCCTTCGAGAATTGATCGCAGATAGCGGCGCTTAACTACGTCTGTTAACCCCGCCAGTCCCTCCTCTCGCACCCCCGCAATATCAATAAAAACACCAAGTTTTTCCTTATCACTCTCAAAGACAAGGTTATGTAAATAATTATCTCGGATGTTATTTGCTGATTTCTTTAGCGCAAGATCATCGCCAAGGAGTTGCTCATTCGCGGCTGCGACGATACCAAGTATGGTGTCAGTACTCTGACGAATTTCTCGGGAAGAGTTCAATATTTGCGAAAGACGAGAAGCTCGACCCGATGAAAGCTCGGCCTCCGCGTTCCGAAGAGGCTTAAGGTAGGTCGCAGAGAGAAAGTCTCGAATTTCGGCTTCAAGATGAAGACCGTTACCATCGTTGCCAGAACGAATATCCGTTTGAATATAAGGATATCCTCGTCGATCTTTACCTGTCTTTTTTGCACTCAATTGCACGTATAAAACAGGTTTACGCCTCTCCTCTCCCGCTTCGTCTTGGTAGCTTTCATGAGTTAAATGCTCAACGAAACGATGGGCATGCGCCTCTACATTTGCAAACTTGAGTTGAATGGAAAATGTATCCGCAGCATCGCAAAAATCTGTTTCGGTAACAAAAGCTCGCTCGGAAGAACTAGAGCCAAGAACCATTCTGATCGCGTCAATCAGTGCCGTTTTGCCGGAGTTATTCTCGCCGACCAAAACATTGAGCCCCGGGTTTAAGACCAGATTCAAATCTTCAAAGAGCCGAAACCGTTTGATCGAAACTTGCTCTAAATACACTTATTGCCCCTCCCCAAGCCTGTAACCCATCGTTAAGTACATGCTTCTTAATATACTTTAGCAGAACACAAATTACCATCGCAGCACAACCTAAAGTAAAAAAACAAAACCCCGGCCCAATAACTTGAGCCGGGGCACGAAGTGCTCTGGAGGGAGACGGGGCTTTTATCGCGGCCCCTTGGTAAAACCCTGATATCCCTTGGGCGTCAGATCGATCCGATCAATCAGATCGACCTGATCGTCACCTTGCGTTCCGCCTGCGTTTTAAGCCGGTTGCGCAATGCGCGGCCAAACGGGGCGGCCTCGATCTCGAATTCGTCGCCATCCTGCGTTTTGATGCCATCGGCAAAGCTGAGTGTCGCCGTGCCAAAGAAATGCGCATGCACATCGCCCGGGCGGCAGAACAGATCATATTTGAAGTGATGATATTCAAGATTGGCGAGAGAGTGAGACATATTGTCCTCGCCACTCAGGAACGTTTTTTCCCAGATCACCTTGCCATCGCGATAAAGCCGCGACGTGCCTTCAACATGGCTTGGCAGATCACCCAGAAGCAGTTCCGGCCCCATCGCGCAGGCCCGCAATTTCGAATGCGCCAGATAAAGGTAATTCTGGCGTTCCATCACATGGTCGGAAAACTCGTTGCCAATCGCAAAGCCGATGCGCACCGGATTGCCTTCGGGGTCAATCACGTAAATCGCGGCAATTTCGGGTTCCTCGCTGCCATCAAGGGCAAAGGACGGGCTTGGGATATCCGCCCCCGGATTGGCCACGACGGAGCCATCGCCCTTATAGAACCATTCCGGCTGCACGCCCTGTTCGCCCGCCTTCGGCTTGCCGCCCTCGACCCCCATGCGAAACATCTTCATGGAATCCGTTTCATCCGCCGCCTTGTTATCGGCCTTGTGCATGTTGGCCCGTGCGGAGGCAGAGCCTAGGTGGGTAAGGCCCGTTCCGGTGACAAGGAAATGCGCCGGATCGGCATGGGTGATCGGTGGCAACAGACGGCCGGATTTGGCGACCTCGTCATAATCAACGTTGGTGTCGCCCAGGCGGGCCTTTGCCGCCTCGATCATCGTCACCCCTTGCGAAATCGCGATGCTGGCAAGCTCGCGCGTGGAGGCAACCGCCTTAAGCGGGATCAGGGTTTTGGCATCCTCGACCACGGCCACATGCTGCGCGCCGGCGGTATCCTTGTATTGAACCAGTCTCATGAAATCTGTCCTGATAATGTCTCTGTTCGTAAAATCGGGGGTATTTTCCGGCCGATCAGACCGCGATCAGACCCAGCCGCCATCAACGATAAAGTTCTGTGCCGTGACCATGCGGCTTTCATCCGAGGTCAGGAAAAGCGCCATGCGCGCGATGTCGCTCGGCATCACCCTGTTTTTAAGGCACTGGCGTTCGTCAATTTCGCGCTCGGCAGCTTCATCAACCCAAAGGTCAAGCTGGCGCTGCGTCATGACCCAGCCGGGCACAAGCGTATTGACCCGGATGCCATCCTTGCCAAGGTCACGCGCCATGCCGCGTGTAAGCCCATGGGTTGCGGCCTTTGCCGTGGTATAGCCCGGCATGCCGCCCTGCCCCATCATCCAGCTCACCGACCCGAAATTGACAATCGCCCCGCCCCCGGCCTTCTGCATCATCGGGGCGACCGCCTGAATGGCAAAAAACGACGGGCGGATATTGATCGCCTGGCGTTCATCCCAATATTCCGGCGTCACGTCCTGCCATTTATGGCGGGTATCATTGGCGGCATTGTTCAGCAGTGCCGTGATCGGGCCGTTGGCCTTGGCAGCCGTTGCCACCGCATCCTGAAGCGCCTTGATATCGGTAATGTCGCATGTGATGAAAAGCGGCTTGTGCTTGGCGTCCTTGCCCAGTTTTTCAACAAGCGCGTGGCCTGCTTCCTCGGCAATGTCGACAAAGGCGACTTTCGCCCCCTGCTCGACAAAGGCGGTGACAAGCGCCTCGCCAATGCCCGTGGCACCGCCGGTAATGAAAACCGATTTATCGGCAAGGCTGGTATAGTTCGTTGGCATGCGATCGGACATGATCGTCGGCTCTCCCGTTATCTGGTCTTTATGTGCCGATCCCCCTCCGGGTACCGGTCCGTCCGGCACGCCATGATCGGGATCAGGGTTCAAACTGGCAGGATGCACCCCGCCCAAAGTACTGTACGGGATACTTGATGGGCATCGCATGGGATGATTACCGCATGGATGCATGCGAAAAATCCACAATCGCGCCTCTTTCGGGCCGGATTATGATCTCCGTTTACGATACCCGTTGCCGCGCGATGGGCCGCTTCCTCCTGACAGTCTTGTTCTTTTATTCTTCATACAATAACATTAATTATCAGGATGTCGCTTGCTGTCAAGCGACAAACCGGCAAAATCAGGCCTGATACAACACTCAACTGATTGCTTCTTGTTTGGTGATAAGTGGTCTATAAAAATGACACCTCCGATAGGGTGCAATCGCACGCAGTTTAACACCACCGAAATAAATATATGCGTTGCAGCGCAAGGCATTGTGGGTCGCACGAAAGTTGCCCTGAAAATAAATTCATATTATATGAATAATGTCAGAGTGCGGTCACCGATCCAGCCACCGCCTTCCGCAGATATCCAAAGACCGCACCGGAGGAAATTGAATGCCATCGTCCATGTCACGAACCTATGCCAAACGCAGCCTGCACAGCATCGTCGCCCATGATCTGGGAGCACGGATCGTTTCGGGCAAGCTGGCACCGGGCGATGTCCTCCCGACCGAGGCGGCCTTGAGTGAATCGCTTGATGTCTCGCGAACCGCGCTCCGCGAGGCGATCAAGATCCTCTCGGCCAAGGGGCTGATCGAAAGCCGTCCGAAAACCGGCACGCGCGTCAAACCGCGCAAAAGCTGGAACCTGCTCGACCCCGATGTTCTGTCATGGCATTTCCCCGATCCCGATCCGGCGTTTCTGTATGGCCTGTTTGAAACCCGCATGATTATCGAGCCCAACACCGCCGCCATGGCCGCCGAACGCGCGACCGAGGAACAATTGGCCACGATCGAGGCCGCCTATACCGGCATGGAAAATGCCGAACTCGGGACCGAGGCCGTCTATATCACCGACCTGATTTTCCATCAGGCGATTTTGGATGCGTCGGGCAATGATTTCATGAAATCGTTCGGCATGCTGATTGAAACCGCCCTGATCGGCTCGTTCCGCCTGTCTTCGGGCGGGCCAAAGGCGCATGTCAAATCCCTGCCAGACCATTTCGCGGTCTACCGCGCCATCGCGCACCGCGAACCCGGCGACGCCCGCGAAGCCATGCGCAACCTGCTCAGCCGTACCATGCTGCAACTCCGTCAGCAGCTCGGCATGAAAAGCGAACATGACTGGGACGTGATTGGTCTTTGATCGCGGGATTTGATCGGCCTTTGATACTGCTTTCTGGATCCGGCGATGTCATCGCGCCCACACAGCGGCAAGACAGCGGCAAAAGACAAAAACGGGGCTGTCATCCGGGCGGCCCCTTTTGCATTCCTCATACAAATAAAAAAGCCGGTTTTTGCCTCATGACGGCCAAAACCCGTATTCCTCACACAAATAAAAGCCGGTTTTTCGTAGCCAAAACGACCCGGCACGATCCTCGCCACGCCCCTTTCCTATCCATTATTCACAAAAAATGAAAAATCGGATCGATTATGAAAAATAACTTCACAAAAAACCGGCCCCAAACCCGTATTCTGATCGCCGGAATAAACGGCCCGGAAAACAATTCGGGCCGAAGCAGCCCTGCCGCCCCGGCCCGAATTCCCCCACCCGAAAAGGCTAAATCCGGCTCACCCCGCTCCGGCCCGCATCCCCGAAAATGACCGTGTAATCAGGCGTTGCAGCACGATAAAGCCAAACAGAAGCGCCCCGATCATGATCTTGGTCCACCAGCTGTTAAGCGACCCGTCAAACGCGATCAGGGTCTGGATCACCCCCATGATGATCCCGCCAAAGAACGTCCCAACCACAAAGCCCATGCCCCCGGTCAGAAGCGTCCCGCCAATCACCACCGCCGCAATCGCGTCAAGCTCGACCCCGACGGCTGCCAACGGATAGGCCGACGCGGTATAAAACGCGAAAACAACACCGGCCAAGGCACTGAAAAAGCCCGACAAAGTGTAAACCCGGATGATCGTGCCCTGTACCGGAATGCCCAGCAATTCAGCCGATTGACGATCCCCGCCAATCGCATAA
Source organism: Thalassospira sp. MIT1004 (assembly GCF_001858545.1). Classification (NCBI taxonomy): domain Bacteria; kingdom Pseudomonadati; phylum Pseudomonadota; class Alphaproteobacteria; order Rhodospirillales; family Thalassospiraceae; genus Thalassospira; species Thalassospira sp. MIT1004. The sequence continues at coordinate 18,819 of NZ_MCAO01000016.1, read as the reverse complement.
ACGTTACGGCCAAACCGCGTATAATGCGCAATCACCACCCCGCCAATCACCGTCATCAGCATCAGCAAAGCCGCCGCACTGATCCAGCCACGACCGGGCAGCGGGATTTTAAATCCGCTGAAATCGGCGACAAACGGATGATCAATCGGCACGGAATCAAGGTTGATCAAAAAGCACATCCCGCGCAGGAAAAACATCCCCGCCAGGGTGATGATAAAGGGCTGAATATCGAACTTGGCGATAATCACCCCCATGAAGGCCCCGAAAAGCGTGCCAACCGCCATCGAAATCACCACCGCCACCAAGGGATGCATGCCAAACCCGGTCACAAGTTCGGCCATCAGGACCCCGACAAAGGCAATCATCGAGCCCACCGAAAGATCAATCCCGCCCGACAGGATAACGAATGTCATGCCGACCGCGGTAATGATCAGAAACGCATTATCGGTCAGAAGCGCGCCCAGAACATAAGTATCTGAAAACGCCCGATGTTCGGCAATCCCGTAACCGTAAAGCAGGGCCAGCACCGCCAGCGTGGCAAGCAACGGGTAATAACGTTCATTAATTTTCATCGGAATTCCCCCGCACCTTCCGGCTGCCGATCTTTTCCCACGCCTTGCCCGCCAGTTCGCGTGATTTCGGCGCCTGCACCAGCAGAACCACCATCACCACCGCCGCCTTGACGATCAGGGTATATTGCGACGGCAAACCCGACAGCAAAATGCCCGTGGTCAGCGACTGAATGATCAGAACCCCGATCACCGTCATGCCGATAAAGAACCGCCCGCCCATCAGCGACGCGCCCCCGATCACCACCGCCAGAATGGCATCCAGTTCAAGCCACAGACCGGCATTATTGGCATCCGCCCCGCGAATATCGGCGGCAATAATGATCCCGGCAAAGGCCGCACAAAGCCCCGAAATCGCATAAGCCAGAAGCTTGATCCCGCGCGCATCAATGCCCGCAAGCCGACTGGCGCGCGCATTGCCGCCAACGGACTCAACAAACAGGCCAAGGGCGGTTTTGCGCATCACGGCGTAAAGCGCGCCAATCACCACCGCGGCAATGATCACCCGCCACGGAATGCCCAGCAGATACCCGCTGCCGATCCCTTCGAAAAACGCCCCGTGGAAGGTCACGATCTGCCCGTCGGTGATCATCTGCGCGATCCCGCGCCCGGCCACCATCAGGATCAGGGTCGCGATGATCGGCTGGATATCCAGATAGGCCACCAGCATCCCGTTCCACAGTCCACACAGCACCCCGGCGCCAAGGGCTGCCAGGATGATGACCGCCGGATGCAGATCGGTATCACGGATCAGGACCGCCATGACGGCGGCTGAAATCGCAATCACCGAACCCACCGAAAGATCAATGCCCCGCGTGCCGATGACCACCGCCATGCCCACCGCGACAAGGGCCGTCGATGCCCCGCGATGCACCACATCAACAAGCGATCCGTAAAGATGCCCGTCAACAATGCGAATATCAAAGAAGTCCGGCGATATGATCCCGATACCCAGAATGATCAGCACAAGGGCCGCCACCGGGCCAAACCACTGCCGGCTCAGCAAAGAAGATGCAGACATGGTGCTGCTTTCCCGTAATTTCTTTTTGTCCTGCAAGCTGGTCATCGTGCAATCGCCTCGATGATCCTGTCCTGCGTGATTTCGGCACCCGTCAGTTCGGAAACCTTTTGGCGGTCGCGCATCACCGCCACCCGGTCGGCAAAGGCAACGATTTCCTCAAGCTCGGATGATGCCACCAGCAGGGCCAGCCCCTCGTCACAAAGCTCCTTGATCAGCTTGATGATATCGGCATGCGCGCCCACATCAATGCCGCGTGTCGGCTCGTCGAGAATAAGGAAAATCGGCTTGGACACCAGCCACCGCGCCAGAATGACCTTCTGCTGATTGCCACCGCTCAGTTGCCCGACGGGTTTCTCACTATCGGGTGTGGCAATACCCAGCGCCCTGATCATCTCATCGGCGGTTTTCTGCTGCTCGGCGCGTGCAATCGGGCGCAGCCAGCCCCGCCGCCCCTGAAGCGCCAGCATGATGTTTTCACGCACACTCAGTTCGGCAACAATGCCATCCTGTTTGCGGTCCTCGGGGCAAAGCCCGAAACCCGACCGGATGGCATGGCGCGGGGAGCGCAGCATCACCGGCTCCCCGTCAAGGAACACAAGGCCACTATCGGCCTTTTTCGCCCCGAAAATAAGCTCCGAAAGCTCCGTCCGGCCCGATCCCAGAAGCCCGGCCAGACCGACAATCTCGCCGCCCGAAAGGTCAAGCGTCACCGGTTCGAGCACCCGCTTTTTACCCAGATTCTTGATCTGGATCTGACGGCCCTTGCCGGTGAAATTGCTTTCATCCTGATGGCGGTGCGAACTGACCTCGGCCAGTTCCCGGCCCAGCATGTGATTGATCAGGTCAATCTGCGCCAGTTCTTTGGTCACAAAAGTGCCGACAAGCCGCCCGTTGCGCAAAACCGTGATGCGGTCCGTGATCGCGTAAACCTGATCCAGGAAATGGGTGACAAACACAATGCCAAGCCCGTTCGCACGCAATTCGCCCATGATGCGAAACAGGGTGCGGATTTCCTCGGCATCAAGGCTTGCGGTTGGTTCGTCAAGGATCAGAACCCGCGCATCAAGTGCCACCGCACGTGCAATCGCGACCAATTGCTGGATCGCCACCGAATAGGAACCCAGCGGCCGGTTGACATCAATATCAAGACCCAGCGTTTCAAGCGCTGCCTTGGCGTCGCTTTCGGTTTTCTTCCACGAAATAAACCCGAATTTCAGGGTTTGCCGTTCCAGCATAAGGTTTTCGGCAACCGACAGCGTGGGAACCAGGTTCACTTCCTGATAGACCGTCGAAATGCCAAGCGCCTGTGCATCGCCCGGATGATTTGGATGGATTTCCTGCCCGTCAAGCAGGACGGTTCCGGCATCGCGCGGATGAACCCCGGTAATCACCTTGATCAGGGTCGATTTACCGGCACCGTTTTCACCCAGAAGCGCGTGAATTTCACCGGATCGCAAATCGAAATCGACATCCTGCAAGGCTTTGACGCCGGGAAAAAACTTTCCCGCCCCGCGTACTGACAGCACGGATTGCGTCTTTTCAGACATGGATAGCCCCTCTCCCTTTATGTTCGCTGGCCGGATGTGGCCGAACGCACCCTTGCCATCGACAAGGATGCGTTCAGACATCACGCCAGTTACGTCACCCCAACCGCACGGTAAGGCGTACGGTTGCGGATAACGGCCTTACTTGCTGCGCATTTTGTATTCTTCGGCAGCGGTATCAGGCAGATAAAGCGGACCATTGGCCTTGATCCATTTCGGTACTTCCTTGCCTTCTTTGGCAGCGGCAATCGCATCAAAGGAAGGTGCGCCAAGATGCGGGTTCAGCTCGATGGTGGCGTTGGTATCGCCGTCTGCCATCGCCTTGAAGATATCGGGAACCGCATCAATCGAAACGATCAGGATGTCTTCGGCCGGATCAAGACCGGCTTCCTTGATCGCCTGCACCGCACCAAGTGCCATGTCATCATTATGGGCATAAACCGCACAGATGTTCTTGCCGCCATCTTCGGCTTTCAGGAAGCTTTCCATGACTTCCTTGCCGCCCGAACGGGTGAAATCGCCCGACTGGGACCGGATGATATTGATCCCCGGGAAATTGCCGACAACGGACTCAAAACCTTCCTTGCGGTCATTGGCAGCCGACGAGCCAACAGTGCCCTGAAGCTCGACCACATCACAAACGCCGTTGGTTTCCGCCGCCAGCCATGCGGCGGCAAGTGCGCCTTCCACCACGAAGTCGGATGCAACCTTGGTCAGATACAGGCTTTCATCGGCCGCAACCCCACGGTCGACCAGAACAACAGGAATACCGGCATCCTTGGCTTCCTGAAGCACCTGATCCCAGCCGGTTTCAACAACCGGTGCCAGCAGAATGCCATCAACGCCCTGGGCGATGAAGGAACGGACTGCCTTGATCTGGTTTTCCTGCTTCTGCTGCGCATCCGAGAATTTCAGATCAATGCCGCGCTTTTCCGCTTCGGCCTTGATCGATGCCGTCTCGGACGTACGCCAGCCACTTTCCGACCCGATCTGCGAGAAGCCGATCATCATTTCGGCCTGTGCCGCAAAGGACAGACCAAGTGCAACACCAAGGGCTGCCGTCGACACCGCAAGCTGCTTGAGACTTTTCATTATTTCCTCCCTAAAGGCTGTTTTATTGCTAAAAGCCATATAGTAATACAATATGATTTGAAGGAACTCAACGGCCTAAATGCGCCTCCCCACTTTCGCGTAGAAAGCGCGATTGACAGCGGCCCAAAAACCCGCAAAGTCAAAATAAAACAGGGACTTCCAGATGAAACGAGGCGACATGTCCAAAAACCCGACCGCAATCCCGATGAACCCGGTTCCGGCCGGAACCCTGCAAATCAGGACCGCAAAAATGCGAATCCTGCTCTCCCCCTATGGGGCGCGCATCCGGGCGCTTTGGCTGAGAAATGACGACGGCACGGAAACCAATATCGCGATTGGCCTGCCCGATGATGATGCCTACGCCACCCATGACAGCTATATCGGTGCGGTGTGCGGGCGCTATGCCAACCGCATTGCCAATTCGGCCTATATCGCCCCGAATGGTGACCGGGTGACACTGGCCGCCAACGAAGGCCCGACGCACCTGCATGGTGGCGTTACCGGCTTTGACCGGCACGACTGGTCCGTCACGCAAAACACCGATCACGAAATCGCCTTTCACCTCGAAAGCCCGGATGGCGATCAAGGCTATCCGGGGAATTTCGCGGCGACCGCAACCTATTCGATTGTCGCTGAAAATCGCCTGCGCCTTGAAATCACGGCAACCTGCGATCAGACCTGCCCGGTCAACATGACCAGCCATGCCTATTGGAACCTGACGGGCCGATTTGATAAATGCGCGGCCCTGCATATCCTTGAAATCGATGCCGATGCCTATCTTCCGATTGACGAGCGCCTGATCCCTCTTCCCGGTCGCTGCGACCTTGCCGGAACCGGCTATGATTTCCGAAACCCCGCCGTGATCGCACAGAACCTCCTGAATGCCGATCAGGGCTTTGATCACAATTTCTGCCTCAATGGCACACGCGGCACCCTGCGCCCCATCGCCACCCTGTCCGATCCCGACAGCGGCCGGACGATGAAACTGTTCTCAACCGAGGCCGGATTGCAATTCTACCTCTCCCAGCATTTCACCAATGCTATGAAAACGCCGGACGGCAAAAGCCTTCACAAATCAGGCGGCATCGCGCTCGAACCCCAAACCTTCCCCGACAGCCCCAACCGCCCGGACTTCCCAAGCCCGTGGTTGAAACCCGGCGAGACTTACCGGCATGTGATCGAGTGGGAGTTTTCCTCATCTTAAGCGAATAGAGATGTCGTTTTTATCGACATGAAGGAGCATTAACCTTGACCCAACAACAACCAAAGGGTTCATTAGAAGGGGTTGATTAATCTAGCTTGGGGGCCGGAATGATGCGCATCTTTATATTCGTTTTGCTTATAATTACGCCATTCCAGTATGCATTCGCCAGCGCATCCGTTGCTGACAGGCTCCGCTTTAAAATCGACGAGGGCTATGCTGAAATCAAAGCAGGCTCGATATGGTGGAAACCGATATTAATTAAGACCGATGCAAAAATAGAGGTCTTCGTTGACGTTCTTAACGCTCAATACGACGATCTGAGCGTATTTATCTGCGATGATCAGCAACTACAAATTTTCAAGGCAGGACAACCTGCCAGATGTTACGGCGCCAACCGGCTGAGAAACTCTTTTTCGATCATGGGCGCAGTCACAAACACACGTCCGCACTATCTTGTTTTCAGCAACACGTTCAGCATGCTCATCACAAAGAAAGCGGCCTATGAAATTTATGCTGATATCTCAACCCCGTGGCAGACAGTCCATGAGTTTGAAGAAGGTATGTCCAAGGGCATACTGGAGATAGCGGAAACATATGGCATAGACGAATTTGACATAACCTTGAAATCTTGCGGCCACGAGAACGCATATTCCTCCAAAGCAACAGGAAATATAACGCTTTGCTCGGAACTGTTCTTTGAATTTATGCGCACCAATCGTCAAGGCGCAGTAGAAGCCGTGCTACTTCACGAAATCGGACATACATTACTTAACAAGCTTGGCCTGCCTAACTGGGACAATGAGGAAACAGTGGACGAATTTGCCCTCTATTTCCTTTATCTTGCAGGACGGCAGGAATCTGCGATTTCGTGGATTGACTGGTATGAGCAAAAAAACACACGCTCTGAATTGATTAACGCAGCTCAGAACGATGTCCGTCATCCTCTATCCATTCAACGGGCACGAAACATTCGACGGCTCTTAAACAATCCCGATGAGATGATCGCGCGTTGGAACAGGTTGCTGTATCCCTACATGACCGACGAAGCACTACAGGGAATTTTGCGCGATGCCCCGGCTAGGTCCAGCCCCGAACTCGCCAAAGAAATCCTGATACGCAGGTAATAACCTCGGCCCAATTCAATCGTTGCCAACACAAATCACAAAGCCGCAACCACCCCATCCGCCCGCGGATCAGTCGCCCCTTCCATCACGCCATTGGCGCGCATCAAAATGCCGCCAGCATGGCCCATCATGTCTTCGAAATCACCGATAACCTCAACCGCATGACCGGCTTTTTCAAGCTGCGTGATCAGGGCCGGGTCAAACCGGTTTTCGAGTTTCAGGGTTGTGGTTTCCGCGCCCCATGTCCGGCCAAGCAACCAGCGCGGCGCGGTAATCGCCTCCTGCAAATCCTGCCCGAACAGGACATTGCGGGTAAACACCGCCGCCTGGGTTTGCGGCTGCCCCTCGCCCCCCATTGTGCCGTATGTCAGCACATCGCCATTGTTCAGCCGCGCCATCGCCGGGTTGAGTGTATGGAACGGCAACCGGCCGGGGCCAAGCTGGTTGGGGCCGTCATGCAGCGTAAAGCTTGCCCCGCGGTTCTGCCACAGCACCCCGGTTTCGGGCACCACAACGCCCGATCCGAATTCCCAGAAAATGCTCTGGATATAACTGACGACCGTGCCGTTTTTATCTGTCGCCCCCATCCAGATCGTATCGCCTGGCTTGGCGATATGCGGCCAGGGCAGTGCGGTTTTCATATCGATCTTTGCCGCCTCGGCATCCAGCATCGCATCACTTAAAAGCGACATCGGATCAATATCCATCCGCCCCGGATCACCGATATGGGCATCACGTTTGATAAAGGCGCGCTTGGTCGCCTCGATCACGCCGTGGATATGATCAAATCCCTCGCCCACTTTCACCCCCAGCCGTTCAAACAAGCCAAGGATCATCAGCGACGCGGCCCCTTGCGTCGGTGGTACCATATTGAAAACGGTGCCGCTTGATAGCTTCACCGAGAGCGGCGTCATGGTTTTGGCGTGATAGCCCTCGAAATCCGGGAGCCGAAGCGGACTTCCCGCCGCCTCAAGCCCCTTGGCATTGGCGCGCGCGATATCACCGCGGTAAAAATCATCAAGCCCTACGGCACCAAGCCGATCCAGCGTTGCGCCAAGGGCGGGTTGTTTCAACACATCGCCAATTTCGGGCACGCCATTTGCGGCATAGGTCGCAACATATCCCGGTGAATTTTCAAGTTCCGACAGTTTATCACGCGTCAATTCATGCTGCGACTTCGTGATCGGCACCCCGGCCCGCGCATGATGCACGGCATCCGCCACAAGGCGTGCCATCGGCAAAGTGCCGCCGATTTTCTGCGCGATCTTCGCGGCATCCATCCAGCCACCAATCGCCCCGCCCACGGTCAATGCCGCCAGCGGCCCGCGCGCCGGGATTTTGTCATGACCAAGGTCACGGTAAAATTCCGGGCTCGCCAAACCGGCCGCCCCGCCACAAGCCCGGATCGCCAACGGGTCCTTGCCCGGTTCCGCAATCAGCCAAAACCCGTCACCGCCAATAGCATTCATATGCGGATAGACAACCGCAATGGTGGCGGCGGCCGCAATCATCGCCTCGACCGCGTTGCCACCGTCGCGAAGCACATCGCGCCCGGCCTGGGCGGCCAGATGATGCGGGGCGGTGACCATCCCGCCAAGGCTTGTTCTGGTTCTAAGCATTTCGGGGCCTCCTGATGGCGCAAAAATCTTTGGCATGCCGTATGTCCGGCATGTCCTGTTGTTCTTTGAAATCTATCGTGAAAATGATCCGGGTATCAGGCGATTTTCACATCGTGGACAAATCGCCTGATATTTCGGATCAGGACCTACCTGTTGCCTACCAGCCAATAAGATCCGGCAGCCAGCTTGTCAGTTCCGGGAAGATGAACAGCAGCACAAGGGCCAGTGCCTGAATACCGATAAACGGAATGACCCCGCGATAGATATCCATGGTCGACACCGATTTTGGCGCAACGCCCTTAAGGAAGAACAGTGCCCAGCCAAAGGGCGGCGTCAGGAAGCTGGTCTGCAGGTTCATCGCCACAAGGATCGCAAGCCACGCCATGTCGATGCCGCTATTCATGAATACCGGCAAAAACATCGGCAGCGCGATATAGGAAATCTCGATCCATTCAAGGAAGAACCCAAGGACAAAGATCACCGCCATCATGAACAGAAGGTTGCCCATATCGCCACCGGGCACCCATTCAAACATGGCATGCACCAGCCCCTCGCCGCCAAGCCCCCGAAACGCAAGGCCAAAGGGCTGCGCGCAGATCAGGATGAAAAACACCATCGCACTGGTGATCAGGGTATCGCGCAACACATCGCGCATCACCCCGAAATTAAGCCGCCCGGTAAACAGCGCCAGAAGCAGCGCGCCAAGCGCGCCCATTGATGCCGCCTCCGTCGGGGCGGCAATCCCGCCAACAATCGACCCCAGAACCGCAAAAACAAGCGCCAGCGGCGGTAGCACGACCTTCGCAATCTTGAGCATAAGATCGCGCGTGGCGAGCGCATCGCGTTCATCCTGCGGGATCGCGGGCACCATGTCGGGTTTGAAAATGCCGAGTATCACCAGATAAAGGGCGAGCATCCCGGCAAGGATCAGCCCCGGCACCATCGCGGCGGCAAACAGCGTCCCAACAGATTCACCAAGAATATCGGCAAGCAGGATCAGGACCAAACTTGGCGGGATGATCTGCCCAAGCGTGCCCGATGCGCAAATCACACCGCACGCCACCCCCTTGTTATAACCGCGATTGATCAATGGCTGTAACGACAGCAACCCGACTGTCACGACCGTCGCCCCGACCACGCCCGAAGACGCCCCCATCAGAACCCCGACAATCACAATCGCAAGCCCCATGCCGCCACGAAGGCGGCCCATGGCATGGCCGATCACATCAATCAGTTCTTCGGCCAGTTTCGACTTTTCAAGCATCACCCCCATGAAGATGAAAAGCGGCAGGGCCAGAAGCGTATAGTTGGTCACAACCCCGTAAATGCGCGCGGGCAAAAGGTTAAAAAGCCCGGTGCCAAATCCCAGAATGCCAAAGGCAAAACCCGAAATCGCAAGCGATATCGCCACCGGCACCCCAAGAACAAGGAAGCCGAAAAAGCCGCCGACCATGCCAATGGCCAGCCATTCATTACCAGTCATGTTCGATTATTCCCCAGGCACTTCAGTGGCGGTTTTATGGGTGGCGTAACCGGCATCATCGGGCTCACCGGCGGCTTGCCCCGCCCCGGCCACCTGCCGGAAATTGATCAGGGCCTGCGCAATCGCCTGCACGAACAGCAACCCGAACCCGACCGGGATAAACGCCTTAAGCAGGAAACGATAAGGCAATCCCCCCGGATCAGGCGAACCTTCGCCCATCATGATCGACTGGTTCACATAGGGAATGGCAAACCAGATGATCGCAGCACCAAGAATGACCATCAGCACCGCCGAAAACAGATCAATTATCGCGCGGGCCCGGTCACTTAGCCGGTCATAAAGAAAATCGACCCGTACATGGCCGCCATGCCGCATGCCATATGCCATCCCCAGAAGGGCAATCGGCGATACCAGATGCCATTCAAGTTCCTGCATGGCGACACTGCCGGTATTGAACACATAGCGCAGCAAAACATTGCCGCCGACCACCAGAACAAGCGCAAGACCGCTTAACGCGGCCGCCCATCCGGCAAAATCAACGATATATCCCAACACACGGTCGGGAAATGGTTCGGGAATCGGTTCTGACAACGGTTCTGTACGGGTCGAATTCATGTCAGCTCATCCCGTCTTTGGATGAAATGATACCGTGATAGGGCTTTTCACTCACCGCCGCCCATTCACGGTGCGTATCGCGGAACGCCATAAACGCATCATGGACCTTTTTGGTCAGCGGGTCCTTGGCGGCTTCGGCTTCCAGCGTGTCGTTGGTGATGCCTTTAAGCTTGTTGACCACATCATCGGGAAGGGTTTGGGCAATGACGCCCTCGTTCTCGACCAGATCACGAAGGGCCGCGGCATTGTTGGCCTCGCACCAGGAATGACTGTCAAGATTGCATGCCTGGGCGGCGTTTTTGACAATCGCCTGAAGATCGGCCGGAAGGCTTTCCCATGCTTTCTGGTTGATCAGAAGCTCGGTCACGTTGGACGGTTCGTGCCAGCCGGTGGTGTAGTAATATTTCGCTGCCTTCTGAAGACCCAGACGACGGTCCTGATACGGGCCGACAAACTCGGCGGCATCAATCACGCCACGTTCAAGGGCCGGGAAAATCTCGCCGCCCGGAAGCAGCTTCACCTCAACCCCGATCTGCTGATAGACCTTGCCGGCAAGACCCGGAATACGCATTTTCAGGCCATTGAAATCATCAAGGCTTTCAATCGGTTCGCGGAACCAGCCGGTCATCTGAACGCCGGTATTGCCCATCGGGAACGCAATCAGGCCATAGGGCTGATACAGTTCATGCCAAAGCTCAAGCCCGCCCGCATGATACAGCCACGCATTCATTCCCTGGAAATTCAAACCAAACGGAACGGTGGTGAAATACTGTGCGGCAAAAATCTTGCCCGCCCAGAAATAGGCATTGGCCGCATTCATCTCGACCGTACCGGCCTGAACGGCGTCAAAGCCTTCAAGGGCGGGGATCAGTTCACCAGCGGCAAAATGCTGGATGTTCAGACGCCCGCTCGACATTTCCGTCACACGTTTGCAGAAATCCTCGGGGCTGCCCGGGCCGGTCACGTAAAACGGCGAACCCGGACCATAGGCGTTGGTCATCTTCCAGTTAAAGCTCTCCTGGGCACGCGCGATATGCGGCGTCGCAAAAACAGCCGCCCCGGCCGCCGCCCCGACTACCGCCGTGCCGAGTGCCGATTTCGTCAGAAAGTCGCGTCTTTTAAGGTTGGTCATCGGTGTCTCCCTGATAGAGAAAGCGCAATACGCGGATAATATCATCGAACGGATCTTGGCCCGCATTATGTATACACCGTGCAACCGACGTGCCATCTGTTATATTTCAATAAGTTAACTTATTTCAGACCTCAACAGACTTTCTTTTACTGTTTATTTTTTAATCATATTTAATTGCTGCACTACATATATGCATATTAATTAAACATATTGCAGGGTGACGCCGGGGACGGAATCCCGCACGCGACAGTTGCGCTTGGATTTTGCGGGAAATATCATGTATACATCGGATGTATAGGGTGCCAAAAAAGCACGAAAAGAGCACCGAGCATCAATCAACAACAAGATCAAAGGGTCGAAACGGCACATGATCCATCTGCAGCAGGCCCCGCAACCTTCACCCGAACCGGTCGGCATTGCGCAAAAACTCTGCCAGTCTCTCGAAGACGATATTGTCACCGGCGTGCTTGTTCCCGGTGCCCGGCTTGAAGAAACCCAGCTTGCAAAACGCTTTGGCGTGTCTCGCACCCCGGTCCGCGAAGCCCTGCAATTGCTGACCGCGACCGAACTTGCCGAAAAAATCCCCAATCGCGGGGTTTATGTCTCGCTGGCAACGCCGGAACGATTGACCGCGATGTTTGAAAGCATGGCCGAACTCGAAGCAACCTGCGGGCGGTTGGCTGCCAAACGCATGACAAGTGGCGAACGCCACGCGCTCGAAGAACTGCATCACGAACTGGCCCATGCCATGCGCTCGGGTGACAGCCCGGCTTATGAAAGCCAGAACCGTGAATTTCACAATGCGATCTATGCCGGAACCCATAATGACGTGCTGGTCGAAGTCACCCAGGCCGTGCGTCGGCGGGTCGCCCCCTTCCGCCGGGTACAATTCAACAGCCTGCCCCGCCTCGCCTCCTCGCACGAGGAACATCAGGGCATCGTCGATGCCATCCTGCGTGGCGATCACAAGGCCGCCGAAGAACTGCTTTACGCCCACATCATGTCAGTCCATGACGTCAGTCAGGAATATCTGGCAACGCTCCGCGCCGAAAGCGACCATCGCGCGATTCTGATCGCCAAATAAAAAACCTCACCGGTCACGCATCCGCCGCGCCAGAACATGATCAAGCGACACAACGCCCGCCCCCTTGATCACCAGCATCAGCAACACAAAAACCCATAACATCCGCTGATCGATCAACTGATCGGGCTGCCCGTCAAAAAGCGCGCCCGCCGCCGCACCATGGGCTGTGACATCCACCACGGTCTGAACCGCCACAAACCCGATCATGCCAAGCGCCCCCAAACGGGTAAACAGACCAAGCACGATCAGAACCGGCAAAACGAATTCCGCCAAAGTCCCGGCAATCACAATGATATGCCACGGGAAAAACGGAATGGCCGCCGTGTCATATAAATACTGATCGGCAATCGACGGCACGATCTGCGCAAACGCCCCGGCACTGGGGAAGCTATCCCCCGCCACCTTGGTCATTGCGCTATTGAAGTAATAAGGCAGCAAAATCGCGGCAAACCACAAACGTGCCGAAAGCCCGATGAACCAGCCATCGGTCCGCGCTTCAAGTGCACCAAACAGGCACCTATGCAGCCCGGTCATTCTTTTGATCGCTGTTTGCATTTTATGTCTCCCTCAAACCGGCAAACGCCCCGGCGGCAATCAGTTGGGCAAAGGTGGATGTCACATCAAATTGCGGATCGCGGGCGATTGCGGCGGCGAAGGCATCGGCAACCGGTGCCTGATCCAAAAGCCTGCCTGCAAAAATAGCCCCGGCATCGTCCAGCAGGATTTGCTGCACCGTCACGTCAGGCCGGGTGATCAGGATATTTTCCCCGCATTGCACAATAGGCCGCCTTTCCGCCCCTTCCTGCTGGCATTGCCAGATCGCATGGATGGGAAAATCGGACCGCACAAGAAAGCAGGCCGAATGACGCACAAAGGCAACCGACGCCAGATCATTCATAATGCCTTGCAGCATTTCCGCCGTGGTCACCGCATCATCGGCCGCATGCAGGGCTTCCAGCCTTGCGCGTTCCAACCGGGCAATATCGGAAAGATACGGCACTGACGCCGCCGCATCGAAACCATCAATGAAATCGGCAAAACCGGCCCCGTAAAGCGCAAGCGATCCAGGGCGTGCTTTCTCGGCCCGGAAAAAGCTCTGCGCCATCGCCCGAAAGAAATCTTCGCCCACCAGCATCGCCACCACCGGATAGGCCGCGATCAACGCATCACCAAGCCCGCGATGGACATTATTGCGATAAATCGCAAACCGTTCCGCCATCGCCGGATCAAGGCCTGCTGGCCGCGCCGACGGACTTGCGGCCATCAGCGCGCGGGAAAATTCCACCTGAAAAGCCTCAACGTCGCTCATGACGCCACCCGCAAGGGGTCAGCCCCCGAAAACTTTGCAAGGTGCCCGTCTGCAATCGCCGCCTCGGCCCGAAGCGTCACCCAATCGGGCACATCATTATCCCATTCAATCAGGGTCGGTCGCGCGCCAATCCGCGCAATCAGGCGATCAAACAGCGCCCAGACCGGATCGGCCACCGGTCGGGAATGGGTATCAATCAAAACCTTCTCATCAGCATTGGCATCCGCCTCATGCCCGGCCAGATGGATTTCCCCGATCAGATCACCGGGGATCGCATCGACATAATCGCTGGCGTCAAAGTCCAGATTGCAGGCTGAAATGTAAATGTTGTTTACATCGATCAGCAATCCGCAACCCGAACGCCGTGCGGCCTCGGTGATAAAATCAATTTCCGGGATCGAATTTTGCGGCAATGCCATATACGACGTCGGATTTTCAATCAGGATTTTACGGCCCGTTGCCGCCTGCACCTCATCAATCGCCTCAAGCAACTGATCAAGCGACTTTTGCGTCATCGGTGTTGGCAAAAGGTCGGCCATATAAAGCCCGTCATGACTTGACCATGCAATATGTTCCGACAGCATCACAGGCTCAAACCGGTCCACCAGCCGCTTGAGATCGGCCAGATGATGGGGATCAAGCCTTTCCCCGCCGCCAAGCGATAATCCAACCCCGTGCATCGAAACCGGATACTCCGCACGCAATGCCTCAAGCACCGCCAGACGCGGCCCGCCCGCGACCATGTAATTTTCCGGATGGATTTCAAACCAGCCGACCTGCTTGGGCTGGCCGATCACGTCATCGGCGTGTTCGCCCTTGAAACCGACACCGGCCCGATTTGGCAATCTGTTGCTGTTTTGGCTGTTGATCATGGCAAGCCCCCCCGAAAAAAAGGATGCCGACCCGCTTTGGCGGATCGGCATGATCACATCAGGATTTCGGCAGATCGCGGTCAAGCGCCTCAAGGCTGCCCATAACCTCGCGCCCATCGGCGGTCGTAAAGCTCATATCCGCACATGTCCCGGCCGGGACCAGCTTCCAGGCATTGCCCTGATAATCAACTTTCGATGTCCCGGCACATGTGGTGCCCGGCCCGGCGGCACAGTCATTCTGCCCGGCAAGCGATACGCCAAAGCATTTCTCCTTGGCACCCTCTGCCTGCGCAGAATGAACAGAAGCAAGCGAAACAGCCGCCGTCAGCGCTGCGCCCAATACCAATGCATTTTTCATGATGTCATCCCTCTTGCGTGAAACCCGATCGCCGGTGTTGGCGATGTCTTTCTGGTAGCAGCCGGGCGGATCATCGTCATTGCAACTTCGGCACACGAAATATCAAGTCAGTGTGAGAGTTTCCCGGCATTTCATCACGGATGCGTGAAATCATCACCTCACGTGCGTCGAACAAACACCGGACTCGCACCGCAAAATCCCCGACGCGGCTAAGCGGACTCCGATATCGGGAATCCGAAATCAGACCTCGTCAGCCGCCCCCAAAACCTGAAAACTCAATTTCATTTCCATCATTATTATCACTTTCAGGTGATCACCATCCTCCCTCCCCAGCCACAATTAATGGCAACAAAAACCTCACACGACCACCATGAACCCGTCAAATGACGCCGGAGCACATCCAAGAAATAATCTTTTTAAAACAATTTATTACCTCCAATTTTACGGTTTTCTTCCTCCTGCCGGACGCCTGCATCAGACAGGACAAAAACCTCCCCCGCGCCACAGATCATCAAACACGGAATTTTAATTCAAATTTGATAATTTTGATAAAATTGATAATTTATGTTGCCTCTTTTTACACGACACCCTATGGAGATTCCTGTTTGCCATAACCCGGTGTCATGGAGGCTCACATGAACCAGATCAGCGAAGACATACAGATCCACACAGACGTGCTTAGAAACCAGAATGAACTGCGCAACAATCTGCGCTCGCATTACGACTTCATCGTCTGCGGCGCGGGATCAAGCGGCTGCGTCATTGCCGCACGGCTTGCCGAACGCGAAAACATCCGCGTCCTGCTGCTCGAAGCCGGTGGCGACGATACCGCCCCCTCCGTCATGGAACCTGCTCAATGGCCCGTAAACCTTGGCAGTGAACGTGACTGGAGCTTCATGGGGCAACCCGCCCCATCGCTCAACGGGCGCAGATTACCGCTCAGCATGGGCAAGGGACTGGGCGGCGGATCAAGCATCAACGTGATGGTCTGGTCGCGCGGCCACAAAGAGGACTGGGACTATTTCGCCGCCAAATCCGGTGATCCGGAATGGGGCTATAAATCGGTTCTGGAATATTATCGCCGCATCGAAGACTGGCAGGGCACACCGGATCCGGCGCGCCGCGGCAAAGGCGGCCCGGCCTATGTCGCACACCCCTCTTCCCCGCAACCCATCGCACAGACCATGGTCGATGCCGCTGGTCTTTTGGGCATACCGGTATTCGATAGCCCGAACGGGCGGATGATGGAATGCACCGGTGGGGCGGCGATTGCCGATCTGCGTATCAAGGATGGCAAACGCCAGTCCGTTTTCAGGTCTTATACCTACAAGGCCATGCACCAGCCAAACCTGACGGTCCTGACCGGCGCGCTTGTTTCCAGCCTGATATTTGACGGCAACAAGGCCGTCGGTGTCGAGGTCATGCTCGACGGTAAAATCCGACAGTTCCGCGCCACCTGCGAAACGATCCTGTCTCTTGGTGCGGTCAACACCCCCAAAGTGCTGATGCAATCGGGCATCGGTCCCGAGGACGAGCTGAACAGACATGGCATCAAGGTACGTCAACACCTGCCCGGCGTCGGTCAAAACCATCAGGATCACATTGCCTTTGGCTGTACATGGGAATATCGCAAGCCCGAGGACGTCGGCGGCGGCGGATGCGAGGCAACCGTGTACTGGAAAAGCAACTCCCGCCTCCAGCAGCCCGACATCCTTCAATGCCAGCTTGAATTCCCCGTTCCCTCACCTGCCGAAGCAGAACTGGAAACACCCGAACATGGCTGGACAATGTTTGCCGGACTGGCCCAACCCAAAAGCCGCGGACGGCTGCGCCTATCCGGTCCGACCATGTACGATAATATGCTTATCGAACCAAATGCGCTCAGCGCCCCCGAAGACGTGACAGCAGCCCTTGCCGCAGTCGAACTATGCCGCGAAATCGGCAACCACTCGGCATTCACCCCGCTGGTTCGCGGCGAAACCGCGCCACGATCGCGCAATCATGCTGGCCTTGTCGAATTTGTCCGCAACTCGGCCGTCACATACTGGCATCAATCCTGTACCGCAAAAATGGGCCTCGACAGAATGTCCGTGGTTGACGCCCGGCTCAGAGTCTATGGCATCGAAAACCTCCGCATCGCCGATGCCTCGATCATGCCGCGCATCACGACCGGCAACACGATGGCGCCCTGCGTTGTCATTGGCGAACGTGCTGCGGACATGATCCTTGCCGCGCACGATACGCAACTTGCCGCCGGAATAAAGCAACAGCGCCCTGATCCCTCATAGCCCCCCGCTGTTGCTTTTCGTGAGGCCGGAAAGGTTTTCTTTTCCGGCCTCACACCCTTCATGACCTGCCCTTTGATGACCCACACTCGCGCCAACGGCAACGCCACCGGGAAAGATCGCGCAGGTAGCAACCTTCGGCCATAAGGAAGCTTCCTCGCCAGAAGGGCGCAAAAGTAGTCCCGCGACGATCAAACCGCGCCGTCAAACTTTCCATTTCTTGCACTTTTGGCAAATTTTGCTATTTCATTGCTTATAAGAAATGGGTGATTGATGTGAAAGATATCCTGACGACAGCCAAGGCGGCGGAAATTCTGGGCGTATCCATACGGACCGCCCAGCTCTGGGTCGAAAGCGGCCAGCTCCCTTCATGGAAAACCCCCGGCGGGCATCGTCGCATACCGCGCCAGGCGGTCATGGATCTGGTCGAACACAACACGCCCGAACAATACCTGCCGCTAAGCGCCCGGGCCATCATCCTTGCGGGCGAAGGCCGGGCTCCCGACTGGCGCACACATGGCCTGAAGGGATCGGGTCTTTTACTGGACGTCACCGAAGACGCGCTGGAAGCCCGGAAATGGCTCTCCTTTACCTGCCCGATGCTTGTTCTGATTGAAAATGCCGCGTCAGGTAACAACAGAAAACTGCTGGCCGAGCTGCAAGCTGATCAGCGCTTCCGGCAGACAATCATCATCTCATCGGCTGAAAACACGGAAAACGCAGTCAATCCCATCGGCCATGACCGGCTGCAATTGCCCCTCTATCCCGATGTCGCGGCCACCAGTGCCGCAATCCTCAAACATCTGACTGCGTCAGCCAAAAAAAGAGCCGCCCCCACGGACTATCCACTCCCTTGGAACGAGCGCGTCCGGCTCGAAGCCGTAAGACAGTCCGGCCTTGTCGGCTCCGGCCCGGAGGCAAGCTTTGACAACCTTGTCAATCTGGCCGCATTCGCCACCCGATCGCCGGTTGCCATGTTCACGCTGGTAACCCAGACGGAACAGTGGTTCAAATCCCGCACGGGTTTCGAAGGGGACTCTACCCCGCGCGACTGGGCGTTTTGCAACAAAACCCTTTACGAGAACGACCTGACAGTTATTGAAGACCTGACGAAAGACCCTCATTTTTCGACCAATCCGGCCTTGTCCGAACCCTTCGGATTTCGCTTTTATGCCGGGGCCCCCGTGCGCGACCCGCTCGGCTTTGCCCTTGGGTCGGTCTGCGTCATAGATAAAATTCCCAGATCATTGAGCCAGCCGGAACGCGATGCGCTCTCGACAACCGCCGATGCGGCATCAAACCTGATCCGGCTTCGCGCTCTTGAACGTGAAATCGAACGGCACCGGGAAATATAACCGTCTTTCGCGCAACCAGACCGGCATGAAACGACAAAACCCCTGACCAGTAAAGGTCAGGGGTTTATTAAATCGTTGATTAGGGAATATTTGCTGTGTTTTGAAGGCCCGGCGGTGACCTACTCTCCCGTGCCTTAAGACAAAGTACCATCG
>NZ_MCAO01000015.1:0-33740 GCF_001858545.1 Thalassospira sp. MIT1004 | reverse complement strand
GTGCCTTAACTTCAAAACCCCTGCCGAGCTATTCTCTGAGCAGGTCAAACATGTTGCACTTCAAGTGTGAGTCCATCTTCCCGCTTTCGCGGGAATGACGGGGTGTAGTTGGGTGTTGCTGGTAGATACATATGTTGACACTTATTGTTGCTGGAATTACAGTAGCTACATATGTAGCTACGTAGTATCCGGGAGAGTGTGATGCAAAGTGAGATCAAGCGGTGGGGCAACAGTGCCGCTGTGCGGCTTTCGAGCAAGATACTCGCGCAGGCGCGGCTTGATGTTGCCAGTCCGGTCAGCATTGACGTCAAGGGCGGGAAAATCGTGATTGAGGCGGCCAGTAAAGCGACCCGGAAAATCAATCTGCCTTTTTCCGAGGCGGAGCTTTTGGTCGGGCTTGATGCGCATGGTGCACATGCCGATGATCTTGCGCTGCCTTCTGCATCTGAGATGGGTGAGTGATGGCGGCGGCAGGATATGTGCCGGAGCGCAATGACATCATCTGGCTGGATTTCGAGCCGACCAAGGGCAAGGAAATCGGCAAATACCGACCGGCTTTGGTGCTGTCATCCCGGCAATATAACCAGCAAACCGGCCTGATGATCTGCTGCCCGGTCAGCACCAGCATTCGCGGGGCGGTGACGGAGGTTCCGGTTGATAACCTCGATAAACCTTCTGTGGTGGCGGCAAGCCTGATCCAGACCCTGTCATGGAAAGACCGGAAGGCCAAATTCATCGCGCAAGCGAAGCCTGAGGTGATGGAGCAGGTGCTGATCCGCATCATCCCGTTGATCGGTGCCGATGCGGTGATCGAGAAATTTATCGAGTGAGTTGAACGGGTCGAGCAGATTGGACCGGATCGGGAGCAAATCATCCATGACACGGCAAAGCAGCAATCCCCTCATTCTTTCGCTATTTCTCTAGCTTAGAATTGTACTCCATTGATGGTAAATCAGGATCTGAAATATCACTAGTCATTGGTTGTCCGGTTTTGACTAGTTGTTCTCCATGATTACATGCTGACGGAGGGACTATCGTCCTGTCGCTTGCGTCTTCCAGTTTTTTGTGTTCCTCGAAGACGTCAAGTGAGAAAAGCAAACCTGCACCAGCTGTAGCCGTTTCTGCCAAAGTTTTTGCTGTTTGGCCGCGATCTGGTGTGCCTTTGGAATTTATGCTGACGATCGCACCATTTTCCAGTTCAAGACCAAATTCATGAGTTTCCAGTAGCCCAGGCTCATACCAGACTCTGTATTGTTTGTCGAAATCTGGGCGTATAACGAGCTTTTGGTATTCTAGAGGAACGCAGTAGATAATTGCTGGTCTTTGATCTTCTTTGGCTCCATTTTTAATCCATTCATTATAATTTTCTTTTGTTTTTTGTGAGCTGTGGCCAAGAAGTTTACCATCTTTGTTTACGAGACTGGTTGTTTGATAGATATCCTTGAACATGCCGATTGGATGGACGAGAACACCCTTATATACCTTTTCTTCGTTTTCTTCGTTTTCTTCGTTTTCTTCGTTATCTTCGTTCGTCGTTCCACTCGTCGTTTCGTTCCTCGCTTCACTCGTCTTTTTTTGCGCCTCGTTGTTATTCTCTATGGTTGGCATCAGTGCCGTATAGATAGATCCAGAGCAGCCGCCGAGTATCAATGATGCTGCAAGCAAGGTCAGGAAGCGACGCATAATAACCTCCGCGTTAATTGTGGGTTTAATTTATATACACAAAAACAATCATAGGTATATTTATTTTTGTGAATGTTATGAGGGGCATTAAGTCATCTACCCCTTCGAATTCATTGATTCGTTTTCTGTGCCTTGAAAGATGGATTCCCGCTTTCGCGGGAATGACGGGGTGGGGTGGCTTGGTTTGGCTCGGCATGCCATGGTGTCGGGATGGCTTGGCGGTTCTGGGTGACTTGCGGGGCGGTTGGGTGCAAGCTGTGTGTTCGGCCTTGGGCTTTGCTTTGTGCTCCGTTCTGTGTTCCGCTTTTGGCGACACAGCGTGGCGGTTCGGGGGACTAGCCGGATGGTCGTGCGCGCGCCAGTCTGCATCATCGCCATCGGGCCGTCGCACCGGCGGGGGCCGATAAAGTCGCCAGACCCGTCCAAAGACCCGCAAAAGGATGACGCCATGAGTTGGAACCCCGCACTTGAACCCGGCTGCCCCGATATTGTCGATGGTGACGCCATCGAGACCCTGATCATTCCGCGGTCCCGCGATCTGGGCGGGTTTGAGGTCCGGCGTGCCCTGCCCGCGCCAAAGCGCCAGATGGTCGGGCCGTTCATCTTTTTTGATCAGGCGGGACCGGCCGAATTCCTGACCGGGAAGGGTGTTGATGTCCGGCCGCATCCGCATATCGGGCTGGGTACGGTGACCTATCTGTTTCAGGGTGATTTTCATCATCGCGACAGCACCGGGGCCGATCAGATCATCAAGCCAGGCGAGCTTAACTGGATGGTGGCCGGGCGGGGTGTTTCGCATTCCGAACGCACATCCGCCACGGCGCGAAGCGGCCCCAACAGTCTGTTTGGCATACAGACATGGCTCGCCCTTCCCGAAGCGCAGGAAGATATCGCCCCGACATTCGCCCATCACGGCAAGGGTACCTTGCCGGTGATCGAGGAAGACGGCGTTTCGGTGCGGCTGATCCTTGGTACTGCCTATGGCGAGGTCGCCCCGGCGACGATGTTTTCCGAAACCTTCTATGCCGATGTGAAGCTTGACGCCGGGCGGATGTTGCCGATGCCCGATGATCACGAGGATCGCGGGATTTATATTGTCGAGGGTTCGATTTCGGTCGCGGGGCAGGATTTTGACGCCGGGCAGATGATGGTGTTCCGCCCCGGTGACAGGATTACGGTTGTTGCCGGGGAACGTGGCGCGCGGCTGATGATCCTTGGCGGGGCGACATTTTCAGGCCCGCGTTATATCTGGTGGAATTTCGTGGCGTCGTCTAGGGAACGGCTGGAGGAAGCCAAGGCCGACTGGCGGGCGGAAAACTGGGGCAAGGGGCGGTTTGACCTGCCGATTGATGACCGGGATGAATTTATCCCGCTGCCAGAGTGAATTGCCAGAGTGAATTAGCCGAGTGAATTGGCATAAAGAAACCCCGGCAGTGGTGACACTGCCGGGGTGCACTGGGCCCGCCTGATCAGGCATCAGGGTGGGGGTGGGGCGATGCCTCGGTCCTGACCTCAGGCCTGTTCGGTTGCGGGAACAGGGCTGGTCCGCAGACCCAGTGTAACGATGATCGATGCGCCGACCAGCAGCATGCCGGCGATGGTAAAGACGCCAAGCGCGCCGCTGGCGTCAAACAGAAGGCCGCCAACGCCGGAACCGGTGGCAATGGCAAGCTGGAAGCCCGCCACCAGAAGGCCGCCGCCGCTTTCGGCTTCGTCCGGCACGGTGCGCGTGATCCAGGTGGACCATGCAACCGGAACACCGCCAAAGGCCATGCCCCAGATCGCGACAAGCACGGTGGTCGGGACAATCGCGCCCTGAATGGACACCATGCCGATCCCGGCCAGGCCGATGATCATCGGCATCAGCGCAATCGTCATGCGAAGCGACCGCGCAACCAGCGCCCCGCCGACATAGGTGCCGATAAAGTTGGCAAGACCAAAGCCCAGCAGAATGCCCGAAACGCCCGCCGTGGCAACGCCGGTGATGTTTTCAAGGAACGGCCGGACATAGGTGAACAGGGCGAAATGGCCGGTGATGATCAGGACGAGCGAAAACAGGCCGAATTTCATGCGCGGGCGGCTGATGACCTCGACCAATGTACGCAGCGTTGCACGGCCCCGCGGCGGCATTTTCGGCAGGGTCAGGAACTGCACGACAAGAGCGAGCACACCCAGCAGGGAGGCGAGCAGGAACACATCGCGCCAGCCAATCACATCGCCAAGATAGCTTCCGAGCGGGGCGGCAAAGATGGTGGCGGCCGAAACACCGCTAAACAGGATAGACAGCGCGCGCGGAATGCTTTTTTCCGGCACAAGGCGCATGACGGTGGCGGCCGACATGGTCCAGAAACCGCCAAGTGCGATCCCCAGCAGAACACGACCGGCCAGCAGCACCGCGAAACTCGGCGCGGTGGCGACCATGATGTTGGAGATGGTCAGAAGGATCGAAAAGCCCAGCAGGACATAACGGCGGTCAATGCTGCGGGTGACGGTTGCGGTCAAAAGGCTTGTGATCAGGGCCAGAATGGCGGTGGTTGACATCGCCTGACCGGCCAGACCTTCGGTAATGGCAAGGTCATCGGCCATTGGCGTCAGAAGGCTTACGGGCAGGAATTCGGCGGTGACCAGCCCGAAAACCCCCAATGTCATGGAAATAACCGCCCACCAGGCCGGCGCGCCTTGCGCAGCAGCAGCCGTGGGCTTATTTACTGTCTCAGTCATCGAATGTCCTCTCGGATAGAGTGTTTGTGCATTGCAAACAGAATAGAGTGGACTTGCCGGACGGGCTATGCCAGTTTCTCCTTGATTATTGATCAATCGTCCGAAATATCCCGGAATTGATGACATGCAGATGCTTTCCAGTGACCTGATCAGCGAGCTTTTGCTCGGCATGCGGCTTGACGGGCTGCATTACAACCGCATCCAGATTTCCCCGCCCTTTGGCGTGCGATTTGGCGATGATCCGACGCGCGCACAGTTTCATTTCATCGCGCGCGGGCGGGTTTACCTGCGCACCGATAGCGGGGTTGTCCATACGCTTGAGGCCGGTGATGCGGTGCTTTTGCCGCGCGGGGGCATTCATGCGTTGCTGTCTGATCCGTCCATCCCGTGCCTTGACGTGACCGATTACAGTGTCACGACGATCTGCCGCCGGGTGGATGATATCCATGCCTGCAAGGCGGAGCTGTGCCGAAGTACCGATACGCTGATTTTCAGCGGCTGCATGGAATTTGACCTTGGCGGGATGCATCCGCTGGTCAGCATGATGCCAGAGGTGATGCAGGTCGGCACCCTGATTGATCGAAACCCCGAACTTTTGCCGGTGCTGGAAGCCATGGCGCGCGAAGTTTCGACCGAGCGCGCCGGTTTTGCCGGGATCCTGACCCGGCTTGCCGATGTGGTGTCGGCATCGATCGTGCGTGACTGGGTCGAATGCGGATGTGGTGATGCGCAAGGCTGGGTCGAGGCATTGCGCGACCCGCGCATGGGCCGCGTGATTGCCGCCATCCATCGCGATCCGGGCCGCAACTGGACCGTCGAGGCGATGGCATCGGAAATGGGCAGTTCACGCTCGGTCTTTGCCGAACGGTTCCTTGATGTCACCGGGGTGACGCCGCTTCGCTATGTGACCGAGCTTCGCATGCGGCTTGCCAGCCAGTGGATCACCCGTGATCGCATGGCGATTGATGTGGTGGCCGAACGGCTGGGCTATGGCTCTCAGGCGGCATTCAGCCGGGCGTTCAAACGCACGACCGGCAAATCACCGGGCACCATGCGGGCGGCATAGCCAGCCGGGCGGTTTATCGTCAGTACGAGCTGCGTACGACAGCGACCAGATAGCGGCAGTTTTCAGGGCTTTTATTTTCAAATATGCAATCTTGCGGCGGGCCGAGTTCAAGGCTATCGCCGGTGTCGAGGTGATGCACCCTGTCGCCTTCGTGAAACAGCAATGTTCCCTCAAGCACCCAGATCGCCTGCTGAATGAAGCTGTATGCGGAGGCGGGCATGGTGACCTGTTTGCCGGGTGGCAGGGTGACTTCGACAAGTTCGAGCGGGATTTTCTGCCCCGAAAGCACCTGACGGCGGTCATAACCGGTTTCGGGATCCGACCATAATGGCTGCTTTGCCTGTTTCCGTACACCATGATGGACGGGGCTTGCCGACGAGAGCAATGCCGAAACCGTAAGCGACAGGGCCCCGGAAAGCCGCCCGAGAACCGTTGCCGTAGGGCTGGCTTCGCCGCGTTCGATCTTGCTGATCATGGCCTTGGAGACGCCGGATTTATCGGCGAATTGACCCAAGGACCAGCCGCGGATTTCGCGTTCGCGCTTAAGCCGGGCAGCAAGGGTGGCGGTGGTTTCGTCTTCTATAGTGATCATGGTGATATTTATTTTCCGTAAAATCGATATTGACTGTCTACTATAATGGATTATCGTCAGCAAGAGATTATCGGTATGAAAAAACGGAGACGATGATGCTTGTGCGCAGTGCGACGGAACGGGACCTTCCGGAAATTCTTGAAATTTATAATCAGGTTCTTCGTGATAGTACGGCGATTTATGATGATGTGCCATCCACCCTTGAGGAGCGGCGCGAATGGTTTGAGGGACGCAATCAGCAGGGATTTCCGGTGCTTGTCGCGGAAGACGATGGCAAGGTTCTGGGCTTTGCGTCCTATGGCCCGTGGCGGGCGCGCTGGGGATATCGCTTTACGGTCGAGCATTCCGTGCATGTGCATGTCGATCATCGCGGGGCGGGAATGGGCAGGGCGCTGTTGACGGCGCTGATCCCGATGGCCAAAGAGGCCGGTATGCATGTGATGATTGGCGGCATTGATGCGGAAAACGTCAATTCCATTCGATTTCATGAGCGGTTTGGTTTTGTCGAGGTCGGCCGCGCCAAGCAGGTTGCGCGCAAGTTTGACCGGTGGCTTGATCTTGTGACGATGCAGCTTTTTTTAAACGAGCCGGGTGCCCGCGCGTAAATGACGCAGAAGATTCCTGTTGCCGTCAGGATAGCGACAGCAGGGCCATGGCGAGGGATGCGATCAGCAGGGCGGCAAACAGGATATTGATCAGCCGCCCGAAACGCGGATCGGAAAGCAGGCGCGCAAAGCCCGCCCCGAAAACCAGCCACAGACTATTGACCAGCACGATCACCAGCGCCAGAGCCGCGATTTTAAGGGCGTTATCAAGCCATAGGGAATGTGGCGCGATGGCATGGGCGGCATAGACCGCGCCGATGGCGGCAAATGCCTTGGGATTGGCGATTGCCAGCATCACACCGCCGCGGAAATCGGGGCCAGTGGTTTTAGGAGTGGGTTCAGGAGTGGTTTGGGGCGATTTGCAGGCTGTTGTGTGGGCTGGCCTGATCGGGGCGGTGGCGATTTTCCATGCCAGATAAAGGATATAGATCGCGGCAATCGCCGTCAGGACCTGACCGGCAATCGGATGGGCGAGAAGGGCGGTGGCAATACCGGTGGCGACCAGCAGCAAAACGGCCGTTGTGCCGGTGATGATCCCGCCGAGATAGCCAAGGCTTGGCCGAATGCCAAAGGCCGAGCCACTTGCGGCCAGGCTTATGGTCGCGGGGCCGGGGCTTCCCATCAGCGGCAGGGCGGCAAGCCAAAGCAGCAGCAGATTTTCAATCATCACTTTGCGCACCTTTCCGGTTTGGGGGCCATCGCCGGAAATGTCGCATGCTTTGCCCGATGTCGTCTTGAACGATTGTGACGCGACGTGCTCTAGAAATGCCCGTAAAGGGCGCGGGTGGCGTTTTCGGCGGCGTCGCGCAGGGATGTCAGAATGTGATCGCGTTTCTGTTCGATCAGGGTCGGGGAGGCGCCGAATACCGAAATGGCCGAAACCATACGGCCATGCTGGGTCAGGATCGGGACGGCGACGGCGTAAATGTCGCTTTCGCGTTCGCCGTTATTCATTGAAAAGCCCTGCTCGCGGATGGTGCGAAGCTCCGATTTAAGGGCGGCCAGATCGGTGATGGTACGGTCGGTCATGCCGGTCAGGCGGATGCTATCGAAATAGCGGTCCTGCTGGTCCGGGCCCATGAAGGCCAGCCAGAGTTTGCCATGGGCCGTGCAAAAGGCATCCAGGCGCGATCCGATGCGGATATCGACATAAAGCGACCGATCCGGCAGGGCCTTGGCGATGCAGACCGCCATGTCGCGATCAAATTCGGTGGCCATGCAGGCATCCCCCACGTTACGCGCCAGATCATCCAGCACCGGCTGGATCAGGTTGGGCAGGCTGCCGTCGCGCAGCACGCGATCCCCCAGATCGGCAAAGACATAACCCAGCCGGAACACCCCGCGCGCAACCATGCGAAGCGCGCCGGCCTGTTCCAGCGTATGCAGGAACCGGTGGGCGGTGATGGTGTTGATGCCAAGGGCGGCCGCCGTGTCGCTTGCGGTCAGTTCCGTTCGTCCCTCGGCAAACAGTTCGAGGATGCGAAAGGCCTTGAGCACCGATCCGTTTAGCTGGCTTGGCATCCTGTTTCCTTTGGTCTGGTGGTTTTGTGCTGCACGCGCATGATTTTGCGTCGCGGTGCCTTGACGCATGCCCGATTTCAAGAATAATCTATATTATAAATTAAATTTCAAATATAGAAATATGGCAGGAACGTCAAATGAAAAATGACAAGGCGCATATCACGCTGACCGCGGGCGGGGCTGTTCTGGCGCGGATGAAGGCGATCGGGGTGGATTACATCTTTGCCAATTCGGGCACCGATTTTCCGCCGATCATCGAAGGGCTGGCCGAAGCCAATGCCAAGGATATCGAGCTTCCCAATGCGCTTGTCATGCCGCATGAAAATGCCGCGATGGGCATGGCACATGGCTATTACCTTGCGACCGGAAAAACCCAGGCGGTGATGGCGCATACCAATGTCGGCCTTGCCAATTGCGCGATTGGCGCGATCAATGCCGCGACCGAGCATGTGCCGGTGATCCTGATGTCGGGCAGAACGCCGGTGATGGAACAGGGGCGGCTTGGGGCGCGCACCGTGCCGATTGGCTGGGGCCAGGAAATGCGTGATCAGGCGGCGATGGTGCGCGAGGCATCGAAATGGGAATACGAGCTTAAATTCCCCGAACAGGTGCCCGACGTTGTTGACCGGGCCTATGCGATTGCGTCCTCGGTCCCCAAGGGGCCGGTTTATGTATCCCTGCCGCGCGAGGTTTTGTGCGAACCCTGTCCCGGCGAGGGGATCGACGCGCCGCTTCGCATGCAGCCGGTCCGGGTGATGCCGCCAAGCGAAAGCCTTGAGGATGCGGCGCGCATCCTTGCCAATGCCAAGAACCCGGTGATCATCGCCCAGCGCGGCACGGGCACGGCACAAGCCTTTGATCGCCTGTCGTCACTGGTGGATCAGTGGGGCATTCCGGTGGTGCAATATTGGGCGATCCAGCTTGCCCTTGGCACCGATCATCCGATGATGGCGGGGATGGACCCGGCGCCGTGGCTTAAAGACGCCGATGCGGTTCTGGTGATTGATTGCCTTGCGCCATGGTCGCCGGAAATCCATAAATTGCGTGATGATTGCAAGGTGATCCAGATCGGGCAGAACCCGCTTTATTCCCGTTTTCCGGGGCGCAATTTTGCCGCCGACCTTTCGCTTGCCGGGGAAACCGGCGATGTGATCATGGCGCTGGCCGACGCGCTGGATCGTCATCATGGGGATCATCGCGAAACCTGTGCCGACCGGCGCGAAAAGGTCGCGGCGATCAATGCCGCCACGCACAAAAAGGCGCTTGCGGCGGCGGATGCCGGATCGGTTGATCCGATGAGTAAGGCGTTTGTGTCGCGGTGCCTGTCGGAGGCGATTGCCGGGCGGTCGGCAACGGTGTTTTCGGAACTCGGTTGCCCGCTGGAGCCGCTTTCGCTTTCGGAGCACAGTAGCTGGTATCAGGAGCCGCATTCCGGCGGGCTTGGCTGGTCCTTCCCGGCATCGATGGGTTATCAGTTGGCGGATAAAAACAAGCTGGTGATCGCGACCATGGGCGATGGATCATATATGTTTGCCAACCCGACGGCGTGCCATCAGATCGCCGAGGCGCTGGCGCTTCCGATCCTGATCCTTGTTCTGAACAACAATGAATGGGGCGCAGTGCGCCAGTCTGTGACCGGGATGTATCCCGATGGGTATGCCGCGAAAACCAACCAGATGCCCCTGACCGGGCTTAAACCCAGCCCCGATTTCACCAAGGTTGCCGAGGCCAGCCGGGCGTGGACCGCGAAGGCCGAACGGGCGGCCGATTTGCCGGAAATCCTGCGCCGTGCGATTGCGCATATCGATACCAACCGCACCCATGCGCTGGTCGAGGTGACGATTGCGCCGTAAAGGTTGGCGATACTGAACCGTTGATGAAAACCGGGTGTCGTGGTGATGATGCCCGGTTTTTTATGATTTAGGTGCATCATCGGCCTATGATTTCCCAATTACGGAATCAATCGACGCGGGAGCGTTCGCAGAACATGGAAAATCTGATGGAAAAACATCCGGAGAAAAGCGTGCCCGCCAAGGATGTTCATGACGGGGTGAAGCTGCTTGATAGCGGTGTGAACTTTGTCGGCGAGCAGGTGAGCTATCCCAAGGGCAAGGCACGGATCAGATCTGTGCTGGCGACGATGGCACCGGGGCAGAAAACCGGCTGGCACAAGCATGGCGTGCCGACCTATGGATATATCCTTGAAGGGCAGATTACGGTCGATTACGGCGACGGGGGAAAAACCACCTATCGCGCCGGGGAAGGCGTGCTTGAGGCGATGGATTACTGGCATGAAGGGATCAATGACGGTGATGTTCCAGCACGTGTCGTTGTCGTCTTCATGGGGGCCGAGGGCGCGGAAAACGTGATCTACAAGCCAGAAGATGCATCCGGCGACGACTGATTTTGCAAGGTGGTCGTGGGTGCGGCGGGGCCGATTACCGGGGTGTGTCTTTTAGCTGGTCAAAAATCCATTGTGCAACCGGGCCAAGCGGCCTGTCCTGACGGTGGGCGACGACAATGTCGAGTATCGGCATGTGATTTAAGCCATCCCAGCTTTCGGGGTCGAGCAGGGCGAGGGTTCCGTTGCGGATATGGTCGGCGACCATATGTTCGGGCATGCCGCCCCAGCCAATCCCGCGTAAAATCATAGCAAGTTTGGTTTCAAGGTCATTGACCTTCCAGTAATTCAGGGCCTGAACGGCGTGATTGCGTTGCAGGGTCGGGGTATCGCGCGCCGATGTGATGATCTGTGTGTGGGCGTGCATCGCATCGATATGGATTTTTCCCGGAAACCAGGCGAGCGGATGGTCCGGTCGTGCCACGGCGCACATTCTGACCTGCCCGCAGGCGGCCCGGGCATAGTCGGAGCCAAAGGGGATGAATTCCGGCAAAATCGCAAGATCGGACGCGCCGTTATCAAGGACTTCGGTTGTCTGGATCGTGACCGTCGAGAGGCTTACGCGGACTGTCGGGAATTTCCGGGCGAGAACCGCAAGGACATCCATCAGCGGGGCGTTTGATGCAAACTGGCTGATTGTAATCGTGATCGAAGCTTCGAGCCCGTCAGCGATGCCTTTGGCGTGTTGGCGGTAGCTGGAAATATCCGCCATGACCTTGCGCGCGTGGGGCAGCAGGGAATGTGCCGCCTTGGTCAGGGTCGGGCGATAGGCCGTCCGGTCAAACAGTTCCAGATTGGTCTGTTCTTCGAGTTTCTGGATCGTGTAGGTGACCGACGATTGTGTCCGGTTCAGATGCCGCGCGGTGGCGGCGAAGCTTCCGAGGTCGGCAATGGTGACGAAGACCCGTAATTGATCAAGAGTGATGCCGGACATGAAGCTTCAACTTTTTTGAATGAGATAATCATAAATATAGAATTTTTTTTATGGTCTGACACTCGTAAATTTTGTGCAGGAGCGAAATAGGGGAGGGGCACAAGGAGTGTAAGATCGTGCTGGGCGTTGATCCCCATGAATTTTTAGTGCCGTTGATACGGCAGTCCGTTTTGATGATGCACCTGTTTGCGTTCGCATTTGCGTTTGTTCTGGTGGCGCGGGCAGACATTGCGATGCTGCGTGGTCAGTATCAGGAAGGCAGGTATGACCTCGGCAGGGATGCCGTTTACACGGCTTGGCTGTTGGGGCTGCTTTGGGTGTCCGGGGTGGCATTGATCGGGCTAGGCATCGGGTTTGATATTGCCGCCATCACCGCGAACGGCAAGGTATTTGCCAAGGTTACGGTCGTCACTATCCTGACGATCAATGGCATTTTCCTTCACCATTATGCTTTTCCGGTATTCGCCGACAAACAGGGAAAAGCGTCATCGGTCAGGCTTTTGATATGCACGATCCTTGGTGCGGTAAGTTCCGTGTCGTGGTTTTGTGCATCTGCGTTCGGGGCCGCGCGCGTGGTTGCGCCGTGGCTGGGATATCTGCACTTCATGCTGTTTTATGGCATCAGTCTGGCGGCCGGGCTGTTCGTTGCGATTTTGTTCGTGCGACCGGTGTTGCGGCGTCAGCTTGAACGTCGGTCATCGGTTGTGCCGTCTGCCGGTTTTGTTGCAGGGGCGGTTGCCGAGTAGTCATGAACAGAACCCGGAATGCCTTCTGCCGGATGCGGATTTTCAGATTTCAATCACTACCCGGCCATGTGCCGGGTAGGTTTTTTGTTGCGTGATTGATTGTCTTTGGGCCGGGAACAGCTTTTGAAAGGTTCGGCTGCCTGCTTTGTTAGCACTTTGAAATCGTTGCTTGCATCATAGGCAAAATCATTATTTGATTAAGGTGAATTCCTGATTTGCCTGCCCAAAGGAGCCAGCATGGACCGCGTTATTGGAACCTCGGGGCGTATTGCGTTCGCAAGTGCAATGCGCAATCTGCTTGCGGATGTGTATCCGGAACATGATCACGCCGATCTGGTGCGCCGGGTGTTTGAAGTGCTGGGATTGCCGCTTGAGGGTGATGGGGCGGAGCCGTGCGAGGAATATCTTCGCAAATGGGATCAGCGCGATGCGTTTCTGATTACCTATGGCGACAGTATTTCGCGCGACGGGCATCATGGGCTTGAAAGTCTTGGCGATTTTTATCGCACGTGGCTTAAGGACTGGCTGACGGGGATTCATATCCTGCCGTTTCACCCCTTTACGTCTGATGATGGTTTTTCGGTCAGCGATTTCAGTAGTTTACGCCCGGAACTTGGCACCTGGGATGACGTGAAGGCATTATCCAAGGATGCGACCGTGATGGCCGATCTGGTGGCGAACCATATTTCGGCGTCCCATGTGTGGTTTCAGCAGTTCCTTGCAGGCGACAAGCCCGGTGTCGATTACATCAAGACCGCCAGCCCCGACGATGATCTTTCCGATGTAGTGCGCCCGCGCAGTCATCCGTTGCTAAGCCAAGTCACGACATCGGATGGGGAAAAGCATGTCTGGTGTACGTTCAGCTATGATCAGGTTGATCTGGATTACGGCAATCCGGATGTGTTTTTTGAAATCCTGAAAATCGTTCTGGAATATCTTAAACACGGGGTGCGGGTCGTGCGGCTTGATGCCATTGGCTTTATCTGGAAGGTGGCGGGGACCAGTTCGATCAATCTGGATCAGACGCACAAGATCATCAAGGCATTGCGGCTGGCGACCACGGCGGTGCATCCCGATGTGCTGTTCATTACCGAAACCAATCTGCCGCTGCTGGAAAACCTGTCCTATTTCGGCAATCAGGACGAGGCGCATCTGATTTACAATTTCAGCCTGCCGCCGGTGATCATTCATGCGCTGTTATCGGGGCGGAGTGATTGCATTCGCAAATGCATCATGTCGATGCCACCAGCACCGGCGGGCTGCACATTTTTCAATTTCACCGCCAGCCATGATGGCATTGGCCTGCGCCCGGCAGAAAACCTGATCCCGGATGCGGATATCGATGCCATGACCGACCATGCACGCAAGATGGGCGGGCAGGTCAGTTACCGGTCGCTTAAGGGCGGCGGGCAGAAGGCCTATGAGCTGAATGTCACGCTGTTTAGCATGCTGGCCGAGAACTTTGCCGGGGATCACACATATGGGCTTGAGCGGTTTGTGATGAGCCAGGCGATTGCCATGTCGCTTGAGGGCGTTCCGGCGATTTACGTGCAGACGATCTTTGCCACCGAAAATGATCAGACGGGATATGAGGAAACCGGGATACCGCGAAGGCTTAACCGCAAAATCTGGCAGCTTGAGGAGGCCGAGGAACGGTTATCGGAAGAAGGCATCGCCAAGCGGGCGTTTGACCAGTTGCGCGCATTGATGTCGATCCGCATGGGGCAGCCGGCATTTCATCCCAATGCGACGCAATATACCCTTAACCTTGGATCGGAATTGCTGGGCGTGTGGCGGCAAAGCCATCTGAACGATCAAAGCATTTTCTGTGTGTTCAACCTGACCGATCAGGTGCAGGACCTTGATCTTTCAAAGATCAACCTGATCATGACTGAGGGCTGGACCGACCTGCTGTCGCAGCAGGTGATCGAGGATTTCAACGGTATCCTTGCGCTAGCCCCCTATCAGATCGTGTGGATTTCAAATATCGACGGGCGCAATCGCATTGATAGCCGGTTGTTGCAACGTTATCGCGATGCGATGCCGGTTTGAGGAAAGTTTTCGACCCGGTAGATACGCTGCAATATTTAAAATCAGAAAAAACTGATGTTTGCGCCTTGCATTGCGGCGTGATGCGTTCCTATGATCGACAAAGATAGAATGGACGTGTCGGGGAGCTTGTTGCGCGATGGCCTATGCGCAGGAAATTCGGCTGGATGACTTGCCGGACGATGTGGACGGGCAGGTTTCCCGGTTGCTTGCGCTTTGGCAGGATGCCTGCCGTGACGGGGATATTCCCGACCGGCGTGATCTGGGTTCCGACATGCTGGCCCCGTGGCGCGATGATATCGGCATTTACGAATATCAGCCCGATCGCAACGATTTCGTCATTCGCCGCGATGCGCCGAACATGATTGCGGCCAGTGGCGAGAATTATCAGGGATCAACCCCGCGCCAGATCGATCTGGATTTCGGAACGGCGGTTTATCCGACCCTGTGCGAGGTGGTCAGAACCGGGCAGGCGCAAATCCACATGATCGGGGTCGAGCGCGCGCAGTGGGAAAACTGGTTGCGGTTGATGTTGCCGGTGCGCACAAGATGCCGGAAGGGTGATCCGGTCATTCAGGTTCTGGTGGTGCATTTTCTGCACAAGGTATGAGGATTAGCGTCTTTTGGGCCGGTACCTTGTTATTTACCCGGCATTTCCCATTTTACTAATACTGGGAGAGGCAGAAGGTCACGCAACAGAATGGCCGAGACGACAGATTTCGAACTTGATGAATTGCCCGAAAATATCGGACCGCATGTTGCGGATCTGGTCCGGCTCTGGCATGAGGCGCGTGCAGAAGACCCGGAGCAGATCGTGCCGTCGCGCGACATTCTGAGCGCAGAGCGGTTGCACCGCTGGCTCGACGATATCACCATCTATGAATATATGCCGATCAAGGAAGATTTCGTGGTGCGGATCGATGCCCCATCGATTGTATCCCTGAACCGGGAGAGTTTCCAGCGCGCCAGCCCGCGCGAGATCGACATGAAATACGGCACCTGCCTGACGGCGGCATTGTTCAACACGTTGATGTGCGGAGAGCCGAAATTCTACCATGTCACCCTTGCCGTGCGCGCCGATCAGCACTGGTTGCGCGTTTTGTTACCGGTGCGCACGCGCAATCGGGATGGGGACCTGATTGATCAGATACTTGGCATCCGGTTTGATTATGAATGCCAGTATCATATTTGACCTATTGCGATGTGCCGGTGCGCGTCAAGTGCCGATCCCTGCATCGTTCAGGTCGTCTTCGACCGCAGCCGAGAGCTGTTCGAAGATATCGCCCATCGCACTTTCAACGCGCTGCCAGCTTGGAATGAAGGGGCTTTCGAGCGGGTTATCGAGGTAATGCTGGCCGGCACTCATGATGACTTCGGCCAGGACCTCGACGCATTTTTCTTCTTCGTCGCGATTGATTTTAAGGCCGTTAAACAGCGCGTCCGCGCGGTATTGTTCGATCAGGTCAAGGGCGGTGCGATAGTAGGTTGCCTTGAGGGTTCGGAAGGTTTCATGCGAGAAAACGGTGCCCTGGGTGGCGAGTTTGCGGAACAGGGATTTGGCGATGTCGCTTGCCATGCGTGACAGGCCATCATCCTTTTCGGCCGGATCAAATTCGCGGTGCTTGTGATCATAGATATCGGCAATATCGACCTGTGCCAGCCGGTGAACCGTGTGGTTGCGATACATTTCCGATAACATAGACACTTCGAGGCCCCAGTCGGACGCGACGCGCAGCCCATAGGCAACGTCAGTGCGGATCGCCATTTCCCCCGATAGCGAATAGCGGAAGCAATCAAGGTAATTGAGGAATTCGGTTTTGCCGACGACCTGTTTAAGTGCGCGGATCAGCGGGGTGACAAACAGGCGGCAGACCCGGCCCTTGAGCGTGCCATTGGCAACGCGGGCGTAATAACCCTTGGCAAAGGCGAAATTGAATGCCGGGTTGGCAATCGGATACATCAGACGGGCGGGAAGATCGGGCTTGTAGGTTGCGATGTCGCAATCATGAATGCCGATGACCGAGCTTCGCCCCGATGCCAGCGTATAGCCAAGGCAATACCAGACATTGCGGCCCTTGCCCGGTTCATAGCGGGCCAGATCATATTCGGCGAGCCGATCATGGACGCTGCGCAGGCGCGGCCCGTCATTCCACAGGATGCGGACATGTTGCGGCAGGTCTTTGAAAAATTCCCGCGCATAGGCGTATTGCGTGGCGTCCGCCCGGTCCAGCCCGACAACGATCTGATCGATATAGGTGGCCTGTTTCAATCCATTAAGGATGGTGGTCATGGCCGGGGTTTCAAGTTCGGAATACAGGCAGGGCAGGATCAGGGTTTGCCGACGCTGGCGGGCGAAGGCGGTCATTTCATAAGCGAGTTCTTCGGGGTTGCGGTCGATGATGCGGTGCAGGGTTGTGATCGGCCCGCCCTGATGAAAATCAGCCATGAAGTACCTCGCTTTTGTTATTGGTATTGGTCAATTGATCGAGAAGGGAATTGATTGCCGCGTTCCAGCCCGAAGGACCCGGTTCAGGCGCGATGATCAGTTTCTGATCCTGTATCAATGCGGTTGTTGTGATTGCGTGTTTTTGCGGTATCTGGATTGCGATATCGGCCGCGGCAAGCATGGTGGCGTCATTGGCGGAATCCCCCAAGGCGATTGTGCAAGGCGTTAAACCCGTTGAAGGCAGAACGCCGTTTTGCGCCAATAGTTCCACCATACGCGTCATGGCGGCCCCCTTGTCGGTCGGGCCGCAAAGGGTGTGGAAGCGTCCGCCCTTGACCAGTTTGAGGCCAAATGTTTCGGCAATGGCACGCGCGATGGTGACATCTTTGTCCGTCGGCGCCCAGATCAGCGGATCGGAGCAGTGCCGAAGTCCGGCGCGCGCCGCATCATCGGGGGAAAGGCCGGTTTGGGCGGCGATGATTTCGGACGATGTGCTGCGGAAACTGGTGACGGGAATGGAGAGGGCAGCCCGGATGGCATCGCGGGCGGCATCAATGGTTTCGGTGGCGGGGCCGGGTTGTTCGGTTTGATCACCAAGGCGGATGACACCGCCATTTTCGCCAATCAATCCATCAAACAGATGATCCGTGGCATTGAGATCGGAAAGTTCGGCCAGCGTTTTTGACGAGATCGCAATCAGCGGAATGCCGAGCTTTTTTATGCGTTCAATCGCCGGGGCTGCCGGGGCCCAGGAATAGGTATCATGATCAAGCAGAGTGCCGTCAAGATCGGTGAAAATGGCGCAGTGGCTGTGTTCTGTCATTGTCCCGTTTGGTCGGTTTCAAAAGGCTTTTGACGGGGCCGGTGCAATAACCGGAACTTACCTTAGCATACAGGTCAAGACAGGGCGACAGTGGAAAGGTTAAACTTTATGCGTCGTTACATGTTGATGAAATTAAAGGCATTTTGATCTGGTATCGTGATCGCGCGTATGAAAAATAGCGAATTTGGCGTTTAATAATCCGTCAGGCTTATCAACATAAGATAAGTTCAGAAAAAACAATAAAGTGACCTATCGGGGTAAGGCGGCAGCATATGCCGGAACCATGCAGGAGTATGGTGTGGGGAAAAGACGAACGGGTATTGTTTTGCCGGTACTGGCATTGATGGTGCAGATCGTGTGGGGGGCGGTTTGCGGCATGGTCCCGGGTTTGACAGGGGCGGTCGCGCAGGAAGTCGGCAAAATCACAGAAGCATCGGCGCAGAAGCCCGAAGTTCTGTTTGCGGTAGGCGAATGGCCGCCGATGATTACGGAAAATGCCGCCGGATACGGCATTCACACCAAGCGGGTGACCGAGGTATTCGAGGCGATGGGATACCGGGTGCGGTATGTTTTTGTGCCGTGGCGGCGTGCTTATGAGCAGACCATTGCGGGGCAGTATGCCGCGACATTCAGCTGGATCTGGACCGACGAACGCGCGGCCGAGGTCCTTTATCCGCGCTATCCAATCGCAAGGGCGCACCAGATCGGATTTTATCGCAAGGACAGGTTTCCCGCCGGGCTTGATATTGACGCAATCGCCGATATTGCCCCCCTGGGGGTGCGTCCGGTCGGGGTTGCCAGTTATTGGTACGAGGTTGAATTTCGCCGTCTGGGCATTCAGGCTGATATTGTCACGTCATCGGAAGCCGCATGGCGGTTTCTGGATGCCGGGCGGGCTGATATCTATTTTGACGAAAAGGATGTCGGCCTGATGGATATGGCGCGGGTTCTGGGCGAGGATGCGGTGAAACGCTATGGCATTACCGATCCGGTGCAATCAGAGAACATGTTCATCCTGTTTTCCCGGGATCACCCGCAAGGCAAAGTGTTGCGCGATGCGTTTGACGGGTTCCTTGATACCCCCGAAGGCCGGGCCATGTGCCGGGGCTGGGGGGTATGTGAACAAACCGCAAGTGCCACGCCCGGACCGAAAATGACGGTTAACGGGCAGGGGCGCGTGCCGGGAAATCCGGTCGGGGCAGATCAGGTGGGGGCAGATCAGGT
This sequence comes from Thalassospira sp. MIT1004, assembly GCF_001858545.1. Lineage (NCBI taxonomy): Bacteria > Pseudomonadati > Pseudomonadota > Alphaproteobacteria > Rhodospirillales > Thalassospiraceae > Thalassospira > Thalassospira sp. MIT1004. Next base: position 14,929 of record NZ_MCAO01000015.1, on the reverse strand, counting down.
TGGCGGTTTTTGACCGCCTTTTGATGATCCCTTGACCATCAGCGCCCCGATCAAAACCATCGGGATATGTTGCGATAACCATTGCGGTATAGATGTTCGATTTGTCCTATCCTTTTCCCGGTTTGTCCATTCTTCCCATGTGAAATCAGACGTATTCTTTCCTTATTGGAACGGTTCTTGTTCCGCAAAACCAACAAGAATAGTCAAGTGAGGTTTACGTCATGCATGTCCCTGTTGCCATTATCGGCTGCGGTCCTTCGGGGTTGCTGCTTTCGCATCTGCTGCATGTGCAGGGAATTGACAGCATTATCCTTGAGCGCAAGGACCGCGCCTATGTCGAGGGGCGCATTCGGGCCGGTGTTCTTGAAATGGGGACGGTCGGCCTGATGGAGCGGGTCGGCGTTGATGCCCGCATGAAGCGCGAGGGCATCATTCATGGCGGCATCTATATCAGTGTTAATGGCAAGCGCCAGCATGTGAATATCGAAGAACTGACCGGTGGTTCGACCGTGATGATTTACGGCCAGACCGAGGTGACCAAGGATCTGATCGCTGCCCGCCTTGATCATGGCGGCGAGATCGTTTTCGAGGCGGAGGATGTCAGCCTGCATGATATCGAGACTGACAAGCCGCGTGTTCGATATGTCAAGGATGGCAATCCGGTTGAACTGAGCTGTGATTATATTGCGGCCTGTGATGGGTTCCACGGGGTCGGGCGGCAGACGATGCCGCAATCGAAACTCAGGACTTATGAAAAGGTGTATCCGTTTGGCTGGCTGGGCGTTCTGGCGAAGGCGAAGCCGGTGGCGGACGAGCTGATTTATGCCAGCCACGACCGGGGATTTGCGCTGTGTTCGATGCGATCCGAAACTGTGGTGCGCCATTATGTGCAGGTGCCGAGCAGTGATAAGATCGAAGACTGGTCCGATGACCGGTTCTGGAGCGAGCTTCGGGTCCGCCTTGGCGAGGCGGACGGGGAGCTGGTCAATGAGGGCGAGGTGTTTGAAAAAAGCATTGCACCGCTTCGAAGCTTTGTTGCCGAGCCGTTGAGCCACGGGCGTCTGTTCCTGGCGGGGGATGCCGGGCATATCGTGCCGCCGACCGGGGCCAAGGGGCTTAACCTTGCGGCGAGTGACGTGCATTACCTGTCCGAAGCATTGATCGGTAAATTCAAGCAGAACCGTGATGATTTGCTTGAAACCTATTCCGATACAGCGCTGGCACGCGTGTGGAAGGCGGAGCGGTTTAGCTGGTGGATGACAACGATGCTGCACACCTTTGATGACCATCACGATTTTGACGGCCGTATCCGCCGCGCCGAACTGGAATATATCCTGTCATCCAAGGCAGGTTTGACGACGCTTGCAGAAAACTATGTCGGTTTGCCTTACTGATTATCTTGCTGATCGGCATGGTTTGGAGCCCCACACTCCGTAATCCGCCCGGATATCTGCAAGGAATGAACGGCCCGTTCCCACGACGGGCCGTTCTTTTTTGTCAAAAGCGGATTTCTGTTGGAAAAATATGTTGGCCCGGGGCGCAGAATGCCGCGGTTTGACGCGGGTGCCTCCAAATGATCACAATTTTGTGTGGAACTTCTTTGGGGTCCGGTTCGTTAAGCAAGTGTCGAATAAGTTAATGGATAACCACAGGAGTTTTATGATGGTGACCAAGACTGATACGGATAATGCAAAACTTCAGGCCGATGTCGAGGCTTTGCGCAAGGATCTTGCCGAAGTCACCAAGACGCTCAGAACGATGGGCAGTGACCGGGCCAATTCTGTTGCCCAGTCCGCCGCAGAGCGTGTTCGCGAGGTTTCGGGCCAGGTTCATGACCAGTTTGACCATGCGCGCGGCGTTGCCGTTGATCAGGTGCGCGAACGCCCGCTGACCTCGGTTGCCATAACTTTCGGCATTGGCATGCTGGTTGGCGGTCTGCTGCGTAAATGATCGATCAGCTTGTTGAAGCGATCACTGAAATCGCAAAGGCCGCCGCCGTAAAGCTGGCGGTCTTTGCGGTTATCGGGGTGACGATCCTGATCGGGATCGGGTTCCTGCTGGCGGCGGTGTTTATTTATCTGGCCGCGCAGTTCGGGACACTTGGTGCCGCCCTTGGTCTGGGGACGGTTCTGGTAGCCCTTGGCTTGGTGGCGCTGGCGATTGTTCTGCAACGCGATCCAAGCGACGGGATCGCACGCGAAGACAAAGCAGGTGCCAAACCGGCACGCGATGAAGATGCGGTTTTGTTTGATATGCTGATCCATGCGGCCCGCGCCGGTTACGCAACCGGGCAGGGCGACAAGCGGCACATGCAGGACGGTCTGGAGCGCCTGTTTGCCGATCTATCGGCCCTTGGCGTGTTTGATCGGCCGGTTGGTGCGACCCGCAGGCCAGAACAGCCGGGCCAGCCCGATCACCCGGAAAACAGCAGCACGACATCAGAGTCAAAAATGGCGGGATAACCGGATGGTTCCCGCCATTTTCATTTCAGATTGCCGAAGCCTTATTCGCCGTGGAAATGCACCGTTCCGATAAAGGGCAGGTTGCGGTTGGCCTGGGCGTAATCGATGCCATAGCCGACGACAAATTCATCGGGAATGTCAAAGCCGCAATAATGGATCGGAATTTCGACTTCGCGGCGTGACGGCTTGTTCAGAAGGGTGCAGATTTCAAGCCGGTTCGGATCGCGGGTTTTAAGCAAACGGACGACTTCGGACAGGGTATAGCCGGTATCGATGATGTCTTCGACCAGCAGCACGTCCTTGCCGCGGATCTGGCCGTCCAGATCCTTGACGATGCGGACATTGCGCGAGCTTTCGGTGGAATCGCCGTACGAAGACGCGACCATGAAATCGACTTCGACCGGAACGGTCAGCTTGCGGGCCAGATCGGCGATGAAAACGAACGATCCGCGCAGCAGACCGACAACGATCAGTTTTTCAGTATCTTTGAAGTTTTCATTGATCTTGGCGGCAAGCGCATCGATCTGCGTGGCAATTTCGTCCGCCGTTATCAGCGGCTTGACATCATAATCGGCCATCAATCTCGGTCCTGAAGCGTTGTGGGATGATTTCCCGCTTGCTATCACAAGCCGCCCCCCATGACCAGCCCGTGAATGGTAACAGAAGTATAATCCCGTAGAATTCATGCCCCGTTGCACGCCCTGATTGTGCAACAGACGCGCCATCTATACGACGGCTTTTTCATCAGATGGAAACAGGCAGGCGGCAACCGGTCAGGCAGCTTTGAATATCACTGGTTCATCGCCTTCGTGCCACTGGTCATATCTGACCATCGCATCGGCAAACCAGCGGGAATTCAGGAAATCATCAAGCCAGCGTTGCAGATGGACAAAGGGCGCGGCGTCAAAGGCGTCCCTGTCGGTATTGGCGAACTGGCGTATGAAGGGCGCAATGGCAAAATCGGCAAGGGCCGGGCGGGTGCCAAACAGGTATTTGCCAACCGCCAGACGGCCATCAAGCCGGTTGAGGATTTTTTCGGCATCGCGGCGATGTTCGACCGGATCGGTATCCTCGTAGCGGTTGAAATATTTATAGCGGTCGAGATGATGTTTGAACGGGCCGTCATTTTGCGAAATCAGGGCCAGCATGTCTTCAAGCGTGCCGCTTTCGGGCTCCAGCCATTTTTCCGGGTCATTTTCGGCCAGTGCCCAGACCATGATTTCAAGGCTTTCGTCGATCACGCTGCCATCGGGCAGGATCAGGACGGGCACGGTGGCCTTGGGGGAGGCATCGATCATGGATTGCGGTTTGTCGCGCAGCACGACTTCGCGCAGTTCGACATCGGTGCCGCTTGCGAGCAGGGCCATGCGGGCGCGCATCGCATAGGGGCAGCGACGGAAACTGTATAAAACCGGGCGGGTATCGTGATCAGTCATATAAGTCGATTAGCGCCTGGGGAAATGCATTGCAACCGATTATCGGGCACAAAGCGGATTGTCATGCGTTAGACATTCACGTATCGACTTCCTATGTTCAAAAGACGGATAAGACGGGATCGAGCCAAAAAATTGCGTCCTCGTGGCCTTTTTTGCGCAAGCGGGGTTGATTTCATGGCACAGTTTGTGAAAGGACAATGCCCGTCATTCATTTAGCAAGACCCGTTCGGGGACGTGCGGGCGCAGAGGGTGCGCCATTTGTACGGAACGCGGTCGAAGACCAAAGCCGACCTGGCACAAGCAAGGGACCAGTTACATGACACCGACCGAAATCGCGCGCGTTACAGATTATCTGCGCCGTACTTTTGATAATCCGAAAATTGCCGTCGATGCGCCCAAGCGCAAAGGCCACCCGATTGAAATGCGCGTTGGCGACGAGTTTGTCGGTGTTGTGCACCGTGACGAGGACGAAGGCGAAGTCAGCTATTCGCTGAATATCGTCATCCTTGAAGAAGACCTGCCGCCAGCCGTTTAAGGTTGCGACATTGCCGATACAAACGCCCCGTGCCGATGGCCGGGGCGTTTTGCATTTGGGGATTGGCGTTTGTGCGGGGGGCTGTTCGCGGGAAACAAAAGCGGGTCGGGCACGTTGAGGAAAAGGGCCCCCGCGCCCGTTACCCGGTTTGTTTCATTTCAAAGGACAGGCATGATTGACTGGATCGAACAGCACAGCACATTGCTTCAGACCGCGGTCAGCCTTGCGACCTTGCTGGTGTGGATTTTCTATGCGCAATTGCTGTTTCAGAATTACCGCCGGGTGCGGCGGCCCAAAATCGTGATCAACCAGATGCTGGGGAATTCGGAAAATGCGCGGTTCCTGATCAGCAATATGAGTCAGGAAGCGATCCATATCGAAACGGTGGTGATGTGCCTTGGTGGCGGGCAAAACCGCGTTTGCCAGCTTGTGACCGATGCCGACCCGGATGATGGCACGCGCCAGAGTGAACAGAATGACCAGAATAAAAAGACGGCCCTTTCGGCACGGCTTGACGAGGTGACATTGCAGGGGCCGTTGCCATCAGGCCGGTGTATTGAGCTGGGCGCGATGCAACGCCTGTTAAGGCGGTTTGATCACGCGACCCGGCGTGATTACGAAGATGCGGCGGCCAGCAATCCGGTCCGCAACGGCGAGGATTGCCGGGTCGAGATTATCGTGATCGGGGTTTATAGCTCGGAAAAAGGGGTGATCGGGGCCAGCCGGAGCTTTATTTACGACCGAAACGGCCAATTGCGCCCCGAAGAAGTCCAGACCACCCAGCATACCGGCTTTTTCGCCCGCCGCCGAATGGCGCGGCTGCATTCGCGCTATATCTGAGGCAGCATCCCGGCTATGCGGCAGCTTTAGCGCGATTGAAGCAACTGGCGGATTTCATCCGCCGTGGCGACCTTGCCTTCGACGAGAATGCTTTCATCGACCATCAATGCCGGGGTGCGCATGATACCGGCATCAATGATGGCGTTGGTATCGGTGATTTTTTCAAGGTCATAGTCCAGTTCAAGCGCCTGTGCGGCGGCGGAGGCATTTTTGGCGAGTGTCTGGCATTTGGCGCAGCCGCTGCCGTAAATTTTCAATTTCATGGCGGGGTTCCTTTATCGATCAGTTTGCGGGCCAGTAATTGCCATAGATGAAGCCGGTGATCGTCGCCATGACGATCACAAGCGCGCAATATACCATTGTTTTCTGTGTGCCGATGACGGTCCGGATCACCAGCATATTGGGGAGCGACAGGGCCGGACCGGCCAGAAGCAGCGACAGGGCGGGGCCTTTGCCCATTCCGGCCCCCATCAATGCCTGTACAATCGGGACTTCGGTCAGGGTCGAGAAATACATGAATGCGCCAAGGACCGAGGCCAGGATTGTCGATTTCAGGGAATTGTCGCCGACGGCGGCATTGACCCAGCGGGCGGGGATCAGGCCGTCATGGCCGGGACGGCCCAGCAGCAGGCCCGCGACAAACACCCCGATCACCAGAAGCGGCAGGATCTGTTTGGTGAAATCCCAGCTTTGATCGGCCCATTCACGGTCTTTCGGGCGCGAAAGTGCGATCAGCATCATACCGCCAATTCCGATGGCAAAGGCAAGTTGCGGCGCATCTGGCACGATCAGGGCGGCAAGGATGACCAGCCCGGCCAGTAGCAGCAGATGCGTTGCCGACCAGTTGAACTGCCAGATCAGCAACACCGCAAGCCCGGCCGAAAGCACAATGGTGATCAGCCATTTATGGATGAAAACCGCCATCCAGATCGAATTTTCAACCGGTGCCCAATTGGCAAAGACCAGAACCGCAATCATCAGGGCGAAAAACGTGATGGTGGTGCCAAGCGGCTTTTCGGTATCCGTGGCGGCAAAGCCACGCGCCGATGTTTTGGCCCTTGCGGCTTCTTCGCGGCGATAGATCAGATGCATGATCATGCCGATCACAATGGCAAAAGCAATTGCGCCGACACCGCGTGCGATGCCGATTTCCGCACCAAGAATTTTGGCCGTGACCACAATGGCAATGATGTTGATCGCCGGACCGGAATAGAGAAAGGCAATGGCCGGGCCCAGACCGGCCCCGCGTTTGTAAATGCCACCAAACAGGGGCAATACCGTGCAGGAACACACCGCGAGAAGCGTCCCCGAGATCGCGGCAACACCCAGGGCAATCGGCCGGGATGCATCGGGGCCAAGATACTGCATGACCGATCCCTGACTGATATAAACCGCCATCGCACCGGCAATGACAAAGGCCGGTAGCAGACACAGGATGACATGTTCGCGCGCATACCAGTTGGTCAGGCGGACGGCTTCGAGGACGGCATTGTCAAAACGTTGGGTGCCAGCAGGGATAAAATAGATCGCTAGAAAGCCCGCCAGAACAAGGGCCGCCAGATGCGCCTCTTTCGGGTTGTCGCGATAAAGTGTCCGCAAAGAGTTGAGCATGCCATCCCCCAGACTGGATCAATATTGCAATCTAGCGGGTTTCAAAGAGCAAAACCCTGATCTAGCGCAAGATCAGGGTTTTGTTTGAGCAATAGAAGGGAATGTCTGATTGCGATGGTTCGGGCCGGTTAAGCGTCAAAATCCGTTGATGTGGTGACGTGTTCCCATTGGGTGAATTCGGTTTGCAGGTCATCAAGTTTGGTGCGCACCAGCGACAGCGCATCGCGGCCCAGCAGCAGATGCACCGGCGGATTGGGAGCGGTGAGGATATCCATCACCGCCTTTGCGGCCTTGGCGGGATCACCGGCCTGATTGCCGCTTTTCTTCTGGCGGGCATCGCGGATCGGATCAAACAGGGCGTCATAATCGGAAATGCTGCGGTCGGAGCGGACCATGGAACGCCCGGCCCAGTCGGTGCGAAATGATCCCGGCTCAATCGCGGTGACATGAATGCCCAGCCCGGCGACTTCGCTGGCAAGCGTTTCGCTGATGCCTTCAAGGGCGAATTTGCTGCCGCAATAGTAGGAAATGCCGGGCATGGTGATGAAGCCGCCCATCGAGGTGACATTGAGGATATGGCCGCGTCTGCGTTGGCGCATATGGGGCAGGACGGCCTTGATCATCGCGACCGCGCCAAACACATTGACCCGGAATTGGGCTTCGAGTTCGGCAAGCGGGGATTCTTCAAGCAATCCTTCGTGACCATATCCGGCATTGTTGATCAGAACATCAATCGGGCCGATATCGGTTTCGATCTGCTTGATCGCGCCGGGGATGGCATCAAAATCCGTGACATCAAGGATGATGCCGGTGGTCTGTGCCGGGGACAGGGCGGTGAAGGCGGCAAGGTCGGTCTGTTTGCGGACCGTGCCGATGACATGGTGGCCTTCGGCAATTGCGGCTGTGGCAAAGGCGCGGCCAAAGCCGGAGCTGACGCCGGTGATCAGGATGTTTTTCGGTTTTGTGTTCGTGGTCATTCGCGATGGTCCTTTGTGCAATCAGGCAAGCCATGCGGGGCAGGCTTGGGGACGTGATGTGTTGTGATGTGATGACCAAGGCTAGTGATATCTGATTGTTTGGTATATGGGTTAAAGTCCGCATGGACTGTTTAAAAAGGAATGCATTATGCGCGGGCGGGAATATGCCGAACTTGAAGCCTTTGTCGCCGTGGTCGAAGAAGGCAATTTCAGGCGTGCGGCGGCACGGCTGCGCATTTCGGCATCGTCGTTAAGCCAGACGATTGGCAATCTTGAAGACCGGCTGGGTGTGAACCTTTTGCAGCGAACCACGCGCAGCACATCGCTGACCGAGCCGGGAAAGCGGCTTTTTGAACGGTTTCGCCCGGCGATGGCCGAAATGGCCTTTGCGGTGGAAGATATCATGCAGTTTCAGGGGCGACCGGCGGGGACGGTGCGGCTTTTGCTGCCAAGGCTTGCGCTTGCGACCCAGATCGAGCCGTGGCTCGGTGCGTTTCACGAAAAATATCCCGATGTGGTTCTGGAACTTGTGATCGAGGATGCGCCGCTTGATATCGTTAATGCCGGATATGACCTTGGCATTACGCTGGGCGAGTTATTGCAAAAGGATATGGTCGCGGTCAGGCTTGGCCCGGATATCCATCAGCTTGCCGTGGCGTCGCCCGATTATCTGGCGCGATATGGGGTGCCGCAAACACCAGCCGATTTGCACGGGCATAAATGCATCAATTGGCGCAAACCGGGGCGCAGGAAGCTTTATAACTGGGAGTTTTGCGTTGACGGGCGATGGATCAGCGTTGCGGTCGATGGGCCACTGATCGTGTCGCACCGTGATACGGCGTTAAAGGCAGCGGCACAGGGGGTGGGGATTGCGTTTGCCTATTGGTCGTCGCGCTGGATGCAGCCGATGATCGATGACGGGTCGCTTGTGCCGGTTCTGGAAGAATTTTCACCGCCCTTTCCGGGCTGGTATCTTTATTATCCGAAACAGCGGGCGACACCGCCCGCTGTTCGTGCCTTGATCGATTTTCTGCGTCACTGCCATCAGTAAACCTCAAAACACCCCAGCAACAAATGACTGGAGTGTTTTCGTTTTAATGGCCAACTATGTGTTCGAACTGCTTGCGGAGGAGCTTGCCTTAGGTCTCTTGAAGATAATCATTTTAAAAATTGTAATGATCGGCTTGTTACCTTGCAGGCACCCCGGAGGCTCGGAAGTCCGAAACTCGTCAATGCCGACAAATTCCCAACCTTTGCTGGCTTCACGATTTATGATGTTCTGATATTCAGCGACGGCTTGTGTTCTGTTTTCCTTTTTGCCAATCTCGATAACGGTTGGCCCTGCAACACATTGATATTCAAACTGAACGGAGTCATTCATAGTTGTATCTTTCTTTATGTTAGGAAAAATAAATGCAACTATGGGTAGTCTATTCCGCCGTTTGGATACTTGCAACGACCCAAACGATGAATTGTTTTTTTCATCGCTTGGGTGAAGCTGTATTTCTGAAATGCAACTGCCGCATAGTTTGAGCAGCTTGGCTCGAACCTGCATTTCGATCTTATCCGGGCTGGTGCTAGGGCTTGGTACAATCGAATTGTTCCTAATGCCAAATAGCTAAGAGGATTCAGAATTTTCACGTTCCATTTCCAGTGTTGCTGTTTGCCCGCCTCTATGCTGCCTCGGCATCCTTGGCCTTGATGACCTTGTGGTTGTCTTCGTTCAGGCCAAGTTTCCAGTAGCTTGAGATATAAAGATCATCCTTGCCAAGCCCCCGGTCATTGCGGAAATGATCGCGCAGCATTTTCATGGCGGTAAATTCACAGGCGGCCCAGACCGACGGGCGGCCATCGGCCCAGGGCAGTTTTTTGACGACATCGGGCAGGGCATTGGCATTTTCGCCCGGATGCGGGTTGATCACCCATTCGATGGTGACGTTATCGGGTTTTTGCAAATCCTGCATGTCGGCCTCGGACGCGATTTCGATCACGGCGTAACCGCGTGCATCGGATGGCAGCGTTTCCAGATTGACCGAAATCGCGGGCAGGGCCGTCATATCGCCGACAATCAGGAACCAGTCGGCGGTCGGATCAACCAGCTTTTTCGGGCCGGGGCCGCCGATGGTGATCTGATCGCCGGGCTGGCAATTCACCGCCCAGTTCGAGGCCGGGCCGCCATGATCGTTATCATCGGAACCATCGCCATGCATGACGAAATCAATGTCAATCTCGCGGCCCTGATCGGTGATGCGGTCATGACGTACGGTATAGGTCCGGCGCAGAACGCGGTCCTTTTCATCGCCGTCAATCGGGAAGATCAGTTTGACATAGGCGCTTTCCTGATCGTCGGGGAAGGATGCGATGCCGTCACCGCCAAGCGTCACGCGCAGCATATTGGGCGTGACATATCCTTTTCGGATGACGGTCAGATCGCGGGGTGCTGGTCTGTTCATTCCAAGCTCCTGTAGGGATTATATGTTGTCAGGATTCCAGATTGTCGGCCATCAGGCTGGCAATTTCGTTGAAATCCGTGATTTGTTTCTGGCTTAAACCGGTGGCCATGCGCGTGCGGATTTTGGCTTCTACGGCACGGTATTCTTCCATCAGCGCATCGCCCTTTGGCGTCAAATGCAGGGTCTGGCTTCGCCCGTCTTCGGGATGGGGGCGGCGTTCGATCAATCCGTTTTCTTCGAGTTCCTTGACAAGCCGCGTGATGCGGCCCTTGTCCTGCCCGGTGCGGGCGGCGATTTGCTGTGCGGTGACGCCGGGGCTTTTGATGATCCATTTCAGGGTGCGCATCTGCGAAATCGGCAAGGGCATATCGGCATCCTGCAAGCCTTCGCGCATCGCACGCTTGAAGGCATGGACCAGCCGGTGAAGGGTTTCACCGGGGACATGAGCATTAGGTGTTGTTGGCGTTTCCATGGGCTTACTCATCGATATATTTCTGCAGCGCACAGGCGCAAGGTTTGGTGTGGTTTGTTATGATGGCTTTGCATCTGCTTCGTAGCCATGCGGGGCGATGATGCCGGTGCGGATGGCATATTTGCGGCCCTCGCAAATGGCGGCCGATATCAGGGCAAAGCCCGCCGCAACCCCCATGATCGCGCTCAGATCAAACGCACCACCCGTGCCGATCAGGATCGCGGCCAAGGCGGCCCCAACCGATTGCCCGGTCAGACGGGCGGTGGCGAGCATCCCGCCTGCACCGCCGCTTCTGTCCCGCGGGGCGCTTGTCATCATCAGGCGGTTGTTGGGCGACTGGAACAGGCCAAAACCAACCCCGCAGACCATCAGGCAGGCAATGATCGCAAGGGCGGTATGGGGGCTTCCGGCCGGGATCAGGGTGACGGCAAACAGGCCGATGGCAAAAATCCCCATGCCGATCCCGGTCAGGTGGATCGGCGAATATCTATCGGCCAGTCGCCCGGCGATGGGGGCGATGATGGCGGTGGCGACGGGCCATGGCGTCATCAGAAGGCCGGTATCGACAGCACTATAATGCAGCACGTCATGGAAATAAAACGGCAGGGCGACAAAGGCGATGAATTGCGCACAAAAGCCCGCAATCGACGACCCGATGGAGCAGGCAAAGACGGGACGGGCCAGCAGATCAAGCGGCAGCATCGGCCGTTCCCGCGAAAATTGCCGACGCACAAGGAAGAACCCGGCGGTGATCGCAATCACGAACTGGCCCGCGATCAGCATCGGGTGGCTTTGGGTGCCGACATTGCCGAGCGCCGAAATCAACCCGCCGAATGCCAGCACGTTCAGGAACGCACTGATATAATCAAACCGGGTGCGGGTCGGTTTGGTATAGGGCAGGGCGAATGTGCCAAGGCCAATGGCGATGATCGAAATCGGGATATTGATCAGAAACAGCCAGTGCCATGTCGTGACCGCGAGAATGGCCGAGGCAATGGTCGGCCCGGCCGCGGCGGAGATCGACACCACCATGGCAATCAGCCCGATGGCCCGGCCAAGCTTTGCCTGCGGGACGCTGTGGCGCATAAGGGCTGCGTTGATGCTCATAAGTGCTGCACCCCCCAGACCCTGCAACACGCGGGCAAATGTCAGGAATTCGATATTGGGCGAATAGGCGCACAGGGCCGACGCAATGCCGAAAATCACCATTCCGGCCAGATAGACCTTGCGAAAGCCAATCGCTTCGCCGAGTGCCGATAGCGGCAGCAGGGCGACGACAACCGCCAACTGATAGGCGGTGATGACCCAGATGGCGTGCGCCGGGCTGACATTCTGATCATGGGCGATGGCGGGCAGGGCGACATTCATGATCGACCCGTCAAGCACGGCCATCATGACTGTCAGTAACACGGCGATCATGGCGAATGACCGCTGGGGCTGCGGCAATCCGTCGGCGTGGATGGTTTTTGATATCTTCATGTGGGGCAACATTCCGAAAACAAAGCGTGCGGTGGCAAGAGGCGGCGCGAGGAGCGGGCAAGCGGGGCAAAATGCCACCCGACATCGCGGTTGCGGGCACGGTTATATGGTTGACTTTATCAACCAATATAAAATGTGGTTGATTTTGTCAACTTGTTTTCTGGGCTGTTCTTAGGGGTAGTGTTCGGATGTGTATTAGAGGCGTATCATCAAGGAAATATCAGGGAGGACAGATTGATGAAAATGATGATGGTTCTGGGGATTGGTGCGCTGTTTGTGATGGGGGCCGTGCCGGTGCCGACATATGCAGCGCAGGGTTCAATCGCGTTTGATCAGGCGGTTGAACATGGTGGCGGCTGCCGCAAAAGCTCCCCGCCGGGGCAGTGTTGCCATATGGATAACAGGGCTGGGTCTGTGCATTGTCATTGAGTGTTATACTTTATAGGGGCAAGAATAAATCTGTCCTCATTTTCGGGTTTCGCAGTACGCTTTGAGAAAATAGAGTTTCACGTTTTTTGGGTTCTGGAGCCTAGAATTGGCTGACTATCGGGAAATATCGCAAATATACGCTAAGTCGGCGATTAATGGGGTAATTCTTGTTAATGGTGGTGGTGCTACCGCGCTACTTACGCAGGCCTCCAAGTTTCTAGAACTAGGGACCGCCCAAACTGTTGTTTGGCCCTTGTTGATTTGGACAATTGGTATTTGTCTCGGCGTGCTCACTTGGGTGGTCGCATTCATTAGCGCTCGATATGTTGATAAAAGTGAGCGGGAGAGTGGCCTTGAATCTAAGAACCTTAGATTATCAGACCGGTACATGTCCTTCGGAATAATTCTTGTATTGTGTTCTCTTGGCTGTTTTTTTATTGGGGCGTTAGTACTAGCACTGCAGTTCCTGTGCTAGTGGGTTGCTAAAGCACCCCGTCAACAAATACCCCCCAGTAGGCGCCTCCCAATCCACCATCTCGCCGAGGCAATAGGTGCCGGGGCGGTTGATGAGTTGGAAATTCTCGTCCAGTTCTTCCCAAGCGACACCGCCTGCGGTGCTGATGGCCTCGTCCATTGGACGGGGCTTTTTGATTTGAAGCTTCAGGTTTTTGATGGCGGTGGCAAGCGCGGGTGGATCGTTCAGGGTTTCGCGTGGGGTGGTTTCGAAAACGAGCGCGGTTTTGGTGGTGTCCAGACCGAGTGTTTTGCGCAGGTGATTGCCAAGCGAGTTTTTGCCGCGTGGTTTGGCAAGGCGCGCGGTGACGTCGGCCAGATCGCGGTCAGGCGTCAGGTCGAGCGTGACGGTGGCATCGCCGGTTTCAAGCCATTGATCGCGAAGCGGGGCCGAGATGGCATAGACAGCACTGCCTTCGATCCCGGTTCTGGAAATCACGAATTCGCCGCGCACGGTTTGCGGGCCGGTTTTGGTTGCGACCGTCAGCGTCACGGCCTTGACCGGGGAGCCGGCGCATTTATCAATCAGATGGTCGGTCCAGGCGACGTCAAAGCCGCAATTGGCCGGTTTGAACGGGTTGCATGTGATCCCGGCATTTGTGAGGATTTCCATCCATTTGCCATCTGATCCCAGCCGCTTCCAGCTTCCGCCGCCCAATGCCAGAACGGTGATATCAGCCGTGGCGGTCACTTCGCCGTCCGGAGTTCTGAAAACGGCATTTTCGGTTTCATCCCAGCCGGTCCAGTAATGGCGGTAATGGATTTTGCAGCCCAAGCCATCCAGACGCCTGAGCCAGGCGCGCAAAAGCGGGCTTGCCTTCATCGCGATCGGGAAGACGCGGCCCGATGATCCGACAAAGGTTTCGATGCCAAGCCCGGCACACCAGTCGCGGATTTCGGTTGGGCCGAATTTGCGTAAGTGCGGTTCGAGGCGCGTGCGCGCGGCGCCATAGCGCGACAAAAACGTTTCGAGGTCTTCGGCGTGGGTGATGTTAAGCCCCGATTTCCCCGCCATCAGGAATTTGCGCCCGGCACTTGGCATGCCCTCAAAGATCGTGACCGCATGACCGGACCCGGCGAGGCGTTCGGCCGCCATCAGCCCCGCCGGACCCGCGCCGATGATCATCGCGGTTTTGCCGTTTGGTTTTGGGGCTGGGGTATCGGGGTTTGATGACATGCGGGGCCTTTGGGTGCGGGGTTGTGTCAGGCGGTTTTAGCCGGTTTGGCGGGGGATGGCAATTTGCGGGATTACTGTCGGCGGCGTGGGAGCGCGTGGCACGATGGACTCCGGAGACTCACACCACAAGTGCAACATCAGTTATAGTTGGTGTTGCGATGGGACAGGAATACAGGCAGCTCGGCCTTGACGAGCGTATAGAGATTTACCGCCTGCACCGGGCGGGGAAATCCGTTCGGGCGATAGCCGTGTCGATGGGGCGCGCCCCATCGACAATCTGTCGTGAGCTTCACAGAAACAGCCGGAAGACCAAGGTCTGGGATGGCGGTTACGAGCCTGCCCGGGCCCATGGTCTGGCCTTGAGGCGACGGCGATGGGACTGTCGTCATAAACTGGCGCGCCAACCGGCATTGCAGCAAAAGGTCCGGGATTGCCTTGCGATGGGATGGTCGCCGGAACAGATCGCTGGCCGGTTGGCGCGTGAACAGGGTGGCACAGTCATCAGTCATGAGTCCATCTATCGCTTTATCTATCATCGCAGTGCC
>NZ_MCAO01000014.1:0-38173 GCF_001858545.1 Thalassospira sp. MIT1004 | reverse complement strand
TGCCTGTATTCCTGTCCCATCGCAACACCAACTATAACTGATGTTGCACTTGTGGTGTGAGTCTCCGGAATCCAGTCCTCCGCGCCGCATCCACTTCATCCGGTCATGTCAAAAACCGTGCCCGTGGCGAGATGGATTCCGGGTCTTCGCCCGGAATGACGGATAGGGGATGAGCTTGCCCACCACGAACCTCTCCCGCCCCCACCGGTTTTATATCGCCAAACGCTACTTTAAAGGGCATTCTGGTGCCCAACTGCACCTGTGCGAAACAGAGAATGAATTCAGGGTCATGACGGAAGAAAACCAACGAGAAAAAAGATACACTTTGAGGGGCGACGCAGTGCTTGAGCTGTGGCAAAAAGGGATGGAAGCTTGGAATAGCTGGATGGAACAATTTCCGAACACGACAGTAATTTTCGACTTCGTAGATTTCTCAAACTACCGTAAAAAAAATCAAAAACTGTCTTTCGAAGGCTATCATTTCGGTGATGCAAGCTTCCTATTGTCTTGTTTCGGGGACGGTGGCGTCGACTTCTCTGGTGCCCGTTTCCACGGTGACGTAGACTTCTCTAAGGCTTACTTCGGGGACGGCAATGTAGACTTCTATGAAGCTCGTTTCTGCGGTCATGTAAACTTCTGCAAGGCTTGCTTTGCCAATGGTGATGTGGATTTCAGCAAGACCCATTTCACTGGCAAATTTTTGAATTTCGAAGCGGCCAGATTTGATAATGGCCATTTAGACTTCACGAATGCTATATTTGAAAACTGCAATGTAGTGTTTATAGAAGCGAACCTCACTAAACTAACATTTCATCCAAAGTCATTTGGATTGGGCAGTATTTCCGCCCAAGCTCTATCGGTTGAACGCCATACTCTTTTTATTATCCCTTTTTCAGACGATTCATCGATAACCCTAACAATGTACGGCGCATCGTTCGGCGGAGCGCTTTTTGTTTCGGGCAACTTTGGCATCGTCCCCGATCTTAGAGCCACCCGATGTTACCATCAGGTTGATCTCAGTGGCCTTAAGGTCAAGCTTCCACGTACTTTTGGCTGGCCCCCAAAACTCTCCCGCGTGGCAGAAGACCCAGAAGACGGGGCGCGACTACGCCGCCTCAAAGAAATCGCCGAAACCAACAAAGACCATCAGGCCGCCCTGCGCTTTTCCGCCGATGAAAACCGGGCGAAACGCTGGATCGAAACATCTTGGTTTGGCTCGGTTCTCGACATGGCGTTTAGCTTTTTCAGCGATTACGGCCAAAGCATCTTGCGGCCCGTTCTCTGGCTGCTGGCAATATTCGTCGACGGAACCAGCATTTATTTAGCATTGGCGACAGGGACGCTCGCCAACTGGCGGGCGGGATTGGAACAAGCGGCGCTCTTATCCGCCAGCAACAGCCTGCCCTTCCTGCCGCAATCGCGTGATTTACGTGAAGATGCCCTGACGGCGCTTTATGGCACCGATCCCAGCCTATGCATCGATATCCTCATGATCGCCCAAGGCGTGCTCAGTTTCATCTTCCTGTTCCTGATCGGCCTTGGCCTGCGCAACCGGTTCCGTCTGTAAGGCACGGCAAAGCAGCACGGGGCCTCACCCCGCCCGCTTCTTCGCCCCGCCATAAACCGGATGCACCGCCCTCAGGCAGTCGCAAAATTCGCGTGCCATGCGCGACAGCACGGTATTGGGGAAATGCGCCATGCACATGCCGATCTTGAAGCTGAGGAAATCGGGGCGAAGCGCCTTCATCTCCCCGCGTTCTTCCCACCGGGCGGCGAAATGGGTCGGAAGGAAGCTGACGAACCGGCCGCTTAAAATAAGGTGCGCCAGCCCCTCCATGTCATAGGCCGTCGCACTCGGCGGATGTTTGAAAAGCGACTGAAACGCGGTTGCCACCGAATAGCCGCGCCTGGCAAAGGTAAGCTCCGCCACATCTTCCATCGGCATTTTCGCGGTATCGCGTTCAAAAAGCGGGTGGCGCATGCCGCAATAAAGCCGCTGTTCCTCGTAAAACAGTTGCTGCATCTGCACCGCACTGTTCATCGGCTGGTTGGGCACAATCGCCACTTCCATCTGCCGACTAAGCAACGCATTTTCAATCTGGTTGGGCGACACGATCAGAAGGGTGACATGCACATCGGGTGCGCGTTCGTTAAACGCGGCCAGTGCCAGATCAAGCGCGCAATTGGGGTTTTCCACCACCGCATCAACAACACCAATCCGCAATTCCCCGACAAGGCTGCCACGGATCGCGCCAACCTCGGCGCGAAAGCTGTCCTCGGCGGCAAAAAGCTTGATCGCCTCGTTATAAATCTTCTGCCCATGTTCGGTTAAGGCAAAGCCGGACCGCCCGCGCCGACACAGCGAAACACCCAGCCGGGTTTCAAGGGCGGACATCTGCGCACTGATGGTCGAACGCGACAGGCCAAGCTGTTCCTGCGCGGCACTAAAGCCGTTGCTTTCGACAATGGCGCGAAAAATCCGCAATTGCCGCAGATCAACATCGCTTAACGGGGGAACAGTGGGTGCCATGATAGGTTGGAAACTTCCGACGTTTACTCTTGAAGTTCGATATTATTGGACACGTCACCCTATGGCAACGTGAATGCAATCGCGTCACGGAGAAAAAACATGCCAAGCGACACCATCCCCACCGCAAAGCCCCATACCGGCCCGGTTGTCAAAACGTTCGAGCCACCCTCGGCCATGGAAATCCCGCGTTTTGCCGGTGTGCCGACTTTCATGCGCCTGCCATTGCTGGGGCTTTCCGACACCGCCCTTGAACAGGTCGATATCGCCATTCTGGGCGTGCCATGGGATGGCGGCACCACCAACCGCCCCGGTCCGCGCCACGGCCCGCGCCAGTTGCGCGACCTGTCCACCATGATCCGCCCGCGCCATCCGGTTTCCGGGCTTAATCCCTTTGCCGTGCGCAATGTCGCCGATCTGGGCGATAGCCCGGTCAACCCGGCCGACATCATGGATACGCTTGATAAGGTCTGTGCTTTCATCGGCGCGCTCAAGGCCAGAAACATAGCCCCCCTTTCGGCGGGTGGTGATCATCTGGTATCCTATCCGATCTTAAAGGCGCTGGGGGCGGATCAGCCGCTTGGCATGGTGCATTTTGATGCCCATACCGACCTGTTTGACAGCTATTTCAACGGCTATCGCTATACCCACGGCACACCCTTCCGCCGCGCGATTGAGGACGGTTATCTTGATCCCAAACGCGTCGTTCAGATCGGCATTCGCGGCACCATGTATGATGGCGAGGATGTCGAATGGGGCCTTGCCCAAGGGGTGCGCATCATCCGCATGGAAGAAGTCGAGGATCGCGGCATTGATGCCGTGATGGCCGAGGCCCGCGAGATCGTCGGCAATCAGCCCACCTATGTCAGCTTTGACATCGACAGCATCGATCCCGCCTTTGCACCCGGCACCGGAACCCCTGAAATCGGCGGCTTCACCAGCCGGGAGGCACAGCGCATGGTGCGCGCCCTGGATGGGCTTAACCTGATCGGGGCCGATCTGGTGGAGGTTTCCCCGCCCTTTGATCCGTCGGGCGGCACCGCATGGCTTGGCATTTCGATCATGTTTGAACTGCTTTGTGTGCTGGCCACGTCACCAGCTACACGCAATCCCAACAACAAATAACGCCCATAAATGACGTCCATAAAGGGGGCCAAAGCCCCCATCCATAAAAACATCATCAGTGAACTTCACAGCGGAGACTTGAAATGAAACATCTGTTCAAAGGACTGTGCCTGTCGGCAATCGCCCTTGGTACGGTTTTGGGTGCAACCGCCCCGGCATCGGCCAATCAGGAACTTACCATCGCCCATTCCACATGGGTCGGTTATGGCCCGCTTTACATCGCACGCGACAAGGGATTCTTTGAAGAAGAAGGCCTTGATGTTGATCTGGTCGTGATGGAAGACGTCAAAACCCGTATGCCGGCCCTGGCCGCTGGCCGGATTGACGTTGCCGTCACCACCATTGATACGGTGCTGGCCTTCTATAGCCCCGAACACCCGTTATCCTATCTGTTCGCGCTTGATGATTCACGTGGCGGCGATGGCATTGTCGCGGGCAAGGACATCAAAACCATTACCGACCTCAAGGGCAAATCCATCGCCTTTACCGAAGGCTCGGTTTCGCAGTTTTTCCTGAGCGTCCTTCTGAAAGACGCCGGGATGAAGCTTTCGGATGTTAACGCGCTTAACATGTCGGCCGGCGATGCCGGTGCGGCCTTTGTCGCGCAGAAGGTCGATGCGGCGGTGACGTGGGAACCGTGGCTGACGCGCGGCAAGGATACCGATCATGGGCATGTTCTGGTCGACAGCACCAAAACCCCGGGCCTGATCACCGACATCATGGTCACCACCAATGACATGCTTGAAAAAAACCGTCCGGCAATGGAAGGCCTGTATCGGGCATGGTCCAAGGCGATTGCATGGCAGAAGGACAATGTCGAAGAAGCCGATGAAATCATGGCAAAGGGTGTTGGCGGCTGGCTTGAAGACCCGGCGGTGTTTGCCGAAACCCGTGCCGGTATCGTTTTCTATGACGATGCGATGAACAAGACCTTCATGGACCCGACCAACGAAGGCGGCATCCTGGGCACCATCAAAAATGCCAAGGCGCTTGGCGAAGAAGGCGGCCTGTTTACCATTGATGCCGAACCGGCAAGCCTGATTGCCGCTGACATCGTGAAGTAAGCCGCATTCCATCTAAATCGCCACCTAACGACGACCATAAAAGAGCAAGCACCATGTGGACCAGATCGCTGTTTTCGCCCAAGACCGAAATACCGAAATCCGCCTTTATCGGATTGTCGCTCTGTTCGGTTTCTCTTGTCCTTGGTCTCTGGTGTTTGCTCACCTATGGCGGCATCACGCCAAAGGATTTCCTTGCCGCCCCGCACGAGGTAATCGAAGCCGCGATCAAGCGCATCGGTAATCTGTCGCTGTTTCATCATATCGGGGCCAGCCTCTCGGTCATTCTCTCGGGCTTTATCCTTGCTTCCATCTTCGCCGTTCCGATCGGCATCCTGATGGGAAGCTTCCGGGCCGTTCAGGCGCTGGTCGAACCGCTGACCGGTTTCATGCGCTATATCCCGGTATCCGCCCTGATCCCGCTTCTGATCCTGTGGGTCGGAATCGGCATCGAACAGAAAATCATGGTGATTTTCCTCGGCACCTTCTTTCAGCAGCTCATCCTGATTTCCGATGTCTCGGCCCGTGTGTCCAAGGATCTGATTGACTGCGCCTATACGCTCGGTGCCAACCGCAAACAGGTGGCCCTTCGCATTCTGGTGCCGGCCTGCATGCCCGGCGTGATGGATAACCTGCGCGTCACCATGGGCTGGGCCTGGACCTATCTGGTGGTGGCCGAACTCGTCGCCGCCGATACCGGCCTTGGCTACATGATCCTGAACGCCATGCGCGGCCTGTTTACCGACGTCATCCTGCTGGGCGTGTTTACCATCGGCATCTTGGGCCTGATCACCGATTTCATCTTCAAGGTCCTGCGCAAAAAGCTCCTGCCCTGGTCTGCGGATTTCTAAGGCCATGCAAGACGGATACGCTCACATGCACCGTGACACGCCCCATCAGAAGCACAAGCAGCAACGCGCACAGCAGATGCCCCCAAAACGGCATCAGCAACCACCCGCAGCACGGCAACGCCCAAGCCTTGACCAAGAGTTATACGCTGCCCCACGCACCGCTCCAACGCCCCACGCGGTGACGGTAGCCGCGAAAATGGCAGTGGCGGGAACGGCAAAGACGAAGGCCGCGACGGCACCAACAGGACGGCACATGCACATGCCACCTTCGCAACCCAACCCGCGAACGAACCTTGGCTGTCGGTTCTACGCTGCCTCTTGCAAGCCCCGAACGACAAACCCGCCCCGGATATACGCTGCCCCGCGCATCGTTCCAACGCCCCACGCGGCCACTGCACGGGCAGGAACGGCAACACCAGCAATCCCGCAAGGTCCAAAGCTTGGCCGAACGTTCTACGCTGCCGATTGCAGGGCGAAGGCAGCACTCCTTGCCCGGCGATCCAACCCGCAACGCCCAAACCTCGGCGGCCCGTTCTACGCTGCCTCCCGCAAGACCTGCACGAAAAATCAGGCCCCAATCTACGCTGCCCCAAGCACCGCTCCAACGCCCCACGCGGCCACGGCACGGGCAGGAACGTCAGCGGCAGCAATCCCGCAAAGCCCAAAGCTTGGCCGCCAGCTCTACGCTGCCGCTTGCATGGCTGGCGCGACAACCTCTGCCCGGCGACCCAGTCCGCAAACCCCAAACCTCCGTCGGCATCCATACGCTGCCTCCTGCAAGGTCGACGCGATAGCCCCCCTTTACCCTGCCCCGTGCAACCGGGTGCCCGCTTCCCGAACATATCAAGGATAACATCATGAGCATGCTCACCCTTTCCGATATCACGGTCCGTTTCGAGCCCAAGGGAAAGCCGCCGGTTCTGGCCCTTGATGATGTGTCACTTTCGGTTGCCCATGATACGTTTTCGGTGATTGTCGGCCCGTCGGGCTGTGGCAAATCAACGCTGTTGCGACTGGTGGCGGGGCTGGAGGTCCCGACGTCGGGCACGATGGCGCTTGATGGCCAGCCGATTGCCGGGCCGTCGGCCGACCGGGGTATGGTGTTTCAAAGCTACACCCTGTTTCCGTGGCTGACCGTGCGCGAAAACATCATGTTCGGGCCGCAGCTTAAAAAACTGGCGAAATCCGAATGCGAAGACATTGCCGATGATCTGATCCGGGCGGTTCACCTGACCGGGTTTGAGGGATCATATCCCAAGGAACTTTCGGGCGGGATGCGCCAGCGTGTCGCACTGGCCCGTGCCCTTGCCAATGACCCGCGCATTCTTCTGATGGATGAACCGTTTGGCGCGCTCGATAGCCAGACCCGCCAGCTGATGCAGGAACTACTGCTTGATGTCTGGCAAAGCCGCCGCAAAACCGTGCTGTTCATCACCCATGACATTGACGAGGCGATCTTCCTGGGCGACGAGGTCCATGTCATGACCGCACGTCCCGGCAAGATCAAAAAGTCGCTCACCATCGACATTCCCCGCCCGCGCAGCATCGATGCCCTGACCTCGTCCGAATTCATGCATTACAAAAAGACCATCCTGTCGCTGATGCACGATGAATCGGTGCGGGCCGATACGCCGGAACCGGTATTGGCGTGACCCAGGCGAATACCGGGGCGGAAATGTGGCTCAGACAGCATCAACAAAAATCATATGATAAGACCTTTATAATTTCCGGTAACGGCGGTGCCTCAAAGCCCTGAACACCGCCGTTTTCCTGATGGATCGGGACCATTTGCGCGCCAAAGCGATAGTATAATTTATACTAAATTCATTATACTCATATGATACGACTTTAATAAAACCGACGCCGGAGCCCTTTTTTGTCCCTTCGGCACGGTCGGCACGGGGTCGCCGACCGGGTCGAAAAATTCGATTATTCACTAAAAATGAATAATCGTTCGGAATTTTAAATTTGTCTATTTAATCGGCCTCCTGTCAAATGGGAAAAATAACGCCGCCCGCGCCGCAAAAAAGCCCAGAGAGACATCATGACCGCGCCCGCCCCAATCGCCAAGCCGACACCCGCGCCAAAACCCGCCCCCCGCAGCTTTTCGCGCTTCAACCGTCTGCCGGTCCTGACCCCGGACCGCTCGCTTGACAGTCTCACACTCGGTTTCCTCAAAGCCCTTGAAAAAGAAGGCAAATTTGCCGGTGAAATCCATGCCGATTTCCCGTCCCGCCTGATCAATGCCACCGATAACAGCGTCTATCAGGTGATGCCGACCGCTGTCCTGCAGCCCAGAAACCGCAATGATATCAACGTTGTGATGGAACTGGCCGGGCGCGAGGAATTTAGCGAGGTCAAAATCACCCCCCGTGGTGGTGGCACCGGCACCAATGGCCAGTCTCTCAACAATACCATCACCCTTGATACATCCAAGCATCTCAATAACATACTGGGTTTTGATGCCGAAAAGGGTCTGGTTCATGTCGAACCGGGCGTGGTCCTTGATCAGCTGAATGCTTGGCTCAAACCGCACGGTTTCTTCTTCCCGCCCGCCGTATCCACCGCCAGCCGGGCGACCATCGGCGGCATGATCGGGTCCGATAGCTCCGGCAAGGGATCGCGGATTTATGGCAAAACAAGCCATTATATCAATGACATGACCACGGTTCTGATCGACGGCACCGATTTCCACACCCACGCGATGAGTGCCACGGACGCCGCCGAAATCATGGCTCGCGAGGATCGGACCGGTCGGCTTTACCGCAAAATCCATGATGAAATCATGCCGCGTCGCGATCAGATCAACGCGATTTTCCCGGAAATGAACCGCGGGCTTACGGGCTATAACCTCAAGGAAGCCGTTTCCGATCAAGGGGATATGAATTTAAGCTTCCTGATCGCCGGGGCGGAGGGCAGCCTCGGTATGGTCAAGGAAATCACGCTGCGTGTCATTCCCCTGCCAAAGCACAAGACGGTCACGGTGGTGCGCTATGACAGCTTCGACAGTGCGCTACGCCATGTCGGCACTCTTGTGCAGTTTGACCCGGTCGCGATTGAAAGCATCGATGACAAGGTCATGGAACTGGCAAAGCAGGATGAAAGCTGGCATCTGCTGGGTAAATTGCTGGGGACCGAGGATAGTACTGTGCCGACACGCGGCTTCAATGTCGTTGAATTCATTGGCGAAACCCCCGAAGACGTCGCGGCCAAACAGGCCGAACTGCGCGCCTATCTTGAGGCCAACCCGGATGCCGATTATGCCCCCATCGGCTTTGTGCAGGCAACCGACCCCACCCAAATCGCCGCCATCTGGTCAATCCGGGCGAAATCGGTGGGCCTGCTTGGCAATCTGGAGGGCAAACGCCGCGCCACCCCCTTTGTCGAAGATACCGCCGTCCCGCCGGAAAACCTTGCCGATTTTATCGCGGAATTCCGCGCTTTGCTCGATGCCGAAGGTCTTGATTACGGCATGTTTGGCCATGTCGATGTCGGCTGTCTGCATGTCCGCCCGTTGCTTGATATGTGCGACGAGCAGGACGAAGCCCGCCTGCGCCGTGTGTCGGACAGGGTCGTTGATCTGACCAGGAAATATAACGGCCTGATCTGGGGCGAACATGGCAAGGGTTTTCGCGGCGAATATTCGCCGACCTATTTCGGGCCGGAGCTTTATGATGTGCTCAAGCGCATCAAGGAAGCCTTTGATCCGGAAGGACAATTAAACCCCGGCAAGATCGCATCCCCCTATTCGAAAAACACCCCGATCACCGCGATTGACGCGGCCCCGATGCGTGGCCAGCTTGACCGCCAGATCGAAGACAGGCTGCGCGATGAATATCTCAACGCGACGCGCTGCAACGGCAACGGGGCCTGCTTTAACTGGGACCTGATGGATGCGATGTGCCCGTCCTACAAGGTCACGCGCGACCGCGTTCACTCCCCCAAGGGCCGGGCGGGACTGGTCCGTGAATGGATCCGGCAGCTTTCGGTCGGCACCGACCCGCGCAATCAGGATCTTGCCGTGATCAATGCGCGGGATTTCTCGCACGATGTTTACGATGCCATGGCCGGTTGCCTGTCGTGCAAGGCCTGTGCGGGGCAATGCCCGGTCAAGGTCGATATTCCGGAAATGAAATCACGGTTTCTGGAGGCCTATCACACCCGCTACAAACGGCCGGTGAAGGATTACGTGATCGCGCAGCTTGAAAGCATCGCCCCCCTGATGGCAAAGGCCCCGTTGCTTTTCAATGCCTTGCAGTCCATCCCGCCGCTGCCATGGATTTTCAAAAGCCTGATCGGCCTGACCGACCTGCCGAAACTCAGCCGCCAAAGCGTGCGTTCGGCCCTGCGCAAACGCGGCATTGGCCCGTTCAAACTGGCCGATCTTGAAGCATTATCAGATGCGGATCGCGCCAAATCCGTGGTGCTTTTGCAGGATTGCTTCACCAGCCACTATGACATCGACGTCTTCATCGCCCATATCGATCTTCTGCAAAAGCTTGGCTACCGCGTTTTCGTGCCGCCCTATCGCCCGAATGGCAAGGCCTTGCACGTAAAGGGCTTCCTCAAACGCTTTGACTATCAGGCCAGACAAAACGATATCGTCTATGGCCGACTGGCGAAAACCGGTGTGCCCCTGATCGGGATTGAGGCCAGCGTGACGCTGACCTATCGGCAGGAATATGCCCAGCGCCTTGGTATGGATCGCCCGGATTACCGCGTGCATCTATTCCATGAATGGCTGGCCGCCGAGATCGCGGAAAACCGCCTCGCCCTGCCCGCAAGTAGCGGAAATGAAGGGATTACGGCCCCGGCAACGCTCTTCCCGCATTGCACGGAAAAAACATCAATCCCCGATGTCGGCGTCAAATGGCAAAAGATTTTCGAAGCCTTCGGCATCAAACTCGCGACCGAGAAAACCGGATGTTGCGGCATGGCTGGCGTTTACGGCCACGAAACCCGCCATCAGGAAACATCCCGCGCCCTTTATGACCAAAGCTGGAAAAAGAAAGTCGATCAGACGGGCTTGGATAACATGCTCGTCACCGGCTATTCCTGCCGCTGTCAGGTCGCGCGCTTTGAAGGGGCGAAGCCCAAGCATCCGGTGGAGTATCTGGCGGAGTTGGTCTGAGAAACCGTACTCGCCCAGTTTGCTATAGTCGCGGATCTGGCGTGAAATCAAGTTCGGTCGCGTTTTTGACCATGCTGGAAAATAACGGGTGTTTCGGGTTCAGCAGATAATTCCGCTCCCCCGGAATCACAACGCTGGGCACGGCAAGTGCCAGACCAGCCCCCTCATCAAGCCACGCATCGCCGATTTCGGCGGTCGATGGCGGGGCCGGTTCGGCGCGCCAGTCGGGCGGGATGCGATCTTGTGGCAAGTCGGCAATTTCGGCGGCAGGAATGCGCAGTTCAAACATCGCATAGCTTGAAAGCAGCCGATAATCGTTCAGATGGACCATGATTTCAAGCATCGCAAGCGACTGCGATCCGGCCAGATAAATCGCCGATTTTCCCCGGCTGTTCCAGCGCCCGCCATAAAGCCGCGCCCCTTCGCCATCAAAGGCAGATGATTTCCATTTCTGCTTGACCAGACGATAGGCCGCAATGCCACTCATGCAAAGACGCCATGTTCCAGCCGCCCGATCAGATCAAGCACAGCATCGGTCCCCGCCGATGTCGCAATCATTTCCGCCGGACGCGCCCCGCCAAGCCCCTGAACAGGGCTCAAAAGCCAGTCGCGCGCCTGATCCCGGTCACCTTCAAACAAATCGGTGGCCGCACTCAACACTTCGGCAAAGCGATACAGCTTGTCGCTTTCATCAACCTTGAACCGGCCAAGTTTCGCCCGGCGTTGCAGGGTCGCCATCGGAATAACGACATATTTTGCCAGTTCCTTGCGATCCAACCCCGCAGCAGACGCCAGCTTGCCATAGGTCGCGTAAGGAATACCCTGCTGCAACGCTTCATGCAGCTCCGGCCCACGTGCTGGAATACCGACCGCCTTCCAGAAGGTAGCGCCGCTATCATTGGTGGCCTTGATATCCGCAACAGCAGAAGGCATCGGACCCTCCGTGAAAATCAAATGAGATACTATCTATATATCACTTGATCCCCACGAGACAAGGGAGAAGCATTTTATCGATACCTTTGTACAGTGCGCTTGCGGGCTAAAATTTTATCAAGAACCATTTCACGGAGGAGAATAAAAATGTTTGGAAAAATAGTCGATAAGTTTGGCTGTTTCTCCACCTTCTCTAAAACGCCGCTGCTCTTCGAAATCTATCGATGGCGTCATATGTATGAATTGGTTTTCCGAATATAGAGACATTATAGCTTCTGGATCACCACAAGAGGAACGTATACCTGCTAAAGTGTTCGCTGCATCTATAGCTGAGCCAATCATCACGTCTGCTAATTGAACAGCTGGGCTTGTCCTAGAGTCAACCTGGACAACTTCAGAAAGTTTCAAAGGAAACTGAACATTGGCAATTTCAGTTTGATAAAACTCTACTTTCTTGTCGTGATCGATAAAGCGTTGAAGTAAATCATGGTATTTCAGCAGATTATTGGATTGGTCATGCTCCACCCGATAGGGTCCATCGGACATAACTTCCATTCTACTAATGAGCGATTGCAACACTACAAGAGCAGCATCAGTATCAACGCCGGGCGTCGCGATAGCAGCTAAGCATTCTGGTGCCTCATACTGTGCCAAAGGTCCCATAGCCTCCGGAAACTCCCACCAGTTCGTCGCCTTGGCAGCCACGACAAGAGTTTTCAGAGCTGATGGTGTTTTCTCCTTAACTGCATGCTGGAACGACGCAAGTAGCTTGTAGAAAGCCTCTTTTCCTAAGAGAGTCGGCCCTATTACGGACAAAAGCGACGCCATCGCATAGTTCTGTCCATTCTTATAAAAATCAAAACCTCGCTCGTAGTAAAATGGTTCGACCGCATAATCTAGGAAAAAGAGCAATAATAAATATCTCTTGTCACATACGTAGGTGACGCATTTATAATTTCTCAGCAAATCACGTTGCAAACCAAGCATTCGTTCATGATTACTAACTCGGCGAGATAGTGTTCGATATTTTAGCTCTGGCGCTTGCAGCCTTGGAAAGTACTCTTTAATAAGTCGGTTCGCTTCCTCATTAGTTATTGCTATGGCAGTAGCACCTTGAAAACGTTGGTCTTCATTGAAAAGATCGAACCCCGTATATCCGCTCTCATCAATTCTAAAGCATTCCACTGCTTCCTCCTTAACCACTAAACAAATTATGATCCTTTGATCCCAACCGTACTACAATCAGACACTACAACGTTTACTAAAACGCTCTCTCCTTAGTGATTGGAATGACGAAACATGACCGCTCCCGTTGCTAGCTATTTGGCAACCCGCAATCGGTAAAGCACCGCACTCATAAAAACGGCAGCAAATTCCGGATATGATCTCCAAACGCACTAATTGCAGGGCTACGCGCAGTGCTTGACGTCACAACCTGCAAACCCAATTGCGGCAAGGCGGGCATTGGGGATTTGAGGATGTAAAGGTCCGCCGGGACGGCTTTTTGCATCATCACGCTGATCGCAAGGCCAGAGCGTGCCACCGCGATCAGGCCGGTCAGGCTGTTGCTGGCATAGGATATTTTATAGCGCATCCCCGCCTCATCCATCGCATCGCAGGCCGCCTTGTGATCCATGGCGTTCGAAGCCGGCATCGCAAGCGGGATGGCGCCATCGGGGAAATCGTGGAGTTCCAACGTCGGTTTGCTTCCGACCCACGCGAGCTGTTCGGTACGCACGATCTTGTGCCGGTCATGGATTTCCGGGGTCGAGGTGATGGCCATATCGATCTGGCTGGCATGCAGCAGGCGGGTCAATTCCGGACTTGGGGCCGATACCACCTTGATCTCGACATCCGGGTGGATGGTGCCAAAGCTTTTAAGCAAAGCCGGGAAAAACGTGATCAGGTAATCCTCCGGGCAGCCAAACACCATCGAGCCATGCAAACCCTTGTCGGAAAAGGCCGAAACCGCCTCGTCATGCAGGCGCAAAATCCGTTCGGCATAGCCCAGAAACCGCTCCCCCGCCCCGGTCAGGCTGACGCCGCTGCCGCTTCGGTGAAACAGGCTTTGGCCCAGCATTTCTTCAAGACGCTGGATCTGCATCGTCACGGTTGATTGCGTGCGGCCCACCTGAATGGCCGTGGCACTGAGCGTGCCGGAATGAGCGGCCCGCACAAAGGTCGCAAGGAGTTTGAGATCAAGCAGGGTTTGCATGGCCGCACCAGCACCATATCAATTTTTCCAATACCAGAATGCCATAACTATCAATTTTACGGGTTGCCTGCCAGCAGATACCATCAGGATCAGCCAAAGACACATGCTTGCAGGGAGCCCACCATGTCACGCAACGCCGATCCGAAATTCTGGGACGCCGCCCAAAAACACCTGATCCGCTATGGCGGCACGTTTGAACCCGCCATCATCGAACGCGCCAAAGGATCCTTCGTTTATGATGCCGATGATCGCCCCATACTGGATTTCACATCCGGGCAGATGAGCGCCCTTTTGGGTCACGGACACCCGAAAATCGTCGAAACCGTGCAAAGCCAGGTCGAAAAAGTCGCCCATCTGTTTAGCGGCATGCTGTCCCGCCCGGTGGTGACATTGGCCGAACGTCTGGCGGAACTGGCACCGGGGCTGGATCGGGTTTTGTTGCTCTCCACCGGGGCAGAGTCCAACGAGGCCGCGATCCGCATGGCAAAGCTTGTCACCGGCAAGCATGAAATCGTCGCCTTTTCCAAAAGCTGGCACGGGATGACCGGCGTTGCCGCATCGGCAACCTATAGTGCCGGGCGCAAGGGATATGGCCCGGCGGCCGTCGGATCATTCGCCATTCCCGCCCCCAATGCCTTTCGCCCGCGCTTCAAACATGCCGACGGGTCGCTTGACTGGCAGACGGAGCTTGATGATGCGTTTAATCTGGTCGATAGCCAGTCGACCGGCAATCTTGCCGCCTTTATTGCCGAACCGATCCTGTCATCGGGCGGCATGTTGCCGCTGCCCAAGGGATATCTGGCCGCGCTTAAACAGAAATGCGTTGAACGCGGCATGTTGCTGATCCTGGACGAGGCCCAGACGGGCGTGGGCCGCACCGGCGATATGTTCGCCTTTGAACGCGATGGCGTGACACCCGATATCATGACCCTGTCCAAAACCATCGGTGCTGGCCTGCCACTGGCGGCTGTCATGACCACGGCTGAAATCGAGGATGCCGCCCATGAAAAGGGCTTCCTGTTTTACACCACCCATGTGTCCGATCCCCTGCCCGCCGCGGTCGGTGTGACCGTGCTTGACGTAGTACGCGACGAGAAACTTGTCGACCGCGCCCGGACATCGGGTCAGAAGCTGTTTGATGGATTATCAAGGCTCAAAGACCGGTATGATTGCGTCGGCGATGTGCGCGGGCGGGGGCTTATGCTGGGTGTGGAGATCGTCAAACGTGGCGCGGATGGCCAGTTCCGGGAACCCGATCATGATCTGGGGGCCGCGATTGCGACCGAGGCGTTCAAAAACGGGCTTAGCATGAATATCGTCAAGCTGCCCGGCATGGGCGGTGTGTTCCGCATTGCCCCGCCGCTGACGATTAGCGACGCGGAGCTCGACCTTGGCCTGTCGATCATCGCCAAATCGATTGAAGGCGCATTGTCGGGCCGCTAATCGCCCCCTCCTCACCCCGCCAAAAAAGACAAAAGCCCGGCTAATCGCTTAACCAGCCGGGCTTTTATCGTATCGGATATCGTCGGACCTAGCGCGTCAGGACTTCGGCGGCTTCGCGGGTGCGTTTGACCGATCCGCCAACCCCGCTTGAAATCGTGCGGATTTCGTCAAGCCGCCGGACAAGCTCATCGACCGATACGGCCATTGTCTGCATGTTTTGCGACACGCTTTCGGTCACTGCACTCTGTTCTTCGACCGAGGACGAAATATTGGTCACACTATCGCGCGCCGTTTCGATGGAACCACGAATGGTTTCAAGCGAGCTGACAACCTCGTTTGAAATTTCCTGCACACCGCTGATTTCGGCTGAAATCTGATCGGTGGCCTTGGCCGCCTGATTGGCAAGGTTTTTGACCTCGTTGGCGACCACGGCAAAGCCTTTGCCAGCCTCGCCCGCACGTGCCGATTCAATGGTTGCGTTAAGCGCCAGCAGGTTGATCTGCCCGGCAATGCCCTGAATGACTTCAACAATGCCGGTCATCGCGGCAACCACATCGGCCATTTTCTGGGTCGACTGGTTGGCGTTGACGGTTTGCGAGAACGCACGTTCGGTTTCATCGCGGCTTTGCGCCATGCTGCGCGAGATTTCCGCGATCGAGGCGGACAGTTCCTCCGCACTGGCGGCAACGGTCTGGACCGAGTTGGAGCTTTGCGCCGCGGCGGATGTGCCGCTCAGGGCGGCCTCGTCAAGACTTGCGATATTGCTGTCAATTTCGGTGAAATTGTTGTCAATCATCGCTTTCAGGTCGATCAGAAGCTGCACCTGCTCGGTAATATCGGTAGCGAGCTTGATCACCCGCTCAGGTTTGCCATTCTGATCAAAAATCGGATTATAGGTCGCCTCAAGCCAGACTTCCCTGCCGCCTTTTGCAATCCGCTTGAACTGTGCGGCCTGCACATCACCCCGGCGCAGGCTGGCCCAAAAATCCTTGTACTCGGTTGATTGGGCATAGCCCGGGGCGACAAACATGCTGTGATGCTTGCCGACAACCTCCCCTTCGGAATAGCCCATGGTTTTCAGGAAGTTGGCGTTGGCCTTAAGGATTTTGCCCGTCAGATCAAATTCGATCATCGCCTGGGATCGGTCAATCGCGGTCAGAACGCCCTCGTTAAGCGCACGTTCTTTGCGTCGTGCGGTGATATCGGTCGCAAACTTGATGACCTTTACCGGCTTTCCTGCGGCATTCAGGATCGGGTTATAGGTCGCTTCAAGCCAGACTATATCCCCGTCCTTGCACACACGCTGGAATGCATCGGCTACGAATTTTCCATCCGAAAGGGTTTTCCAGAATTGCTTGTATTCCGGGCTTTTTGCGTAATCGGCTGTGACGAAAATCGCATGCTGCTTGCCGACGATATCGCCAAGCTCATAGCCCATCGTCGAAAGGAAATTGGCATTGGCCGTCAGGATTTTGCCATCCAGCGAAAATTCGATCACCGCCATCGATCTGCCAAGGGCCTCATAGATCTGCTGTCCTTGTGAAGATCCATTGTTCCCGAAAATATTGAAAGCCATTCCACCTATCCCCTTTTCACCCGATTACGACTGCGCAAGGGAAAAACACCTATACCACGCAACCAAACCTATCCTAAAGTATGTATTTAATGCTATATTTCAAGAGGAAAAATTTACGGAAGTGCGGTATGTCACATTATTTCAACCAAAACTTTTGGATAAGCCATTATGCCATTACGCATAATAGTCTGATCCCCTCTATTGACACCCAACGCGATATACCGGTTCAATCAAGCGTTTCCGCAGCCAAGTGAAAGGCCCCGCCATGATCCGTCATATCGTCCTGATCAAATTCAAACCCGGTATTGACGAGGCGGCGATCACCAGCCTGTTTGATGCACTGGCAGAACTTGGCAACCAGATCGCAGGGATGCGCGGATTTGATGGCGGCGTATCGGTCAGCCCGGAAAAACTCGAACAGGGTTTCACGAACGGTTTCTGCATCGATTTTGACGATGCCAGGGCGCGCGATGCCTATCTTGCGCATCCGACACATCAGGCGCTGGGTGCCGAGCTGGTCAAAGCCGCCGATGGCGAGATTTCCGGGCTGATTGTATTTGATCTGAAGATGTAAGAATCAGGCTTAGCCGTTCAAAGGTAAAACAGCTTTCAGCAAAGGGCAAAAGCACCGGTCGGTATTTTATCAAGCGCTGCCGGCCTTGCGAAAAAGAAGCCCTGCATTTCTTCAACCCCAAGCGCCTGCATCCTTTGCGCGACATTGGCGTCTTCGACACCTTCGGCGACAACGCGCAGGCCCAGATCATGCGAAGCTTTCACAACCCACGCGGCAAATGATGATTTGAGACAATCCCCGTTTGCTGTTGCGATGAATTCGCGATCAATCTTGACCCCGGCGAAAACACCGGTTTCCAGAAGCTCCACCGAATTGCTGCCCGAGCCGAAGTCATCAATGTAAATCGCAACACCCCGGTTTTTAAGCATTTTGGCATTGGCAAGAAATGCCGGATCTTTGACGATGTCGCTATGTTCGGTGATTTCGACTTCGATCCTGATATCGCGAAGCAGCATGTCGCTTCGGAAATGAAGGATTTCTTCGAGAAAGCAATTATTGCGAATGGAATAGGGCGAACAGTTGATCGAGACGGTCGGCGAAAAATCGAACCGGGACCGGATATCCTTGGCCTGCCTGCGCACTTCATTCATCACCGCTGTGGTCAGCAGGTTGATGGCCGGATGCCCTTCGCAGGCCAGAATGATTTCCTCAAGAAGGAAACGTTTCTGAAGGTTCGGAAAACGGATCAGGACTTCAAGCCCGCAGGCCAGGCCGGTCTTTGTCTCGATGCGCGGCTGAAAGACAATCGAATAACCGTTATTTTTGATCGCCCGCATGACCAGCCCCGGTGTAATCAGGGTCCCGGCCAGATCAATCGCACGCGAACTCAGCGCCTGTTCGATGGATTTGCGGATCAGTTCAATCGATGCGGGCTTGGATAATATGCACGATACAAAAGCCGTGTTGATGGCCTTGTTCATTGCAGAATTATCAAGATGCCCCGATAGCAGAACACGCGGGATATTCGGCGCAATACCGACCATTTCGCGTAACAACCGCATGCCGGAAAAGCCCGGCATGGCCAGATCCGAAACAATCACGTCAACTTTTCGATGATTATCGCGAAGCCATGAAAGAGCCTCGACCGGATCGGAGAAGGAAACCACGTTGTAACGCTGCCCCAGGGCACGCGCAACGCCACGCAGCAGATTTTCGTCATCATCGACAAAAACGACGGTCGGTTTGAAGGGGTTAACGTTGTTCATATTTGCAAAGCCTTCCCGATGAAGCAGGACGCGATCCCGCAGTGCTCCACACAACCGATCGCCCGTTACATGCAGGACCCTATGGCGGGTCGGGATTTCAAAACATCCCCATATGGGGACTAAATCGTCCGTCCTTCCCGATATCGTCACAAACATGACACTTCATATTTGACGCCATGCCCGCATAATACCTGTGGTAGAATTTCATCCTTCACCACGCCACGGCGACATGAGCATCGGGGCACGTCATGCGGATTGCTGCGTTTAACGTCGAAAACCTGTTTGACCGGGCAAAAGTCTTTAACGATGAAAACCCCGAAGCCCATCGCGATGTGCTGGATGCCCATGCAGAACTGAACAAGCTGTTCGAAAAGCTGGTTTACAGCGATGCCGACAAGGCACAGATGTTAACGTTGATAACAAAACTGGGCATGTTGCGCGGCGACGAAGGCCCCTTTACCCGCATTCGCAAAATCCGTGGCCAGCTGATTTCACGCCCGCGCCCGCCAAAACAGCCCTATATCAAGGCCGATGGCCGCGATGATTGGGTTGGCTGGTGTGAACTTCGCATGGGGTCGGTAGACGAAGCGGCAATGTTAAACACCGCACGCATGATCGGCGATATCGGGGCGGATGTTCTGGCACTGGTCGAGATCGAAAGCCGCCCGGTATTGTTGGCGTTTCAGGATTTCATGCGCGAAAAGGGCGTTTTGCCGGTGCCCTATCGCCATATGATGATCATTGATGGCAATGACGGGCGCGGCATTGATGTCGGCCTTGCTACCCACGAAGGTTACCCGATTGGCGAAATGCGCAGCCACGTCGATGACCTGAAACCCGACGGAGCCCCGATTTTCAGCCGCGATTGCCCGGAATATGAAATCATCACACCATCGGGCGCGCAGATCATGGTTCTGCCCAACCATTTCAAAAGCAAATATGGCGGCAATGACCCGGCAAGCCGCGCCAAGCGACTGGCGCAATCATTGGCGGTTGCCGCCTATTACAATCGTCTGATCGCCGAGGGGTTCGAAAATATCGTGGTTCTGGGCGATCTTAACGATACCCCCGACAGTCCCGAACTTGATCCGTTGCTGCATGGTACGGCCCTTCGGGATGTGTCGGCCCACCCGAGCTTTACCGAGTTCGAATTCAATGCCGGGAATGGCGACCGCGGGACCGGCACGCATGGCCTTGGCAATGATGATGATAAAATCGATTATCTTTTGTTATCGCCTGCCCTGTTTGACCGCGTCACCAAGGGCGGCATTTACCGCAAGGGCATCTGGCCAGGATCACGCCCGCCGCGTTGGGAAACCTATCCCGACCTGATCAGGAAACATCAGGCAGCATCGGATCATCACCTGATCTGGGCCGATATCGATATCTAAGCGCGTTGGATCACAATACCTTTCGCGACCTTCCTGATACTTTTCTAAATTGCGTAAGATCAAAGATTTACCTTGCCGTTCAGGTCAGGATCATTCCAGACTTTATCGCGTTAAAGCTATAACCTGCTTGCGATAACCCCTATATGCCGATGGCACATCCGTGGCCACAAACCCGGCAATCCTGTCTTGGAGGGCGGAATGAGCAAACTGCGCGTGCCTTTGGCGATCCTTGTCGTGATCATTGCGATTGCCGGGGGCGGTTACTATTACTGGCAGCAAAATCAGGAAACCCTTCCCGAATTCATCGCCAGCGGCAATGGCCGGATCGAGGCCGAGGAAGTCCGGGTGGCAACCAAATATGCCGGCCGGGTCGACGAGGTTCTGGTCGATGAGGGCGACGTGGTGCAAGCCGGTCAGGTTCTGGCGCGGATGGATACGGCCGAACTTCAGGCCAGCCTTGCCAAGGCCCGCGCCGAAGTTGCCAGTGCGCAACAAGGCATTTTCGAAGCCAAGGCCGATATCGCTCAGAAAGAAAGCCAGCTTTCCCTCGCGCAGCGACAGCTTGAACGCGCCAACGAGCTTGTCAAAAACAACAATATCGCCCGTGAACAGGTCGATCAGCGCAAATCGGAACGCGACGTGGCCGAGGCCGCCCTTGCGGCGGCAAAATCGCGCCTGACAAGCAGCGAACGTAATGTCGAAGCCGCCCAGGCCGAACTTGACCGCATTCAGGTGCAGATCAATGATTCCGTGCTTAAGGCACCGCGCGGCGGGCGGGTGCAATATCGTCTTGCCGAACCCGGCGAAGTTCTTGCGGGTGGCGACCCGGTGGTAACGGTTCTGGACCTCACCGATGTTTACATGACGATCTTCCTGCCGACCCGGCAGGCCGGTTTGGCCTTTGTCGGCAACGAGGCGCGCATTGTTCTGGATGCCGCACCGAATTTTGTGATCCCGGCCTATGTGTCATTCGTTGCCGATGATGCGCAATTCACCCCGCGCGAGGTCGAAACCAGAAGCGAACGCGACAAGCTGATGTTCCGGATAAAAATCCGCATCGCGCGCGAATTGCTTGAAGAACATAGCAAACGGGTCAAAACCGGCCTGCCCGGCGAGGCCTATGTCATGCTGGCCGATCATAAAAACTGGCCGGAACGCTTTACCCCCAATGTTCCCGATGACGCGACACTGAACCAGAGCCTTCAGGAATGAGTAATGCTCCTGCAAATGGCGCAAATCTTGCCGCGCGGCTGGACCATGTCCGCCACCGATACGGCCATGTTCATGCGCTTGACGATATCAGCCTCGATATCCCCACAGGTCGGACCATCGGCTTTATCGGGCCCGATGGTGTTGGTAAATCCACCGCCCTTGCCCTGATATCGGGTGCGCGCAAATTGCAGGATGGCGTGGTCGAGACGCTGGGCGGGCCGATGGACGACACGCGCCACCGAAACAGCGTTCTGCCCAAAATCGCCTATATGCCCCAGGGGCTGGGCAAGAACCTTTATATGGACCTGACGATCCGCGAGAACCTTGAATTCTTTGGCCGTTTGTTTGGCCAGTCGGCGCGCGAACGCAATGACCGGATTGAAAAGCTGGTAAAGGCGACCGGGCTTGAACCCTTTACCGAGCGCGCAGCCGGCAAGCTTTCCGGCGGGATGAAGCAGAAGCTTGGCCTGTGTTGTGCCCTGATCCATGATCCGGAAATATTGATACTGGACGAACCGACAACCGGCGTCGATCCCCTGTCACGTCGACAGTTCTGGGAACTGATCGACCAGATCCGCAAAACCCAAAGCGGCATGACCGTGCTGGTCGCAACCGCCTATATGGATGAAGCCGCCCGTTTCGACCAACTGATTGCGATGAATGACGGCAAGGTGCTGGCAAGCGGCACAGCGGACGAGATTTTGGAGCGCACCGGGGCCGATAACCTTGAGACCGCGTTTGTAAGACTGCTGCCCGAAGAAGAACGCAAGGGCCATAAGGACCTTGTCATTCCGCCGCGCACCACACATGGCGATGTTCCGGCCATCGTCGCGGACGGCCTGACCATGCGGTTTGGCGATTTTACCGCCGTCGATAATGTCAGTTTCCGCATCGAAAAGGGCGAGATTTTCGGGTTTCTCGGCTCGAACGGGTGCGGCAAGACGACAACCATGAAGATGCTGACCGGGCTTTTGCCCGCGACCGAAGGCACGGCAGAGCTTTTCGGCAAACCGGTCGATGGGCAGGATACCGAACTTCGCAAACGGGTCGGCTATATGAGCCAGGCCTTTTCGCTTTATGCCGAGCTGAGCGTCTATCAGAACCTGGAACTTCACGCGCGGCTGTTTCATCTGCCGTCAGATCGGATAAAGCCGCGGATTGACGAGCTCTCCGAACGGTTCGGCCTGACCGAATATCACGATGACATGGCTGAAAGCCTGCCGCTTGGCGTGCGGCAACGTTTATCGCTTGCGGTTGCCATCATTCACAGCCCGGAAATCCTGATACTGGACGAACCGACATCGGGCGTCGATCCGGTGGCACGTGACGCGTTCTGGCAATTGCTGGTCGAGCTTTCGCGCGATCAGGGGGTGACGATTTTTATCTCTACCCATTTCATGAACGAGGCGGAACGCTGTGATCGCATATCGCTGATGCATGCGGGCAAGGTATTGATTAGCGACACCCCGGATGAAATCACGCAGAAACGCGGTTGCGAAACGCTTGAAGAAGCCTTCATCAGCCATCTGGAAGAAGCTAGCGGCATTGATGACAACGCCCCTGCCCCGGATACATCGGCCATGAACGGGGAAGATGAAACCGGTGCGATGAAATGGAAACCGGCCAAGGCATCAATTTTCAGTTTGCGCCGTTTGTGGGCCTATTCACTGCGCGAAACCATGGAACTGATCCGCGATCCGATCCGGTTGATGTTTGCCTTGCTGGGTACGGCGATTCTGATGCCGGTTTTCGGGCTTGGCATTACCTTTGACGTTGAAAACCTGACATATGCCGCACTGGACCGCGACAGGACGGAAACCAGTCGCACCTATCTTGAAAACCTTGCAGGGTCGCGATATTTCAGCGAACAGCCACCGTTAAACAGCAATGACGAACTCGAACAACGGTTGCTGTCGGGCGATATCACGCTGGCAATTGAAATCCCGCCGGGATTTGGCCGTGACCTTGAAGCCGGACGCAGCCCCGAAGTCGCCGCAACCATCGATGGCACCATGCCGTTTCGCGCCGAAACCATCCATGGCTATGTCGAAGGCATTCACAGCAAATATCTGAACGAACGCAGCATGCGCAACACAGGTTTGCCCGCGCAAACTCTGCCGGTAAGCATTGAGACACGCTATCGCTATAATCAGGATTTCAAAAGCATCTATGCCATGGTGCCATCCGTGATTGCGCTGCTGCTGATGTTTATCCCCGCCGTTCTGATGGCGGTCGGCGTGGTACGCGAGAAGGAACTGGGATCGATCACCAACCTTTACGTCACGCCGGTCACGCGGATCGAATTCCTGATTGGCAAACAATTGCCCTATGTCGGGTTGGGGCTGATCAATTTCGTTCTGATGGTGGCGATGGCGCTGTTCTGGTTCGAAGTCCCGATGCGGGGCAATCCGCTTACCCTTATTGTCGGAGCCTTCCTGTTTGTTTTTGCCACAACCGGTTTGGGGCTTTTGATTTCCTCCTTTACCAAGACCCAGATCGCCGCCCTGTTTGGAACCGCGATTGCGACGATGGTGCCATCAGTGATGTTTTCTGGAATGATGCAGCCGATATCCTCGCTTGAAGGCGCGCCCGCCGTGCTTTCGACCATCATGCCGACATCGCATTTCATGTCGATCAGTGTCGGGGTCTTTACCAAGGCGCTTGGCTTTGCCGAACTTTATCCCCAAATCCTGACGCTGGTGATTTTCTTCCCGGCATTGACCGTACTTTCGATGCTTCTGCTTAAAAAGCAGGAGGCATGACCGCGATGTATGGCAAACGGATTGAAAATATCTATCGCCTCGGCATCAAGGAGCTTTTCAGCCTCCGTCGCGATGTCGTGTTGCTGATCCTGATCTGCTGGGCGTTTTCATTTGCGATTTACAATGCCGCCACCGGTTTTTCCCATGACCTTAAAAACGCATCGATCGCGATTGCCGATCTGGATAAATCCAAATTGTCGCGCCAGATCGGCGATGCGTTTCTGCAACCATTTTTCAAGATACCCGGGGAAATCAGCGAAGGTGACATTGACGCGGCCATGGATGGCGGCGAATACACCTTTGTTCTGGTGATCCCGCCCGATTTTGAAAAGAATCTGATTGCCGGTCATCAACCGGAAATTCAGCTTAACATCGATGCCACCGCCATGATGCAGGCCGGGATCGGCCAAGGCTATGTCAGCAATATCATCGCCCAGGAAGTCCGGACCTTCATGGGCGGGGTTTCAGCCTATGTCGCGGCAAATCACGAACCACCGGCGACACTTGTGACACGTTATGCCTATAACGAAAACGCCACCAGTTCATGGTTCACCAGCGCGATGGAGATCATCAACAACATCACAATGCTCTCGATCATCCTCTCGGGGGCGGCGCTTATACGTGAACGCGAACATGGCACGATTGAACATCTGCTGGTGATGCCGCTTGATCCGTTTGAAATCATGTTGGCAAAGGTCTGGGCCAACGGTCTTGTGATCCTGATCGCCAGTGCGGTATCGCTGTTCTTTGTCGTCGAACTGATGCTTGGCGTGCCGATCATCGGTTCCAAGCTGCTGTTCTTTGCCGGAACCATGCTGTATCTGTTTTTTGCCACCGCCCTTGGCATTTTCCTTGCGACCATGACGAAATCAATGCCGCAATTCGGGCTTCTCTTCATCCTTGTCGTATTGCCGATGCGGATGTTGTCAGGCGGGAATACGCCGCTTGAAAGCATGCCTGAAACGCTTCAGAACATCATGCAATTCGTCCCGTCCAGCCACTTTGTCAGCTTTGCACAGGCGATCCTGTATCGCGATGCCGGGATTGATGTCGTCTGGCAGGAATTCCTGATCGTCTTCGTGATCGCCGCCCTGTTCTTCGCCTTCAGCGCAATCAGGTTCCGCAAAAGCATCGCGGCAATGGGATAGAACTGGAAGCTCCGATTATCCGTGGCGCAGCTTGAAGAACAGGATGGTCGAGGCCAGGACAAGGGTAAAGCCGTTGGCAATGATCACCGGCCAGTCGCCACGGACCAGGCCATAAACCAGCCAAAGCGCGATCCCGGTGCACAGGATCAGAAACATCACAAGTGAGATATCAGCCGTCGAGCGGGTGCGCCAGGTGCGGATGACCTGCGGCAGGAAGGCAATCGTGGTCAGTGATCCGGCAAGAAGGCCCAGGGCGGTTTCGAAAGACATGATCATGGCAGGCCTCCGTCAGATCATCGGGCCGAATGACAAGGCATCAGGCCGAAACAGAACGCTCGTTTGAATGCATTCAACACATATTGCACACGACTTCAAGCGGGAAATATCCGGGCCGATCATGATGCGCCGGAAGCCTTGATAACCTTGGGAAATGAACGGTTTCTGGGGCCAGAAACACAAAACCCCGCTCGGAAACCGGCGGGGAGGAAATGGTGGGCCTAACAAGACTCGAACTTGTGACCTCTCGCATGTCAAGCGAACGCTCTAACCAACTGAGCTATAGGCCCTCTTACCCATCTTTCATCTGACCGGCCTTCAAGGCAGAAGGCTTGGCCAGCACCGTTTGTCACGGCGAGGCGGTATTTAGCCCAAGGCCGTGAAAGGTGCAACCCCTCAATTGGATTTTTGACAAAAAATCTTCATCTATGGGGGACGGGATGGATCGCTGTTGCTATGATCATCATCCAGTTTAGGGAAGACATAACAAACGACAATGAACCAGTTGCCATCGGATCTTACCGGCAATGGACCGGCAACCGTCATCCTGCCATCCCGGCAAACCCTGCCGGTGGTGTTTGCATCGCCCCATTCCGGGCGCCATTATCCGCAGGAATTGATCGAGATTGCGCGCATTGATTCGTTTGCGCTGCGCGCGTCTGAGGATGCCTTTGTCGATCAATTGTTTGCCAGTGCGCCCAAACTTGGCGCACCCCTGCTGTGCGCGACATTTCCGCGCGCCTTTGTCGATGTCAATCGCGGGGCGCTGGAACTTGATCCGCGCATGTTTGACGGCCCCCTGCCCTCGGACGCCGACATTCATTCGATGCGGGCCCTCTCTGGACTGGGATCCATCCCGCGCGTCGTCAGCGGCGGGATCGAAATTTACAAAACCCGCCTGCCGGTCGCCGAGGCGATGCACCGGATCGATACCTTTTATCACCCCTATCACAGTGCACTTCGCAAGCTGATTGATGCAACGCGCGATCAGTTTGGCTATTGCATCCTGATTGATTGCCATTCCATGCCCGGTGATTCTGTCGACAGCAGCAAAAACCGCGTTGATCTGGTTCTGGGCGATTGCTATGGAAGTTCCTGCCATCCGTCTTTGACGCGCTTTGTCGAAGATCGTGTCCGCGATCTGGGCTTTACCCCGTCGCACAATGATCCATATGCAGGCGGTTTTTGCACGCGACATTACGGGCAACCGGAAAACAACGTGCACAGCCTGCAGATCGAGCTTTCACGCTCGCTTTACATGGACGAAGACACGATCACGCCCCATCGCGGATTTGACACCCTGCGCGAACAGATGACGCATCTGATATCGTGCTTCCACGATCTTGACGGGAATCCCTTCTGATGACATCCAGCCCCGTTTCTTCCACACCATCAGGAAAACCGATGCCAAATGGTGCCGCGCCCTTGGAGGATCTTGTGATCCGCGATGCCGAGCCAGAGGATTTTGGCCGCATTACCGAAATTTACGGCCACCATGTCCTGCATGGCCTGGCCTCGTTCGAGGAACGTGCGCCTGAAATCGCCGAACTGACAACCCGCTGGCAGCATGTCCGCGAACGCGGCCTGCCCTATCTGGTGGCGGAAATTGATGGCCGCGTCGAAGGCTTTGCCTATGCTGGGGCCTATCGTCCGCGCCCGGCGTACCGCTTTACGGTCGAGGACACGATCTATATCGCGCCCGATGTTGTCGGCAAGGGGGCCGGTCGCGCGCTTCTGTCCGAACTGATCAAACGCTGCACGGCCCTTGGCTATCGCCAGATGGTCGCCGTGATCGGCGATAGCGCCAATGTCGCCTCTATCGGGTTACACGCGCGCCTGGGCTTCCGGGTGGCGGGCACATTGCAGTCGGCAGGATTCAAACTTGGCCGCTGGGTCGATAGCGTGATCATGCAGCGCGGCCTTGGTGACGGGGATGGCAACTTCCCGGAACGCGATCCAGGGCGGGAGAAATAACCCCTATGCCATAACCTTGCGACACGCGAACAAAGGCACCAGTCAGACAGACGGTGCCTTTTCTTTTTGATGCCGATGGGGAATGGCATTCACCCTTCACCATGGCGCGAGTTGCACCGCACAATCCCGCGCAGGCGACATAATGATATTTCCGGCGCGAATTCCCGCACCCCAGAAAAACCTGTAAAACCCTGGAATTCAGGCAAAAAAGAAGGCCGCCTGTGACAGCGGCCCAAGTCTAGGGAGGAAACGTCCAAGAAACGAGCGACAAGTCGCTCGCCGGAATGCGCTGCGTCCTACCGCAGCGCACAAATAGACATTACCCATTAGATCGGGCGAACGCAACACGTTTTTGACTATTTTTTTATCAAAAAAATTAATGCCCTTTTTTTGGTCAAAATTTCACCAAACTGACACTTTTTCGAACTGAATCCCGGCCAGATGCGGTCATTTTTTCAGCATCCCCATTTTTCCGCGCCACGGTTCATTTCCGAAAAATCGGCAAATCTGATCAAAAGTTGTAATCAGAAATGGCGGAAACACTGCGATTCCATCAGCAGAGTCGAAAATTCGGCTTTCGATTCCCATCATGAGAATCTGCTCCAAACCCGCAGAAACTCTCATTTACGCGGTCTCGCACCCATCAGCATCGCGGAATCCCGAAAAATACAATCGGGTAAAATTGCCCCGCAACATGACCAATTGGGGCAGATTCGCAAAAAGGCGCCCCAAAAAGCGGCGCCTGTCGAAATCTAGGAATAAGCAGAAGAAGAACCTTATGCCGGACCTTCGAAAAGGCCGCAAAGGTCGCGGGGTTAATTCAGGGTCTGATTGACGACCTTGCTGGCATCGGCCGCACGCGCCGATGACGTGGTGGCAGCAGCCCCGGAAATCTTGCGACCCGACAGGCCATCAGCAACGATCTGTTCGCGGTCATGGCGTTTTTTGGCGTCATACATGCGCTGATCGGCAAGGTCGATCAGGTTATGCGGCTGGGAAATGACATCTTCGATCCGCTCGGCCAGTCCGTAACTTGCCTGCTGGGTCAAACCATTGGCAAGATCGGCAAGACCCGGTGCCATGACGCGATGCATGACTTCATTTGCACGCGCCAATGTCAGGTCAGGCAGAATAACAAGGAATTCCTCCCCGCCCCAGCGGATAACCAGATCCGTGCTCCGAAACCGATGCGCCAGATTGCGCCCGGCTTCTTCAAGAATGCGGTCACCGTAATCATGGCCGAACTGATCATTGATTTTCTTGAAGTCATCAAGATCGACAAAGGCCACGGTAAGCGGGCTTCGCTTGCGATAGGCGGCTTCAAAATTAAGACGCAGCATTTCCATGCCAAAGGCACGGGTATAGACCCCCGTCAGCGGATCAATCGCAATTTCCTGCGCGGCAACAATCGTTCGATAAAGCTGAACCATGGCCGCCATCACCGCAAGCGGCAGCAAGACGGGCAAAATCATTTCAACCGGCACATAACCGCCTGCAACGGGCCCCTGCGCACCAAAGAACAGCAACACAACGATCGGAGAAACCATTATTCCCGCCTCGGCCAGTGTCAGCGGCATGATGGCAATCAGGACAACAATGCCAAGAAGCAGGAAACTGTGCGAGGTCAGCATCTTTGGCGACGCCGCAAGATCAAGCCCCGAAAAACCGCACAGCAAGGCGGCGGCAATCACAAGAAACAGCATCGGCAGATAAGGCGCACGGCGACGCCATTTCGAACTGACCGCCCGATTAAGCAGCACCACAACCGCAATCCCCATGACAAGGAGGCGCATGATCACGGCTTGCGATTGCCAGAAGCCATTGCCATAGGCCCCGTCCCAGATCGGGACAAGCGCCAGCAGAACGAGGGTAAAAAAGGCCGCGAAGCGCGCGGTTAGCTGTACCGATTCCTTACGCCGCAGATGCAGAAGTTCTGCATGCCGGGGCGTATAAAGAAAATCACGATATCGACATCGCAAGGGCCCTGCGAAGCGTCGACTATCTCTTCGGGGACCAGATAGCACGCGGGTCAGCTCCAACTCATCTATGCGAAGGAGCCACTGCAGCC
This sequence comes from Thalassospira sp. MIT1004, assembly GCF_001858545.1. Taxonomy (NCBI): domain Bacteria; kingdom Pseudomonadati; phylum Pseudomonadota; class Alphaproteobacteria; order Rhodospirillales; family Thalassospiraceae; genus Thalassospira; species Thalassospira sp. MIT1004. The sequence continues at coordinate 8,701 of NZ_MCAO01000014.1, read as the reverse complement.
CCGAATAACTGCATGATCGTTCCCTGATTTAACCGGCAATTCAACTATCCAGAAGAGGTGGCACGCTGTTTTTGAATTAATTTTTAACTAATTAAGAGAGAAAAAATAGAAACAACCACCTGTTTCAACACAATAATTAACGTATTTTCGCGCCCCTAAGTTGTTTTTCACAACAACAGCACCCTTAAAACCGTAACGCGAATTGCGAAATGGTCGCGACTCGCATCATCCCGAAATCATAAGCCGCACCAAAAAGAAACCGCCACACCGAAAAACCGGTATGGCGGCAAAAATCAACAGAATTTCAGGCTTAGCCCCGGGAAATTAGCCCCAAAGGGCGCGATCAGGAAGCCCCATGACACCCTTGTCAAACGCCAGACCGTTTTCACGGTCTTTTGCCATCCATAGCGGACCGTCAAGATCAACAATGCGGGCATCGGCGGCGGCGATCATCGCCGGTGCCATCGCAAGCGATGTCCCGACCATGCAGCCGACCATGATCTGCATGCCAACCTTGGCGGCAGCATCGGCAAGCTCAAGCGCGCCGGTCAGACCGCCGGTTTTATCAAGCTTGATATTGATCATGTCGTAAAGCTGCGACAAACGCGGAATATCGGCAACGGTATGGATCGACTCATCGGCACAAAGCAGCACCGGACAATCAAGATCAATCAGACCGTCATCCTGCCCGGCGGGCAGCGGTTGCTCGATCATTTCCACACCAAGCGCGTCAAGCTCCGCACCGATATCCTCAAGCAGCGCAATCGACCATGCCTCGTTGGCATCAACAATCAAACGCGATGTCGGCGCACCTTCACGAACCGCACGAACGGATTCGAGAACGTTTTCGCCGTTAAGCTTAAGCTTGAGCAACGGTGCAGACGCCGCCTTGCGCGCGGCTTCACGCATCGCATCAGGCGTATCAAGGCTAAGCGTTTCAGCCGTAATCAGGCCTTCGGGTGCCTTGCGTTCGGCAAGTTCCCAGGCACGACGCCCAAACCGCTTTGCCTCAAGGTCCCAATAGGCACAGTCAACGGCGTTGCGCGCCGCACCGGCCTTCATCGCGTCCTGCAATTCCTTTCGCGTCATCCCACGCGAAAGGGCATCAGCCTGGGCCTCGATATCGGCGATGACGCCTTCGACGGTTTCGTTATAACGGGCATAGGGAACGCATTCCCCACATCCGGTATATTCACCGTCGGTCAGGGCGACCTTGACGACATGGGCCTCGGTCTTGGCCCCGCGCGAGATTTTGAACGCCCCGCGCAGCGGCCAGACTTCAGATGTGACACTTATGCGCGGCACATCAGATCTCCTGCAATTTGTCGACGATCGATGCAACACCGGTCCGAACCGGGTCCACACATGGCAGGCCAAATTCGGCTTCGACCTCGGCCAGAAGCTTTTTGGCCGCCGCATCGTCAAGCGACTTGGTGTTGATCGCAAAACCGGCAACCACACAATCGGGGTTGGTCAGGCGCGCATGCATCAGGTTGACGTCCATCGTGGTTTTCAGGTCCGGCAACTTATAGCCCGGCAGACCACGCATGTGGGTACGGGTCGGTTCGTGGCAAACGATGATGGCATCGGGCTGCGAACCATGGATCAGCCCCATGGATACACCGGCGAACGAGGCATGGAACAGGCTGCCCTGCCCTTCGACAACGTCCCAATGGTCCGGCTCGTTGGCCAGCGCAATGGTTTCAACCGCGCCGGAAATAAAGTCCGAAATCACGGCATCAACCGAAATGCCTTCGCCCGCGATGAAAATACCGGTCTGGCCGGTGGCACGGAAAGTCGACTTCATGCCGCGCTTTTTCATTTCCGCATCAAGCGCAAGGGCGGTGTACATTTTCCCGACCGAGCAATCGGTCCCAACCGCCAGAACGCGTTTGCCCGGACGTTTTTCACCGTTACCGACCGGCAGCTTGCCATCAAAGTGACGGACGTCGAAAAGCTTCACACCTTTGGCATTGGCGGCTTCGACCAGTTCGGGAATCGTCGAAAGGCGCGTATGCAGACCGTTGGCGATATCCATCCCGGCATCAATCGCCGCCAGAAGGGTTTCCATCCATGCCGGTCCGATAATACCGCCGCGGTTGGCAACGCCCAGAACGATGGTTTTCACACCGGCGGCTTTGGCTTCGGCAATCGACATTTCCGGCAGGCCAAGATCGGCCTGACAGCCCGGAAGGCTTAGCTGTGCGACACACCATTCGGGGCGCCACTGCTTGATGCCAATCGCGGTTTTTGCCGCCAGTTCGTCGGGTGCATCACCAAGAAACATAAGATACGGATGTTCGATTTTCATTTTACCTCCTTGACCAGCGTCCAACCGCTGCCCTTATAATCTGAGGCGACTATAACGCAACTTGGTGGGAGCCATCCAGATATATGAATTGATATCTTCGACTATCCACCGAAATACTCGCACAAAATTCGAATATCGAAGCAAATAACAAAAAAACATTCTGAATTCATCGAAGACAAACCTCCTTTCTTGTGAATTTGACCGGGAAACGCCCGGAAAAAGCAAGAAAATGCAATTTTGAAGGACTGGCGCGAAAGCGTCCGACTACACATGAGTACCGATCTCAAAAAGTGGCTTTCTGACCGCAAAATTGAAGAAGTCGAATGTATTGTCCCAGATATGTCCGGGGTGGCACGCGGCAAGGTTCTGCCAACGCAAAAGTTTTTGCGCGGGCTTGAAGCCAAAAGCCTTGCCATCCCCGAGGCAATTTTTTCCATGACGGTCACCGGGGGCTACCCGGAAGAAACCGACGCGTTTCTCGACCCGGCGGAAAAAGACGTTGTGATGGTCCCCGATCCGGAAACCATTCGCGTCGTGCCGTGGTACGAAGAACCGACAGCGCAGATTATTTGCGACTGTTATCATTTTTATGGCGACGAGGTGTCGATCTCACCGCGCCACGTTCTGAAACGTGTCCTTGCGGCCTTTGAAGAACGCGGCATGAAACCGATCATTGCCCCGGAACTTGAATTTTATCTGGTGGCAAAAAACACCGACCCGGACAACCCGCTTGAACCGCCAATCGGACGTTCGGGCCGCCCGGAACGGGCATCGAACGCCTTTGGCATCGATGCGATCAACGAATTCGATCCGCTGATCGAAGACCTTTATGACTATTGCGAGGCCATGAATATCGACGCCGATACCATGAGCCACGAGTCGGGCCCCGCCCAGCTTGAAATGAACTTCAATCACGGCGCGCCGCTTGAACTGGCCGACCAGGCCTTCCTGTTCAAGCGCACGCTGCGCGAAACCGCGCTCAAGCACGGGGTCTATGGCACATTCATGGCCAAACCGATGGGCAACCATCCGGGCAGTGCCATGCATATCCATCAAAGCATCGTCGACATCAAGACAGGCAAAAACCTGTTTGCCGATGACAATGGCGATAACTCGCAGATGTTCCTGAACTATGTCGGCGGCTTGCAGCGGTATCTGCCTGCTGCCATGCCGCTTCTGGCTCCGAACATGAACAGCTATCGCCGTTTGCAGCCCTGGTCGGATGCCCCGATCAACATGCATTGGTCACTTGATAACCGGACTGTCGGCCTGCGTCAGCCGAACGGCCCGGCCAATGCACGCCGTATCGAAAACCGCATTCCGGGTGCCGATGCCAACCCGTATCTGGCGATTGCGGCATCGCTTGCCTGTGGTCTGCTGGGTATTATCGAGGAAATCGACCCGACCGCCCAGATCGAAGGGTCGGGTTATGACCGGGCGCATTCCCTGCCCCGTCACATCCACGAAGCACTGGCCAAATTCCATCGGTGCAAACCGCTAAAAGACCTGTTGGGCGAAGAATTCTCGGCCGCCGTTCTGGCCGTCAAGGAAGCCGAATGGGATGCCTATCAGACGGTGATCAGCGCGTGGGAGCGTGAACACCTTCTGCTGAACGTTTGATTGAATTCTTGCGCCAGGGCATCATCTCTGGCGCAAGAATGTTGCATGATGAATGCCTAATTTTTCACTTGATGCGAAAAATGCCCAAAAATCCATCTTGTATTTGACAAAAACCTGAGGCATTCGAAGGATATGAGGGTCTTGGAGAAAGCAATAACAGGACCTTCAAATTTTCAAACGCTGCCACATGGGAGGCTCAGCGAAATGAAATCACTTCTTAAATCTTCCAGCCTGGTTGTCCTTGCCGCAGCCCTTTCGGGCTTTGCCGCAAGCGCATCGGCACAGGAAGTCCTTAATGTTTATAACTGGTCTGACTATATCGGCGAAGAAACCGTCGCCAATTTCGAAAAGGAATATGGCGTAAAGGTCAATTACGACGTCTATGACAGCAACCAGGTTGTCGAAGCCAAACTGCTGGCTGGCAATTCGGGTTATGACCTTGTCGTTCCGACTCTGGCCGATGCACAGCGCCTGATCCAGGCGGGCATCTTCCAGAAAGTCGACAAATCCAAACTGGAAAACTTTGGCAATCTGGACAAGGTAATCCTGAACCAGACCGCCAAATACGATCCGAACAACGATTACGCTGTTCCGTACCTTTGGGGCACCAACGGCATTGGCTATAACGTTGCCAAGGTTCAGGAAGTTCTGGGTGACGATGCCCCGCTCGATAGTTGGGCGCTGGTTTTTGATCCGCAATATGCCGAAAAACTGTCGAAATGCGGTCTGACCATGCTTGACGATCCGGGCGAAATCGTGCCGCTCGTCAACTTCTATCTTGATAAGCCAGATTCCAAACAGTCGACCGCGGATATCGAAGCCGCAATGGCCGAACTCGAAAAAATCCGTCCCTACATCACCTATTTCCACAGTTCGCAATATATCAACGACCTTGCCAACGGTAACGTCTGCGTATCGATCGGCTGGTCGGGTGACGTTGGTCAGGCTGCCCTTCGCGCCGAAGAAGCCGGCAATGGCAACGAGATCAAATACGTGATTCCGAAGGAAGGCACACTGATCTGGTTTGACGTGATGATGATTCCGGCCGATGCGCCGAACCCGGATTTGGCCCACAAATTCATTGATTACATCCTGCGCGCCGATGTCGGTGCCGATCTTGCCAACTATGTCGAATATGCCAGCCCGAACGAGGCTTCCATGGAATTCATCGACGAAGATCTGAAAGCCGATCCGGGTGTTTACCCGTCGCAGGAAGTCAAGGAACGCCTGCGTTCCAAGATCGAGCCGGGCTCGAAAGAACTTCGGACCCGTACCCGTCTGTGGACCAAGCTTAAAACCGGTCAGTAATCGATCCATTGATCGATCAAGTAAATCGGTCCGGTTAATATCAGACATGCCCAAAGGGGCGCTGCACAGTTCGCAGCGCCCCTTTTTTGTGACATTGCGAACTGTGACTCGTGATGACGTGCGTGAAATTGCGCAGGGTGCCAAAGCCGCGCTAAACGAAGATGAAACCGCCAACAATGCACATTTTCTGAACACCTCTGCTGACTTTTCCGCCATTTATCGCAATTTCAATCACGAAACGTTCGAAATATCGCACACCCCTCTTTACAGATTGTGGAATTGCTTCATCCTGTTAATCAGGCAGAACCAAAACATCGGACGGCAAGCTTCGGCCAACCGCGCTCGAATGCATAGCCGGGCATGTCGCCCGATGTTTTGGGTATATCTCGACAACAAACAAGGGGAGAAGCTTGGTGTCGCAGGGGGCTTTGCAGAAAGCACACGAGGATGTGCACAAGACTCAGCCTTGGAACAATCCCGAAGCGGTCCCGTTTATCCGTTTCGAGAATGTGACCAAGAAGTTCGGCGACTTTTATGCCGTCGATGATGTGTCGCTTGATATTTACCGGCATGAATTATTTGCCCTTCTGGGCGGATCTGGCTGCGGCAAAACAACCCTTTTGCGGATGCTGGCCGGGTTCGAGGAACCTACAGCGGGCAAAATCTTCATCGATGGTGTCGATATGGCAGGCGTCCCGGCCTATGAACGCCCGACCAACATGATGTTCCAGTCCTATGCCCTGTTCCCGCACATGACAGTCGAACAGAATGTTGCCTTTGGCCTGCATCAGGACGGATTGCCGAAATCGGAAATCCGCACGCTGGTTTCCGATATGCTGGCCCTTGTGCAAATGACCAAGTTTGCCAAACGCAAACCCCATCAGCTTTCCGGCGGGCAGCGCCAGCGTGTTGCTCTGGCGCGATCCCTTGTCAAAAAGCCAAAGGTTCTTCTGCTCGACGAACCGCTTGGCGCACTTGATAAAAAGCTGCGCGAACAGACACAGTTCGAACTGGTCAACATTCAGGAAAAGGTCGGCACCACCTTTGTCATGGTCACCCATGATCAGGAAGAAGCCATGACAATGGCATCGCGCATTGCGGTGATGAATGAAGGTGTGATCCGTCAGCTTGGCACCCCGTTCGAACTTTACGAATATCCCAACAGCCGCTTTACCGCGAACTTCCTGGGTCAGGTCAACCTGATCGAAGGAACGCTTGTCGATGATGACGAAAAATACGCCGTCATTCATTCCGACGATGCCGGTGGTGAAATTTATATCGACCACGCCGTTCAGGGCCACGAAGGGGCGACACTTTGGATCGCGCTTCGCCCGGAACGTTTGCGCCTGCTGACCGAAAAACCGACCGATACGAAATATAATTGCCTTTCTGGCAAGGTCGAGGAAATCGGTTATCTTGGCGGGCTTTCGACCTATCACGTGCGCCTTGATAGCGGTTTCCGCATCAAGGTCACCGAACCCAATTCCAGCCGCCATATCGAACCACGTTACACGTGGGAAGATCGCGTCTGGGTAACGTGGGAGGCCGGGGCTGCTTCGGTTCTGAACCAATGAGCAGTGACAAGCCAACCCTGAAACAACGTTATGATCGCCTGATGCTCAAGCATGGCCGGGTCCTTGTGATCGGCCTGCCCTATCTCTGGCTGATGCTGTTCTTCCTGATCCCGTTCCTGATCGTTCTGAAAATCAGCTTCGCCACCGCCGAATACGCCCAGCCGCCCTATAGCGCGCTGTTTACGTGGATTGACGAAGGGGTCAATATCACGATCAATTTCGGCAATTACCTGTTTCTGCTTAGCGACAGTCTTTATATATCGGCCTATCTGAATTCGATCCGGATTGCAGCGATTTCAACTGTGATCACGCTTCTGATCGGTTATCCGATGGCCTATGGTATTGCACGCGCGCAAGGATCGCTTCGCAGTGTGCTGCTGATGATGGTGATCCTGCCGTTCTGGACCAGCTTCCTGATCCGCGTTTATGCCTGGATCGGCATTCTGGACCGCGAGGGGTTGATCAATGCGCTGTTGCTCAATCTCGGCATCATTTCCGAGCCATTGATCATGCGTCAGACCGAATTCGCGGTCTATATCGGCATTGTCTATACCTACCTGCCCTTCATGATCCTGCCGCTTTATTCCACGCTGGAAAAAATGGATGTCAGCCTGATCGAGGCCGCCCTTGATCTTGGCTGCAAGCCATGGAAAGCCTTCATGAAGGTGACATTGCCCCTATCGATGCCTGGCATTCTGGCCGGATCGCTTCTGGTGTTCATTCCGTCCGTTGGCGAGTTTGTCATCCCGGAACTTCTGGGCGGGCCGAATACCCTGATGATCGGTCGAACGCTTTGGAACGAATTCTTTGCCAACCGTGACTGGCCGATTGCATCCTCGGTCGCGATTGCGATGCTGCTGTTCCTTGTTGTACCGATCATGTGGTTCCAGCACATCCAGACCAAGCAGGAGGAAAACGGACAATGACCGGTAAACGTTCGACTTTCCTTCTCAGTGCCTTGGTGTTCGGCTTTGCATTTCTGTATGTCCCGATCCTGCTTGTGATCATTTATTCGTTTAACGAGGGCAAGCTGGTCACCGTCTGGACCGGTTTCTCGTTCAAATGGTATGTGTCGCTGTTTTCCAATGACGGCATGATCGATGCCGCCTGGAACAGCCTTCGGATCGGGGTGATGTCGGCAACGCTAGCCCTTGCGGTTGGCACACCGGCCGGGCTTGTCATGTCCCGTTTCGGACGGTTCAAAAGCCGCACCCTGTTTTCGGGCATGGTTGCCGCCCCGCTTGTGATGCCCGAAGTCATCACCGGCCTGTCCCTGCTATTGCTGTTTGTCACCCTTGAACAGTTGATCGGCTGGCCAGCCGGGCGTGGTGTAACCACGATTGTGATCGCACACACGACCTTCTGTGCCGCCTATGTCGCAGTTGTTGTGCAATCGCGACTGGCGGGCATGGATACCTCGGTCGAAGAAGCCGCGATGGACCTTGGCGCCAAACCGGCAAAGATTTTCTTTGTCATTACCCTGCCCATGATCCTGCCCGCACTTCTGGCCGGGTGGCTTTTGTCTTTCACCCTGTCACTTGACGATCTGGTGATTGCAAGCTTCGTCGCCGGTCCGGGCTCCACCACCCTGCCGATGAAGGTTTTCTCATCCGTGCGGTTGGGTGTTTCGCCGGAAATCAACGCGCTCGCGACACTGATCATCCTTGCCGTATCGGTGATGATCGTGATTTCCAGCCTTCTGATCCTGCGGTCAGAACGGGCGCGGACCCGATCCATGAACCAGACGACAATCGATACCTGATGTCATGTCGCCCAATGCAAAAAAGCAGCACCTTCGCGGGTGCTGCTTTCAGACTGCTGACAAAGTCCTCGCCATTGGCGGGGACTTTTGATTCAATGGGGAATGCTTAAGAAACCCAGCCCACAT
>NZ_MCAO01000013.1:0-38875 GCF_001858545.1 Thalassospira sp. MIT1004 | reverse complement strand
CACACTCAAGCCAGCTTTCAAACACCTCTAAAAGAAAAACCCCGCCAAAATATGACGGGGTTTGTCAGCGGTCTGAAATGCTGCAGTGTTTTGCTGCAGCATTTTTTGTTTAGACTGCCCGGTTTCCGGGCGATTGGTCCTTTGGGGCCGGGCGATGGAAAATGGCATCGATGAAACGGCCAATACCGGTTTCAAGGTCATTGTCATTTTCAACGGCGATCACGTTGGGACCATCGACCTGATAGGCCGATGCGCGCCGCAGGCGTTGTTCGATATCGTCGGAACTTTCGCGGCCACGGGCCACAAGGCGTTGGCGAAGGGCATCTTCGTGGGCCCGGATGCTGATGACCCGGACGTGATCGGGACCCAGAAGATCGCGGGCATCGTCAATCACGCTGCGTGATGCGTTGACGACAACGATTTTGCCGTTGGCGACGTCGTTCTGGACATGATTGGGAATGCCGTAACAAAGATTGTGCGCCCGCCAGCTCAGCAGGAAGGCACCCTGCTTTGCCATGGATGCGAAATCTTCGGCGCGGACCGGAATATGGATTTCGCCAACCGATCCGGCCGGGCGGGTAATGCAGCGACGGGGAAACAGGATGGTTTCATCGTCATGCAAACGCGCCCGTGCCGCATCCAATAGGGTATCCTTGCCAACCCCGCTGGGGCCGACGACAAGAATCAGTAATCCATTTTCCAAAGCGCCATGAGGGGTGTCATGGCGCACGGTCATGACACGCGGCTTCCCAGACGCCACACACCGCGCACAATCGGATGATGCGGTGAATGATGGACCCGGATCAGATCGCCGCGTTTGCCAACCGCGATCTCGCCCCGGTCATCAAGGCCGACCTGTTTTGCCGGGGTCAGGGTCGCGGTGCGCACCGCACGCGGAAGATCATAGGCGTCGAAATCATCAAACAGCTTCATGACACCGTGCAGCAGGCTGTGCGGGACATAGTCGCTTGAAATAATGTCGAGATAGCCATGCTTCGCCAGATCACCCGCCGCAACGTTGCCGCTGTGCGAGCCGCCGCGCACAAGGTTCGGCCCGCCCATCATCACACCAAGCCCGCCTTCGTGCGATGCCTTGGCAGCCGCCAGTGTCGTCGGGAATTCGGCCACCGTCATTTTATCGGCGACGGCTTCGGCGACATGTTCCTCGGTCGCGTCATCGTGGCTTGCCAGTGCAAGGCCCCGGCTATGGGCGACGTCGACAACGTGGCGGCGATGTTTGGCGGAATAAAGTTCGGAATCACGTTTGCGGCTGGCGACGAATTTGCGCATTTCCTCGTCCGAGAGGCCGTATTTGCCCTGATAATAGGTGTAATAGGCATCCAGGCTGACGAATTGGCGTTGGCCCGGCGTGTGATCCATCACCGAGAGCATCTTGACCAGAGGAAGATCAACCAGATTATCGAGCGCCTCGACCAGCCCACCATAGGACGTTTCACAGCGCAGATGCAGTTTGTGATCTGCACGCAAAAGGTTGTTCTTGAGCGCATGCTGAAGGGCGGTCACTGATTCAACCAGTCGTTCGATCCGTTCTGATCCGTCTGAGACGTCGCCGACAGAGATGGCATCAAACACCGTTGTGATGCCGGCACTGGCGACCTGATTGTCGTGCGCAATCACGGCGGCGGTGGCGGGCCAGCGGGTTTTGGGGCGCGGGGTCAGGTGTTTTTCGAGATTGTCGGTATGCAGTTCGACCAGTCCGGGCATCAGGTAATCGCCGCCCATGTCTTCGGCACCCGGCAGATTGGACGGGCGGTCCGAGATATCGGTGATCAGGCCATCCCTGATCTGAACGGCACCTTCGATGACATCATTGGCCAGGACAATTTTGGCATTGGTAAAAATCTGTTCAGTCATTGGCCCCAACTTTAAACGAAGTCACATCAAACGATCCCGTGCAGACCGCATCGCGGGTTTCGTGATCATGGAAAATACCGGCAATGGCAGCTCCGCGTGCCTTGGCTTCTTCAATCAATGCCAGAACCGTGGCACGATTTTGGGTGTCAAGCGATGCGGTCGGTTCATCAAGCAGCATGATCGGATAATCGGCGATGAAACCGCGCGCGATATTCACGCGTTGCTGTTCGCCCCCGGAAAAGGTCAGGGGGGAAAGTTGCCACAGACGTTCGGGAATGCGCAAGCGGGTCAGAAGATCGCGGGCCTTTGCCAGTGCCGTTTCGCGGGCGGTACCCAGCGCGATCAGGGGTTCGGCAACGATTTCAAGCGTTGGCACACGCGGAATGACACGCAGGAACTGGCTGACATAGCCCATGGTGCGTTTGCGCATATCAAGGATCGCATGCGGGCTTGCGGTGGTGATGTCAAGCCAGTCACCATCGTGAAACACGCTGATCGAGCCGCTTGAACAGGTGTAATTGGCATAAAGCATGCGCATGAAGGTACTTTTCCCCGATCCGGATTCACCGGTCAGCGCAATGCATTCACCGGCATTGAGGCGGAATTCCACCCCTTCGAATACCGGGATCGTGACGCTGCCCTGAGTATGGAGGGTAAAGCCCTTGGCGACATTTTTGGCGTGAAGCATTTCAGACATTTCAATCGCCCTAGTTTTGCAGGATGGAAGAAACAAGCAACTGGGTATAGGCGTGCTGTGGATCGTCGAGCACCTGATCGGTCAGGCCGCTTTCGATCACTTCGCCGTTCTGCATGACCATCAGGCGATGCGATAGCAGGCGGGCAACCGCCAGATCGTGGGTGACGATGATCACCGCCAGATTAAGGTCGTGAACCAGCCCGCGCAGCAGATCGAGCAGGCGGGCCTGAACCGAGACGTCCAGACCACCCGTGGGTTCGTCCATGAAAACGAGACGCGGGCTGGTTACGAGGTTGCGGGCAATCTGCAGGCGTTGCTGCATGCCACCCGAAAAGGTTGAGGGCAGATCATCAAGGCGTTCGGTGGCAATTTCGACCTTGCCAAGCCAGTTTTCGGCGGTGCTTCGGATATTGCCGTAATGACGATCACCGACCGCCATCAGGCGTTCGCCGATATTGGCCCCGGCACTGACATTCATGCGTAATCCATCGCGGGCATTCTGGTGGACAAACGCCCAGTCGGTGCGCATCAGCAATCGACGTTGCGCTTCGGACATCTGATAGACGTCACGGATGCCGTCAATGCGGGTATGGTATTCGACTGTGCCCTTTGTCGGTTCCTGCCGGGCTGCAATGCTGCGCAGCAAAGTTGATTTGCCAGAGCCGGATTCACCAACAATGCCAAGTACCTCGCCGGGGCGGAGCTCGAAACTTACATTGCGGCAACCGACCCGGTCGCCATACATCATGGTCAGGTCGGAAACGCGCAGAAGCGGTTCAATTGAGCGGGTCATTATTCTGCGGCCTTTCCGTTGCTGTGGCTTTTGCCAAGGGGCTGATCATGATGTTGCGGGCCACGGTGGCCGGCTTCCTGCCGTTCGCTGCAATAATCGGTGTCCGAGCAGACGAACATCCGGTTGCCCTTGTCATCAAGGATGACTTCGTCAAGGTAGCTGTCGGTTGCGCCGCACATGCCGCATTCGTCCTTCCAGCTTTGCACCTCGAACGGGTGATCTTCGAAATCGAGGCTTTTGACCTTGGTGTAGGGCGGCAGGGCATAGATGCGTTTTTCACGTCCGGCCCCGAAAAGTTGCAGGGCGGCCATCATGTCCATTTTCGGATTGTCGAATTTCGGTGTCGGCGACGGGTCCATGACATAACGATCATCGACCATCACCGGATAGGCATAGGTGGTGGCGATATGGCCGTGGCGCGAAATGTCTTCATAGAGCTTCACATGCATCAGCCCATATTCCTCAAGCGCGTGCATCTTGCGCGTTTCGGTTTCGCGCGGTTCAAGGAAGCGAAGCGGTTCGGGGATCGGCACCTGATAGACAAGGATCTGGTCTTCGCGCAGTTCCTTTTCGGGAATGCGGTGGCGGGTCTGGATGATCGATGCCTCGGCGGTTTTTTCGGTGGTGGCGACATTGGCGGTCTTGGCAAAGAACTGCCGGATCGATACCGCATTGGTGGTGTCATCCGCGCCCTGATCGATGACCTTAAGCGTATCGTCCGGGCCGATGACGGCGGCGGTGACCTGCACCCCGCCGGTACCCCAGCCATAGGGCATCGGCATTTCGCGGCCAGCAAACGGCACCTGATATCCGGGGATGGCAACGGCCTTTAGCAGCGCACGCCGGATCATGCGTTTGGTTTGTTCATCAAGATAGGCAAAATTATAGGCCGAAGATGCTTCTAGCGGATTATTTACGGTCTGTTCCATGATGGTTACTCCGCGGCTTCGGGTTGTGATCTGGCGTTTTTGGCATCTGCTGCATCCGCTGCATCCGCCTTTGCCAGACGTTCAAGCACTTCGGCACGCATGCGCCGGACAAGTTCAAGTTCGCCCTGGAAATCGACATAGTGGGGCAGCTTGATATGTTCGACAAAGCCGGTTGCCTGCACATTGTCGCTATGTTCCATGACGAATTCCTCGTCCTGGGCCGGGCCCATGACCTGTTCGCCCATTTCGCGTGCACGCATGGCGCGATCCACCAGTGCCATCGAAATCGCCTTGCGTTCGTTCTGACCGAAGACAAGCCCGTAGCCACGGGTGAATTGCGGCAGCTTGGTTTTGGACCCCTTGAACTTGTTCACGGTTTCGCATTCGGTCAGCTCGATAACGCCGATATCAATGGCAAAGCCGAGTTCTTCGGGTTCGATTTCGACCGCAACACTGCCATAGCGGATTTCACCGACAAAGGCGTGGCTGTTGGCGTAACCGCGCTGGGTGGAATAACCGAGTGCCAGAACAAAGCCCTCGTCCCCGCGGGCGAGGTTTTGCAGGCGCAGATCACGATCAGCCGGGAATTTGACTGCTTCGCGCGTCAGATCGGCGACTGGCGCATCATCATTGGTCGGGTTGGGTTCGTCCTGTATCAGGCCCTCGTAATTCAGAAGGTCGTCAAGAACGCGCGGCATGGTTTCATCAACCGGATGATCGGCGGCTTCGGCAGAAGTAGGTTCCTCGCCATTGGCCATCAGGGTGAAATCAAGCAGGCGGTGGGTGTAATCAAATGTCGGGCCCAAAATCTGCCCGCCCGGCAGATCCTTGAAGGTTGCGGAAATGCGGCGTGCGATATCCATTTCGGCGGTTTTGACCGGTTTGGAAAAGGCAAAGCGCGGCAATGTCGTGCGATAGGCGCGCATCAGAAAGATCGCCTCGATCAGGTCCCCGCGGCCCTGCTTGATGGCAAGGGCGGCCAGATCGCGGTCATAAAGCGATCCTTCGGCCATGACGCGGGTGACCGAAAGCGACAATTGCTGTTCGATCTGGCTGGTTTCAATTTCGGCAACGTCCCTGTCGCCACGGCGTTTTTCGGCCAGAAGCCGGTGGGCATTGTTGATGGCGCGTTCGCCACCTTTGACGGCTACATACATTTTATCTGACCTCGATCCGGGTGGTGCGCGGAAGGGCGGCGATTTTGCGATCTGCGGCAAAGACGACATCGACACCGCAGGGGAACAGATGATGGTTTTCCGCGCGCCATGCGTGGAAGGCGGCAGGCAGGCCGGGCACGGAAAGGTTCTGGCTTTCCTTGATGCCGGGGCCACGCAGGATCATGTCGGCCTTGTCCGATATGTCTTCGACCATCAGGATCAGGGTTGCCGACTGATCGGGATATTCGGCATTGCCAAGCGCCAGATCGGTGATGAAACCAAGATCACCATCAAGGCGGGCGACGGCAAAATCGGAAGCGGACGGTGTGCCGGTGATCGGGCTGCCGCAATGGAATTTCAGATGGGCGTTTGCCGCGTCCGATGCGCAATCAGGTGACAGCCAGATTGTCGTATCCATATCGGCCATCGCCAGCAGAAATGCGGTTGCGGATTTGTTCAGCCCGGCCGGTGCAGGGAGATCAAGCGGCAGATCGTAAATCCGACCGGGATGGGCCATGGCATCCAGAATGGTGCGAAAAACGGCATTGGACTCAAAGGCGGCATTTTCAAAACCACGCAGCAATTCGCCTGTCCGGGATTGTATGGTCATTCGTCTTCTCCGCGGACAAGGGTAAAGAAATCGACCTTGGTGGCGGCAACCTTGCGGCCGTTTTCGCGTTTTGCCTCGGCCTGCTGGCGGGCGAGCATGTCGATGAAATCGGACGCACCATCGTCGCGTTGCATGATGGCATCAAACAGGGCGGCATATTGCGCCTGTATGCGGTCCCGTCCCTTGACATAGGCATGGCCGACCGTGCCATCGGGCAGGGTGACTGCGCAGCGTGTGACCGTCATTTCGCCAAGGTTGAAGCGTTGCCCGGCCCCACCGGCACGACCGCGCACCATAACCATGCCGATTTGCGGTTCGCGCAGGTGGCTCCATTGCACATCGGCAAAATGATCGTGCCATTCCTGTTCAAGAATTGCGCGGTTCGTGCGGGCCAGCACCGCCATCCAGCGTTGGCGTGCCTGTGTGGCGGGATCGATGTTCGATCCCTGGTCTGATCCGGATTGCGGGGCGGGTTGCGCCGTCATCTGTTTGATCCTTCTATGCGGGTATCGACAAATTCAAAATTTGTCTAGACGTCTATACATATTCACGTTATAAGACGATTACGCGGGCTTGGCAAAGGCCTTGCGGTGAAAGTTTTGTGAATGGGGATTTCGATGGATTGGGAAGCCGGGCTATCTATCTGGAAGCAAATCGAAAAACAGCTTCTTGCCGATATTGCCAGCGGGGTCTTCGCACCTGGCGATAAAATGCCGACCGAGATGGAACTGGTTCGCCGATTCGGCGTGAATCGCCATACGGTGCGACGTGCGATGTCAGCCCTTGTCGATGCCAATGTCGTGCGTGTCGAACAGGGGCGCGGCGCCTTTGTCCAGGAACAGATTCTGGATTATCCGCTTGGCAGCAAGACACGCTTTTCCCAGATCGTATCCGGACGCCATCGCCTGCCGGACAAACGATTGATTTCGTCTGAAGTCCTGAAAGCCAGTGCAACCATCGCCCAGTTTCTGGATGTCAAACCGGGGACGCGGGTTGTCGAACTGTTTTCCGTGTCGGAGGCCGATGGCATTCCGCTGGCGGTGGCGACAAGCTATCTGCCGGTTGCGCGGTTCGAGGGGATTGTCGAGATATTTACCCAGACAAAATCCCTGACCGAAGCGTTCAGGCATTTCGGGATTGATGATTACAGCCGCAAAACCACCCGCATCAGCGCCCAACTGCCATCATCACGCGTTGCCAGCCTGCTGAAACAGGCGAAAAACCGGCCGGTGATATCGACGGAAAGTGTTGATGTCGATTCTGCCGGTGTACCGATTGAATACGGGATTACCGCCTTTTCCAGCGACCGGGTGCAGTTGATTGTCGAGTAGCAGACAGGTTCAGTATTCCCGCCCCGGACGGGCCCTATAGACCGGGAAGCTGAGTTTAAACCATATGGCACTTGCGCGCAGGGCGAAGGAGCACAGGAACGCGATCAGGGCGACCGGGGCACGGGGAAGCGACAGAATATCGGTGCCGATCACATAGATTGATGCGCCGAGAAGCGCGCAGGTGATGTAAATTTCCGGGCGCAGGATCAGCGGGATTTCGTTACACACCACATCACGGACCATGCCGCCAAATGTTGCCGTGATGGTGCCAAGGATGATGGCAACCAATGGCGATACGCCAAGGTTAAGGCCGATAGCCGCCCCCGTCACGCCAAACATCGCAAGACCAAGCGCATCAAGCCAGATCAGCGCGACATAACGCCGTTCAACCAGATGGGCGGTGAAATAGGTGAAGACGGCACTGCCGATACAGGTAATGACCCAGGCCGGGTCCCTGATCCAGAAAACCGGTGTGGCGCCAGTGATCACGTCGCGTACCGTGCCGCCGCCGATGCCAGTAAAGGTCGCGATCAAAA
Source organism: Thalassospira sp. MIT1004 (assembly GCF_001858545.1). NCBI lineage: Bacteria > Pseudomonadati > Pseudomonadota > Alphaproteobacteria > Rhodospirillales > Thalassospiraceae > Thalassospira > Thalassospira sp. MIT1004. Next base: position 30,947 of record NZ_MCAO01000013.1, on the reverse strand, counting down.
CGAAGCCGACAATATCCATCTGGCGCCGCGATGCTTCCAGCGCGCCGGTCACGGCAAAAACGGCAACACCGGTCAGTTCGAGCCAATAAATAATCTGGGTAATTGTCATAATGTCGCTTCAACACCGTTTCAGATATTCAGTCTTATCGGATCGATCTGACTTGCCGGATGGCATAGAATTTCAGTATCACCGATTTTTCAGTATGTTTGGTGCCATCATGCCAAACGTAAGATGGCTTTGGAAAATGTTTTCCCCGTTCGTCTTAAAAAGCCGAGAGCGCGGTCTTATATGCAGCACACGATAAGCCGCATGTATTAAAAATGACGGCATATAAATAGGGCAATCGCAAATAAGGCTGTCCGTAGGGAAGTGAGAGGATTGACTGTGAAAAGCTTTTCGCAGGTGGGTATCCGTATCCAGATCGCGCTGGTCACTGCTGTGCTTGTTGCGGCACTTGCCGGCATCATGAGCTATGTCGTTGGTCAAAGGTCGGCCGACGTTCTGACAAGGCAGATCGGCACTGGTGTGGCCGATGTTGCCCTGCAAATGGCAGACGAGCTTGATCGCACGATGTGGACCCATCGCGGTGAAGTTGCGGTTCTTAGTACCTTGCGCGCGATCCGAAACCTGAATGACATTGATCAGGCCAGCGAACTGATCAACCGGTTGCAGCATGAATTGCCAATTTTCACATGGATCGGCGTGCTGGATGCGGATGGCACCGTTGTTGCCGCTACGGGGGATATTCTGGTCGGCACGGATGCTTCGGCACGGCCGGTTTTTGAGTTTGGCCGCAAGGAGATGTTCATTGGCGATGTCCATGACGCCAAACTGCTGGCCGAGAAATTCCCGAGCCCGACCGGCGAGCCGATCCAGTTTGTTGATATTGCCGTTCCGTTGCTAAACGATGCCGGTAACTTCAATGGGGTTCTGGCAACGCATCTGAGCTGGGAATGGGCGAATACGGTAAGGCGCAATCTGTTCGCAGGCCAGGGTCTGCATCGGAGCGTTGATATCTTTGTCATCAGTGCCAATGGCACGATCCTGCTTGCGCCGGATTTTGAAAGGGCGGGCCAGAAGCTTGATCTTGATCTGAAAAGTGCAAACGACACGCCGAATGCGGGCTGGCAGATTGCCCGCTGGCCCGATGGCAATGACTATCTTACGGGGGCGGCACCGGCCGATGGCCACCTTGATTATGCCGGGCTTGGCTGGACTGTGCTTGTGCGCCAGCCGGTAACCTCGGCGTTGATGCCGGTCAACGATTTGCGTTCCGATATTCTGGCGCTGGGCCTTGGTCTTGCGGTGCTGTTTAGCATCATTGCCTGGTGGGGGGCTGGTTTCATCGTCGGCCCGCTGGTCAGGATCGCGAATGCCGCCGGGGAGCTTAAACGTGGTGAGATCGAAAACCTGCCACAGGTTGCAGGGGCGCGCGAAATCCGAACGCTTTCAAGCAGCCTGAACAGTCTGGTCGTCAAACTGACCGAGAAGGACAACGCCCTTGGCGAGATGAAGCATATTGCGCATCATGATCCCCTGACCGGGCTTGGCAACCGTCTGGCACTGGATGTTTATTTCGAACATGCCCTGGCACAGGCCAACCGCCAGCGCAGTCAGCTTGGCGTTCTTGTTCTTGATCTGGACGATTTCAAACCGATCAATGACCGGCTGGGGCATGCGGCAGGGGACGAGGTGCTATGTGAAGTTGCCCGTCGGCTGCGTCGCTGTGTGCGCGGTGGGGATCTGGTTGCCCGCACCGGCGGGGACGAGATGGTCATTGTTTCGCATCTTGGCGAAAATGGTGTGACCGAAATAGGTGCATTGGCCGAACGAATCCTTAATGACATTCTTATGCCGTTCATTACCGGCGGAAACCGGATATCGATCAATATCAGCATCGGTATTGCTGTTTATCCCGATCATGCCACCCGCCCGGAGACGCTGCTGGAGCAGGCCGATCAGGCGCTTTATGTGGCCAAAAGCAAGGGCAAGCATCGCTATGTCATTCATGGTGAGGAAAACCGCGCGCAGAATTCAGGCTCACGCGCCTGAAATCGGGTCAGATATGACCATCCAATGGCTTGACTTGGTGGTGATTGCTAAGCATTAAGCAATCCATGACCATTTCATCAGAAACCGAACTTGAACATCTGCGCCGTATTGGACGCATCTGTGCGCGTGCGCGCGACGTCATGGGGGCTGCGGCCGTTGCCGGAATGACCACCGCCGAACTTGATGCCATTGGCCGCAAGGTCCTTGAGGATGCCGGGGCGGTTTCCGCACCCGAAAGCGAATATGATTTTCCCGGTGCGACCTGCATCAGTGTGAATGAGGAAGTCGCACACGGTATTCCCGGTGATCGGGTTCTGGCCGATGGCGATCTTGTGAATATCGATGTGTCGGCGTCGCTTGACGGCTATTTTTCCGATACCGGTGCCAGCTTTATCGTCGGAACGCCGCGCCCTGAAATCGTGAAGCTGTGCGATGATGGCAAAAAGGCAATGTGGGCGGGGATCAAGGTTGTGCGTGACAAGGCACCGATCCGTGAAATCGGTCTTCGGATCGAAAATTTTGCCCGAAAGGGCGGTTACAGCCTGATTAAAAATCTGGCCAGTCACGGGATCGGAAAATCATTGCACGAAGCACCGGAAACCATCCCGACATGGGATGATCCGCGCGAACGCCGGTCGCTGAAAAAAGGTCAGGTCATCACCATCGAACCGTTCCTGTCGCGGGGGTCGAATTGGGCGCTTGACGGGGATGATGGCTGGACGCTCTATGCCGATACCGGTGCACCGACCGTGCAGTACGAACATACGCTGGTGGTAACCCAGAATGGCTATGAAATCATGACATTGGCCGGATAAACCCACCGGTTCATATTGGCAGTCTGCGCGATACGAAAAAGGCCGCCCGGAACATGTCGGGCGGCCTTTTTAGTGCGGTATTGATGGCAGTTATGCGCCGTATTTTGCCTTGGCTTCGCGGCGACGCGCGTGCAGGACCGGCTCGGTATAGCCATTTGGCTGTTCGCGGCCCTTGAACACCAGATCACAGGCGGCGGCAAAGGCAACACTGTCATCGAAATTCGGTGCCATGTTGCGATATTCCGGGTCGCCTTCGTTCTGTTTGTCGACGACGGCGGCCATGCGTTTCATGGTTTCCATCACCTGATCCTTGGTGCAAAGCCCGTGATGGAGCCAGTTGGCGATATGCTGGCTGGAAATGCGCAATGTGGCGCGGTCTTCCATCAGGCCGACATTGTTGATATCGGGCACTTTGGAGCAGCCAACCCCGGCATCGATCCAGCGGACAACATAGCCAAGAATGCCTTGGGCGTTGTTATCAAGTTCTTCCTGGATTTCGCTTGGCATCGGGTTGATGTCGCCAAGGCGCGGGATCGAGAGGATATCATCCAGGCTGGCGCGTTCGCGTTTACCGACTTCGTCCTGAACGGCACGGACATCGATCTGATGATAATGCATGGCATGCAGGGTGGCCGCAGTGGGGGATGGAACCCATGCGCAGTTGGCCCCGGCTTTGGGATGGCCGATTTTGGCGGTCATCATTTCGGCCATGCGATCGGGTTTGGCCCACATGCCCTTGCCAATCTGGGCGATGCCCTTCATGCCGCATTCAAGGCCGACATCGACATTCCAGTTTTCATAGGCCGAAATCCAGTACTGGTCTTTCATTGCTTCCTTGCGAACGACCGGGCCGGCTTCCATGCTGGTGTGGATTTCATCGCCGGTGCGGTCAAGGAACCCGGTATTGATGAAAACTACACGGTCCTGGGCAGCACGGATGCATTCCTTGAGGTTCACCGTCGTGCGGCGTTCCTCGTCCATGATGCCGACCTTAAGGGTATTTTCCGGCAGGCCGATTTCACGTTCGACAAAGGCAAACAGATCATTGGTCAGGGCGACTTCCTCGGGCCCGTGCATTTTCGGCTTCACGATATAGACGCTGCCATGGCGCGAGTTCGAGACGCTGCTGTTGCCGTCAATATCGTGTTTGGCGATCAGGCTGGTAAACATCGCATCAAGGAAGCCTTCGGGGACTTCGTTGCCATTGGCATCCAGCACCGCGTCGCTTGTCATCAGGTGGCCAACATTGCGCACCAGCATCAGGCTGCGCCCCGGCAGGACAACATTGTGGCCATCAAACCCCTGATAGGAACGATCCGGGTTGAGGCGGCGGGTAACGGTTTTGCCGCCCTTTTCAAAGCTTTCTTCCAGCGTGCCTTTCATCAGGCCAAGCCAGTTGCGATACACCGCAACCTTGTCTTCGGCATCAACGGCGGCAACCGAATCCTCGCAATCCTGAATGGTGGTCAGGGCGGATTCCATGATCACATCGCAGACACCGGCCGCATGGGTTTTGCCAATCGGGTGCGTGGGATCAATGCGGATTTCCAGATGCAGGCCATGATTGCGCAGCAGGACTTCGGAAAGCGCGCCGTCTTTTTCGTTGTAGCCGATGAATTGCGATGGCTGTGCCAGCGATGTTTCGCTGCCGTCTGACAGGGTCACCACCAATGTCCACCAGCCAGACCCGTCTTCGCGGACTTCGTATTTGGCGACATCGGCATGTTTGCCATTGGCAAGCGGCACGGCCTGATCAAGGAATTTTGCCGCATAGGCAACGACGGCTGCCCCGCGCTTGGGATTAAAGCCAGCGGTCTTTTCCTTGCCGTCGGCATCGTCAATGACATCGGTGCCATAAAGCGCGTCATAAAGGCTGCCCCAGCGGGCATTGGCGGCATTAAGGGCATAGCGCGCATTCATCACCGGCACGACCAGCTGCGGGCCGGCGACGCGGGCGATTTCCGGGTCAACATTGGTGGTCGAAATATAGAAATCGTCGCCTTCGGGCAGAAGATAGCCGATTTCCTTGAGGAATTCCTTGTAGGCCAGCGGGTCGCGGGCCTGATCCTGCCGAGACAGGTGCCATTCGTCGATTTTGGCCTGCAACTCGTCGCGCTTTGCCAGCAGCGAACGGTTCCGTGGGCCAAGTTCGTTCACGAGCTTTTCGAACGATGCCCAGAACTGGTCGGAGGAGACACCGGTGCCCGGGGTGATTTCGTTGGCAACCAGATCATGCAGAACGGTTGCGATCTGAAGGCCGCCTTTGGTGATACGTTGGGTCATGTTTCCTCTCGACAGGCTTGAAGTCTTCTGCACGGCCCGATGTGACCGATGCATATCTTTGTCACAACATATGGGCTGGAAGCGGGCAGGGTCCACAGCCGGTTTCACTTTCGTGGGATGTTTTCCGTATTGTGGAAACGATACCGACACCCGCCGGGTGATTATTGCCGTTATATGCCGCTAAATTTTGCCCAAAGCGGGGGTGTTAAGGATTGTGTCTGTTTTGATTTGGGCCTTGATCCGGGGCAGAACCCGCCTGATCAGCGGTGTCATCTGTCGCGGGATGGCCGATATCGTCCGGTCGGTCGGCGGCATGTGAGGCACTTCCGTCTTCTTCCTCGACGATGTCATCGGTGATGGGCGACATTTCAAGTGCCATGGGCGTGGTGCGCGGCACGGCGACAAACTGGCCCTGTTCCTCGATCGTGATGCGGCGACCGAAACCGGCACGATAGATAGCAAAGCTTGCCACCAGCACGCCGACAATCGCAAACAGAACCGGCATGCCCCATGGACCAAAATGACCAATGGCAAGCGACCCGATGATCGGCCCGGTGGCAGCAGACCCGCCATAAATGATCAAGAGGCCACCGGATGCGGAAACGATCTGGTCCGGTTGCAGATAGTCATTCACATAGGCGACCGACAGGCCATAAACCGGCATGATAAAGATGCCGATGATCGCGCCCCACACAGTAAGATTGGCGCGCACGACTTCCGGCGCGACAAGCGGGAACAACCCGCAGATGGCAAGCCCGATCAGCACGGCGATCATGACATACTGGCGCGGGACAATGTCGGACAAACGGCCAATCGGCCACTGCATGATCATGCCGCCCAGAATGACGAAGGCCATGAAGTTGGCGACCTCATTGGTTGCCAATCCAAGGTCGGAGGCAAAGATCGGACCGACGCCATAAATCGCACCGGACAGAACGCCACTGCCGGCGGCGGCGACAAAGCCGAGCGGCGAAATGGCGTATAGCTGGCGGAATTTCATGCGTGCGCCACTGACCGCGGCGGGCGGGGGCTGCCGGGTGAGTGCAATCGGCACCAGAGACAGCGACAAAAGGACCGATGCCACGGTAAACAGTTCGAAACTGCCAATCGGTGACACGTTCAGCAACAGCTGCCCGATGGCAAGACCCGCCAGCGACACGGTCATGTAGGCGGCAATCATGCCGCCGCGCGATGTATTGTCGACCTGTTCGTTGAGCCAGCTTTCAATCACCAGATACAGGGCCGAAATGCACAGGCCCGTCATGGCACGAAACAGCGACCAGGTAATCGGATCGACAAACACGGCATGCAAAAGCGTAATTGCCGATCCGGTCGATGCCAGTGCGGCAAAGGTCCGGATATGCCCCACACGGTTGACAAGCCCGGCCCCCCAGATGATCCCGCCGATAAACCCGGCATAATAGGATGCCATGATGATACCGGTATAGATCGGGGCAAATCCCTCCGACGAGGCGCGCAACGCCAGCAGCGAGGATTGCAGCGACGCCCCGGTATTGAGGGTGAAGGCTGCAAACAATGTCGCAGATAATGCGATGATCAGTGCGACCGGCGAACGGGGCATTGCTATCCTCTGGTGGTAAAGTCGCGGCAGGGTCTACCCTGCGCGAAGGTCGGGAACCCTGTCAATCTTTACAAGGTGCTGTTCTGAAAGGTCTTGTCAGCCTTGCGGGACATGTGACGGATCGAACGTTACGGCGCATAAGATGTTCCGCAGAATTTCAAGCATTGGATTAAAGTCGAAGCCCTGCCGCGAACAGTACCGGTTTTGCGCAACTGCCATGTTAAAAGTGCGATAAGGTTGAAACCGGTAAAGGGTGGGCTGAGCGAATAACCGGCTTGACCTTCGGCCCTTTGATGCGCTCTATGACTTGGAATTGGAAGCAATTTGCCAAAATTCGTTGCCGTAAAGACGGATTTTTGCGTTGATCGCCACTATTGGCCCGATCCGCACCCAAGTTCGGTATTTGCAAACCGACCGGTGCCCGGGTTCTGCAAGGGGAGGAAACCTTGAACATTCTTCGTACAATCGGCGCAATCGCGACCGGTATTGTTGCCTTGTCGGCGGTAAGTGCCGCCCAGGCAGAAACCCGCGTCACTTTCAAATCGGCCAAGGCGGCGTCATCCTATTATCAGATGGCAGCCCAGTTCGCAGAAGCGATCAAGACCGGTACGGACGGCGAAATCATCGTCACGGTCGAGGAAAGCCAGGGATCGGTCCAGAACGTGATGGAAGCATCGGTTCGCCCGGGCAATTATCTTTTCACAAGCCCGCCCGCACTTGTTGGCCTTGCGCAGGCAGGGAAGGGCGCGTTTGAAGGGCGTCCGACCGAAAAATTCAATGAAGTCCGGGCCCTGTTCCCGATCCCGTCGCTAACCATGCATTTTGTGATGCGTGCCGATGCCGGTGTGACCGACTTTGCCGGGCTTGAAGGGAAAACCATTCTGCTTGGCAAGGGGTCGTTTGGCGCGAATGAGGGTGAAAAATACCTCGATCTGTTCGGGCTTAAAGATAAGGTGACACTGTCAGAAGCGGAGCTGTCCAACGCGGTTGCCGCCCTTAAAAACGGTCAGATTGACGGTTTTGTCACCGCCGGTTCCTGGCCCGCGCCGAACGTGATTGAGGCCGCGGCAGGCACGGATGTCAATATCCTGTCGCTTTCCGATGACCAGCTTGCGATGACAAAGCGCGATCTGACGGTGATCCCGGCCGGGACCTATAACGGTCAGAAGGATGATATCCGCACGTCTTCCCTGTCGGTGGTTGCCTATGCCACGACCGAGATGGATGATGAAACCGCCTATCAGCTGACCAAAACTTACTGGGGCCAGAAATCTGCCATGAGCTCGAACGCGTCATGGTGGAAAGGTGTGACCCAGGAAATGCTGGCCAATATCAAGGGTAAAATTCACCCCGGCGCGCTTCGTTTTTACGCCGAGGCCGGTTTCCCGGTTCGCGACGATCAGAATTGATCGACGATTGGCAATAATGTGATGACAGGCCCGGCCGCCACAGCCGGGCCGTTCTTTATCGGACGTATCAGGATTACGATGTCTGCTGTTTCCCGCCCTTTCTGGATTGCGCTTGGCGCGGTATCCATCTTTTTTCATCTCTGGCTGATTTTTTCGGGGCTGGTTCCCAATCTGGTCAGTCGGCCGTTGCATATGGCTTTGGCGCTGCCTTGGGCATTGGTGTTTGTTGCCAAAACACCGTTGCAGAAAATCAGCGGTCTGATCCTGACCGTGATCGGGCTTGCGGCATGTTTGTGGGTGGCGTTCAATCACGGCATGCTGGGTGATCAATACGGATTCCTGGTCGGGAATCTGCAAATTGCCATATCATTTGCCCTGCTGGGCATTGTTCTTGAAATGGCACGGCGCGCCATCGGATGGCCTTTGCCGAGTGTGGCGGCGATTGCGCTGCTTTATGGGTTCTTTGGCGAATATATTCCCGGTGAATTCGGCCATGGCGGGCTTCCGATTGAGAGCATGCTGGGTACGCTAACCATTGCCGAAGGCGGCCTTTGGGGAAGCCTGACCGGGGTTTCGGTCAGCATCGTTGCGATCTTTGTCATCTTTGGCGCGATCCTGAATGGCGGCGAAGCCGGGCAGGGCTTCATGAATGTTGCCGGTGCGGCCGCCGGACGGTTGCGCGGTGGCGCGGCCAAGGTTTCGGTGATTTCGTCGGCGTTGTTTGGCTCCATTTCCGGGTCTGCGTCGGCCAATGTGGCGTCCACCGGGGCGATTACCCTTCCGGCCATGACCAAGCTTGGCTATCCGAAAAAACTGGCCGCCGCGGTCGAGGCGGTGGCATCGTCGGGCGGGCAGATCATGCCGCCATTGATGGGGGCCGGGGCCTTTGTCATGGTCGAGCTGACCGGGCGGCCCTATGTCGAGATCATGGTTGCGGCCATTTTGCCGGCAATCCTTTATTTTCTGGCGGTGTGGGTCGGGATCAATGCCTTTGCGCTTCGCTATGATTTGCCCGGTGTGCCGGAAAAAGACCGGCCTGATACCCGTGCTGTGATTGTGACGTCGGCGTTTTTCCTTGTGCCGTTTGCCATATTGCTTTGGGGCATGTTTGGCGGTGGCTATACGCCGCAATATGCGGCCTGCCTTGCGATGATTGCCGGTGCGGCTTTGCTGTTTTTAGATGGCAATCTGCAATTCAGCCTGAAACGGACGGGCGAAAGATTTACCGAGGTCTGCCTGAGTGCCGGGCGGCAGGTATCGATGATTGCTGCGATCATTTTGTGCGCGTCCATCGTTATCGGTGTTTTGGGTCTGACCGGGCTTGGCGTGAAGATCACGTCGCTTCTGCTGTCGGGATCGGGCGGGATGCTTTGGCCGGCCTTGCTGCTGACGGCGGTGGCGTGTCTGATCCTTGGCATGGAAGTGCCGACCACGGCGGCCTATGTGATCTGTGTTTCGGTGGCCGGACCCGCCCTGACCGAGCTTGGGCTTGATCCGTTGCAGGCGCATCTTTTCGTGTTCTGGTTTGCCCTGCTGTCGACGATTACCCCGCCGGTTTGCGGTGCGGTGTTCATTGCCGCGGGTATGGTCGAGGAAAACTGGCTGAAGGTGGCCGGAACGGCAATGGCGCTTGGCGTCGGGCTTTACATCGTGCCGCTGGCGATGGTGGCAAACGGGTCATTGATTGATCTTGCGGCCAATCCGGTTTGGGCGTTGGTTGCCGGGCTTAAGGTTGCGGTTGGTCTGACGGCGATTTCCTATGGCTTGATATCGCCGCGCCCGGTTCTGGTCCGCATCGCATCGGGCGTTCTGGGCGGGCTTGTCATTTTTGTTGCCGGGGTTTAACCCCGGCGGCTTCCTTGTTGGTCCTGCGTCTGACTGAAATCATCAAGCAGCTTCATGAAATCATCGGCATCCGGGAAGCCCGTGAAGCTGTGCTGTGCCGGGATGCTGACCCATGGCAGTTTTTCAGATGTCATGGTTTCAATGAAGGGTGTGGCAAGGGACTTCTGATCAAACAGGGTCGGGCGGACATTGACAAAATCATCCATGCCGATGATCCGGGTAAACATCCATGTCTTGCAGTCCGGACAGAAAAAATGATCCAGTTCGGGGCCTTGTGCGCCGCCTTTGACCGGTGTTCCGCGCACAACGCGAAAGTTGTCTGATTTGCACATCGCGGTCAGCGAAAAGGCGCTTGAGCTCATTTTCTGGCAACCGCGACAATGGCAGGCCGCGGTCAGGACCGGGGGTGCTGCCAGCGCGATTTCAAGTTTCCCGCAACGGCAGGATCCTTTGACGGGATAGGAAATCTTGTCCATCTATCTGGCACCCGGTTGTAATTGCGCACAAAAAAGGTCAGGCATGCAAATTAATGCGTGCCTGACCGGAATGCCAACAGGTTCTTCGCCAGGGCGCTTTGTCCCTGGCGGCTATTGGGTGCTGTTAGTGATTTCTGCGTTAAGCGCGTCCGCTACGTGGACCGGCAAACAGCCAGATGATCAGGCCGAGAACCGGCAACACGAGGATCAGAATCGTCCAGATGATTTTTGAACCGGTGCTGGCACCGCTGCCCATGACATTGATGATCGCCCAGATATCGGCAATCAGAATGATCAGTCCGATAATTCCACCATATTCCATAACCCAACCTCATTTTTCTGTGTCAGCAGACAGGAAAGCTGTCGGCTGTTCTTGAAAGTCAAACGGCTTGGATGGGAAGTTGTTCCCGCGGGGTATTTTGCGACCAAATGGCGAAATTACCTAGACGACTTGTCCGGCCGACCAGCCCGATGACCAGGCCCACTGGAAATTGAAGCCGCCAAGATGGCCGGTAACATCGACGACTTCACCGATGAAATAAAGGCCGGGGACATCGCGGCATTCCATGGTTTTCGATGACAGGGCGTTGGTGTCGACCCCGCCCAGCGTGACCTCGGCGGTGCGATAGCCTTCGGATCCCTGCGGCATGACCGACCACTGATTGACATCGGTTGCAAGCAGACGCAGCGCCTTGTCCCCGGTTTCACCAATCGGGCGATCAAGTCCGTGGCGGGCGGTGATCATCTGGGCCAGACGGTTTGGCAGGATGCGCGAGAGCACATTATGCACGGCCTGTTTCGGGCTTTCGGCCTTGGCCGATTTCAGAAGATCAAACGCGTCTTCTTCGGGGTTCAGATTGACCGTGATGGCGTCACCCTCATCCCAATAGGATGAAATCTGCAGGATCGAAGGGCCGCTGAGCCCGCGATGGGTGAACAGCAATCCTTCGCGGAACTGCTTTTTGTGGGACTGGACAATCGCATCAACCGAAATGCCGGAAAGCTGACCCAGATCGGCCCGCATATCCGGGTCAAAGGTCAGCGGGACAAGGGCGGCCCTGGTCGGAACGATGTCGATGCCAAACTGTCGGGCAATCTGATAGCCAAAGCCGGTTGCGCCGATTTTGGGAATGGAAAGGCCGCCACAAGCCACGACAAGGGATTGGCAGGTCCATTGCGCGCCGGTGCGTGTGGTGACGTCGAACCCGGCATCATCGCGGCGGATGATGTTGCTGATTTCGGTGTTCAGGCGCAGCTCGACATGGGCGGCATCACATTCATCGAGCAGCATGTCGATGATCTGGAACGAGGATTCATCGCAGAAAAGCTGCCCCAGTGTTTTTTCATGCCAGGCAATGTCATGGCGATTGACCAGATCGATGAAGTCAAACTGGGTGTAACGTTTGAGTGCCGAGACGCAGAAACGCTTGTTTTGCGAAATGAAATTTTCCGGGCTGGCGTGCAGATTGGTGAAGTTGCAGCGACCGCCCCCGGAAATCCGGATTTTTTCAGCCGGTTTCGCCGAATGATCGACAATCACAACCGAACGGCCGCGTTTTCCGGCTTCGATTGCACACATAAGGCCGGCGGCACCGGCACCAATCACAAGGACATCAATCTTCTTCACGCAGCAGGCCAATCTTTCGGGGAAAACGACCTGCCTTATACGGATAAATTGGTGTTCTGTCAGTGCCTGTCAGGCGTAACGCTGCTTTTTGGGCTGGGGCGTTGTGATATCGGGTGTCTGGGCCGTCGGATGGGCATCTGCAATCTGGCGTTCGGTTGCAACCCGGTTGCGGCCTTTGGCCTTGGCCAGATAAAGCGCCTGATCGGCGCGTTCGATAAAGCGGCCAAGTGGCTCGCCATAGGCAAAGGTGCTGACCCCGATTGACACGGTGACCTTGCCAAGTTCTTCATGGCGGATGCGGCTGACCACCTTGCGGGTTTCGACATTGTGGCGGATATGTTCGGCCAGCTGGCGGGCGCAGCCAAGACCGGTCATCGGCAGGATGACGGCAAATTCCTCCCCACCGTAACGGGCGGCGGTGTCGCGGCCCTTGACGTTCTGCTGAAGGGTCTGGGCCATCAGTCGAATGACCTGATCACCGGCCTGATGGCCATGGGTATCGTTGAATGTTTTGAAATGGTCGATATCGATCAGAAGCAGGCTAAGCGGTTTGCCGGTTTCCATCGACTGCATCGCGCAATCGCGTAATCGCAGATCAAATGCCTTGCGGTTGGCAATGCCGGTCAGACAGTCGGTCATGGCCTCGCGCTTCATGTCTTCGAGGTCCCGGCGCAGTTTCGATATTTCAGTCGAGGTATTATCAAGCCGGGTTTCAAGAAGGCGGTTTACGCCTTCGATGTCGCGGGTCGCACCGAGCAGCGTTTTAAGCGCCTGTTCCAGATTGGTGAAATCCTTGTCCCCGATATATTCGCAGAAATGATCAAGGGCCTCGCCATAGGCACAGGTGTCAATTCCGGCATTGCGCACGGTTTCCAGAACCGATGTCAACTGATTGCGCAGATCTTCGGTGATGCGGGTGACGATTTCGCGTTCATTCACGGTGTCAAAAAACCGCGTGAAAAGGTCGCGGCACTGCAATTCGTCGAATTCGCGATTGTTGCTGCGTAGGATATCAATCGTCTGCGTAAGATCGGGTTCTTCGCCAGACAGGTAATTGAAAAAGATCGTAAAATTGTTCGGATGCGCGATAACGCCCAGTTCGGACATCATGGCGAGGGCTGCGTTTGACAATTGCTGTGCCCGATCCGGGCTGGTGCCGTATTCGATCATCGATACCTGCGCGACTTTCCAAAAAATGTATGTTTTGGCAGGGGCAATATATCGTTACAGTCCAATCATAACGTTGATTTGGATCATGGCCGAAGCCGGGTTACAAAAGCCCCGCCAATAAAACCAATCCATAAAAAAGAAACAGGGAAGCAGCAGGAAATGACGTTACGGTTTGAACGCATGGTCGCCGGTATCATCGTGATGATGGTGGTTCTGGTCTCATCACCGGTTCTGGCGCAGGATGGCATGGGGGCTGCCCCTGCAACATCTGGCACATCTGGCACGTCATCGGGCGATACGTTGCCACCAGTCGATTTTCGTCCGATTGAAGCTGGTGAACGCACCAATATGCCGCCGCTTATGGAACGCTATGTACTTGACGAGTTAAAGGCATTGCGGACCGAAATGCAGGGCATGCGCGCCGAATTGCTGCGCGAGGTTGTTAACCGGCAGCTTGAGGCCATCGACAAGGCGATTTCCTATTCGTCGAACACGGTGACCTATTTCTTTTATTTTGTGGCCGCTGTCGGTGCGCTTCTGACCATGCTGGGCTGGCAGTCGTTGCGGGAACTTAAATCAAGTGTGCGTAACCTTGCCGATACGGAATTGCGCCGCCTGTCCGAAGAATTTGAAACACGTCTGAGCGCGCTTGAAGACGAGCTGCGCCAGAAAAGCATGGTGATCAACGATCATCAGCAGGAAATCGAAAATACCCAGACCATTCATGCCTTTTGGCTGCAGGCGAACAAGGTGACCAATCCGCGGTCCAAGATCGAGATTTACGACAAGATCCTTGAACTGTCGCCGGGCGATCCGGAAGTCATGGCCTATAAGGCGGATGCCGCCCTTCAGCTGGGTGATCGTGACTGGGCGCTTAGCCTGTGTAACCGGCTTCTGGCCGAGGCGCCGGATAATGCCAATGGCTATTATCAGCGGGCGTGCGCCAATGCAGGGCTGGGTTATCCGGAAGCCGCCCTTGCCGATTTGCAGCGTGCGGTGGCCCTTTCGGATGCGATGCGTCAGCCTGCCTGGACCGAGGTTGAGTTTGAGCCGCTTCGCAATTTGCGGGAATTTGCCGAAATTCTTGGTAATCCCGAGAGTGCTGCGCCCGCGGAATAACGTCGAGGGCATTTCACGCCCCAAGCCAAAAACAAACCCCCCGGCAGTGCGGACTGCCGGGGGTTTGCATATCAGTTGATCGGTGATCTTAACCGGCCAGTTCATTCCACAGCGGATGGATCGGCGCGACATCGTTTTCGATTTCGCTGAACCGGGCGTCGCAGTCAAAGAAGTAGTTGTCGGCAAGGTCATCATTGACCTGCGATACTTCGCCGACAATCACCGGTCCTTTGCTCTCTTCGCCATAGAAGCGATGCACAAGCGTGCGCGGCAGGGTGACACTTTGACCGGGTTCGAGCACGACCTTGCCACCGGCCGGAAGGATATTGAGCTTGCCGTCGGTGCGGACATGCACGTCATTGACCATGTCCATTTTGCCGTCTTCGGTCAGATTGGTCAGTTCGATCACCAGATTGCCGCCGCCACGCACAATGATGTCTTCCATTTTGACCTTGTGGTAATGCCACGGGCATTCCTGATTTTCGCCGACAATCATGATTTTTTCGGCATAGGGGACTTCACCCGGCTGGCGCAGGATGCCATTGCGCAGGCAAAACAGGATCAGGCCGCGACGGGCGAAATCGCCTTCGCCATAATCGGTTACGTCCCAGCCCATCTGATGGGCACGGCACCATTTCGCAAGATCAGGCTCGGCATCCCACTGCGCCGGGGAATAGTGGCCCCAGACGGGCAGTTTGAAGGAAATGGACTCGAACAGTTCCTTGGCATGCGTGATATGTGCATTGATATCGGAACGGCGCATGGACGACCTCGTAAAGCTTGTGCATGTTTGAATGGTTGGCCGCGCGATGCGCAGGCTTTGCTGGCTTTTAGCATGTTCGAAAAAGGATTGCGACCCAATTTGAATGCATTCAAATTCCCGGTGTCTGATTTCGCAAACCTGCAAAATGACTGCCCTGATTTTGTCGATTTTGTTCCGTCTGATAAGGTGTTCAAAACAAAAGCTATGCGTTTAGCGGAATAACAATAATCAAGGAAACACGGGCATGTCTTCTTCTTCGGGATTTGCGAAATTTGTTGCGGCGGTTGTGGTCAGTGCCGGTATTGCCGGTGCCGGATGGCTGGTCGGCAAGGGGCTTTCGGACATGCGATCCCTTGACCGGTTTGTCACCGTCAAGGGACTGGCCGAACGCGATGTCATGGCGGATCGTGCGGTGTGGCCGATTACCTATGTTGCGACCGATGATGTTCTGCAAAACGCGCAGGCCAAAATCGAAAGCGATACAACCGCCCTTCTGGCGTTTCTTGAAACGCATGGCATCACCAAGGACATGACCGAACTGCAAAGCCTTCAGGTTACCGATCAGCTGGCGCAATCCTATCGTTCCGGGCCGATTGAAAGCCGTTATATCGTCAGTCAGACGATCCAGGTCCGGACCGACAAGATCGAGGCAGTCGTTGCGGCAACGCAGGATATTGGCAAATTGCTTCAGGGCGGGATTGTTCTGGGCGGGCAGGGTTATAACCCCGGTCCGAGTTTCATGTTCACCAAGCTTAATGATATCAAACCGGAAATGATTGCGGCGGCCACGGCCAATGCGCGTGAAAGTGCGCAGCAATTCGCAACCGATTCCGGTGGTCATCTGGGCGGTATTCGCCGCGCAACGCAAGGGTTGTTCCAGATCCTTCCGGCTGATGGTGCCCCCAATACGATGGAAAGCCAGCAGATCAATAAAACCGTGCGTGTTGTCACCACCATGGAATATCTGATCGAGGATTGATCACGTTCGGCCGGACTGGTTGACTTGTCAGGTTGACTTGCCCAGTTGACTTGTTTGGCAAAAATGGTTCTATGCGGCGCATGGCGCAGCTGATCCTTTTTAACAAGCCGTATGGCGTTCTGACCCAGTTTACCGACCGTGAAAACGGTCGGGCGACGCTGGCCGATTATATCGATCTGCCCGGTGTCTATGCCGCCGGGCGGCTGGATCGCGATAGCGAAGGACTGCTGCTGCTGACCGACAACGGGCCGCTGAATGCCCAGATCGCCCACCCGAAATTCAAAAAGCCGAAAACCTATTGGGTTCAGGTGGAGGGCGAGCCGACCGAAGAAGCCCTTTCGGCCCTTTGTAACGGGGTGGAGTTGAAAGACGGCATGACCCGACCGGCGCGCGCGCGCCTGATGGGGGAGCCCGAAAATCTTTGGCCGCGTGATCCGCCGGTGCGGTTTCGCAAATCGGTTCCGACAAGCTGGATTGAACTAAGCATCGCCGAAGGTCGTAATCGGCAGGTCCGCCGGATGACGGCTGCGGTCGGCTTTCCGACCTTGCGTCTGATCCGTTATGCGATTGGTGACTGGACGCTGGATAATCTGGCACCCGGTGACTGGCAGGTGATCGAGGTCAAAGCACCCGAACCCGGCCCGGTTCAGGTCAAACCCCTGCCCGGGAACATGCAGGCCAACCGGCGACCCCGTACTGAGGGTGAGGGTAAAAACGCATTCCGGTCCGGGCGGCCCCAAAAGTCGCGCAACCCCAAACAGTCACGCGATGGCAAGCCACGCGCACCTAAAGGATAAAGGCAATGCTGAGCTATCTGCACGGCTTTCACGCGGGCAATTTTGCCGATATTCACAAGCATGCCGCGATGCGGATCATCCTTGATTATCTATGCAATAAAGAAAAACCGTTCTGTGTGATCGATACCCATGCCGGGTCAGGCTGGTACGATCTTGGCAGCGCCCAGTCGGCGAAAACCGGTGAATGGAAAAATGGTATTGCTGCGGCACAGCAAAAGGGAAATGCGCCCAAACAGATGCAGCCCTTTCTTGATCAGATCGCGGCCTTTGATCCGATTGCCAAGGGCCGCGATTACGGTGTGTTTGAGGATGACGACCTGAAGGGGCCGTTTTATCCCGGGTCGCCGTTTATCATGCGCGAATTGCTGCGCGAGCATGATGAAATGATCCTGATGGAATTGCATCCGCGCGAATATGACCTGCTGGAATACAGTGTTGAACGCGATCCGCGTATTCACCTGCACAAGCGCGATGGGTATGAGGGGCTGGTGGGCATGATGCCACCGGCCATCCGGCGTGGTCTGGTGCTGATGGATCCGAGTTACGACGTCAAACAGGATTATCAGAAGGCCGCGAGTTCGATCAAACGGGCCTGGGAACGGTGGGAAAACGGCATCTTCATGCTGTGGTATCCGATCCTTGAGGCCGGATTTGATGCCGAATTGCGTGAAAACTTCACCCAGATCAAAGCCAAGGGCGGGGTGCTGTGTGCGGAGCTTTCGACCAATCAGGGCGGGGCAAAGGGGCGGATGCGCGGCACGGGTCTTCTGATCATCAATCCACCTTATGGATTTGATCAGGAGTTTGATGAAATCGGCCAGTGGCTTTGCGATGCCGTCAAACTGCCCGGCCCGGCAACGCACCGGTCCCATTGGCTGGTGCCGTCGCAATAGGTGCCTTTGGGCACGCAGACGCACGGATCAAATAAATAAAGGCCGCGGACATCGCTATGTCCGCGGCCTTTCTGCGTTGGGACGCTGTTTGACTTATATGCCGATGAAGGGCTGCAACAGTTTTGGCAGCAATCGGTTGAACTTCATCGGGGCATCTGTCGCGATCAGGCAGATGCATTCCTCGGCGGTGTCGGCAATCGGCTGATGATCGACATCGTTGCCAAGATCGGCGACGTCACCGGCCCGGAACCGACCGATTTCATCGATATAGGACCCTTTAAGCAGCAGGGTCATTTCATGGCCGTGATGCCCGTGATCGGGGATCGACACACCCGGTGCGATTTTCATCAGTCGCACGGTGCCTTTGCTTTCGATCGATTTCAGCTGGTAATGCTTCACACCCGGTGCCAGCGACTTCCACGGAATGTCTTCAAGCGAAAGAACATCATCAGGCAAAAGATTTGCCAAGGGCCGCGGAACGGATGGAATGGCGCTTCCGGTAATGCTTTCCCCGACGGCAACCCGACGTATGGATGGTATTTCGCTGAAAACGACATTCTCGTTGGCGGTTTCGCGTTCGATCATGGCCATGACATGGTCAAGCGCATGGGTATTCATGGACATGACGTTTGCCGTTTCCAGCGCCGCACCGCCAAGGGCCTCGAATTCCGCGACCTTTTCACGGCATTTCGGGCAAAGGGTCATATGCGTTGCCACAAGCAATTCCATCGCCTGAGACATCCTGCCGCTGGCGTATTCCATCAATGTATGATCTGTCGGGTGGTGTTTGATATTCATGCTACACCCTCCAATCCACCACGAAGTTTGGTTAAGGCCAACCGCAACCGCGATTTGACAGTGCCCAGCGGGATATCAAGCTTTTCGGCAATTTCGCTGTGCGAGAGATCTTCAAAAAACGACAATTCAACAACCACTTTCTGATCGGCGGGCAATTCTTCCATGGCGGATTTGACGAGAACGGCATGTTCATCCCGGTCGACGATTTCGTCGGCAAGCGGGCTATCGTCAATAATCAGCGTCGGATCGGAATCGTCCACTTCGATATGTTTGCGTTGCCGGAAACGATCAATACGAAGGTTTCTGGCGATTGTAAAAATCCATGTACTGGCGGCAGCCTTGTGCGGATCAAACAGATGCGCCTTGCGCCAGACCTGCATCATGGCTTCCTGCGCAAGTTCCTCGGCGTTTTCGGAATTGCCGCCAAACCGGAACATGTAGGCTTTGACGCGGGGGGCAAAGTGGGCAAACAGTTGCGCAAATGCCTCACGGTCCTGCGTCGCCGCAACCGCCACAATCCAGCTGGCACATTTCCTGGCCTCGTCGGGGTCAGCCGGACCGGGCCTTGATCTTGTCGTGCCGCTCATTTTCGTTTCTGGTCCCCTTCGGGGCCGCGCCATGATCGTGTTCATGAACAATCATACGCCAGCCGGAAATTTTTGGATCAAACGAATTTGTACGTTTTCTACCAATTACTTAAAATTATCAGCATTCGTTGTAACGCAGTGATCTGCAAATTGCTGGCATTCGTAAATATATGTAACTTAGACATTGTCACTGCAAGCAGGCGCGCCACATATGACGCTTCGATCATCGGGGAAACTCAATATAGCTGTTGTTGGTTCGGGTATTTCCGGCCTGTCGGCAGCCTGGTTGCTCAGCCAGTCTCACAACGTCACGCTTTATGAAAAGGATGACCGTCCTGGCGGGCATTCCAATACCGTCGATGCGGGTCAAACACCGGTCGATACCGGTTTCATTGTCTATAACACCCGTTGTTACCCCAATCTTTGTGCCCTGTTTGATCATCTTGGTGTGCAAACGGCTGCGACCGATATGTCCTTTGCCGCCTCGATGGACCGGGGCGGTCTGGAATATGGCGGATCTGATCTGGCATCTTTGATCGCGCAGAAACGCAATATTTTCCGTCCGCGTTTCTGGCGGATGGTGCGCGATATCCTGCGTTTCTATCGCGAGGCACCGCTTGCGCTTGAAACCGGGCAGGCCGAAACGCAAAGCCTTGGCGATTATCTGTCGGCCCATCGTTATTCGAAATCCTTTATCAATGATCATCTGTTGCCGATGGGGGCTGCGATCTGGTCAACGCCGGTCGATACCATGATGGAATACCCATTGGCGGCGTTTGTCCGGTTCTGTCAGAACCACGGGCTTTTGCAGATCAAGGATCGGCCGCAATGGCGCACTGTTGTTGGTGGCTCGCGCCAATATGTCGGCAGGATGATCAAGGAGATTTCCGGTGGTGTTATCCTTGATAGCGCCATTGCCCAGGTCGGGCCGAATGGCAAGGGTGGGGTGTTCATCGAAAATCGTTATGGCGAACGGACAGACTACGATCACGTTGTTCTGGCCTGCCATGGTGATCAGGCCCTTGCGCTTCAGGCCAATCCGGCACGCGCGGTGCGCGAATTGCTGTCGGCGTTCCAGTATGAGCGCAATCTGGCGATCCTGCATGATGATGAAAGCCTGATGCCGCAAACGCGCAAGGTCTGGTCAAGCTGGAATTACCTTGCCGAAGAGCATGACGGCGAACAGAAAGTCTGTGTGACCTATTGGATGAACCGGTTGCAGCATCTTGACGAAGGGCAGCCGCTTTTTGTTACCCTTAACCCGGCGCGCGCGCCGCGTGAGGGCAGCGTCATTCGATCCTTCCTGTATGATCATCCGGTTTTTGATGCGGCGGCAATGGACGCGCAGAAACGGCTCTGGTCGATTCAGGGAATGGATAACATCTGGTATTGCGGCAGCTATTTCGGCTATGGCTTCCACGAAGACGGCATTCAGTCGGGCCTTGCCGTTGCCGAGGCATTGGGTGGTGTGCGTCGCCCGTGGAATGTTGAAAATGAAAGCGGTCGTATTCATCTAGGCCCTGTTGATACAGTGCAAAAAGAAGCTGCCGCATGACAGGCACATGGACATCCGCCCTTTTTGAAGGATCGGTGATGCATCATCGCCTTCGCCCGC
Source organism: Thalassospira sp. MIT1004 (assembly GCF_001858545.1). NCBI lineage: Bacteria > Pseudomonadati > Pseudomonadota > Alphaproteobacteria > Rhodospirillales > Thalassospiraceae > Thalassospira > Thalassospira sp. MIT1004. The sequence continues at coordinate 10,136 of NZ_MCAO01000013.1, read as the reverse complement.
GTGATCACAAATTGCGCTATCGGGTGTTTTCCTTTTTGTTTGATCTTGATGAAATCGATAGTCTCGCCGGGTCGCTGAAACTGTTCAGCCGCAACCGGTTCAACCTGTTTTCATTCCATGACCGTGATCATGCCGATCGTGAACACGGCGATATCCGCAAACGTATCGAAGATATCCTGAACAAGCACGATCTTGGCGATTGTGCGCATCGGATCGAATTGCTGTGTTATCCGCGCATTCTGGGCTTCGTTTTCAATCCGCTATCGGTTTATTTCTGCCATCGGTCGGACGGTTCGGTCGGCGCGGTTCTGTATGAGGTTTCCAATACTTTCGGCGACCGGCACAGCTATCTGATCCCGGTGGGCAGCGATGCGATTGATGAAAAAGGCGTGCTGCGGCAAAGCTGTGCCAAGGGATTTTACGTTTCGCCCTTTATCGATATGCAGGCCGATTATCATTTCCGCATTTGCATGCCGGGTGAAAAAGTCGCGGTTGCCATTCGTGAAACCGACAAGGACGGCGCATTTCTGAATGCGGCATTTGTCGGTGATCGAACCGCACTTTCTGACCGTAACCTGTTTATGGCCTTTGTTCGCTATCCGCTGATGACGCTTAAGGTGGTGGCGGGCATTCATTACGAGGCGCTTCATCTGTGGCGCAAAGGCATGAAGTTCCATAAACGTCCAACGCCGCCAGCACATGATGTGACTTATGTGTTTGCTGCCAATAGCCAGACGGCCGAAGCCGCAAAAAGGTAATCAGGAAATGCCGGAACGCAATCGATCCTCTTCGACAATAGTCCGCCCGTTTCGTGACAGGTTCCTGCCCGTCATCGGGGGCATGACCGGAAGTCGCAATCTGCTGAAAATCATGCTGAAACGCATTCTGGCACATTTGCATTACGGTCGATTGACGATTGTTTTGCCCGATGGGGACACGTTGCAGTTTACCGGGCAGGAGCAGACCGAAATCCGCGCGGTTCTTCATATTCATGACTGGAAGGCGATCCGCAGGCTTGCGACCGGTGGCGATGTTGCCTTTGCCGAGGCCTATATGGATGGGGCATGGACAAGCCCCGATCTGACCAATGTGATGCGGGTGGCGATGTTAAACGAAAATATCGTTCGCGCCCGACTTGCAGGCGGCATGATTTCCCGGCTGGTGGCCCGGATCGGGCATTTGCGAAATGCCAATACGGTCGAAGGATCAAAACGCAACATTGCCTATCACTATGACCTTGGAAACCGGTTCTATCAGGAATGGCTTGATCCGGGGATGACCTATTCATCCGGTCTTTATCGCCGCCAGGACATGACGCTTGAGGCCGCACAGGATGCGAAATACCGCCGGATTTGTGAACTTGCATCGCTGCAACCCGGCGAACGGGTTCTGGAAGTCGGCTGTGGCTGGGGCGGGTTTGCCGAAATGGCGGCAGGGCAGCATCGCTGCCATGTTACGGGGCTGACGCTTTCGCGCGAACAGCATGCGTTTGCGCATCATCGCCTTCTGACACTTGGCCTGTCCGATCGCACCAATATCGAGCTTCGCGATTATCGCCATCAGGACGGGCAGTTCGACAAGATCGTTTCAATCGAGATGTTCGAGGCGGTTGGCGAGGAACATTGGCCGATCTATTTCGATATGATCCGCAAGCGGTTGAAACCGGGCGGAAAGGCGGTTTTGCAAATCATCACCATTGATCATGACCGGTTCGAGGATTACCGCAAGGGGGCGGATTTCATCCAACGCTATATCTTCCCGGGCGGGATGCTGCCCTCGCCAGAGGCGCTTGGTACGGCGATTGCCAATGCCGGTCTTTCGCTTTGTCATTCCGAATTTTTCGGCAAATCCTATGCCCGCACACTGGCCGAATGGCAGCGCCGTTTCCAGCATGGCTGGGACAGCATCGCCGAGCAGGGATTTGATATCCGTTTCAAACGGATGTGGGAATATTATCTGTCCTATTGCGAAACCGGATTTGATGAAGGGTCGATCGATGTCGGGTTCTTTGTGATCGAACATCGCGAAAATGCCGCAACCTGATCGGGGCCGCAAAACGGCGTTTTATTATGCGCTGCCAGCAATGGCGGCGGCGGTGCCGACGATTCCCGCCTATGTCCTGTTACCCAGTTATTATGGCGATGATCTTGGCCTTGGGCTTGCTCTTACGGGGGCGATCCTTCTGGCGGTGCGGATCATCGATATGCTGACCGATCCGCTGGCCGGGTGGCTTTCGGATTATACGGGACGGCGCAAAATCTGGGTCGGGTTTGGTGCGGTGATTGCCGGGATCGGAATCTGGATGCTTTTTGTGCCGCCCGATCAGCCCGGTGGCGGGCATCTTTTTGTTTCGGCAAGCATCCTTTTCCTTGGCTGGACGCTGTTTCAGGTGCCCTATCTGGCATGGGGGGCAGACCTTTCGGGGGATTACCGGGAGCGGACATTGATCACGTCCCTTCGTGAAGGGGCGGGGCTGATTGGTATTGTCATTGCCGGGGCGATCCCGGTTGTGATGATGAATGCATCCCGGGCCGATGAAATCCGAACCCTTGCGATGATGACCATTGTTGCGGGGGCGGTTTTCGTTACGATTCTGATCATCAAGGTCCCAGACAGCGCAGCCCGCCCGGGGCGCGGCCGTACTGCCGATACCCAACAGGCGGGTGTTTCCCTTCGTGCCCGGTTTACCCAGTCGCTTCGCAGTCTGCGCCAGAACCGGCTTTTTGTCCGGCTTTTGGCGGCATGGATGATCAATGGCCTTGCCGGTGGATTGCCCGCGGTCTGTTTCCCGCTTTTTGTGCGCTATTATCTGAAGCTTGATACGGATACGGAAAACGCCCTGATCCTTTTGTATTTTGTTGCGGCCATTGCGGCCATTCCGTTTTGGGTGTTTCTGGCCGGTAAAATCAGCAAACACCGGGTCTGGTGCGTGGCGATGATCATGGCGGTGTCGGCATTCGCGTTCGTGCCGTTTCTGTCAGCCGGGGACTGGGCGGGGTTTGCGGTGATCTGTGTCTTTACCGGGGCGGCCTTGGGGGCGGATCTGGCGCTGCCACCCGCCATTCAGGCCGATGTCGATGACTGGGACCGGTACCGGTTTCATGCCAGCCGGACCGGTGTTCTGTTTGCGCTTTGGAACATGACCAACAAGCTTGCGATGGCGTTGGCGGCGGGAATTGCCCTGCCAATTCTGGGGGCTTTTGGCCTGACGGACGGGGGGGATGAAAATTCCGCGGCTTTGATCGCACTTGTCATGATCTATGCGGTGCTGCCCATCGTACTGAAAGCAGGAGCAATCGGGATGATGTGGCGTTTTCCATTGGATCGCGTGCATCAGGTTGCAATTCGTCGGCGTCTGGCTCGCCGCACCTTCTGATCCTTGTATCCTTTGCGGGAGAAAGCTGATGCTGCGATCTTTTACGGCGCTTGTGATGGTTTTGATACTTACCGGGTGTGGGTCAATGAAACCGCAGGATTTTGCGCAAAAAGAACCCCGCTTCGATGTGTTTGAATACTTCGAAGGCAATAGTCGGGCGTGGGGCATTTTTGAGGACCGGTTCGGCAAGCTGCGGCGCCAGTTCACGGTTGATATCACTGGAACCGTCAATGATGGTGTTCTGACGCTGGAAGAAGATTTTCTGTATGACGATGGTGAACAGGACCGCCGTGTATGGACGATCCGCAAGACCGGTGAGCACAGCCTGAGCGGAGAGGCCGATGACATCATCGGCACGGCCGCGGGCGTGCAGTATGGCAATGCGTTGAACTGGAACTACGACATGGACCTGAAGGTCGGTGACGGTAGCTGGCGGGTGACGTTTGACGACTGGATGTTTTTGCAGGGCGACGGGGTTCTTGTGAACCGGGCGCGTGTGCGCAAATGGGGGTTCGAGATCGGCGAGGTCACCCTGTTCTTTACGAAACAGCCATCCGCGCTGCGAGCCGCCGAATAAACCAGCCCAGCAGCGGAATGCGGGCATAAAAGGCCATGCCGGAATCCCAGTGATCGACATGGGATGAAATGCGCGTGCCGTCATCGGAAAACGTCACCGCCGACATGCCGGTGACATCCCAATTCCCCAGAACCGAAATCCTGGCCGTAAAGCGCCAGCGCAGAAAACCGAGATCATCATCAAGCGCGTGATGGGTGACGATGAATTGCGGATTTTCGGTGTCGCGAAACATCTTGTCGAGATAGGCACAGACCCGATCCGGGCCATTGATGGTGTTGAACGGATCGGTAAAACTGTAATCCGGTGTGACGAGATGATGCAGGTTTTCAATGGTTTCCGGGCTTAGTTGCGCAAAATAATCGCCATAGGATTTCAGCGTTTCGAGCCTGGTTGCGTTCTGTTCATCCATTGGATTTTCCCATCACTTTACGGATCAGTTTGAAGTAAAGCCGATAGGGCAGAATGCGGGCAAGTTTTAGCTGCCGGACAAAGGGTGGCGGGAAGGCGATTTCAAAACCGTTGCCGCCCGTCAGGCCGCGATAAACATAGTCGGCTGCCTGCGCGGGTGTTTGCAGATAGGGCATGTCGAAATCGTTTTTGTCGGTCAGGCGGGTTTTGACAAAGCCCGGATTGATCACCCGAAGACAGACACCCGTTTCCCCCAATTCGGCGCGCAGGGTTTCGCACAGATTGATCAGGGCGGCCTTGGTCGGGCCATAGGCCCCGGCCTTTGGCAACCCGCGATAACCGGCGACCGAGGCGACAACCGCGATCTCGCCCGAACCGCGTTTACGCATTTTCGGGATCAGGGTTTCAAGGCAATTGACCGTGCCGAAATAATTGACATCGAAATGGTCGCGGATGGTTTTGGCGGAAAATTCATCGACCGGCATCGGCGAATAGATTCCGGCGGCCAGAACCACGAGATCGGGCAGGCCAAACCGATCTTCGATCAGGGCAATCGCATCGCGAACCGCATCGGGTTTGGTCACATCAAGTGGCACGGCATGGATGTTTTCCGACGATGCCGCCAGATCGGACAGCGCATCGGCGGAGCGTGCCGATGCGATAATCGTCGTGTTTGCGCCCGCATCGGATTTTGCGAATTTTTCGACAAGTGCCGCCCCGATCCCGGCGGAGGCACCGACGATCCAGATGGTTTTGAAATGTTTGATCATCCGCGGATATCCTTTTGTGCCGTGTCGGTCTGGCAGCTTGTGCAGCGATAGGTGATTTCAGAGCCATCGCGCGCCTTGAAGCGCAATCCAACCCACCGGCCATCGGCATCGTACCACGCATTGGTTTGCAATTGGCCATCATAGGTGAAGTGGGTGGCGTTGATCATGCCGTTGCCAACGGCCAGGCGTTCGCGGCCTGTCTGGGATATGGTGACCGCGTTGGGATTGCCGGTCAGCGTATTAAGAACCTGATCGGTTTGCAGAACACCGCAATGCCAGTGATCGGTCGGAAAAATACCGGGCGGCAGGGATTTCTGGCCGTCGGGACCATCAACGACAAGCTGATCGTTTTCGCGCCGGGCCGCGATGCTGGTTTGATCGCCATCATCATCGACCTTGACCGACAGGGTGGATAATTGACCCTCCTGCCAGATGCTTTCGGATCGATAGCGGAAGCTATAGGCGTTAAAGCCCAGAAACGAGATATCGATATTGCTTTGGGCGACGACCTGAAGACCGTCCTGACCGCGATTGAAGCGCACGATATGCTGCCCGACCGGGGCATCATTGCGGCGGATCTGAAACGCCAGTTCATTGCCGTATCGCGCAATCGGATCGAAGTTGCGACAGGCCGCGTTACGATCAAGGCCGTTGGATTGTGCGGGGGTAAGGGCCGAAATCTCGCCGTTTTGTGCCAGCGCCGAACCGGCATTCTGGACTGCCAGAACGGCAAGCGTCGCAAGCAGATATTTAAGGGGTTTCGGGCGTGGCATGTGGTGGCGTACCCTGCTGTTGGCCCCGGCGATCAGGACGCGATCAAGCCGGATTTCGAAAACGGAATGCTGTTACTGTTACGCATGGAAATGCGGTTCAGATCAGGTTTGCCGTGCCCTGCCCGTGTGCCGGGTGATTGCGGTGCGCCCGGCTTTGAGGTAAAGCAGGGCCAACAATGAAAGGCCGACCATGCCCCATCCGATTGCCGAAGACCTGATCGCAAGCGTTCTGCATCGCGATTCCAACGTCATCGTTCTGAACAAGCCGCCGGGATTGGCATCGCATGGCGGGCCGAAAACCTATTTCCATGTCGATGCGTATCTGCCCGACCTTAAATTCGGCATTCAGCCCGAACCGACCCTGGCGCACCGGCTTGACCGCGATACGGCCGGGTGCCTGTTGCTGTGTCGGCATCCGAAATCATCGAAAAAGATCACCCGCCTGTTTACCGAAAAACTGATCGGCAAAACCTATTGGGCGGTGGTGCGCGGTGCGGTTGCCGATGATCACGGCTTTATCGATGCGCCGATTGGCAAGACCAATGATGAAAGCGGCTGGCGGATGCTGGTTCATGAGGACGGGCAGCCATCAAAGACCGAATATCAGGTGCTGGGGCGCGGCAAGGACGAAGCGGGCGATGATATCACCTGGCTTGCCTTGACGCCCCATACCGGTCGCACGCACCAGCTGCGTGTGCATCTGGACCATATTGGGCATCCGGTGCTGGGCGACCCGTTTTATGGCTGGGGGGATGAGCCGCCGATTTTTGGACAGCCGCCGACCCTGATGCTTTTGTCGCGCCAGATTGTTGTACCGTTCCATGCGGATCGGGAGCCGGTGGTGGTCGATGCACCGCCGCCCGAATTGATGCGGCCGGGGCTTTCGGCCTGTGGCTATGCGGGCGACTATGCCCCGCATGCGGCGTCAGTTGATGCTCAGTATGGCGGCGATGGCAGCGATGCTGAAGGCGGACAGGAGGGTTTCGAGGGTGATGATTGAGGCCATGGCTTCGGGGTCGCCATTAAGCTGCCGGGCGAGGATATAGGCGTTGCCCGCGCACGGCATCCCGGCATAAAGCACCCCCATCGCCAGAACCATGCCCTCCACCCCGGCTAGATGCAGCGCAATGCCGGTGATCAGCGGCAGGAGGGCGAGCTTGATCGTGGTTGAAAGCGCGATTGCGCCCAATGCCTGTTTGCTGAGGATAAAGCGCAATCCGGCCCCGACCGACAGCAGGCTGAGCGGAAGGGCCGCGGTTTTGAAAAGGGCGGCGGTATTTTCAATTGGCAGCGGCACGTGAATGTTGCTGATATTCAGAACCGCCCCGGCCCCGGCGGCGATGATGATCGGGTTTTGTGCAAGGCCGAGCATGATGCGTTTGAAGCTGCCCTTGCCACCGGCAAAGGCATTCAGCACTATAACCGCTAGCATGTTGGTGGCAATCACCATCACGGCAATAAAGACAATCGCCAGTGCCAAGCCTTCGCTGCCATAAAGCGCATCGGCGACGGCGAGCAGGACATAGCTGTTATAGCGGACCGACCCCTGAAAGATCGAGGTAAACAGCGGTGTGTTGCGGGTGATGACAGGCCGCAAAAGCAGCAAAACCGCCGCAAGGGCAAGGGTCGCGCCCAATGTGACCATGACCGCAGTGCCCGCGTGCCCGGAGCCAAAATCGGCACGGTAAATTTCGACAATCAGAAGCGACGGCAGCAACAGGTAATAGGTCAGCCGATCAATCCCGGCCCAGATGTCAGACCCGGTGATCAGATAACGTTTAAGCGCTGCCCCGACCAGAATGGCGGCGAAGATCGGGAAGATGGCAGCGATCAGGTCATAGGCGAGTTGCATGGGGCGGTCGCATCAGTTTGATGTGGGGTAGGCCAAGCCGGGTGGCAGAGCGGGCCGGGGGATGTCTCAAACCTTGCGGTTCTGGTATTCGGCAAAAACCTGTTCGGGGGAATGGCCGCGATATTGTTCGCAGATTTCCTCGAATTTCGGGTTGCTGATCAGAAGGTCGGCGGTGCTGCGGTTGCACGCAATCGGCACTTCATACATGTTGGCCAGCCGGATCAGCGCACGCACATCGACATCGTGGGGCTGGGGCGTCATCGGGTCGGTGAAGAAAAACATCGCCTGCAATTCGCCATGCGCAATCATCGAGCCGAGCTGCTGATCACCACCGAACGGGCCGCTTTTAAGCGCCACGATATCAAGATCGGGAAACCGTTCCTGAAGCACGCGCCCGGTGGTGCCGGTGGCGAAAATCCGGGTGCCGGAAAACTGTGATTTGTGGGTTTCCAGCCAATCGGCCATTTCGCGTTTGCGACGGTCGTGGGCGACAAGTCCGATCGAAAGCGTCATGGGTGGTTTCTCCTGCGTCTTGATCCGGGTGATCCCGGCGGATGATCTTAGCGGACCGGTCCATCATAGGGCAATATGATGGCATAGTTTATTGAAAATAAACGAGAATTTTTGCCGGAACCGGACAGCGAAAATTTTTGCAAAATGTTCTTGATTTGTTCTTTTGTTTGTGGCATAAAGATAAAGTCAACAGGACAAATGGGTCCGGAGACAGAACCCGCCAAGCGTGATTCGCTTTGGCGGGTTTTTGCGTTTCGGGGCTGGGTAAGACCGGCAAATACAGGGGGAATCAGCGATGAAAAAGCGACGATGTTGAGTGGTTGAATAGCAGGTGGTTTCCGCCAAGCGCGGCAGATCCGTGTGGGGTAAAGTCATTACGGCAGGAGTGCGTCCGGGCATTGAAACGGCCCGGGAAACGGCGGCGTAAAGTTTGACAAACCGGAAAGACAGAACGGGAGAGGTGCGCCTGCCGGGAAGGGCGCGGGCCAGATTTGGGCCGATGCGGGGCCGGATGCGGATCGAGCCGACGATTGGGCAGATCAGCCGCAGAGCAGGGGTGGTTCGGGTGCGATGTCATCACGCCCGTGCCGGGATCGGAGCGTGGGTCAACACGGGTGAGTTCCGTTCAGGCCGCAACATTTGGCGAAACTGGCGAGAGCGGAGCAAGCCGAGGCGAGGCGTTCGAGCCCGGCAGCAGAACCCGCCTTTCGTCACACCCGCGAAAGCGGGTGTCCATGTTTCAGCAGGTTGGGTGTGTCAGGTCGAGCTAGGGGCCGTCTATCGGCAGGTGGTGCGTTGCCGAGCGGTTGTCTGGATTCCCGTTTTCACGGGAATGACGGTTGGGGGAGTTCGCGAGGGACGGTTAGGGGGGAGAGGGGGCGATCATGGAATGCCATGAGCAGGTCGGTATCAGTCCCCCTTGGTCTTGGTTTTTGGTTCGACGTGGCGGCTTGGTTCCATCCGGTCATGCAGGACGCGGATGATTTCGACCCTGCCGGGTTCGGTGGTGCGGTAGAAGATCACATGCACCGGATTGCCGACCGGGGTGGTGTTGCTTTCGGTGCGGCTGTGGCGGATATGGAAGCTGCGCATATCGGGGTGTAATTCCGGGCGGGCGGCGGTGGCACCGCCTTCGGGGTTTTGGGCGATGCGGCGGAGGGCGGCCAGAAGCAGGGCGGCGTAACGGTTGCGTGCGTCCTGCCCGTGCCGGTGCGTACTTTCATCAAGAAGGGCGTTGATATCGGCTTTGGCCGATGCCGTAAGCCGGTATTGTGCTGCCACGGATCAGGCTCCGGCGGTTTTGCCTGTGGTTTTTTCGGGGGGAGCGAGCCAGCCTTCCAAGCTTGCGTCGTCCATATCCTCGTAATTGCCGTTTTCAAGATCGGCAATGCCGGTATCGATGCTTTTGCGCAGCAGTTCGAGCTTCAGCTCGTCCTCTTTCCAGCGTTGCTGCAAGCCGCGCACGGCGTCGCGCATGGCTTCGCTGGCATTCTGGTATTTTCCGGCCCTGACCATCTTTTCAACGAAAGCGTCCTGATCATCGGTCAGATTGACATTTCGGGTTGGCATGTCGGAGCTCCTTCTGATCGGCGAATTCTATCGTCATTGGCAAAGATTGCCAATGGGTGTTTGCGCCGTGTTGATCGGATGACGTGCGCCGCCGGGCGGCAAACCCCACTTTCCGTCACACCCGCGAAGGCGGGTGTCCATGTTTCGGCAGGTTGGGTGTGTCGAGTTGAGGTAGGGGCGTATATCGGCGGGCCGGGCTTGCCGCACGGTTGTCTGGATTTCGGAGACTCACACCACAAGTGCAACATCAGTTATAGTTGGTGTTGCGATGGGACAGGAATACAGGCAGCTCGGCCTT
>NZ_MCAO01000012.1:0-39583 GCF_001858545.1 Thalassospira sp. MIT1004 | reverse complement strand
GGGTGGCAGTTGGTCTGCCCATTTTTGCCAAACAGAAATTTGGTCGCCGCTCATATCTCTGATAATTCCTAGTTATCAGAATTCATATCCTTCGTGGGCTTGCCATCTCCACGACAGTTCTCAGCTGCCGATCCGAAACATGGGTATAGATTTCGGTTGTCGAAATACTGGCATGTCCCAACAACTTCTGAACAAAACGGATATCAACACCGCGCTCCAGAAGGCGCGTTGCCGCAGTATGACGAAACATATGAGGCGTGACTTTCCGATCCAGTGGAAGTTTGCCAACAAAATCATGGATCATTTTTCGAATGTAGCCTGGGTCAACTTTACCTCCGCCAGACGAAAAAAGCAGCCCCGTGCCACGCGCGCCATGACGGGACCTCAACGTCATGTAAACAGTGATCTGCTGGTGCAGTTCTGAATCGACAATATAAACGTTACGTTCCCGGTTCCCTTTGCCCCGGATACGAATATTGCCAGCCTCCAAATCAATATCACCAACCGTTATGCTACAAAGCTCACCAACCCGTATCCCTGTTGCCAGAAGAAGCTCTAGCGATAGGGCCAAAGTCGCCAGTTCTGGATTATCTTGTCCCACCCTGCGCAGTTCGCTGGTTTCAAAAATTAACCTGAGTTCTGCCGAGGTCAGATTCCGTGGTAGTTTCCGGGGCAAACGCACCAACGTGTGCAGCTTGTGGAATGGATTTTCATCCAGTCGCTCCTCTTGCTCCAACCAACGAAACATCGCACGCAGACAAGCTACGCGACGTTTGACACTGGCTGGAGCCAAGTTTCGCGTGCGCATATCTTCAACCCAGGCCAAGATTGAGTGCTTTTCAAACGGGTTTCTTCTGCCACTTCGGCTGAACCACAATCGATAATCTTTCAAATCCCGATCATAAGCTCTAAGCGTATGACGCGACAGGTCCTTAAAGCGGCAGTGGACCATAAAGTCATTAATGACGTCTAGCAGTTTCATACGCAATTCTCCCAATCATTAGAAAATGAGAAATTGCAACAAAACCCTTAAAAATCATGCCTCTATAATAGAAAAACCCTGAACAAGAAATATGCTTACTGCCAAATGGTTTAGGGAATTAAGCAAGACCTGTAACAATTACTCTGGCAGCTTCTCAATATGGAAATTACCCCAAAACTCCGAAAGACACTGTTACACCGAGGCGCTTGCAGCACCAGCATACCATCCATAAATTGCTGAGCATGATATCTTGCGCATTGCTCACGTCGTTAAATATCGTAGATCAAGGTCATCTAGATATCCTCTCCCTACTGCGCTGCCCGCTCCCCTGCGATATTCGCATGGCGTTTGAACGGCCCGAACGGAATTTCGGACGGCGCAAAGGTTTCCGCCGATGCCCGGTCCCAGCGCGAATACCAGTCATGCAGCCCCTCGATCTCCGGCCCGCCGGAAACAAGGAACCCTTCGGGCAGGTAGGGATAGGCTTCGTTGCCATCCAGGAACTCGTTATCCTTCTGGCGCACCATGAAGTGATAGGGCATGAAATTGCGCGGATCGGTCAGGCCCGCAGCCCCGGTAATTTCGGCCAGCGCATGCATGGTATTATGATGGAACCGCGCCACCCGGTCGCTTTTGTCACCCACATTAAGGGCCCGCTGGCGCAGCGGGTCCTGGGTTGCAATGCCGACCGGGCAATGGTTGGTATGGCATGACTGCGCCTGAATACAGCCCAGCGCAAACATATACCCCCGCGCCGCATTGCACCAGTCCGCACCAAGCGCCAAGGTCTGCGCGATGTCAAACGCCGAAACGATCTTGCCCGCCGCACCGATCTTGATCTGATCACGCACACCAGCACCGCGAAGGGCATTGTGAACAAATGTCAACCCCTCGCGCATCGGCATGCCGACCCGGTTGGCAAATTCAACCGGGGCCGCACCCGTACCGCCTTCCTTGCCGTCGACCACGATGAAATCGGGCAGAATACCGGTTTTCAGCATCGCCTTGACGATGCACATAAACTCGCGCCGATGCCCGATACACAGCTTGAACCCGACCGGCTTGCCGCCCGAAAGATCGCGCAGCTTGGCGATGAATTCCATCAGGCCGACGGGGGTGGAAAACGTGCTGTGCGCGGCAGGCGAAATGCAATCAATCCCCATCGGGATGCCGCGTGCCTCGGATATTTCCGGGGTGATTTTGGCGGCGGGCAACATGCCGCCATGGCCGGGCTTGGCCCCCTGGCTCAGCTTTACCTCGATCATCTTGACCTGCGGGTCGGATGCGGTCTCGGCAAAGCGTTCCTCGGAAAAAGTGCCGTCGTGGTTGCGGCATCCGAAATACCCCGACGCCACCTGATAAATCAGATCCCCGCCACCTTCGCGGTGATACCGGCTGATGCTGCCCTCACCGGTGTCATGGGCAAAGCCGCCCTTTTTCGCCCCCTTGTTCAGCGCCAGAATGGCATTGCCCGATAACGAGCCAAAACTCATCGCCGAAATATTGTAAAGGCTGGCGTCATAGGGCTGCTTGCAGGCCGCCCCGCCGACCCGAACCCGAAAATCGATATCGGTGATGCTGGTCGGCGTGACCGAATGGGTCAGCCACGCATAGCCGGAACCATACACATCCTCGATCGTGCCAAACGGGCGCTTGTCCTCGACCCCCTTGGCACGCTGATAGACAAGCCCGCGCGACTGGCGGCTGAACGGCACCTCGTCCTGATCGCTTTCGATCATATATTGCCGGATTTCCGGGCGGAAACTTTCAAGGATAAACCGGATATGCCCGCTAACCGGATAGTTGCGCAGGATCGAATGCCGGGTCTGGCGCAAATCAAACCAGCCGACCACCATCAACGCGCCAAAGACCACCACCGGCACCCAGAACCAGACATCGACCGCAGCCGCACAGATCAACGAGGCAAAAGTCAAAAGCGTCACACCGGCCAGAACCGCATAACGCTGATTCAAAATCAGAAACTTCACAGTGATCTATCCCATCCAATGGTGCGGGGAGTGTTGAATGCGGTTCCCGATCCTACCTTCTTATGCCGCCGCCGTCAGGGTGAAATCGACATGCACGGCATCATGCTGTACTTGAGAAATTCATTTAAACAAATCACAATTGTTAAAAGGAAGAACATATAGAAAAAAATAAAATCATCGAGGCATCAATGGAAGATATTAACCTTCAGCTAAATAGCACAAACAAAACCGACATCGAATTTGAAATCTGCGGCTTAGCTCGTGTATTTTCAAATCAGTTATTTGAAAAGCAAATACCAGAATTTCGCGACTTCACTCCGACTAAGAACTGCTACAGCTTCTTTTCTCACATAAGTGAGGATGGATGGGTAGCCATCCGAATCACCTACGATGATCGCATGCAAATGATTGTCGGGCCAAAGCATGACAAAAAAGATACGGAGATTGTTTCTAAAATAGCAAAAACAAACAAATTCATTTCTCCAGAGGAACTGCACAATAATTTAGATGAAAAATGGATATCATATTCAACATTCAGCTACATAGGCCCGTATAAGGAAAGAAAAATATCTGAAGAGCACTTTATATCCCACGTAATTTACTGGCTAAACACATACGTCATACCTCAACTAGACGACATCAACAAAAAGAGAGTTCTAAGAGCCATTCCGACTCCGCCAGAGTACGACATAAAAAGTATTTTCCAATCAATGTGGGTTTTAGAGTGTGAAAATGAATTAATTCAAGGAACCGCCTTCGAGATAAGCGAAAAAACATTCGTAACTTGTGCTCATGTTCTTGGATCAAACACCAAGGCCTTCCGATATGATGAACCGTCAAAGAAGTACGCCGTTGAAGTTATTTCCCAGAATGAGGCAATTGATTTAGCCACAATCCGAATATTCACTGACCACAGCCAGCCCATAGAGACCGGGGACTCTACCAAACTAGTATACATGGATCATATCTTGCTGGTCGGACATCCAAATTATCGCCTAGGAGACAAACCTATAATTAGCCCAGGCCTCATTACCGGTTTTCGACGCAAATCAGGTATCACTCGATTTATAACTAATGCCCCCATTGTCCGAGGAGCGAGTGGCGGTCCAGTCTTAAACGCTTCAAATCAAGTCATTGGTGTCGCGGTAACTGGAGCTGAAACTTTGAGTGAAACAGCCAACACTGAAGACCTTGGCGTAATACCAATTGAGGCTATTGATCTGATGCATCCATAAAAAAACCGCCGGTTTCCCGGCGGCTGCAAGTCTGACAAGTAACATCCTGTCGGGAACACCCCGTGATGAGGGGCGGGTGTTCCCGGATGTCCTGTCGCTCTGGATCGTGTGATCAGGCTTTGCCGTAACCGCCGCCACCCGGCGTTTCGATGATGAAGACATCACCGGGATACATGGTCGCGCCATCGGTTCCCTTAAGTTCCTCGACCGTGCCGTTGGTGCGTTCAATCGCATTGCGGCCAAGTTTGCCCGGTTCCCCGCCGCCAACGGCCTGAACCGGCACGCGACGGTGGTTGGACAGGATCGATGCGGTCATTTCTTCAAGGAAGCGAACCCGGCGTACCGTGCCGTCCCCGCCCTTGTGCTTGCCCGCACCGCCGGAACCCTTGCGGATGCCAAAGCTTTCCAGCATCACCGGGAACCGCCATTCAAGCACTTCCGGGTCGGTCAGGCGCGAATTGGTCATGTGCGAATGCACACCCGACGTGCCATCATAATCCGGCCCGGCACCCGTCCCGCCACAGATGGTTTCGTAATACTGGTGCGTATCATTGCCCCAGGTGAAGTTGTTCATCGTGCCCTGCGCACCCGACATCACGCCAAGTGCAGCATACAGCGTATCGGTAACATGCTGCGATGTTTCAACGTTCCCGGCGACCACGGCGGCCGGATAACGCGGGTTCAGCATCGATCCTTCCGGCACGATCAGATTGACCGGCTTCAGGCACCCGGCATTGAGCGGAATGTCATCATCAACCAAGGTGCGGAAGACATAAAGAACTGCCGCCCGCGTCACCGCCGACGGTGCGTTGAAGTTGTTATCAAGCTGATCGGACGTACCGGTAAAATCAACCGTGGCCGAACGGGTTTCCTTATGGATCGTGACCTTGGCTTTCACCACCGCGCCATTATCCATTTCATAGGAAAACTCGCCGTCTTTAAGCACGTCAATCACACGACGAACGCTTTCCTCGGCATTGTCCTGCACATGGCCCATATAGGCATGCACAACATCAAGCCCGAAGTGATCGACCATCTTGCGCAATTCCTGCACGCCCTTTTCATTGGCGGCAATCTGGGCGCGCAGATCGGCAATGTTCTGATACGGGTTACGTGCCGGATATTTCGCCCCTTCCAGAAGCGCGGTCAAACCGGCCTCGTCAAATTTGCCCTGATCAACCAGTTTGAAATTGTCGATCAGAACGCCTTCTTCCTCAAGGATACGGGAATTTGGCGCCATCGAGCCCGGGGTGATCCCGCCAACATCGGCATGGTGGCCACGCGATGCGACATAGAACAGGATTTCCTTGCCATCATCACCAAACACCGGCGTGATCAAGGTAATATCGGGCAGGTGCGTCCCGCCGTTATAGGGATCGTTGAGCATATAAACATCGCCGGATTTCATTTTCCCGGCATTGTTTTCCATGACAGCCCGAACAGACTCACCCATCGATCCAAGATGGACCGGCATATGTGGTGCGTTGGCAATCAGAAGACCTTCCTGATCAAACAGCGCGCACGAGAAATCAAGCCGTTCCTTGATGTTGACCGAGTATGACGTGTTGGCAAGGGTGACCCCCATCTGTTCGGCAATATTCATGAACAGATTGTTGAACACCTCAAGCATCACCGGATCGGCCTGCGTGCCAATCGCTTCCGACCGTTTGAGCGGCACAACACGCGTCAACACAAGATGATCCCGGCCATTTACCTTGGCCTCCCAACCCGGATCAAGCACCGTGGTGCCGACCGGCTCGACAATCACCGCCGGGCCGCGCACGGTGACACCCGGTTTCAAATCTTCGCGTTTATAGAACGGCGTATCTTCGGATTTACCATCAAACACCACCTTGCGGGTGGCAAGCGGATCGGGTTTCACACCATCCTTGGCAACTTCGGTTTCGGCATCGGGCAGGCCTTGGGTTTCACCAATCGCCTCGACCGCGACGGCTTCGACCACCAACGGCTTTTCGTCCATGACAAAGCCGTAACGCTGCTTGTGCTGTTCTTCGAACTGCGCCTTGATCGAGGCAACATCACCGAAATCAACGATCAACGGATTATCCGTACCGTCATAACGCAGATGCAGCTTTTTCAGCATGCTGATCTTGCTATCCCCAATGCCCTGCTCATGCAGCTCGCCACGCGCCTCAAGTGCTAGCGCATCAAGGCTTTCATCAAGCCCCGCAAGGGCAGACGTTTCAAGCTTCGCCTCGACCGCCTGTTCGCGCATTGCGCGGATATCGGCAAGCCCCATGCCATAGGCCGACAGAACCCCGGCAAACGGATGGACAAACACGCGTGTCATGCCCAGCGTATCGGCCACCTGGCAGGCATGCTGCCCGCCGGCCCCGCCAAAGCATTGCAGGATGTAATCGGTCACGTCATAGCCGCGCTGAACCGAAATCTGCTTGATCGCGTTCGCCATGTTTTCGACAGCAATCCGAAGGAACCCTTCGGCGACTTCTTCAGGCGTGCGGACCTGACCGGTGGCTTCCTTGATCTTGAGCGCCATGTCGGCAAAGCCCGCCTTGACCGCATCCGCGTCAAGCGGCTCGTTGCCTTCGGGGCCAAACACATTCGGGAAGAATTCCGGCTGAACCTTGCCCAGCATGACATTGATATCGGTCACTGCAAGCGGCCCGCCACGGCGATAGGCCGCCGGTCCGGGATTGGCACCGGCACTGTCCGGGCCGACACGGAAACGCGCACCATCGAAATGCAGGATCGACCCGCCACCGGCCGCAACCGTATGGATTTTCATCATCGGGGCGCGCATGCGCACACCGGCAACCTGGGTTTCGAAATCGCGTTCATATTCGCCGTCATAATGCGAAACGTCGGTCGATGTGCCGCCCATATCAAAACCGATGACCTGATTAAAGCCATCCATTTCGGCGGTCCGCACCATGCCGACAACACCGCCCGCCGGGCCGGACAATATCGCATCCTTGCCCTGGAACTTCGCGGCATCGGTCAGCCCGCCATTGGACTGCATGAACATCAGCTTCACACCGCCCAATTCACCGGCAACCTGATCAACATAACGGCGCAGGATCGGCGACAGATAGGCATCAACAACCGTGGTATCGCCACGCGACACCAGTTTCATCAACGGACTGACCTGATTGCTGACCGATACCTGGGTAAAGCCGATCTCACGTGCGATTTCAGCCGCCGCATTTTCATGGGCGGTATAACGATAGCCATGCATGAACACGATGGCACATGCCCGGATGCCGTCATCAAAGGCGGCCTGCAAGTCACGGCGCAGGTTTTCACGATCAAGGGCTGTCAGTTCCGTGCCCTGCGCGTCAAAGCGGCCATCGGCCTCGATCACGCGCTCATACAGCATTTCCGGCAGCCTGATATTGCGATCAAACAGCTTCGGGCGGTTCTGATAGGCAATGCGCAACGCATCGCGGAAACCGGTCGTGGTCACCAGAACCGTGCGGTCGCCTTTGCGTTCCAGAAGCGCATTGGTCGCAACCGTCGTGCCCATCTTGACGGCTTCGATTTTCTCGGCCGGGATTTTCTCGCCCGCCGGAACGTCAAGCAGTTCGCGAATGCCCTGAATGGCGGCATCGGCATAACGTTCAGGGTTTTCCGACAGCAGCTTGTGCGTCAGAAGGCTGCCATCGGGCTTGCGCGCGACAATATCGGTAAAGGTACCGCCACGGTCGATCCAGAACTGCCATTTCGGCTGTCCGGTGGTCTGATCAGTAGTCTGCGAAGCGGGCGAATTTTGGGTGTGCGAAGCCATGATGCTTACTCCTTCAGCATCGTATTCAAACAAATCTTGCGAATGCGCCGACCGTTAAACGGCGCGGGTCAGCCGTTCATTTTCTGCGGAAGCCAGGTGGCGATTTCGGGGAAGACCGTAATCAGCAAAACCGCCAGCAAAAGCAGGAAGAAGAACGGCAGGGAAGCCCGTGCAATGGAAAACAGGTTTTTGCCCGTAAGCCCTTGCAGAACGAAAAGGTTGAAACCGACCGGCGGGGTGATCTGCGACATTTCGACCACCAGCACCACATAGATGCCAAACCACAAAAGATCGATCCCGGCGGCCTGCACCATCGGCAGGATCACCGACGTGGTCAGAACCACCACCGAAATCCCGTCAAGGAAGCAGCCCAGCACGATAAAGAACACCGTCAGCGCGGCAAGCAACGCATAGGGCGAAAGGTTCATTTCCGCGATCCATGCCGCAAGCTCACGCGGAATGCCGGTAAAGCCCATGGTGACGGTCAAAACCGCCGCCCCGGCAAGGATGAAACCGATCATGCACGATGTGCGCGTCGCCCCCATCAGGCCGTCGATAAAGCTTGCCCGGTTCAGCGACCCGCTGATGGCCGACAGGATCAGCGCACCGACCACGCCAAAGGCCGCGGCCTCTGTCGGGGTGGCAATCCCGCCATAGATCGACCCGATCACGCTGGCAATCAGCACGATCACCGGGATCAGGCGGCCAGATGCCCGGACCTTTTCCATAAAGCCCATATCCGGCCCGGCAGGCGGCATCTTGTCCTTGTTTAGCGTCGCCCAGATCATGACAAAGCCCATGAACAGGATGATCAGCATCGCACCGGGCAGAATGCCGGCAATAAACAGACGCGCAATCGAAAGCTCCGCCGAAACGCCATACACGATCAGGATGATCGAGGGCGGGATCAGAAGCCCAAGCGTGCCGGAACCGGCCAGCGTGCCAAGGATCAGCCGGTCGGCATAGCCCTGCTTGCGCAGTTCCGGGATCGACATCCGGCCAATCGTGGCCGCCGTCGCCGCCGACGAACCCGATACGGCGGCAAAAATCCCGCAGCCCAGAATATTGACATGCAGCAACCGCCCCGGAAGCTTGTTTAACCAAGGTGCCAGGCCGGTAAACATATCCTCGGACAGCCGCGACCGAAACAGGATTTCACCCATCCAGATAAACAGCGGCAGCGGTGCCAGCGACCAGCTTGCAAGCCCCGACCACGCGGTCGTCGCGATGATCGGTCCGGTCTGCGCGCTGGTGAAAAATTCAAGTCCGATGACACCGACCGCAAATAACGACAATGCCACCCAAAGCCCCGCCCCCAGAAACAGGAACATCAACCCCATAAGGATCAGGCCGATTTCAAGTACTTCCATGACCGTCCCCCTATTCCGTCAGTTCGCTGGTTTCGCGCGTGGCAAAGACGGGCGCACGACCGCGCGCCACATCAAACAATGCTTCAAGCATGGCGATGGTAAAAACAATCAACCCGAACGCCATCGCCGCTTGCGGGATCCACAATGGAAAGGCCAGAACACCGGGCGACGTATCGCCATAGGAAAAACTTTCCTCGGCCAGCACGGCCATCCAATAGGCGAAATACCCGCCAAGAAAACTTGCCAGCGCCAGCGTGATGCTCTCGATCCCCCGGCGCAAACCGCCCTTAAGGTGCGATAACACAATCAGAACCCGGATATGGGTGCCCGCCCGAAGGGCCGGACCAAGGGCCAGGAACGTCCCCGCCGCAAGCGAGAACCCGGCAAGCTCGTTGGCATCATGCACGGCAATTCCGACAAACCGGCCCAGCGACGACGCCAGGATCAGCAATGCGATGGCAACCAGAAAAATGGCTGCTAACCCCGCACTGAATTTGAACAAATAATCTAATGATCTGCGCACAGCAGTCCCCTTTCCGCCCGCGGGATTTCCCAGTGGTGGCTGACAATACGGACAGTCATATCATGAATTTCGGCGGGGCGTCCCGATCCGGGCGTCTTCACCCGGATCGGAAAAGTCGGTTCGTCGCTTACTTTTTATAAGCGTCGATGATGGCGGCACCGGCATCACCGGCTTCTGCCTGCCAATCGGCAACCATCTGTTCGCCAACCTTGGCCAGACCGGATTTCAGCGCGTCGCTCGGTGCGGCAACATTCATGCCGTTATCGGCCAGAACCTTTTTCTTCTCGTCGGTTTCGGCCATGCTCATTTCCCAGCCGCGCGTTTCGGCTTTGGCGGCGGCGTCCATGACGGCTTTCTGTACTTCCGGCGACAGACCGTCAAATGCCTTGGCATTGACGATCACCATGTTTTTCGGAAGCCATGCCTGAACGTCATAGAAATTCTGCACAAAGTCCCATGCCTTGGAATTCGCACCGGTCGAGGGCGAGGTCATCATCGCTTCGACAATGCCGGTCGCAAAGGCGGTCGGGATTTCCGGCACTTCAACCTGGGTGCCGACCATGCCGGTCAGGTCTGCCAGTTTCGACGTTGCCGAGTTATAGGCACGGAACTTCATGCCTTTAAGGTCATCAACCGTGCTGACGGGCTTGGCGGTATAAAGACCCTGTGCCGGCCATGCGACCGCATAAAGGACCTTAAGGCCATCACCGGCCAGTTTTTCTTCAATCGCCGGGCGCGATGCTTCCCAAAGCTTTTTGGCTTCGTCATAGCTGGTCGCAAGGAACGGGATCGCGTCAACGCCGTAAATCGGGTCTTCATTCGACAAAAGCGAAATCAGGGTTTCACCGGCCGGAACCAGACCGCGCTGCACCGAACGTTTGATGTCGGGGTGCTTGAACAGCGAACCACCGGAATGAACGGTGATGTCAAGCTCACCGCCGGTCGCTTCTTTCACGTCCTTGGCAAATTCGATGATGTTCTGGGTGTGGAATGTCGCGTCCGGATACGGGGTCGCCATATCCCATTTTTCGGCTGCCATGGCAAAACCGGCCGACATGGTCATCGCGGCAACTGCAACGGTGGAAAGTGCCTTTTTAAGCATCAGTCAAGTCTCCCTGTGTGTGATGAGGCCGACATGCATTTTTTCGCGCATCTCGTGACTCCGAAGTAGCCTCCCAACAGAACGGTCACATTTTACTGATAAATTGTCAATGTTATTTCATGGCTGATATGCAAAATGCGGGAAACGACGCAGGATATTTTATCGGCATTGACCCGCCAGAGCGCGCCATCAATATGATATTCCTCGATTTATGGCCGTGTGCTAGGCTCCGCGCAAATAACAAACAGGGAGAAAGCCCGTGCATGATCTTTCGGGGAAATCAGTCTGGATTACCGGTGCCGGCAGCGGCATCGGCGAGGCAATCGCAAAATCGCTTGCCGCGGCGGGTGCGCATGTCGCCCTGTCCGCACGGCGCGAAGAAACACTTCAGCAGGTCGCAGACACGATCACGTCAGAGGGCGGAAAGGTCGAAATCCACCCGCTTGATATCAGCAACAGCGATCAGGTCCTTGATGCCGCCCGGAATATCAAAAATTCCATGGGCTCGGTCAATGTCCTGATCAATTGCGCGGGCATGAACACCCCCAAACGGCATTGGCGCGATCTTGATATTGCCGACTGGCACCGCATCGTCGCGGTCAATCTCAATGGTGTGGCGAACACGGTTTGCGCAACCCTGCCCTTCATGCGTGATCAACAGGACGGACTGATCATCAATATCGCGTCATGGGCGGCAAAGCATGAATTCCCCGTCGCGGGCCCGGCCTATGTCGCGTCAAAACGCGGCGTTGTCGACCTGTCGCACAGCATCAATCAGGAAGAAATGCACAACAATATCCGTTGCTGCTGCATAAGCCCCGGCGAAGTCGCCACCCCGATCCTTGACCAACGCCCCGTCCCGATCAAAGAAGACGAACGCGCCCTGATGCTAAAACCCGACGATCTGGCCGATATGGTCGCCTATGTCGTCGCCGCCCCGGCACGGGTTTGCTTCAACGAAATCATCATGTCCCCGACCCATAACCGAACCCTTCTGCCGCAGCCCTAAAACGCAGACATGAAAAAGGCAGCCCCGATACCCATCGCGCTGCCCTTTGTCTGCTCTTCAGAAACTCTGGAAGTCAATCACATCGCACTCGCCGCACGCGATGCCTGATCATACACGCCCGAAATCGCGCGCAGCGTCTTGGCCACATCGCCGACTTCCTCGTGATTGACGCCCAGTCGCTGGAACGTCTCCACCAGACAGGCTTCGCGCACCTCGCGGTATTTCTCGCACATCGCGCGGCCGTCCTTGGTCGTCGAATAATGCACTTCCTTGCCGCGCTTGATCCCGTCAACCAGTCCCAGCTTGCGCAGTTTCTTAAGCGAATAATTCACCAGATGGCTGTCTTCGACATTCAGAACGAAACAGACCTCCGACAGGCTTTTTTCCCGCTCGCGTGAATTGACGTTATGCAGAACAAGGATATCAAGAACCGAAACATCGGGCATGCCCGCCGCCCGCATGCACCGCACCATCCAGCGGTTAAACGCATTGCCCGACAGGATCAGGGCAAATTCAAGCTCGGAAAGCTCGGCCGCGCGTTCCGAAACAAGATGTGACGATGATACGATACGTGGTTTGTCGGTCCGTGGTGTGTCGGTCATGCGGCGTTCCTGAAATCCCGTTGTTAACTTTCGCGATGCGCTTTGCGGCATTCACTTATACGCTTTGTCGGGATTTTATCGCAAAAAAAGCAGCCCGGACAAGGCCGGGCTGCACATTAATGTCGACATTTCACCGTCAAAGTGATCGCATGCGTTCCAGGAACCCGTCAATCTGACCGCGCAAATGACCGCTTTGCGTGCCAAGATTATCGGCCGAACCATGCACGTCATTGGCGGCAACATTGGTTTCGGCGACTGCTGCCGATACGCCCTGCATGGCGGCTGATATTTCCTCGGTCCCGGCGGCGGCCTGTTCGACATTCTGCGAAATCTCGCTGGTCGCGACCGTCTGCTGTTCGACTGCGGCGGCAACGGCCGATGCCCGTTCACTGATGTCGGAAATCATCCGCACGATTTCATCAATCGCCTCAACCGCCAATCCGGTCGCCTGCTGGATACCGTTAATCTGGCTGGTGATTTCATCGGTGGCCTTGGCCGTCTGGTTGGCAAGGTTCTTGACCTCGCTTGCCACAACCGCAAACCCCTTGCCGGCATCACCGGCACGTGCGGCCTCGATGGTGGCATTAAGCGCCAGAAGGTTGGTCTGCCCGGCGATATCGCTGATCAGGCCAATGACCTCCCCGATCTTGAGCGCGGCATCATTCAGCCCCTGAATGTTTTCATTGGTATGGCGCGCACGCTCGGTCGCGGATTGCGCCATGTTCGATGTTTCGCTGACCTGACCGGAAATCTCGTTGATGGATGCCGCAAGCTCGGTCGCCGCCGTCGCGACAAGCTGTACATTCGCCGATGCTTCCTCGGTCCCCGATGACACCGCCAAGGACTGGTTTGCCGCAGTATCCGCACTTTTGCGCAGCACATTTGACACTTGATGCAGCTGGTCAACGGCACCGCCAACCTCGGCCATGACAGCCACCACCGCCTGATCAAACTCGCGGATATACCGCTCCTGGGTTTCCAGACGTTTACGGCGGCGTTCATCCGCCTCGCGCTGGGCGGCTTCAAGCTTGACACGTTCAATACCGTTTTCACGGAACACCAGAACCGCCCGGCCCATCTCGCCGATCTCGTCGGCCCGATTGACTTCATTGATGTCGACATCAAAGTCGTTATGCGCCAACCGCGTCATCTTTGTCGTCAGCCCGGCTATCGCGCGCACAATTGCTTTTGACAGCAATACGGACAGCACCAGCAACGCCAACGCCCCCACAACAAACATCACCACCGTCGTCATCAGGCTACGCTGCGAAATGGCGTTTGCCTCCGCCTTCTTCGTGGCTGCGATGGCCGCTATATCGGCACTAAGCTGTTCCAGAACCGGTTCTGCCGCAGCGTAATAGTCGCTCAGCTTGCCCAATTCTTCCTCGCGCTGAAGGATCCCCGCCGCCAGCGCCTTGAAATCCGTCACATAGGATTTCATCAGATCGGCAATCTTTTGCTTTTCCGCAGCAGGAATACTGTCGGCGGCGGTCAATGCCGGACCAAATTCCGCCAGACGGTCATCAATGCGCGCAACATATTTCGGATCAATCCGCGCCAGGAAATCCTTCTCGTGGCGGCGCATCATCAACATGATGATTGTCAGCTTGTCGGCCTTGTACTGGTCCAGCGCTTCCTCGACATTGTGAACCGATGCGCGCAGACTGCCAAGCAGGCCACTTTCTTCATTCAAGCCGATTTTCTGTTGCAAATCAGCGATGATTTCGAATTGCGCCGCATAATTGTCAAAGGACGTCGCAATGGACGAAATTTGACCATCAAACGGATCAAGGGCCGGATCATCTGACAGCTTTTTCAAATCGGACTGAACAATCGCAACCGTTTCTGCATGGTCGGCGGCGTATTTTTCATCCAGCCGCAGCAGAAAGTCTTTTTCACGCCTCCGGGCGTTCAGGAATTCTCGGGCGATCCCATCAACGATCAATCGGTCATCGACGGCTTCCTCGGCAGTCGTTTCCGCAGTTTGACGCTGATAATCCGCGACAAACAGGACCATGGCAACGATCGCAAAAATAGAAAGCGCAGCTAAACCTATCAACGAAATCTGATAGATCAGCTTCATGCGCGACAAAAAGCTCATTACGAATCTCCCAAGAGACTTATATTCAACAGGACACTAACCCTAGGTATAGTACTATACACTTTGGTATAGCAGGTCACGCGTTTTCCGCCCTATTGCCCTGCATCTGATGCATGAGTGCTATCTTGGGCTGCACCTGTGCCTTTTCATCTCCGGTTGGGTTACCGTTTTGTTACAATGGTGCATGCCGGACGGAAAGACGCCACTTGCCAAGGCCTCAGACCCTTGAAAGGACGCGACATTTACCCCCTGCCGCCACCGCGCCCGGTACACTGCAACGATTCCCTGAATGAAAAGACTGGCTTCCTGCTTCACCTGTACTATCTAATGCGCTTTGCCTGTCGGCATCTGGCCGATACGGCGATAAATGAATGTCCTTTTCGCAACCAAGAGCCTGATCAGAAGTATGAGCATCTGGGGTAAAATCATCGGCGGCACTGCGGGCTTTGCCCTTGGCGGGCCGCTTGGCGCCATTCTGGGGGCGGCGGCCGGTCATGTCGTCGACAGGATCAAGCACAATATCCGCACCGCCCGCATTGGCGGCTATAGCGGCAGTACACAGGGCAGCTTCCCCGGCGGGCAGGATGCGCGTCAGGTCGCCTTTGCCACCGCCGTTGTCGTCCTGTCGGCCAAGATGGCCAAGGTCGATGGCGTGGTGTCGCGTGATGAAATCAACGCCTTCAAGCGCGTGTTCCACATCCCGCCGGGCGAGGAAAAGAATGTCGGTCGCCTGTTTGACATGGCGCGCAAATCATCCGACGGCTTTGAACCCTACGCCCGGCAGATCGCCCTTCTGTTCCGCGGCGAACGTGCTTTGCTCGAAGGCATCCTCGAAGCGCTTTATCAGATCGCGATGGCCGATGGTGCCCTGCACCCGGCCGAAAAGGACTTCCTGCACAAGGTCGCAACCATTTTCGGCTTTGCCGATATTGATTTTGATCGCGTGCATCATGCCTATACCAGCCCCGGCGGCCCCGATCCCTATGAACAGCTTGGGCAGGGCCGCGATGCCAGCGACGATGACCTCAAGGCCGCCCATCGCAAACTGTCGCGCGAAAACCATCCCGACACCCTGATCGCCAAGGGCATGCCGCCCGAATTCATCGAACAGGCAAATCACAAGATGGCCCGCATCAATGCCGCCTGGGATCAGATCCGCAAGGAACGCAATATCCGCTAGGGTCACGCCCTGATAACAGCCACTTGCGACGCACCCCTGCCCTGCATGCAATGATTTCCCTTGCAAGATGCCGCGATTTGCGGTTTGCAGGGGGCCAGTTTTCATGACCTCAAGCTTATCGGTTTTTCCATGGCGCCACCGCTGATCAATATAAACGATATCCGTCTGACCTTTGGCGGCAACGATCTGTTTTCCGATGTTTCCTTTGCCATCGGTGATCGGGATCGCCTGTGCCTTGTCGGGCGCAATGGCGGCGGGAAATCGACCCTGCTTAAAATCATCGCTGGCGAAATCGAAGCCGATGGCGGCGAACGCTTCGTTCAGCCGGGCTGCAAGATCGCCTATCTCAATCAGGAACCGAAATTCGACGGCTTCGCGACGGTCGAGGAATATGTTCTGTCCGCACTCGACGAACATGAAATCGATTATGCCTATCGCGTCTATATGCTGCTGGACTCGGTCAATATCGATCCGCAGGCCGACCCGACCAAACTCTCGGGCGGCGAAGGCCGCCGGGCGGCAATCGCGCGCGCGCTGATCGCCGATCCGCAGGTTCTGTTGCTTGACGAGCCGACCAACCATCTTGACCTGCCGACCATCGAATGGCTTGAGGGCGAGATCAAAAACTTCCGCGGTGCGGTTGTCGTCATCTCGCATGACCGCGCCTTCCTGAACGCGATTTCAACCGGCATCCTGTGGATTGATCGCGGCGTCATGCACCGCACCGATCAGAACTTCTCGAAATTCGAAGAATGGTCCGAGGAAATCTTCCGCAAGGAAGCCGAAGAACGCGCCAAGCTTGATAAACTGATCGCCCAGGAAACCGTCTGGTCCGTGCAGGGCATCTCGGCGCGTCGCAAACGCAACCAGGGCCGTCTGCGCCGCCTGTGGGACATGCGCGAAACCCGGTCGCAGCAGATCGAACGCATCGGCAATGTGTCGCTGGCGGCTGACGCCGGCAGCACCTCGGGCAAGGTCGTGATCGAGGCCACCGACATCACCAAATCCTTTGGCGACAGAACGATCCTGACCGGTTTCTCGACCCGTATCCTGCGCGGCGACAAGGTCGGCATCATCGGCCCGAACGGGGCGGGCAAAACCACCCTGCTTAAAATGCTGACCGGGCAACTTGAACCCGATAGCGGCACGATCAAGATCGGCACCAACCTCAATGCCAGCTATTTCGATCAGAAACGTGCGGCCCTTGATGACAATATGACCCTGTGGGATACGTTGTGCGATATCGGCGGCGATCAGGTCATGGTGCGCGGCAATCCGCGCCATGTCGTAAGCTATCTGCGCGATTTCCTGTTCGACGAAAAACAGGCGCGCAGCCCCGTTGGCGCCCTGTCGGGTGGGGAACGCAACCGGCTTTTGCTGGCCAAACAGCTTGCCAAGCCGACCAACCTTCTGATCATGGACGAACCGACCAACGATCTTGATATGGATACGCTTGATCTGTTACAGGAAATGCTGGCCGATTACGAAGGCACGCTTTTGCTCGTCAGCCACGACCGTGACTTCCTGGATCGCGTCGTGACATCCTCCATCGTGATGGAAGGCAACGGCATCGCCACCGAATATCCCGGCGGCTATTCCGATTATATCGCGCAACGCAAACTGTCCGCCGCCCCGGCTGTCGCCGAGGAAAAGCTGGGCAGCACATCGGGCAAAGGCGGCAAAAAATCCGTCTCGTCACAGGCCGCCAAGCCCAAACCGACCGGCAAGATGAGCTACAAGGACCAGCGCGAATACGACAATCTGCCCGGCCAGATCGCCAAGCTTGAGGCCGAGATTGCCGAAATCGAAGCCGCCCTGTCCGATGGCAGCCTGTTCACCAAGGACCCGGATGCCTTCCAGAAAAAGGTCGACCGCATGGCAGCGGCCCGTGCCGAACTCGAAGCGGGCGAAGAACGCTGGCTCGAACTCGAAATGCTCCGCGAGGAACTCGGGCTGTCATAAGCCCGGGACCGCCGCCCAAAGGCTGGCCACACCACTTGCAGCTTTTCGACTGAAACCGTAATCTTCTGACGGAACATTACGGGGAAATCGGCATGCGCGGCACGGTAAAACAGGATGCAATCGACGCGATTTCGAGGCTTCCCGATGATGCCAGCATGGATGACATCATGTATCAGCTTTACGTGCTGAAAAATATCCGCTGCGGGCAGGATGACATCGCATCGGGCAAATGCCATGACATGGACCAAGTAAGGGCCAAGCTTAACTCTTGGTAACCAATGCTTTACGGCACTATTCGGATCGGTCACAATTTACCCGACAACTGAAAACAATTCACTTGTCGGGTTGCTCTTTCCATCCGATGAAGGGGCATACCGATAAACCCGCAAACGCGCCACCAGCGCCGATGCGCTTTGCCGAAAGCCCCTGCCATGCCCCTCAAAGCCGTTCTGATGGCCCTGTCCGTTGCCGTGATCTGGGGCGTCAATATGCTGACCGTCAAAGGCGCGGTCAGTGAAATACCGCCCCTGATGCTGACCGCGATCCGTTTTGGATCGGTTGCGATCCTGCTTTTGCCCTTCACCAAAATGCCGTCTGGCCGCTTTGGCCGTCTCGCCATTCTGTCGGTCATCTTTGGCACCGGCCATTTCGGCGTGCTGTTCTTTGCGCTTTCGATGCTTGATGCCGGGCCGGTGGCGATTATCGTTCTGCTCGGTGTGCCGTTCTCCTCGATGCTGGCGACCTATTTCTTCAATGACCGGCTGGGTTGGAAACGGCTTTCGGGCATGACACTGGCCTTTGTCGGGGTGATGATCATGTTCTGGGACCCGACCATGACCGACCTGCAATTGCCCCTGTTGCTGGTGGTCTTTGCCGCCTTCATGTGGGCGGTTGCCAATGTCATGATCAAAAAACTCGGCAATATCGATACCTTCCAGCTTAATGGCTGGATGGCTTTGATGGCTGCCCCGCAATTGCTGATCCTCTCGCTGTTCCTCGAACCGGCTGCGGTTGAGGCGGTGTTCAATGCAAGCTGGGTCGCATGGGCCAACACGAGTTTCACCGTCGTGATGTCGTCCATCGTGGCCTATGGCTTCTGGTATCATTTGCTGAAAACGCAGGATGTGAATGTGGTGGTGCCGTGGTCGTTGCTGGCCCCGGTGATCAGTGTCGCCGGATCGTTCATTGTCTTTAACGAACCGATCAGCACCCTTAAAATCATCGGCGGCCTGACGGTTCTGGCCGGGGTTGGCGTGATCATGCTGCGCAAACCGCCGCAGCAACAGGAACAGGGAATGGACTAGGCCGCAATGCCCACAATGTCTGCCGGAAATGACGACCTCAAGAACCACATCATCGCCCGCCCCTCGCCCAATTGCGGCGACAGGCCCGGTGATGGTGCGGGGGACCGCAAGGTCGATATCCTCGTCCTGCATTATACCGGCATGCAAAGCGGTAAGGCCGCGCTGGATCGTCTGTGCGATCCGACGGCCTCGGTCTCAAGCCACTATCTGGTCGAGGAAGACGGCACCATTTTCCGTCTGGTGGACGAGGATAAACGCGCCTGGCATGCCGGGCGCGGTCAGTGGCAGGAATGCGATGATGTGAATTCCAATTCCATCGGCATCGAAATCGTCAACCCGGGTCATGAATTCGGCTATCGCGCCTTTCCCGATATTCAGATCGATGCGGTGATCGCGCTATGCCGCGATATCCTGACCCGTCATGATATCAGGCCTGATCGCATCATCGCCCATTCCGACATGGCCCCGGACCGCAAGGAAGACCCCGGCGAACTTTTCCCATGGGATCGTCTGGCGGCAAACGGCATCGGCCTGTGGCCCACGGCGGACATCACGATAATGGATGAAACCTGCACCGAAACCGAATTCGATGCGATGCTCGACCGTCTGGGATATGGCCCGAATGACGCGCTTAAACGCCGCATCGCCTTTCAGCGTCACTGGCGGCCTGCCGATATTTCGGGGAAGGTGGACGGAGAATGCGCCGCAATTTTGCGCGCATTGCTCGATAAAGCCGGACTTTACTGAACGATCAGGCCACCCGGATTGGCAATCGGCACATCCGATAACCCGACATAGCGGGCAAAACCGACCCGGCTAAAGCCAAGATGCCGGTGATAGATACCATCCACCACCCCGGTCAGAAGCCCGCGCGCCATTTCCCGGTCAAAATCGTTCAGCACCGGTGCCAGATCGGACCGCAGGCTCAAATACCGCTCCTCAATCTCGACCGCAGGCAAAAGCACCTTGAACCCCGTCAGGCTTTTCTGATCCCCACCAGCAAAACGCAGAAAGGCCAGATCGCTAAACAGCACATCGACATGGTGCCGTTTAAGCATCTCGAACCCCTTGGCATATTCGGCAACTTCCACCGGATGCATGGTTTCGTTGGCAAGGATTTCCGCCGGATAGGACTGCCCGATCACTTTAAGCCAGTTGGTGTTATCAAGGCTGCGCACGCCCTGATAGGTCCCAAGACAAAAGCCCGAATTGACCACGGCCACCGTCACCTTGCTAACCAGGGACTGGGACGATATCACAAGCCCGGTTTCATCAGCCTTGGCAAGATCATCAAGCAAAACGCCATCCACCGCCCCCTGCCGCAGCGAGAAACGGCACCGCGCCATCGGCATCGCGACAAAACTGACGGAATGCCCGGCATTTTCAAGGAACCGGGTCGCCAGATCCACCGCAAGCCCGCGCGCAACACCCTGATCGTCATAGGCATAAGGCGGCCAGTCGTCATAGCACAGACGCACGTCTTTCGCCTGCGCCCCAAAAGACACAGCACAAAAGATCAATATTGCGCCTGAAATCCAAAGCGCCGCACGCATGGCCAATCCTTCAAATGAAAATCCGGCATCATCAATATGAGCCTGAAAACACGACATACCCCCTTAGGAGGGATATGGCAAACCCGCAGTTTTCCGGGCTTCCATGCGTTTTTGGCATGGTTCGGATAACGATCGTATAAGTCCCTGTACAAACTGCTTTTTCTTGACGACGGGGTCAATGTCACCTACATCACGCCCACCAGATGGCCGGATGGCCGCCCCGGTTCTTCGGAACGGGGGAGGAAAGTCCGGGCTCCATGGAAATACGGTGCCAGTTAACGGCTGGCGGGGGCGACCCTAGGGAAAGTGCCACAGAAAGCAAACCACCTGATCGCGCAAGCCATCAGGAAAGGGTGAAAGGGTGCGGTAAGAGCGCACCGGTCCTTCAGCAATGCGGGACGCATGGTAAACCCCACCGGGAGCAAAACCTAATAGGAATGGTCGGCCGGATGCTTCGGCATTGTCGGCAGGCGGGTTTCCGCGCCACCATTCGGGTTGGTTGCAGGAGGCGTCCGGCGACGGGCGTCCCAGATGAATGGCCATCCAGTGCGGTTCGCCGCATGGACAGAACCCGGCTTACAGGCCATCTGGTCTATTTTCTTTTTTGCCCGATATGACATCGGCGGGGACATGCCCCGCCGTGAATGCCTTAACCGCGTTCGGCGATGGATTGCGCGAAATACTTATCGGCATCTTCCTGGGTGCCAACGTCGAAACTCGCTGCCGTCTGATCCTTGATGATCTTGCCAAGGGTCGGCATCACCTTGCGATCCACCTGGCTATCAATGCTCCAAAGCTTGGAGCGCATCAACGATTTCGCACAATGCAGGAACGCTTCCGCGACCCGGATTTTGATCACCGTGATCGGCAGTTTTGGCGTATCGGCAAAATGCGCCAGCAATGCCGGATCATTATGGATTTCCGCCGTGCCATTCACACGCAGCGTATCGTTGAAACCGGGCACGAAAAACAGCATCCCGACATTCGGGTTTTCAATGATGTTCGATAACGTATCAACGCGATTGTTGCCCGGACGATCCGGCATCAGAAGCGTATTGTCATCAAGCACCTTGATAAAGCCCGGCCCGTCGCCGCGCGGGCTGACATCGGCATTGCCCTTGGCATCGGCCGATGAAATCACTGCAAAGGGTGCCAGTTCGATAAAATGCCGGCAATGCGGGTCAAGTTTCGTCAATGCCTTGGCAACCGCCAATTCCATCGGCATTCCGTAAATCTCGCGCAGCTTCTCGGCAGTATCGATCTTGGTCATGGGGCAAACCTTTTCAGGGGACGATTATGATGGTGACGGGCGGCAAAACTGCGTCAAGCCAGAACGCAAGTCAATCGCAATCCCCCCCGATCACCTGATCTGTCGTGCAAACTTTGGCAAACTCGCCGTTCAAACTCGCCAGCGCCACATCATGCACAAGATCGGCACCAAACACCCGCCCATCGGGCAATTTGCGCTCAAACGCAAAACAGGCATCACTGACAATCGTCACCTCAAAGCCAAGGTTCGCCCCCATCCGCGTTGTCGTATTCACGCAATGATCGGTCGATATCCCGCAACAAACGATCTGATTGATCCCCCGCGCCCGCAAATCGGCCTCAAGGCTCGTTCCGATAAACGCCGAATTGACCTGTTTGCCATAAACCGCCTCACCATCCTTCGGTGTGGCAAACTCAATGAATTCATGCCCCGGATGATCGGGATGCAGGCGCGATATCGGGGTTGTTGAATCATGACGCACATGAATAACCGGCGCGCCCTTTGCCCGCCAATGCGCCAGAAGCGCCGCGCCATTGGCCTCCGCCCCCGGATTATTGCGCTGCCCCCAATAATCCAGATCGGCAAAACCCTGCTGCCAGTCAATCAGGATCAGGGCGGTATTTGCGGTTTTGGTTTCGGTCATTCTCAATCTCTCCGGCGCGGTTGAATGTTGGCCCTAGATTATCCGATCCCCGAATGGCATAAATGACAACCACCCCTCATTTCAGGACAAAGCCCCTTGATGCCCCGGCTGCCCCACCTCATCGCTTTCATCCTCACCCCGCAAACCGTGATGCTTGATGTCACCGGCCCCTTACAGGCGTTTCACGAGGCCCGCGATCCGGCAACCGGCACCCCGCTTTATCGCACCATATTGGCCTCAAGCCACGGCGGCCCGATCATGACCGATACCGGCATCGCATTGGATACCGTCGCCCTTGCCGATCTTGATCCGGGTGAAATCGACACCCTGATCGCCGCCGGGTCCGATGAAATGCTTGATGCGCTGGGTGATGCCAATCTGATCGGCTGGCTTGAAAAATATCGCGCTCAAATCCCCCGCATCGGGTCGGTCTGTATCGGGGCGTTTATTCTCGGCGCTGCCGGGATGCTTGATAATCGCGCCTGTGTGACGCACTGGCGCTGGTGCGACCGTCTGCAGGCCATGTTCCCGCAAAGCCGTGTCGCCCCCGATCCGATTTTTGTCCGCGATGGCCCGGTCTGGACCTCGGCCGGGGTAACAACCGGGATTGATATGGCGGTCGCGATGATCGAACAGGATCTTGGCCGTGACGCCGCCCTTGCCGTGGCGCGCAGCCTGATCGTCTTCATCCGCCGTCCCGGCGGCCAGTCACAATTCAGCCTGCCGCTTGAACATCAGGCCAATGACAGCACCGGGCGCTTTGACGATCTGCATGGCTGGATCACGCAAAACCTTCAAACCCGCCTTGCGGTCGAAGACCTCGCCGAACAGACGGGCATGAGCCCGCGCAACTTTTCACGCACCTACAAATCCGCCACCGGCCTGAGCCCGGCGCGCGCAGTCGAACTGATGCGTCTCGAAGCCGCAAGAACCGCCCTTGAACAAACCGACAAACGCATCAGCCAGATCGCGCTTAATTGCGGCTTTGGCGATGACGAACGCATGCGCCGCTGCTTCGTCAAACATCTGGGCGTGGCACCGACAGAATATAGACAGCGATTCTCAACTAATGATTGATTATTTTGATTAAAAATGAAATCTTTGGATGCCATTTCATCCTAAGGACCAATCATCATGATTCCAAGCTGCAAGGTCAGACACAACGCGCCCAGTCCATTGAAAGCAACCCAACGCTACACTGCAAACGGGTCAAGTGCTGATTTCGATTTATTGATGGGAGATTTATGGCCTCGCGACGCACGACGCAAAGAGCGCATTGAAGTCGGTGATGATTTTGACAGAAACGAACTATCAATTACAAAAATTGACCCCGTAACGACAAATCCCGATAGCGTGTGGCGAACCAGCGGAGGGGAATGGGAGTACACATTGGAAGCACCATGGGCAGTTGCGCAGACCGGCAAGGGCTATTTGGTATTCGGCCAATTGCAATATGGCGATCAGTTATTTTCACTGCGATGGGCACCATTTGATAAAAGCTATTCGATGAACGGGCGCCTCTGGTTCGATATCATTCAATACAATGCGGGAAACACCAGTTCGCAGCTTGATATTTCAGATTTAATCGCGGGCTACACAACCAGCAACCTCGAAGAACCAAGCCAAACACCAGAAACACTGAAGATAAGACTGAAAATCGATGCAAACGCATATTCAAATGGACTTATGAAAATACAAGCATCGGCGGAAAACATTTCGGGCATCTCCAATGATTTCAGCACCTTCATTGCCCCGAACCAAATTGGGACCTCTAGTAGCGAAATGCGCTTCAAATTTGGGGTATACAGACGTCGAAAGTGCGTTAGATTTTGGGAACCCGTAAAGGTTCGAATTTCTGATGTAAAAATTGACCAACAAAACGGCACATTCCCTGCGGCGCCAAATTACTCAAGCGGCTTATAACCACCCTTTCCGCTTGAAATACCAAAGCGGAAGAACAGCCGACAGCACCATCAGGCCAATCGCCAGCGGATAACCAAACTGCCAGTCAAGCTCCGGCATGACGCTGAAATTCATGCCATAAATGCTCGCAATCAGAGTCGGCGGCAGAAATGCCGCTGCCGCGACCGAGAAAATCTTGATGATATTGTTCTGTTCCAGATTGATCATGCCCAGCGTCGCATCAAGCAGGAACGTCACCTTGTTGGCGATGAAATTGGCATGTTCGGTGATCGACACGATATCGCGCGAAATGGTTTTAAGCCGCGTCTTGGCATCCTTTTTAAGCCGCGTCTGCGTCGACAGAAACAGCCCCAGCCGATGCAGGTTCAGCAAACTGTCCTTGGCCTTGCCCGAAAGGTTCCCGGCCCGCCCGATGCGGCGCAGAACCGCCCGGTGATCCTGATCATGGGCCGGGTCATCGGGATTGGCGAAAACGATGTTTGACAACCCTTCAAGGTCGGCGGCCGCCTGTTCCATGATATCGGCCAGCCGGTCAACAATCTGTTCCAGCAACCCGAACAGAACCGCCTCGGCGCTGGACGCCAGCGACGGGCTGCGATTGACCCGCCGGATAAAGGTCTTGAACGGCACCGGGTCGGCATAGCGCAGGGTAATCAGCGTTTTCTTGACCAGGATAAAGGTGATCGCGGTGGTTTCCGGCTCGTCACTATTGGCCTTGTTTAGGACCGATACCGTCATGAAAAGCGCGCCGTCTTCGTCATACAACCGCGATGAAAGCTCGATCTCCTGCATTTCCTCGCGGGTCGGCACCTCGATGGCAAACCGCTTTTCAATCTCGTGAATTTCATCATCGGACGGGTTCAAAAGGTCGATCCAGACCGGCGTGCGCTCCACCTTTGGCGGCTTTGCCACACTTCCCGCGCTGTTAACCTCGCCATCAACAGCATCGCCGCTACTGACCAATGCAGCATCATCCGCCGGTGCGGCGGTATCGTCGGACGGGGTCCGGGCCGGGGCAAAAAATTCGTTGCTGTCCATGGTCACTCTCCATCCGCGCCGGTTGACCGGACATTGCCGGGTGCCGGTCTATTTCGGGCTTGTGCGCTTCCTGTCATAGGCCCGAAGGCCCCGTTCTGTCACGCG
Source organism: Thalassospira sp. MIT1004 (assembly GCF_001858545.1). Lineage (NCBI taxonomy): Bacteria > Pseudomonadati > Pseudomonadota > Alphaproteobacteria > Rhodospirillales > Thalassospiraceae > Thalassospira > Thalassospira sp. MIT1004. Next base: position 13,927 of record NZ_MCAO01000012.1, on the reverse strand, counting down.
CCAAGCCATGACAAATCGGTTAAACACCGCCAAGGCACATCATCGCGCTATTGAAACGGCAGAACCGTCTGAAACGCAAACGGATCAATATCCGCATCGTTCCCGCGCTTTTCATCAAACTGCGCCTTGGCATATTCAAGGAATTCATCCTTGCTGATCATTTTGTCAGAATTGGCATCAACCCCGCCAAACAGCAATTCCAGCCGCCGGCTTTCGGTCCGCAGCCGCTGCCGGTTGGCCTCCGGCGATCCCGGCAATGCCTCGACCGCGGCAAATTCACGCGCCACCAGGACACTGTCGCCATTGATATCACGCCGCCGAAACATCCAGCTCGCATAGGACGCGGCCTCGTCGGCACTGATGCGCGCATCGTGATCCATGTCGATCGGATGATATTGCTGCCGATACATTGTCACTTGTTCGGGGATGCCGGTTGCGGCAGCACTCGCCGCATTCTGCTTTGCCAGCGCCTTGGCAATCGCATCCTCAAGCCCGGGGATGGCCGCCGCACCCGTGCCGTTGGCGCCTGTGCCCGCAGGCATGCCCTCGCCATCCTCAAGCCCGCCCAGTCCGTTAAGCGCACCAAGCCCGCCAAGCCCGAACTGCCCCATCAATTGCGGATTATTCTGCAACTGCTGCATGATCAAGGGCAATAACTGGCGCATTTCCGGCGACGTGACCTCGGGCGTGATTGTCGCACTGCCCTTATCCAACTGAAGGCTTTGGGCATGCACCGATGCCCGAATGCCAAAAACTGCCACCAGGGCACAAGTCATTAACAATATGGCAGCTTTTTTCCGCAACACTCGTTCCCTTCGCCTGTCCTGACGCCGCCCCGCATCAGGATCATCATCATAGCATATCAGCACGGACCGGATCGCGGGCAACATTGCCCCATCAAAACCGATTAACGATCAAATGCCAATCCCCGAAGCCGGGATCGGCCCCCAAACCGGATCATCGCCATGTTGCGTGAAATGCCTCCCCGTCATCCCGTCACATCCCATGCAGGACAAAAATGGTCTGCGAATGGATTTGCATGGGCGGACATGGGGACGCCTGTGGGTTTTGATGGGCGAGAGCCGGAAATCACCCGGAAAACGGTTACTTTTGGCCCATTTGCCCCCCATTCCGATATGCCCCAAAGCCGCAGGAAACCACATTATTACCCTATTTGATCCCATCAATTCCCATTGACCCCCATCAAAACCCATGGTACCCCATAACTAGGCACATTTACGGTGTCATGCGGGGCATATCCATTTCGACGCGGAAACTGATCATTCTCTGGCGGTTCGAAATGGGTTTTTGATCAGGGGAATGGCGAAGTGCTGTTCACAGGAACGCACATTCACAAGCTGGACCGAAAAGGGCGCGTCTCCGTGCCCAAGCGGTTCCGTGCGACCCTGGAACGCGAAACCTTCGCTGGCATCTATCTGTATCAATCCCACAAGGAAGCCGCTCTTGAAGGCTGTGGCGAAAGCCACATGGACCGCATTGCCGCGTCGATTGACGAACTTGCGATGTTCTCGGACGAGGCAGATGACCTTGCCGATACCATTCTTGGCGCATCCCACATGCTGCCGTTTGACGGCGAAGGCCGCATCATCCTGCCCCCGGAACTGATCGAATTCGCCCGCATCGAAGATCAGGTCGCCTTTGTCGGCCGTGGCCGCACCTTCCGCATCTGGAACCCGGAAATCTTCAAACCGCTGCAGGATGCAAGCCGCACCCGCACCTTCAATCGCGGATCGACCCTCAAACTCAAACCGGCATCCGATTTCGCGCCGGGCAGCCGCCCCGCTGCCCCGACCGGCGAAATCGCCCCGGATGAAGAGGGACCAGATGATGGGGGGAGCGCGTGATGAGCATCCATGACCTCAGCTTCGCCACAGGCGATGGCCCGCACAAGCCGGTGCTATTGCGCGAAGTTCTCGATGCCCTGTCCCCCGGGGCGGGTGAGATCATGGTGGACGGCACTTTTGGCGCGGGTGGATATTCCCGCGCCATTCTCGATCATGCGGACTGCGAACTTTACGCCATCGACCGCGATCCGACCGCCGTTGCCACCGGCAAGGCCATGGAAGCCGATTACGCCAATCGCTTCCACATGCTCGAAGGCTGCTTTGGCGATATGGGCACCCTTCTGCCCGCTGCTGGCGTTGATCAGGTGGACGGCATCGTCCTTGATATCGGCGTATCTTCCATGCAGCTTGATCAGGCCGACCGCGGATTTTCCTTCCGCGAAGACGGGCCGCTTGATATGCGCATGTCGATGTCCGGCCCGACGGCGGCTGATTTCATCAATACCGCCGACGAAGAAGACATCGCCAACGTCATCTATCGTTATGGCGAGGAACGCGCATCGCGCAAGGTCGCGCATAAAATCATTGAAATGCGCGCCGAGGCCCCCTTTGAAACCACCCTGCAACTGGCCCGCGCGGTGCGGTCGGTCGTGCGCAAATCCAAGGACGGCATCGATCCTGCAACCCGCACCTTCCAGGGCCTTCGCATTTACGTCAATGACGAGTTGGGCGAACTCGAACGCGCCATGCAGGCGGCTGAAAACCTGCTCAAACCCGGTGGCCGTCTGGTGGTCGTGACCTTCCATTCGCTCGAAGACCGCAGTGTCAAAACCTTCATGAAGGAACGCTCGGGCGATCCGTCGAAAATGTCGCGCCGCCTTCCGGGCGAGCCAGAGGTCGCAACCCCGACCTTCACCACCATCACCCGCAAGGCCGTAACCGCGCAAAAAGACGAACTGCGCGCCAATCCGCGTGCGCGTTCGGCCAAACTGCGTGCGGTTGCCCGCAATGAACAGCCCGCAACTCAAGGGGGGCGTAAATGACACGCGCCATGACCTTTATCGGGCTGTTTCTGACCATCGTTATTGGTGCTGGCACCTATTGGGTGTCGCACGAAGTCGAACGCCTTGAAAAACGCTATTCCGCCATTCAGTCGGAAATCCTCAATGAACAGGAAAGCATCCACGTCCTCGAAGCGGAATGGAGCTACCTGAACAATCCGCAACGCATCGAAAGCCTGGCCAAGACTTACCTTAAACTCGATCAGATCGCCCCGCTTCAGATGGCCAGCATCGATGACCTGCCCGAAGACGCCGATCTGCACCAGTACCGTCTTGATAAATTCGGCGAAGCCGTCGCCTTCCTGCCGGTGCCGCGTGCGCGCCCCGATGAACTGGCCCCGGACGAAGCCGCCGAAGCCATGATCATCAATGCCCCGTCGCTTGCCGCAACCCGGTCCGATGCGCAGGAGGGCGGACAATGAGCTTCCATCGTTTCTCATACTGGCTGCGCGGTGACCGCCCGGAACTCAGCCCCGATCAACGCGAACGTCACGCGATTGAAACCGCGCGCAACCGCATCTTCATTACCGGTGCGATGTTTGCCGTTGGCTTTGTCTGGATCACGGCGGGTCTGGTCGATGCCACCGTTCTGCGTCAGGGCAACGAACCCGAAATGGCATCGGGATCGGATACCCGCGAACTCAAAACCGAACGTGCCGATATCGTTGATCGCAACGGCATGCTGATCGCGACCGATCTTCCGACCAATTCGCTTTATGCCGATGCGCGCGTGATCAAGGACCCGGTCGGATCGGCTGATCAATTGCTGACCGTCCTGCCCGAACTCGATCGCGATACCCTGATCCGTCATCTAAGCTCGCAAAAGGCTTTCGTCTGGATCCGCCGCAACCTGACCCCTGAACAGCAATATGCCGTCAACTCGCTTGGCGTGCCGGGGCTTAATTTCCAGCGTGAAGAACGCCGCGTCTATCCGCATGGTCGCCTGTTTGCCCATGTGCTGGGCTTTACCGATATCGACAATAACGGCATTGCCGGTGTCGAACGCAAATTCGATAACGAACTGCGCATCAATAACGGCCCGCTGCAACTCTCCCTTGATACCCGCATTCAATACGCGCTTGAGGAAGAAGTCGAAAGCGCGATGAAAACCTATGATGCGGTCGGGGCGACCGGCATGGTCATGGATATCTATACCGGCGAAGTGCTCGGCATGATGTCGCTGCCCGATTTTGATCCGCACCGCCCCGGTCAGGCCCCCGCCGACGCGCGCTTTAACCGCGCAACGCTGGGCGTTTATGAAATGGGCTCGGTGTTCAAACTGTTTAACACCGCCATTGCGCTTGAAACCGGCACCGTCAATCTGCAAAGCATGTATGACGCCTCCCAGCCGATCCGCGTCGGACGCTTCGCGATTAGCGACTATCGCGGCGAAAACCGCTGGTTATCAGTCGCCGAGATCATCAAATATTCGTCAAACATTGGGTCGGCCCGCATCGCCCTTGATTTCGGGACCGAGACCCAGCGCAAATATCTCAAGAAATTCGGCATTCTCGATACCCCGAAAATCGAGCTGCCCGAAGTCGGCTCCCCGCTTGTGCCCAATCCGTGGCGCGAAGTGAACACCATGACCATTTCCTTTGGCCATGGTCTTGCCGTGACACCCCTTCAGGTTGTCAGCGGCATTTCCGCCCTTGCAAATGGCGGCATTTTGCGCCCGGCAACGATCCTCAAACAGGACGGCGCACCGGCGGGAGAACGTATTATTTCCCGGCAGACCTCGGACAAGATGCGGCGTTTGATGCGCCTCGTCGTGACCGATGGATCGGGCAAAAAGGCTGAAGTTCCGGGTTACTTCCTTGGGGGTAAAACCGGGACGTCGGAAAAACTCGTGAACGGGCGCTATGTCAAGAACGCCCGCATGTCGACCTTTGTCGCCGCCTTCCCGATGCAGGACCCGAAATATGTGGTTCTGGTGACGCTGGACGAGCCCAAAGGCACAAAAGAAACTTATGGATTTGCCACGGCCGGTTGGGTGTCCGCCCCGGCAGTAGGCAAGGTTGTGACACGTATTGCTCCCCTTCTGGGCATTGAACCGGCGAATGCGAAGGCGCCGGAGATTGAGCAAGCGCTGCAGATCGACCTTCGCAAGGGGGAGCGCAAACTTGCGTCTTTCTGAACTCATGGCAGGTGATCAAGCGGCACTTAAACATGCCGACGGACAGGACCCGAACATTACGGGCCTGACAGCAGACTCACGCACCGTGAAGGATGGCTATCTGTTTGCCGCCCTGTCCGGTGCCAAAACCGACGGATCGAAATATATCGATGATGCGATCCGCCTTGGTGCAGCCGCCATCCTGGCAAAGGACGGCACGCCCAAACCCATGGCCGCAACGGTTCCCCTGATCCCGGTGGAAAACCCGCGACAGCGTTACGCCCAACTGGCCGCGCGTTTTTATGGCAAACAACCGGCCAATATCGCGGCGATCACGGGGACGAACGGCAAAACCTCCACCGCCGTTTTCACCGAACAGCTCTGGACGATCATGGGCAATATGTCGGGCTCCATCGGAACCCTCGGCATTCGTGCCGCCGGGGCCAAAATCCCCGGATCACTCACCACGCCCGATCCGGTGGCATTGCATCAAAGCCTTAATGAAATGGCTGAAATCGGTGTCACCCATGTCGCGATGGAAGCCTCCTCGCACGGGCTTGACCAGCATCGCCTTGACGGGGTGAAAGTCACGGTTGCCGCCTTTACCAACCTGACCCGCGATCACCTTGATTATCACGGCAATTTCGAAAAATACTTCGCCGCCAAGGCCCGCCTGTTTGCCGATCTTCTGGCGGACGACGGCACTGCGGTTTTGAATGCCGATGTCCCGCAATTTAAAATCCTGCGCTCGATGTGCGAAGGACGCGGCATTTCGGTGATGTCCTATGGCCTTGCTGCCGACGATATCAAACTGCTCGAAGCCAAGCCCGATGCCACCGGCACCAAGCTCAAGCTCGCCATTGAAAAGGGCGAATATGGCGTGCATCTGCCGCTTATGGGCTCGTTCCAGGTGATGAACGCCCTTGCCGCCCTTGGCATCGTCATTGCGTCGGGTGCGGATGTCGATGATGCGGTTGCCGCCCTTGAAAAGCTCGAAGGTGTCCGGGGCCGCATGGAACTGGTTGGCAAAACAAGCTTCGGCGCACCGGTCTTTGTCGATTACGCCCACACGCCTGATGCACTTGAAACCGTGATCAAGGCTGTCCGCCCACACGCCAAGGGCCGCATCATCTGCGTCTTTGGCGCAGGCGGTGACCGTGACACCGGCAAACGCCCGGAAATGGGCCGCGTGGTCAAGGAAAACGCCGATATTGCCATCATCACCGATGACAACCCCCGAAGCGAAGACCCCGCCAAAATCCGTGCTGCGATCAAGGCCGCCTGCGACGGTGCGGTTGAAATCGGTGACCGGGCCGAGGCAATCAAACGCGGCATCGGCATTCTGCAACGCAACGATATTCTTATTATTGCCGGAAAAGGCCATGAAAGAGGCCAGATTGTCGGCGATACGGTTCTGCCTTTTGATGATGCCGCGGTCGCGCGCAACATCCTTCTGGGCGGTAACTGATTGATTTTAAAACCAGCCACGACGCCAAAGATCGTGCTGGATGCGGATACGAAAGAAACCCAAAAATGACCAAGGCTGTTTTATGGACGGCAAAAGACGCCGAAAAAGCCACCGGGGGCAAGGCCACCGGCAACTGGCAGGCGTCCGGCGTATCAATTGACAGCCGCAAGACCGCCAAGGGCGATCTGTTCATCGCGCTCAAGGGGCCCAATTTCGACGGTCACAAATTCGCCCAGGCCGCCCTTGATAACGGCTGTGCCGCCGCGATGGTGTCGGATACCAAAACCCTTGGCAATGGCGCACCGGCCCTTGTGGTCGATGATACGCTGGATGCCATGGTCCGCCTTGGCCTTGCCGGGCGCGAACGCAGCACCGCCAAAATCGTCGCGATCACCGGCTCTGTCGGCAAAACCGGCACCAAAGAGGCGCTCAAATACGTTCTGAACGAACAGGGTCAGACCCACGCCAGCCCTGCGAGCTTCAACAACCATTGGGGCGTCCCCATGAGCCTCGCCACCCTGCCGGTGGCGGCCGAATATGGCGTATTTGAAATCGGCATGAACCATCCCGGCGAAATCAGCCCGCTGGTCAAGATGGTCCGCCCCAAGGTCGCCCTGATCACAACCGTCGTCGGCGCACATACCGAATATTTCAGGGACGAGGCCGAAATCGCACAGGCCAAGGCTGAAATCTTTGATGGCCTTGATGCCGATGGCACCGTGATCCTCAACCGCGACAACATGCATTATTTTGCATTGGCGCGTCGGGCCAAGGAACTCGGCATTAAAAACATCAAGTGCTTTGGCACCGATGCCATGGCCGATTACCGCCTGTTCGAAGCCAACATTGTCGCCAATGGTTCTGCCGTGCGTGCGCGTATCGGCGGTCGCGATATCGAATATTTCATCGGCTGCCCCGGCGAACACTGGGTCATGAACTCGCTTGCGGTTCTGGCCTGCGTTGATGCAATCGGCGGTGATGTGCTGCGCGCCGCACAGGATCTGGCCGATTTCACCCCGCCCGCCGGTCGCGGGGAAACCCATATTCTGCCGCTGCCCAATGGGGCTGATGGCACCTATACCCTGATTGACGATGCCTATAACGCCAATCCGACCTCGATGATGGCGGGTTTAAGCGTGCTGGCGCAAAGCAAACCCGAAGGATCAGGCCGCAAAATCGCGGTTCTGGGTGACATGCGCGAACTGGGCGATGATGCGCAAAAACTGCATGCGGACCTGCATCAGCCGCTGGTTGCCCTTGGCATCGAACGTGTTTATACGGTCGGCCCTTTGATGGCCAACCTGACGGAAACCCTGCCAGCCGGCCTTCTTGCTGGCCATTTTGACACCGCCGAAGACGCAATCGACCCGATAAAGGCCGATTTGCAGGCCGGTGACGTGGTTTTGATCAAAGGATCGCTTGGCATTTACGTTTCGAAAATTGTCTCGGCCTTAAAATCATCGGATGGCGCATCTGGCGCCGCATCCAAAAATTAAGACGCAGAAGGAACCCCCGGGGCGATGCTCTATAATCTGCTTTATCCGCTGGCCGACCAGTTTCCGATCTTCAACCTGTTTCGTTACATCACGTTTCGGACCGGCGGGGCGATTATCACATCCCTTATTCTGGCCTTCGTGCTGGGCCCGTCCCTGATCAACTGGCTGCGCTCCAAACAAAGCGAAGGCCAGCCGATCCGCGATGACGGCCCCGAAAGCCACCTTCTGACCAAAAAGGGCACGCCGACGATGGGCGGCCTTTTGCTGTTGCTGTGCACATCCATCGGCACATTGCTTTGGGCGGATCTGTCCAATGCCTATGTCTGGGCGGTGCTGCTGGTCACCATCGGCTATGGCTTCCTTGGTTTCCTTGATGATTTCCTGAAAGTCTCCAAGAAAAACACCAAGGGCCTGCCGGGCAAACTGAAACTGCTTGGTCAGTTTTCCATTGCCGCCGCCGCTGCATGGTGGATTTCCACCAACACTGCCGATCCGCTATCAACCGCGCTGGCCTTCCCGTTCTTCAAGAACTACCTGCTTGATCTCGGCTGGTTCTTTGTACCCTTCGCGATGTTTGTCATGGTCGGCGCGTCCAACTCCGTCAACCTGACCGACGGCCTTGATGGCCTTGCCATTGTCCCGGTCATGATTGCGGCGGCCAGCTTCGCGCTCATCACCTATCTGATCGGTAACATCCAGTTCGCCGAATACTTACAGGTCCACTATGTCGCCGGATCGGGCGAACTGACCATCTTCCTCGGTGCCCTTGTCGGGGCTGGTCTTGGCTTCCTGTGGTACAACGCCCCACCGGCCATGGTGTTCATGGGCGATACCGGGTCGCTGGCCTTGGGCGGTGCGCTGGGTGCTGTTTCGGTTGTCACCAAACACGAACTGGTTCTTGCCATCATTGGCGGTCTGTTTGTCCTTGAAACGCTGTCGGTGATCATTCAGGTCGGCTCGTTCAAAATGACCGGCAAGCGCGTGTTTCGTATGGCGCCGCTGCATCACCATTTCGAAAAAAAGGGCTGGCAGGAACCGACCATCGTCATCCGCTTCTGGATCATCGCCGTCATTCTGGCCCTTGTCGGGCTGGCAACGCTTAAACTCCGTTAAACTCCGTTAAATTAAGGACATCCCGCCTTGATCGACCTGTCACATCTGCGCGGCAAAACCATCGCGGTTCTGGGTCTGGGAAAATCCGGCCTGGCCAGTGTCAAGGCACTGGTCAATGGCGGGGCCATCGTCTGGGCGTGGGATGACAACGCGGAAAGCCGTGGCCAGCTAGAGGCCTTCGGCCTCGCCCCGATCAATCTGGCGGAATGTGACTGGACCGAACCCGATATGCTGGTCATAAGCCCCGGCATCCCGTCCACCTTCCCGACCCCGCATCCGGCGGCTGAAAAGGCCCGCCGTGCGGGCAAACCGATCATCTGCGATGTCGAACTGCTCTGCACCGCCCTTCCCGACGTGCCCAGCATCGCGATCACCGGCACCAACGGCAAATCGACCACGACGGCCCTGACCGCCCATATCCTCGCCCATGCCGGGATCAAAACCCAGGCGGGCGGCAATCTCGGCAATCCGGCCCTGGGCTTTGATCCTGCCGGTGCGGACGATTGCTTCGTGCTTGAACTCTCCTCCTATCAGCTCGAACTGCTCCATGACGCCAGCTTCGATGCCTGTGGCCTGCTCAACATCACGCCGGATCATCTGGATCGGCATGGCGGCATGGATGGTTATATCGGGGCCAAACGCCTTGTCTTTGCCCGCAACAAGGGCCCGAAATGGGCGGTGATTTCGGTTGATGATGATCCGTGCGCGCGCATGGCGGTTGAACTCGCCCGCGAAGGCGGCCGTCGCGTGATCGAGGTCTCGGTCCACAAACCAAGCCCGCATGGCATTTACGTTGAAAATGGCTGGCTGATCGATGACCTGACCGGTGCGCAAACCCGCATCATGGATCTGGTCACCGTCACCCATATGCCCGGCGTCCATAACTGGCAAAATATCGCGTTTGCCTATGCGCTTTGTCGGGCACGCGGGGTGGCGGCATCCCAGATCATCGACGGCATCATGACCTTCCCCGGCCTCGCCCACCGGCAGGAACGGCTGGGCATGGTCGATGGCGTGACCTTTGTGAATGACAGCAAGGCCACCAACGCCGAAGCCACCGCCAAGGCGCTTTCGGCCTATCGCGATATCTACTGGATTCTGGGCGGCAAGCCCAAGGAAGGCGGCATTGACGGCCTTCAGGCGTTTTATCCGCAGATCAAAAAGGTCTATCTGATCGGTGCGGCCGCCGACGCCTTTGCCGAAACGCTCGGCGATGATCTGCCCTGGCAGAAATGCGAAACCCTTGATCGCGCCACGGCGGCGGCGTTCCTTGATGCCAAGGACGCCATCCAATCGCGTGCGGTCGATATGCCGGTCGTGCTGCTCTCGCCGGCTTGCGCATCCTTTGATCAATTCAAAAGTTTCGAAGCCCGCGGCGATGCCTTCCGCGATCTGTTTAACGCACTGGCTAATACCGCTGGGCAGGAGAAACCATGAAATCCCTGTTTGGCAACAGCAACAGCAACATCGCCTTTTCGCGTGCCGATACCTCGGTACTTGGCATCTGGTGGTGGACGATTGATCGCTGGATGCTGGCGGCTGTCATCCTTCTGATGGGGATCGGTGCACTGCTCGTCATGTCGGCAAGCCCGCCGGTGGCGGACCGCATCAATGTCGACAGCTTCCATTTCGTCCGTCGCCAGTTCGTGTTTCTCGGCCTTGCCGCGATCTGCGCCTTTGGCATTTCGCTGCTCTCGATCAAATGGGTGCGGCGTCTGGCCTCGATCATGTTTCTGGGCGTCATCTGCCTTCTGATCATCACCCCCTTTGTCGGCTCGGAAATCAAGGGCGCGGTGCGCTGGATTCATCTCGCCGGGATCACGCTGCAACCGTCCGAATTCCTCAAACCGGCCTTTGCCGTCGTGATTGCATGGATGCTGTCCGAAGGCCGGCTTAACCCGAACTTTCCGGGTTATATCGTCTCCTGCATGCTGCTTGCGACCTGCATCATCCTGCTGATGATCCAGCCCGACTTTGGCCAGACCGTCGTCGTCACCGCCATCTGGTCAACCCAGATTTTCCTCGCGGGCCTTCCGATGGTGCTGGTCTTTGGCCTTGGCATGGGTGTGGTCGGCCTGGCGGTCGGGGCCTATCTGATCCTGCCGCACGTGCAGTCGCGTGTGGACCGCTTCCTTGATCCGGCATCGGGCGATAACTATCAGATCGACCGCTCGATGGAGGCCTTCATGAATGGCGGCCTGATGGGTCAGGGCCCCGGCGAGGGTTCGGTAAAAAACTTCCTGCCCGACGCCCATTCCGACTTCATCTTTGCGGTTGCGGGCGAGGAATTCGGCCTTCTGTTCTGCGTTCTCGTGGTTGGTGTGTTCAGCTTCGTCATCATGCGCGGCCTCTCGCGCCTGATGGGCGAACGCAACCTTTTCGTCGTGCTGGCGGTGACCGGCATTCTGGTCCAGTTCGGTTTGCAGGCGGTGATCAACATGGCCTCCACCCTGCAACTCGTCCCGCCAAAAGGCATGACCCTGCCCTTCATCTCGTATGGCGGCTCCGCCACCGTCGGCATCGCAATCGGCATGGGCTTCGTTCTGGCCCTGACCCGCAAACGCCCGGGCGAATAAAACAGCGATCAGGCATCACGAACATCGCGGTTTCTGCCCCCCTCTTAAGGCATTGATCAAGGTCAGGACCTATTGCTGTTCACATCTGATGATTTCAGCTATAATTGCCTCATCCAAAGTTAACCTTAAGGTGTTCTGGAATGACAACTAAAGAGCAACTTTTTGACCGGCAGCGTCACGTAGCCAACGCCGTGGCAAGTCAGCGTCTGGAAGGGCTGAAAGTTGACCCCACCACCCTCGCTGATTTGCAGCGCTATTCTGATGGGTTACTCGATATTGAAAACGTACTGGCTCGCCTGAAAGACCGTATTGCGAGTGGGAAAGTATAGTTCAAACGACGATTATCTGGACGCTAAAACGGGCGTAATGAAGAACAAGCTCGGTTTTGAAAATCAAGCCGAGCTTGAGGCGTTTGAAGGGGGTATTGTTGCAGTTCGCACATCGCAACTTGCAGAAACTCCCCTGAAAAATCGCGATAAAACCTTCGACCTTTCTCATATGCAACGCATACACAAACACTTGTTTGGCGATATATACGAATGGGCCGGTTATTTCATTGACTGGACGAAAACCAGCCAGGAACAGATGATAAGAGCTTCAATCGAGGCGTATCATGGTCAAAGCGAACGGATGGCGCAGATCATACTGGATAATCTGCAAGATTAGCTCTCTGAAACTCCTTAAAACCACTCCATGACCCAACACTCACCCTCGCAGCCACGCATACCTGCCCGGTTGATTCCGCATATTGACATATCGGAAAATCCCGATATATTTCGCGTCATGGAAATGCTCGAAATATTCAAAGCCCTCTCGAACCGGACCCGCCTTGAAATCCTCAAAGGCTTGAAAGAGCCCGCGAAGAACTTCCCTCCGCAGGATGAAGGCGACGTCAATACGGTTGGAGTTTGCGTCAGCAGTATTCAGGAAGGTGTCGGACTGTCGCAATCGACGGTGTCCGATTATCTTGCGACGCTGCAACGGGTGGGTCTGGTGGAAGTCAGACGCATCGGTCAGTGGACCTACTACAAGCGGAACGAAGCAACCATCCGCGCTCTTGCCGAGGCTATCGGAAAAGAACTGTAGTTTTTTTGCCACAATATATCGAGAAATTGCGATATCCCTTTTTACCGAAATTCGGTAGCAAAATGAAAGCCCAGACAATGAAAGCCCAGATACTCAAATCCTTTGGCGGCCCGGAAGCGTTTGAACTTCAGGACGTCGCCATGCCCGTCCCGCAGGCCGGACAGGTCCTTGTCCGTGTCCACGCAACCTCCATCAACCCGCTGGATTATCAGGTCCGGCGCGGTGATTATCCCGATTATGTGCCCCTGCCCGCCATTACCGGGCATGACGTTTCGGGCGTCGTCGAAAGTGTCGGCCCCGGCGTCACCAGCTTCGTTCCCGGCGATGAAGTCTGGTACACCCCGCAGATTTTTGACGGTCCGGGAAGCTACGCCGAATACCATGTCGCTTCGGAAAAAATTATCGGCAAAAAACCGGCCTCACTCAGCCACCTTGAAGCCGCCAGTCTGACGCTGGTCGGCGGCACGGCGTGGGAGGCACTGGTGGTGCGTGCGGGCCTTCGGGTCGGTGAAAGCATCCTGATCCACGGCGGTGCCGGCGGTGTCGGCCATGTGGCAATCCAACTGGCAAAGGCAATTGGCGCAAAGGTCTTTACCACCGTGCGCGAAGATAACTTCGAATTCGCCCAAAGCCTCGGTGCCGACGTCCTCATCGATTACACAAAGGAGGATTATGTAGATGCCATCCTGCGCGAAACCGATGGCAATGGGGTGGATGTCATCTTTGATACCATCGGCGGCAATACACTCGCCAAAAGTGCCGATGCACTGGCCCAGCTTGGCCGCGTTGTCTCGATTGTCGATATCGCACAGCCACAGAACCTGATCGAAGCCTGGGGCAAAAACGCCAGCTACCACTTCGTGTTCACCCGCCAGAACCGGGGCAAACTTGACGAGCTAAGCACCCTGATCGAACGCGGTCAGCTTCGCCCCCATGTCGGTGCCGTCTATTCACTCGCCGACATCCCGCTTGCCCACGCCCGGCTGGAAAATCCCGATAACGGCCTCCGGGGCAAAATCGCGATCAAGGTCGCTCCATAACCCGACAATCACCCAACCACACCCCGACAACGCCGCACCTTTGGTGCGGCGTTTCCCTTCCCAAACAGCCTTATCCTGCTTCCGCCAAAACTGGATTCCGGAGACTCACACCACAAGTGCAACATCAGTTATAGTTGGTGTTGCGATGGGACAGGAATACAGGCAG
>NZ_MCAO01000011.1:0-587375 GCF_001858545.1 Thalassospira sp. MIT1004 | reverse complement strand
CATCCGGGGTGGGGTCAAGGTTGTGATCTGCCCCGGATGCTGTTTGCGACAGAGGGAGCCGTTATGATGAACCGATTACATTTGGGGGCAGGCTGTGTGCTTGCGGGGTTTTGTATCCTGGCGATTGCGGGACTTCTTTGGGTGATTGATGTTCCGGCTGGCAGGGCGGATGAAATCAATATCAGCCGGGTGACGGAAATAGCCCAATCGGCACAGCAATGCCCGGATCAACTGGTTTTCGATCCGACAAGCGGGTCGTTCATGACCAGTGACAATCTGTTCCTGCCAACCCAGCAGGGTAACAATTGTTATGCGTGGCAAATGTTCATCGCGATGAACTGGCCGGTCAGCAGTTCATGGCCGGGAACACCATCGGCCGCAGGTGAGCCAGATCAAAACGTTTCGGTGGAAAATTGGGGGGTACCGGAAAATCCGACCTCACCCTTAACCAGCGTACCGGTCTGGGGCAGTTTCAAGGATGCGCAGGCGATCTTCCTGCCTGATGCGGCCAAGCCGACCGATTGGGGCGTGCCGCAAGCCGTGCCGTCGGGATGTAAAAGTGACAAGATGTTGCTGGGCTATCCGGCTGGTTCGGCAAAGATTTTAACAACGCTTTCAAAAAATGCGGTTAATACTGCCCATCGGTTCCATCTTTCAAGTGGTACGCGTGATACCCAGTCCGACGAGATCATGGAAGCCACCGGCGGATGGCTGACCGATCAGAACGGCAATCTGGTGTTTTTCGAACGTAAGGTCGGCAAGGTCGAGTTCGATTACATCATGAACAATACGCTTTATGACGCTGCCGATCAGATGCGGGTCGCAACCAATGCTGATGGTCGACATCCGGCGGGATTGTCCCTGCCAAGTGGCAAGTTCCTGCGTGTTCCACCGACGGAACCGCAAGGTCAGGATGCGCTTGGAGCGTTCGAGATCAAGGCAGCGTGGCGGGTCCTGACAGGGCAAAGCGACATTTATGACCGGTATCTGACATCGGTTGCATGGCTGAAACGTCCTGATACCGGTGAATGCAGCCAGGAAGTTGTCGGTTTGGTCGGGCTTCATATCATTCACAAGACCGATACATTCCCCGATCTGATCTGGGCAACCTTCGAGCAGGTCGACAATGTGCCCGACGGGCAGGCAACTTTACCGCCCGGCGGATATTCCTTTAACAACCCGAATTGTACCGGACCGGATTGCAAACCCAATCAGCCGCGCATTGACTGTAACGATCAGAACCAGTGCAAGGATCTTTATCCCCGCGATCAGCCCGTACAGGTTACGCGCGAACAGGCCCTAACCAGTGAAATGGATACGCTAAATGCCGGTGTTGCCCAAAAGATCGCATCGCAAACCGGCGGGAAATCGGTGTTTCAGTATTACAAGCTGGTCAATGTGTTGTGGGATGGCAGCCCAAGCCCCCCAGTCATGGAGCCCGGTGCGAATGCATCGATACCGCTGCGCTATGGCACCTTTGAGTCCGAGGGTAATCTGAAAGTCGCCAATACAACCATGGAAACCTACATCCAGGATCAATCCTGCGATTTTTGTCATGCCAATGC
Source organism: Thalassospira sp. MIT1004 (assembly GCF_001858545.1). Lineage (NCBI taxonomy): Bacteria > Pseudomonadati > Pseudomonadota > Alphaproteobacteria > Rhodospirillales > Thalassospiraceae > Thalassospira > Thalassospira sp. MIT1004. The sequence goes on along the minus strand of NZ_MCAO01000011.1, from coordinate 585,810 downwards.
GACGATTGCTGGCAGCGATACGCTAGCATCGGATTTCTCATTCATTTTCCGCGATGCCGGATCGGCGAAAAACCCGTCACTGGTGGAAGAGGTAAAACAATTCATGGAGCAGGCACAATGATCGGACCTCTTGTCTTCAGGAAACCGGCGATAATGATCGCGGTTACCGTTACCATGTTTTCTGGTTTGGTGGAGATGGCGAAGGCCCATCCGCCGATGGGTGAAATGAGCCATACCAGTAATGGGGCCGAAGCCGATGCACCGGGCAATCACGGCATGTTTATGGTTGGATCGGAAACGCTGTTTTTGCTGCATATGCCGATGTTCACTCAGGAAAAGCATATGTACCAGATGGTTCTGCGCGCGCATCTGACGGATGATGCGATGGCGCAGTACCGTAAATTGCGCGCAGCCAATCCTGATAAGCCCTATAACCTGATCAATGTCGATGATGACAAATTCACCCTGCCCGATATCAAATCAGGCAGGGTGACCAGCTTTACCGCGACAGTCTATGACGGTTATTCCAATGCAGGCGGCGGGACACCGGGACCGGTATTACTGGATAATGTCGCGGTCGAGATCGAGGATGTCGTTATTTTCCGGCATTTCAATTTCGGGATCGATCAACCGGCCGAGCTTGTCTATTACCTGTTTGGCTATGGGGATGAGGCGCATCTGACGCATTACATCGCCCGGGATCCTGATTTTCAGAATATTCTGACATTGCCGTCGCCGCCCGATGAGTTTTCGCAAACCCAGATCGAAGCGGGACTTGAGCTTGATTTTCCCGGGATGCCAACCCAGCCATTGGGGTGCAGTTCACCGCTGCAAGCCAAGGTTTATGACATCCTGTTTCAGGGGAGAGAAGATGCACCGGTACGCCTTGATCTGAGCCAGGGCCTGCATGATATCTGGTATTCGACCGGCAATCTTCTGAATGCCAAGGATCCGTGCCCGGAATAAGGGGTCGGAATAATGGTCCGGAGTAGGGTGATCGGATTGCTGATGCGCACACGGACGGATGGTTCCCATCCGTCCGTGTGCAGTTGCGGGCAAGGCTGCCTTTCATGCGGCTTGTCAGGCCGCGCGCCTGTGTTTGCCTTCGCTAACTTCCTCGACGATCTTGGAAACAAAGGCATCAAGATCGTTGGGATTGCGCGACGTGATGATGGCCTGATCGCAGACCACCGGTTCGTCGCGCCAGACTGCACCGGCATTTAGCAAGTCGGTTTTGATCGAACTGTATGAGGTTGCTGCGCGCCCGCGCAGGGCACCGGCTTCGACCAGAAGCCATGGGCCGTGGCAAATCGCCGCAACCGGTTTGCCTGACGCGACAAATTCGCGGACCAGACTGACGGATGCCTCGTCATTGCGCAGAAGATCGGGGTTGATCTGACCGCCGGGGATAACCAGCGCGTCGTAATTGTTGATATCGACATCTTTGACTTCGATATCGACCTCGACGGTGTCGCCCCAGTCCTTTTTATCCCAGCTTTTGATCGGGGATGATTTGGGCGATGCTATTTTGACATCTGCCCCATGGGTCGAGAGCTTATCAAGCGGAACGCGCAGTTCCGAACGTTCATAACCGTCGGTAGCGAGAATAAGAATCTTTGCGGTATCAATCGCAGGCATAACGTCTCTCCTTTCATTGATGTCGAGCGTTACACCTCACCAACGGCTGTGATTTCAAAACGTTCCAAAATTTCTTGTGGCAATTTTATGCCCATCTGCATGCTGCGCGGTGACGCCGGGCTTTGTTGACATCACGGGGGCGCAAACTAGTTTTCAGGTAGGTTCGATTTCCGATGCGAAGGATAGAGGCAGGATATGGCACGCATTTTCATTATCGGCGTCACGGGTGGTATCGGGCATCGTCTGGCACCGCTTTTACTGGCAAATGGGCATCAGGTTACGGGCCTGCATCGCAAACCCGAACAGGCCGACAACCTCAGGAATGCGGGGATTACGCCGGTTCTCGGGGATTTGATGGAACTGACGGCAGAAACGCTCGCCCCTTTGATCCGGGGCCACGACATTGTTGTTTTTTCATCCGGGGCGGCAGGAAGCGGCCTTGACCGGACCACGCGGATTGACGGCGACGGACCGGGGCATTTGGTGGCCGCGATGAAGCAGGAAGGCATTTCACGGCTTTATCTTGTTTCTGCCTTCCCCGAAGCCGGGCGCGGCAAAGACCCCAACCCGCGGTTTGAACATTATATGACCGAGAAAAAGCGCGCCGATGCGGATGTTGCGGCATCCGATGCCGATTGGGTGATCCTCCGGCCGGGAACATTGTTGCATGAAGATCAGGATGGGCGCGTGAACGCCGGATTTGCCATCCCTTACGGCACGGTCAAGCGTGGCAACGTTGCGCAGTTTCTGGCCAAATTGATCGAAACCCCGGAAATCCGGCGGGAGATTCTTGAACTGACCGATGGGAGAACGGAGATTTCCGAGGCGGTAAATCGGATCGTCCGTAAATAGGTTGGCTTCGTCTTTATGCTTCCGGGTTTTCGGTTGTTCTGTTGTGGCGGCTTCGGCTAGGGTCGGTAAACCGTCAATTTCAAACACCGGAATATCATGCAGATCGACCTTGCCAGCTTTGTCTCACAGTCTGATCGTGACCTGGAAAATCACATGCGTATCAGTGACTTTATCGCAGGTGAACCCAAGGCATTTGAAAATGATCCGGTAACGTCACATGTCACGGGATCGGCTTTTGTCGTGAATTCGGAACGCAGTCATGTGGTGCTGACCCATCACCGGAAGCTTAAATGCTGGCTTCAGCTTGGCGGGCATTGTGACGGAGTGCGCGACGTATTGTTTGTCGCCCAGCGCGAAGCCTATGAGGAAAGCGGTCTTTCTTGGATACGGCCCTTGTCGTCAGCGATATTTGATATCGATATCCACGAAATTCCCGAAAATGCCAAGGGGCCTGCACATCTGCATTATGACATGCGGTTCCTGTTCGAGGCCGATATGTGCGATCCGCTGAAAATCACCGATGAATCCGAAGATCTGGCATGGGTGGCTTTGGACCGCTTCGAAGATTACACCGATGAGCATTCGGTTCTGGTGATGCGCGACAAGCTTCGGGCTTTTGCCCAAGGTTAACGGACCGGATAATTACAGCCGCGACATTGCCGGGTCATCCTTGTTGGTGCGGGCATCATTGCGGTCAAGCTGATAGCTTTCATGAACCTTTGCCATGCCGGCAATGCGGCCTTCGGCCACTTGGGCGTGCAGCATGTCGATATCACGACGGCGAAATTCATCAGCAATCTGATCAATAACATCATGTTCGGTTTCAAGCATTGAAAGCCCGTGCCGTGCCATGGAAACACCCGTATCAAAGGTTTCGCGATAAAGCTGTTCGACGCCAAGCCCGATTTCCATCAGATCAAGTGCATGGTTGCGGTCATAAACGCGCACCAGCAGTTTCGGTTTGGGAAACAGTTCGCTGATATATTTGGCGGCCTGTGTGGTCGCGTCACGATCATTTATACACAGACAGATCAGATCGGCATTCGCCGCCCCGGCGGTGGCAAGAACATCACTTCTCCGGACATCACCGAAATAGACCTTGTTGCCATAGAGGCTGGCCATCTGAATGCGTTTCGGGTCGTTGTCGATTGCGGTGGCATTGATGCCGCGGGCTGCCATAACACGTGAAATGATCTGTCCGAAACGGCCAAAGCCGACAATGACCACTGATTGCAGTTCAGCTGTTTCAACGCCATCGACATCGGGCTGATCATCCTTGCGAAGCTTGGCCGACAGTTTTTCGGCAATCGCACCGACAAGCGGGGTGGCAGCCATCGAAAGGGTGACGATGGCGGTCAGAAGGTTGGCGCGTGTGGAGCTGATGACCGCAAGCGATGTCGCCAGACTAAACAGGACAAAGGCAAATTCGCCGCCCTGCGGGATGGTGACCGCAGTCCGCCATGCGGTTGCGTGACATTTGCCAAATATCCGGGCCAGTCCATAAACGACGATCCCCTTGATTGCCATCAGACCAGCAACCGATGCCAGGACGATCCCGATATTATCCGCGACAAGCGGCCAGTTGACCGACATGCCGACCGCGATGAAAAACAGACCGAGCAGAATGCCGCGAAACGGTTCGATATCGGTTTCAAGTTGGTGGCGATATTCGGAATCCGCCAACATGACACCGACCAGAAATGCGCCAAGTGCCATAGAAAGCCCGACGGCCTGCATCAAAAGAGCCGCGCCAATCACGAGCAGCAGTGCTGCGGATGTGAAGATTTCCTGCGCGCGGGTCAGGGCGATGATGCGGAAAAACGGATTAAGCAGATATTTCCCAGCCCCGATGACCAACGCAATTGCACCGATGGTTTTGGCGATATAAATCCAGTCGGTACCGGCTTCGTCGCCGTCACTTATCGGGCTGAGCCACGCGACAAGCGCGATTAGTGGTACGATAGCAAGATCCTGAAACAGCAGGATTGAAAAGGCTGTGTTGCCATGGTCGCTGTTAAGCGTGCCCTTTTCTTCAAGGATTTGAAGGGCAAACGCGGTTGAGGACAAGGACAGGGCAAGGGCGGCAATCATCGCCTGCTGCCATGGCCAGTCAAATGCAATCAGGGCGGCGTAAAGAAGGGCGGCGGTGATGGCCACCTGCGCCATCCCCAGCCCGAAAATCTCGCTTTTCATTGCCCACAGGCGTTGGGGGCGCAATTCAAGACCGATAATAAACAGCAGAAGAACAACGCCAAATTCGGCGAAATGCAAAACTTCTTCCGGTTCCGCAATCATGGCAAGGCCAAACGGCCCGATCAGTGCCCCAGCGCACAGATAACCCAGCACGGAACCCAGGCGAAGTTTCTTGAAGATCGGTACTGCAACCACGGCCGCACCGAGGAAAAGAACCGCCGTATGCAGAAAGCCGCCTTCAATTGTCGCCATGTTTTGCCACGTCCCTATGATGATGCAGGTACCTGATTTGTGCCTTACCGTGCAGTTTAGCGGGCAATAAGAAACACGACACACAAAAGTTGTGCGCGCATTTTCGTATTTCACATCGAAGAAGGGAAGTTTTTTGCAGCTTTTGGTATCGCTGCGGCCCGCAGGCTGCAAAGTGGCAGAGAGGAGGGGATTCGAACCCCTGAGGGGCTTACACCCCAACACGCTTTCCAGGCGTGCGCCTTAAACCACTCGGCCACCTCTCCACATGCGATCTTGTATATATCGCGAAAGCGGGCGGACATTAGCCGACCCGATCCCGGTTGACAAGGCAAAATCCCTTACTTTTTGATGTTTGTTCTGGTCACTATCCAAACAGCGAACAAATGCCATTTTTACAATCACTTGACGGATAAAGTTGTAGCAATTTGTCCAATATTTACTTCTTGTTGATTAATCGCCTCTAAGGTTTCAGGCTATGGTTCCAGATGTACCGGGACGATAGGGTGATTCGCAGCAACCTTTATGCTGACGGGGCAAAGCCGTCGGCATGTCTGTGATGATAACGAAAAGTTCAGACCGGGAATTCGGAGACGGCTATGTGGCTTTTCAGAGCGTTGGGATGGATATTGCTGTTTTCCAGTCTTGCTGTACTGGTCGGTGATGGCATTACCTCGCTTCAGACGGGAACGTTCCGCTTTGTCGCGGCAGGGGAGCTCTGGTATCGGTTGGATGCCGGAAGCCTGAACCTGTTGCAGTCCGTGATTCAGCGCTATATCTCGGCCTGGATTTGGGACAATGCGTTTGTGCCCGTGCTATTGGCCCCGGCGTTTGTCATATTGCTGGTGCCCGGAATACTTCTTTTGCTGGTGACGCGAAAACGCAGGCGTCAGAAGTTTTTCTAAGCCGTTCCTGTCTGTATTCCACCGTTTTCAATACCGTATCTGTCTTTCGCTTGTCTGATCGCTGCGTGCACGGCACACTGTGCGTGATCGGGCAGGATCATAGGATGGAAGACAGCGATGAAAGCATGGATATGCGAGGCTTTCGGCGAAGCGCCGATGCTGATCGACTGCGAAGAACCGATCGCACAAGCCCATCAAATCATCATCGATATTGCCGCCTGTGGCGTTAATTTTGCCGATACCCTGATTCTTGAGGGAAAATATCAGAAACGCCCGACTGGTCCGTTTGCGCCGGGGTTTGAAATTGCCGGGACCGTTTCTGCAATTGGGACGGACGTCCAGGGTTTTACCATTGGTGATCGGGTCATGGCCCTGCCTGACTGGGGTGGATATGCCGGTCGGATTTCAGTTGATGCCAGACTGGTGACGGGGTTGCCCGACAATGTTGAATTCAATGTGGCGGCTGCATTCCAGATTGCTTATGGAACGTCATGGTTTGGTTTGAAGTATCGCGCCAATTTGCTGCCGGGTGAAGTGGTTCTGGTTCATGGGGCTGCCGGGGGTGTTGGCCTGACGGCGGTGGAATGCGCCAAACTTCTGGGCGCGACCGTGATCGCAACCGCGGGTGGGGCTGATAAATGTGCCATCGCCAAAGCGCATGGTGCGGATCATGTAATTGACTACAAATCCGAAAGCATACGGGCCCGGGTAAAGGAAATCTGTGCCCGCATCGGGCGAATAGGTGTCGACTTGGTTTATGATCCGGTCGGGGGCGATGTGTTTGATCATAGCCTGCGCTGTGTTGCGCCGGGAGGGCGCATCCTTCTGATCGGATTTGCCAGCGGATCGGTGCCACAAATTCCTGCCAATATCCTTCTGGTCAAGAATGTTGCTGCACTGGGCTTTTATTTCGGGGCTTATCTTGAACAGAACCCCGATATCGCAAAGGCTGGCATGGCCGAGCTTTTGGAGCTGCTGTCGTCTGGGGAAATATCGCCATTGGTGTCTGCGACATATCCGCTGATAAACGCGATGGAGGCACTTGCGGCGCTCCGTAACCGGACGGCAACAGGGAAGCTTGTGATCCGGTGTCGGGAATGAGTGCGTCCCAAGGTGATTATTCTATTAATCAAATCCTTGAAATTTTATAGGATGTTGCCGTCCCTGATAGAATTACTGCTTGCGGGCTTGTTTTCGGGCTTGCCACCGCACCTGTTGATCCATTGGAATTTATAGATGTCCGAAATCCGGAAAAAGCCAGACGCGCCGCAACCGTCCGACAAAACACGGGCGCAATATGAAACATTTCCTTATCCGGCGCGTGACCCGAAAGATGAGGACAAGCGTCTTGTCGTAGGGTCCCCCGGCAATTGGGACGAAGTGGTTCATTTCGTGTTTGGCGGCCGCGATCCATCGGCTGATGGCAAAAAGATAAAAGTTCTTGTTGCCGGGGGCGGCACCGGAGATGCGTTGGTGATGCTCGCGCAGCAGGCGCGTGATCGCAAGGCCAAGGTCGAGATTGTTTATATCGATCTTTCGGAAAGCTCGCGCAAGATCGCTGAGGCCCGGATCAAGCGCCGTAATCTTGAAAAGAGTGTCAAATTCGTTACCGGGTCGTTCGTTGATCTGGCCGGGAAATATGGGCCGTTTGATTATATTGATTGCTGCGGGGTGCTTCATCATCTGCCTGATCCGGACGCCGGTTTAAAGGCGTTGGCAGATGCGCTTAAACCCAGGGGCGGTATGGGTTTGATGGTGTATGGCGAACTTGGCCGGATCGGCGTCTACCATATGCAGGAAATGATGGAACGCCTCTCGGCCGAGGCGGGTGGGCGCAAACGGCTTAACCTTGGCAAGGCATTGTTCGATTCACTGCCGGGTACAAACTGGTTGAAGCGTAACCCGTTTGTGAATGACCATATCCAGGGGGGCGATTCCGGATTTTACGATCTGCTTTTGCATCAGCAGGATCGGGCCTATCGCGTGGACGAGGTTTTTGATTTTGTCGAGAAGGCCGGTTTGCGGCTTCAGCAATTCATTGAACCGATGCGCTATGATCCGACGACCTATTGTTCGCGCCACGACGTTCTGGACAAGGCCGTGCATGTGCCGTTTCGCAAGCGCGCGGCATTGGCTGAATTGATGGCGGGCAATATTACCAAGCATCTGTTTTATGTGGTCAAATCGGATAACAAGATCAAGCCGCCGGTCCCGGATCGTCATGCGGTGCCGTTTTTTGTGCGTATTGACGGAGCTGCTTTGGCCCGCTCTGTCGCGAAGACCGGCCATATCAAGATCAATTTTACGGGATTGTCGGTAACGCGCAGTCTTCCGCCTGCAAGCCCGGGGATTCTGTCACGCATCGATGGCAAACGCACGGTTGGCCAGATTTACGAGCTGTTTGAGCCAAGCCCAGATAAATATGAATTCGATGCCCAGTTCGCAGTGATGTATTCGGTGCTGAACGCCGCGAACCTGATGTATCTGCATCCATCAAAATAATCCGTCTTGCAGATCCGATCAGGCAAAAGAAATGCCGACCATCGGGGGATGGCCGGCAATCAGGGACACAAAACCGTCAATAGCGGGTGCGGGTCTCGGTTTTGCGTGTCGGGAGGCTGAAGACGCTTGTCAGCGCTTCAATAACCTGCAGAGGGAAAGAAAGTGGCCCCTGCAGGCGGAAAAGTCGGGGAGACATAATAAATACTCTCGGTTTGGTGCCTTTAAGCGAAATGCTCAGGCTTTCCAGAACGGCTTGGCTGCTTCGATACGGGCTTCATATACGTCCCAGCCAATGTCGCGCAGGAGATGGCTGTCCATCGTCGCAAGCTTCTGGCGGAGAATATAACGTTTCGCCCACTGACGCGGGAGTTCCATAACATTTGTGATGTTGTGGTGACGTCGGGTGGTGACAAAAGCACCGGCATCTTTGGTGATCGCGACCATGATCTTATTCCTTCAATCTATCGGCCAGCTCTCAGTTTGTATGCGGCCTGAATGTGTTTCGTTTTGCTAAACCCAGAGTTACGCCTAAAAACACTTGCGCTCAAACCATCTTTTGTCATCATTGCATGAGTTTTAATCATGCAAGATGATCGTCATGAAACGCCGTCCATTACCGTTAAACGCGCTTCGTGCCTTTGAAGTGGCCGGTCGACTTGAAAGTTTCACCAAAGCTTCACATGAGCTTAATGTTACACAAGGGGCGGTCAGTCGACAGGTTCAGCACCTGGAGGATGTGCTGGGGCGGCAATTGTTCGAACGTCATCACCGCCGATTGAAACTGACCCGGCCAGGGCGGAATTTGCTGGCGTCCCTGACGGCGGCATTTGATTCGATTGAACTGGCGGTGTCGCGTATCGAAAACCGGCCTGATGACACGCAGCTTAAGGTCCTGTCGCCCTTGACATTTGCCATGCGCTGGATCGTGCCGCGTCTTGGCCGGTTTCAGATGGAACATCCTGACCTGCAGGTACAGCTTGGCACCTATAGTGACGATGCCGCCCCGGTTGATTTCAATGAAACCGATATTGCCATCCGTTTTGCTGATACGCCGGGCGACCAGCTGGTGCATGAATTTCTGACCGGGGAACGGCTTTTGCCGGTATGTCATCCCAATCTGGCAAAGCAACTGAAAAGACCGGAAGACTTTGGCAATGTGACCCTGCTGCATTGTTCGGCACAGCGTGAGGATTGGCGTATCTGGTTAAAAGGAACCGGGATTGAGAGCGTCGATCCGGACCGGGGACCTGTTTTTGCGACCCTTGATATGGCAATGGAGGCCGCGGCCAGCGGATTTGGTGCGGTAATTTCCGATCCGGCAATGATCGGGGAATATGTTGTGACCAATAGACTTATGGTGCCGTTCGATTTGCCGGTTGATAGTCCCTATGCCTATTCGCTGTGCTATCCCGAAGGAAGGTTGGAGCGGCGAAAAGTGAAGGCATTTCGCGATTGGTTGATGAGCGAAATCAAGATCGAGACAGGCAAGCGCAAGCTTGTGCAAAAAGAATCAGGAACGGAATGACAGTTTCAAGATGATGCCTTGAAATTGAACCATTTTATTCCTCATTATGAATATGTCGTTTGGACCAAATGGCTTTGCGGACGTAACGTCGGCGTAACCGGTCCCGTTTTCTTGGCGGGAATTGTCCGGAACGTTCCGATCATTGCGTCCGTAATGATGTCAGATGGTTCAATGATGCGTATTGGCCCTGCCGGGGTTCGGGCTTCGAGCCGGGCACATTTCAGGAATAAATATGACGCGGCAAGAAGGCGAGACGTGCATAGCACGGAAAAACGGGAGCCGGGGAACGTTTTCCCGTTGTGTCGGGGGTATGCTTCTGGCGGTTGTGATCGGGTTACCAATCGCAATGGCCGGTCCGGCAGCGGCACAGACAGGCGACAAGCCCGACATTACACCGGCCCCGACAGTTCCGGTAGCAGAGGAACAGCTCAGTCCGCTAACCACTGTGTCACATGGCATATCGCTTTATGGTGATCTGAAATACGGTCCTGATTTTCGGCATTTCGATTACGTCAATCCGGATGCGCCCAAGGGCGGGACGCTGGTGCAAAGTTCCATCGTCTCGTTTGATACATTAAACCCCTTCACGCTGAAGGGGACGGCAGCAAGCGGCCTTGGGCTTATGTATGACAGTCTGATGGTGTCGAGTGCGGATGAGCCTTCGTCACTTTATGGTTTGATTGCGCGTAGCGTTGAATATCCGGTCGATCGATCCTTTGTGATTTTCCATCTTGATCCTCGGGCGCGCTTTCAGGATGGCACTGATATCACCGCCGAAGATGTGGTGTTTTCATTCAATATCCTGATTGAAAAAGGCAGCCCTGTTTACCGGCAGTACTACGCGCAGGTCGATAAAGTCGAAGCGCTTGACGATCTGACGGTGCGTTTTGATTTCAAGCCGGGCAATAATCGCGAATTGCCGATGATTGTTGCCGAACTTTCCATCATGCCAAAGCATTACTGGGAAGGGCGGGATTTTTCCAAGACGACCTTTGATCCTCCTGTCGGCAGTGGGGCCTATAAAATCAAGTCTTTCGAGGCCGGTCGCCAGATCACCTATGAACGGGTCAAGGATTACTGGGCGGCGGATTTGCCGGTCAATCGCGGCAGCAATAATTACGATACGCTGCGGTTTGATACCTATCTTGATCCCGATGTATCACGTCAGGCGTTCTTTGCCGGTGAATACATGATCAGAAGCGAACATTCATCGCGCGAATGGAGCACGGCATACAACACCCCGGCAATCCAGAACGGCCAGATCAGGAAGGAATTCCTGCCTGACAATCTGCCAAACGGTATGCAGGCCTATGTGTTTAACACACGCAAGCCCCTGTTTTCTGACATCCGTGTTCGGGAGGCGCTGCAATATGCGTTTGATTTCGAATGGCTGAACCGGGCGATGTTCTATGGCGCGTATAAGCGCAATGTCAGCTATTTCGCCAATTCGGAACTTGCGGCAACCGGCGTGCCGGAAGGCGAGGAGCTTGATATTCTGAAAGGATTCAGAAGCCAGCTGCCGCCCGAACTGTTCACCCAGCCGCCGCAATTGCCGAACTTTGATGCGCCCAATGGTCGACGCGAAGCATTGCGTCATTCGATGAAGCTTTTGCAGGAGGCGGGTTGGCAGTTGCGCAACATGCAACTGGTCAACAGAAAGACCGGCGAGCCGTTCCGGTTCGAACTGATTATCCGCCAGCCAGGGCTTGAGAAAATCGCGTTGGTTCTTAAAGCCCGTCTGCGCCAGCTTGGCGTGACCATGGATATTCGCATGATTGATACCGGGCAGTGGGTTAATCGTATTCAGGCCTATGATTTCGATATGACGACTTTCTGGTGGACGCAAAGTCTTTCACCGGGGAACGAGCAGCGGATTTTTTGGTCATCCGCCGCCGCCGACCAACCCGGCAGTCGCAATTTTGCGGGTATCAGAAGTCCGGTCATTGATGAACTGACCGATCTGGTTGTGGATGCCGACAGCCGGGAAAGTCTTGTGCAGCGGGTACGCGCGCTTGATCGCGTGTTGCAGTGGGGATTTTACGTGATCCCGCAATATTATCTTGGCGGGGATCGGATGGCCTATTGGGATGTGTTCGGGCGACCTGACGAGGTGCCGCTTAAGGGAACATCGGTCATGACATGGTGGATTGATCCCGAAAAGTCGCGGCAGCTTAAGAAGGGAGGGTACTAGGCCATGCTGAATTACATCCTGCGTCGTCTTTTGCTGATCCCGGTGACGCTGTTCGGGATTATGGTTCTGAACTTTGCAATCGTGCAATTCGCGCCGGGCGGCCCGGTCGAACAGATGATTGCCCAGTTACAGGGCACGGATGTTTCCGCAACCGCGCGCATCAGCAATCAGGGGGCTGATAGTGGGGGCGGCGGTGGTGCCAGCGGGGGAAACAATTTTTCCTCGACCTCGAACTACCGTGGGGCTCAGGGACTTGACCCCGAAATCATCACCCAGCTTGAAAAGCAGTTCGGGTTCGATAAACCGGCTTACGAACGTTTCTGGATGATGATGAAAAATTATCTGACGTTCGATTTCGGCCAAAGCTATTTTCAGGATCGCGATGTGGTCGATATCGTGATTGATAAGATGCCGGTTTCGATATCACTTGGCCTTTGGTCGACATTGATCATCTATATCATTTCCGTGCCGCTTGGCGTTGCCAAGGCCGTGCGGGACGGATCGAATTTTGATGTCTGGTCATCGGCGGCGATCATTGTCGGTTATGCCATTCCGGGTTTCCTTTTTGCCGTGATGCTGATCGTGGTGTTTGCCGGTGGAACCTATTTCGATCTGTTCCCGTTAAGGGGGCTGACATCATCGAATTTTGATGAATTGTCGCTTTTGGGCAAGGTTGCGGACTATTTCTGGCATCTGGCATTGCCGATTACGGCATTGACCATTGGCGGATTCACCACGCTTACGATGCTGACCAAGAACTCGTTTCTGGATGAAATCAACAAACAATATGTGGTGACCGCGCGGGCCAAGGGACTGACGGAAAAGCGGGTTCTGTACGGACATGTCTTCCGCAATGCGATGTTGTTGGTGATTGCCGGTTTTCCCAGTGCACTGATCGGGTTGCTGTTTACCGGTTCGGTCCTGATTGAAGTGATTTTCTCACTCGACGGACTTGGATTGCTGGGTTTTGAAGCCGTGATGAAGCGTGATTATCCGGTGATGTTTGCGACACTTTATCTGTTTACGTTGTTTGGTCTTGTTCTGAACCTGATCAGTGACCTCAGCTATCACCTGATTGATCCGCGGATCGACTTTGAAGCGCGGGAGAATTGATCATGAACAACATCATTCTTTCGCCGTTGAACAAACGCCGGATCGCAAATTTCCGTTCCAACAAGCGCGGATACTGGTCGCTTGTGATTTTCACGATCCTGTTCGTCATCTGTCTGGTCGCTGAGCTGGTGGCCAATGACAAGCCGATCTTCGTCAAATATGACGATAACTGGTATATCCCGATCCTGTCAGACCACCCTGAAACCGTTTATGGCGGCGATTTTGACGTCGAAACCGATTTCTATGATCCCTATATCCTTGGCAAGATCGAGGAACACGGTTTTGCCATCTGGCCGCCGATACCGTTTTCTTACAATACCATCGATTTTGAAATGCGCGAGGCACAGCCCGCCCCGCCATCGTTCCGGCATTGGCTGGGAACAGATGATCTTGGGCGCGATGTTCTGGCGCGCCTGATTTACGGATTCCGGATTTCGATCCTGTTTGGCCTTGCCTTAACGGCGATCAGTTCGGTGATCGGGATCGCGGCTGGTGCGGTACAGGGCTATTTCGGTGGCTGGATTGACCTTGGTTTCCAGCGTGTGATCGAAATCTGGTCCGGATTGCCGCAGTTGTTCATCCTGATCATTCTGGCCAGCCTGTTTGCGCCGGGTTTCTGGACGCTTTTGTTCATTCTTGTGCTGTTTAGCTGGATGAGTTTGACGGGGCTTGTGCGTGCGGAATTCCTGCGGGCGCGCAATTTCGAATATGTTCGGGCTGCACGCGCATTGGGCATGACCGATTATCGCATCATGTATCGTCATGTTCTGCCGAACGCGATGGTGGCAACGATTACGTTCCTGCCGTTTGTGTTGAACGGTTCGATCGTGGCCCTTACATCGCTTGATTTTCTGGGGCTGGGCATGCCGCCCGGATCGCCGTCGCTTGGCGAGTTGCTTGCACAGGGTAAAAACAACCTTCAGGCACCGTGGCTTGGCATGACGGCGTTCTTTGCAATCGCGATTATGCTGAGTTTGCTGATCTTTATCGGCGAGGCGGTGCGCGATGCCTTTGATCCACGAAAAACCTTCTAGGGGAACGGTTATGACGACCAATCAATCGACACAGCCGCTTCTGGAAGTAAGGGATCTTTCGGCAAGTTTTGCCGGTGTTCCTGCGGTCAAAGGCGTTTCGTTCACCATGAAGCGTGGTGAGACCATGGCGCTTGTGGGGGAAAGCGGATCGGGTAAATCGGTGACCGCACTTTCCATCCTGCAATTGCTGCCCTATCCGCGGGCCAGCCACCCGGGTGGTTCTATCCTGTTTGACGGGCAGGAAATGGTCGGAACGGATGCGAAAATTCTGCGACAAATTCGGGGCAACCGGATTGCAATGATTTTCCAGGAACCGATGACATCGTTAAACCCGCTGCACAATATCGAAAAGCAGATCGGCGAGGTGTTGCTGCTTCATAAGGGATTGCGCGGTGCCAAAGCACGGGCGCGTATTCTTGAGCTGCTTGATCTGGTGGGTATTCCCGATCCGGCCTCGCGTCTTAAAGCATTGCCGCATGAATTATCGGGTGGACAGCGCCAGCGCGTGATGATTGCCATGGCATTGGCAAATGAACCGGAATTGCTGATTGCCGACGAGCCAACCACGGCCCTTGATGTAACCATTCAGGCGCAGATACTTGAATTATTGAAGGATTTGCAGGCCAAGCTTGGCATGGGTTTGTTGCTGATTACCCATGATCTTCAGATCGTGCAGAAGATGGCCGATAATGTCTGCGTCATGAAGGATGGCGAGGTGGTTGAGCGCGGCACAGGCCGGGGGCTTTTTGACAATCCGCAGCATCCTTATACCCAAAAGCTTCTGGCGGCAGTGCCAAGTGGTAATGCCCCGCCATTGCCCGAAAATGCAAAGGAACTGATCCGAACCAATGAGATTCTGGTGCGGTTCCCGATTGGTAAGAAGGGGATTTTGGGGCGTCCGGAATATTACCTTGATGCTGTAGACCATATATCGCTTACCCTGAGGCAGGGCGAGACGCTGGGTATTGTCGGCGAAAGCGGATCGGGCAAAACGACACTGGCGATGGCGATCTTGCGGCTTTTGTCGTCCACCGGTGATATCTGGTTTGACGGTAAAGATGTGCGGCAGTTTTCCGGGGCGGATTTGCGGGCCCTGCGCCGCGACATGCAGGTGGTGTTTCAGGACCCTTTCGGATCCCTGAGCCCGAGGATGTCAATCAGCCAGATCGTGGGCGAAGGGCTTGAAATCCATCATCCGGAAATGTCGCGGCAGGAGCGTACCGAACGCATTGCCGAAGCCCTGCGCGAAGTTGATTTGCCGGTAAATGCGATGGACCGGTATCCACATGAATTTTCCGGCGGACAGCGCCAGCGTATTTCGATTGCGCGTGCACTTGTTTTAAAGCCGCGTTTTATGGTGCTTGATGAACCGACCTCGGCACTTGATATGTCTGTACAGGCGCAGATTGTTGATCTTTTGCGCGATCTTCAGGCGCGACACAAGATGGCCTATCTGTTTATCAGCCATGACCTTCGGGTTGTGCGTGCGCTTTCGCATCGGGTGATGGTGATGCAGGGCGGGCGGCTTGTCGAAAGCGGAAATGCCGACGAAGTCTTTGAAAATCCGAAAGAATCCTATACAAAGGCTTTGTTGGCAGCAGCGCTTGATTTGCGTGCTGCGGGGCTGGAGCTTGTGCAGAGCTGACCCCAAATCGGAACTTGACGGGACAATTGGCGTTCGTTGGGTATTGCGTAAAATTAATAACGGGCTGAAAGCAAACTGTTCATGACCGAACCGGCAAGAAAACCGAAAGCGTTCAGGAACTGCCTTTTCAAATCGCTTTTGGCGATGATGATCGGGATTGCGCTGTTTGGTCCGGATGCACAGGCATCGGGCGGTGGGCAAGAGGACGCAAAGCCGTCTGAAAGTGCCGAGCCAAAAGAACCGCAAATTCCGGAAACGGTGATCGAACCGGATTCAATTGCGCTTACCGTTGTTTTGCCCAAGAGCGGCGCGATCCGGCAAATGGTGTTCTATGTCTGGCTTGAAGCATCAAGTGTTGCTGATCGTGCGGTCATCGAGCAGGCAGAGCCAAAATTATTGAATGCGTTCCTGCGAGATCTGCAACGCATCATGTATCGCGATACCCAGAACCGATACGAGAAACTTGAAGCAGGCAAACGTGGTTTTGTCTATAACGGGCCGGAGCTGATTGCACCACCGCCGCCCAAAACACCAGAAGAACTAGAAGCAGAAAAAGAAGCCTTAGAAGCGGCGAAAGAAAAGGGCGAGGAAATCAAATCCGAGCCACCGTTCTCTCCGTTCCGTCCAACAACCAATAGGTATTTTGCAGCACTTCAGAGCCGGCTTCTGGCAACCGCACGCGGCATCGTGCCGCCAGAATCAATTCGTTCGGTTCAGGTGCGCAAATTTTATGATAACTGGCCCGGCGACAAGAAGCCGGGCCGCTAAGGTTATTTCGCCCGCCTAAAGGCATACCCGCCGATACCGTATCGGTAATTCAAAACAATTTCCTTCTCCTTACCCGAATGGTTTTTGTTCGGTGTGATCCATTGCCGGGTTACCTGTTTTCAGGATGCCTGATCGGCAGATGCCAGCAGTGCACAGAGTGCACTTGTATGGTGACATGGGCGTGATATTCCGTCTTGATTGACGTAATCCGTGGAATGAAATGTCGATTGAAACATGGCTCAGCTTTTGCGCACTTGTATCGCTTATGGTGGCAACGCCCGGGCCCAGTGTCCTGATCGGCATGTCGCATTCGTTACGTTATGGACCGCGCCCGACCATGATTACCGCCCTTGGTGATGTGACCGCAAACATGATCCAGATGGTGATTGCCGCGGTTGGCTTGGGGGCGTTGCTGGCGACATCGGTGACGGCGTTTGGCGTTGTCAAATGGTGCGGCGTCGCGTTCCTGATTGTCATCGGTCTGACGGCAATCCTGCGAAAACCCAAGGCATCAAGAAATGATAACGATACCGAAATAAAAATCAGAACAGGGTTTGAGCCGGTACGAAAACGTCGGTTGTTTAGCGAAGGTTTTCTGGTTGCAGCGGGTAACCCGAAAGCGATCGCGTTTTTTGGTGCATTATTCCCGCAGTTCATCGATCCTTCGGTGGACCTTTGGTCGCAATTGGTGATCCTTGGGATCACGTTTGTGATTTTTGATTACACATTCGTAATGATGTATGCGTTTGGTGCCGCAAGACTGATGCCATGGTTGTTGAAACGTGGTGGAAAAAACACGATTGGCCGGATCAGTGGCGGTGTTTTGATTGTTGCCGCCCTGCTTTTGTCCCTGATTGACATGCCTGAAAGCGTGGCGCGGACCCGCTAGGCCGAAAGTTGGATCGGGTATTATTTCTTGGCGTCAAAGCTGCGTGTTTTGGGCTCGTGATACAGGTGATTGTCAGTAACGTTTTGATATTAAATACTAAAAATATATTCTGTTTGACGAAATACAGAAGCTTCGAACAAACCAACTGGTCTGTTTGATGCCTATTCTTACGTATGAGAAGGGAGAGTTTTAGCTTTAGGACAGATTTTCTGTCCCATTTCCCGACCTTTGGTATTCAGACCAGCTATTGGCGACAGAATATCAATTCAATTTCGCCTGACCTACTGCCACGAGACCCGAACGTCATCGGATCAAGAGATCGATCTATTCGGTTTTCTTCCCCGCGGACACGATAATATCGCCAAATTCGCGCAGGAAGACAGAACCCTTCACAGTGCGCTGAATCAGAACGGAGCGACGATCATCTTCGTCGACCTTGCGTTTGACCATGCCCAGTGAACTGAGGCGGTCAAGCGCACGTGTAATCGCTGGTTTGGAGATATTCAGGGCGTCGGAAAGGCCCCGAACGGTATGCGGGGCCGGGGTCAGATAAACAGTCAGCATAAGGGCCATCTGGCGAGCCGATAGGTCGGGAGAGTCCCGACGCACGCTTTCAACAATCGCGATACGCCAAAGGTCAAGCGCCTGAGACGGTTTGATCTCGATCGACATGCCTGTGCCCAACAATTAATTTGTTACGAATACGTAATCTGTCTACCTGACCCCTGCGCGGATGTCAAAGGTCTAATTGGGAAAATCGAAATGTTTACTTTCCGTAACGATCCGCAATGAGCTTGAAAGCGGCCCGGATTCCTTGGGCTTCGCCGCCTTCGGGACGTCCGGGACGTGCCGAAGGATTCCACGCCATCAGGTCGATATGGGCCCAGGCTTTTGCACCTTCGGCGAAGCGATCAAGGAACAGAGCCGCAATGATCGCACCGCCATAGGGCGAACCGGAAATGTTGTTCATGTCGGCCGCCTTGCTATCGAGCATCGGACGATAATCATCCCACAACGGCAAGCGCCACATCGGATCATTCAGCGCCAGACCATTTTCCAGAAGGCCATTGGCAAGGTCGTCATTGTTGGAAAACAGTGCCGGCAGGCCAAGGCCCAGTGCAACACGTGCAGCCCCGGTCAGAGTTGCGAAATCAAGCAGGATTTCGGGATCCTCGGCCGCGGCTTCGGTCAGGGCATCGGAGAGAACCAGGCGACCTTCGGCATCGGTATTGCCAACTTCGACGGTGATGCCCTTCCTGGTCTGAAGGATGTCGCTTGGCCTGTATGCCTTGCCCGAAACCATGTTTTCAACAGCCGGGATCAGAACACGCAGGCGCACCGGAAGACCCGATGCCATGATCATACGGGCCAGACCAAGAACCTGTGCCGATCCCCCCAGATCCTTTTTCATCAGAAGCATGTTGCTTGACGGTTTGAGGTCATAGCCGCCGGTGTCAAAGCAGACACCCTTGCCGACCAGTGTGACCTTGGGCGCGTTCTCATCACCCCAATGAAGATCAATCAGGCGGGGGGCACGATCGCTGCCTTTGCCAACCGTGTAGATCGCCGGGAAATTGCGTTTGTTCAGGTCTTCGCCAATGATGCTCGTCACCTTTGCGCCAAACTCTTCGCCAAGGCGACGTGCTGCGGCTTCGAGTTCTTCCGGCCCCATATCATTGGCCGGAATGTTGATCAGGTCGCGTGCAAGTCCGATACCACGCGCGATATTTTCAGCACGTTTGGTCGCATCGTTTGACGGAATGGCAAATAGCGCACGTTTCGCGGTGCTGGCTTCTGATTTGCGGTAGCGATCAAAACGATACCCGCCAAGGTAAAGACCAAGAACGGCCTTTTCGCATATGGCATCATTTTTTGTAACATCATCTGTCAGGATATATTCACCCGCGGGCAGGGCAGTCGGAAGTCCAGCAAAATCCCACTGGGTTTTGGCATCGTCGACATAGCTGATCACGATGGTCTGATAGGTACCCGCGTCACCGGCAAGGGCAAGATGGGTGCCGCGTTTGCCGTCATAGCCGGACGAGGCAATCCATGCCTGATGAGCATCGGACTGTTTGCCGAGCCATTTTTTGAAATCGGATTCTTGAACTGCCGTGATGCGGACCGGGTTGGAGGGCTTTTCAGACGAGATAATGTGATCGAACAATTTGATACTTCCCTTGTGGTGACGTGTTGGCGAGAGTGGTGGGGCTCTTGAGCAGGCAGTCTGTTTAGGCCTGTTATTGCGAGATATGACTTCGATCTTACGGATGCCACCGTCAATCGGCAATCGCCCAAAAGAAAACCCCGCATCCGGAAATATAATTCGGGATGTGCTGGGTGACTGCGACATTGATTGGCAGACCTTGAATGATCATTTGCCGGATCGCCAAAACCGAGCACGGCCCGGTGACTGAACGGCCTTGAACCGGGTTTTGAATAGCCCGATAGTGTGTTGGCCGCCCCCTTTTGGTTTGAATGAAGGATACCTTCCTATGGAAACGCGCCCCATTCTGTATATCGGTAATAAAAACTATTCTTCGTGGTCGCTTCGCGCGTGGCTGGGCCTGCGTGTGGCAGGGATCGATTTCGAGGAAAAGCTGATCCCGCTTTATAGCGAAGAATGGCATGCCAAGGCCGAAGTCGTCTCGCCGAGCAAAAAGGTCCCCGCACTTTTTGATGGCCGGAAAACCATTTGGGAAGCGTTGAGTATTCTGGAATATTTTGCGGACAGTCGACCTGATGCGATGTTGTGGCCGCTTGATCTTGATGTGAGGGCGATTGCGCGGTCTGTCTCGCTTGAAATGCATGGCGGGTTTGGTGCGATCCGCAGCAACATGCCGATGAACTTACGCAAAACATTGCCCGGGCGTGGCCGAAGCGAGATCGTCGAAAAAGAAATCGCGCGCATCTGCGAGATTCTCAAAACATGCCGCACGCAGTTTGGTCAGGGGGGAGACTTCCTTTTTGGGCATTTTTCGATTGCAGACGCGATGTTTGCGCCGGTGGTGACCCGGTTCAAAACTTATGACGTGTCGCTTGATCCCATCGGTAATGCCTATATGGAAACCATTCTTGGATTGCCTGAAATGGTGGAATGGTATCGCGACGCCATGGCCGAGGAATGGGTTGTTGCCGGTGGCGAACTTCCCGACGCATAGTTCGATACCTCAAAACAGGAGCATGCAATGGCCGGATTAACCGGCAGGCTTCCCGAAATCGATCCGCCGGGTGGTGACCCCGCACTTGACGATCTTCTGGTCAATGTCCGGGCCTGTCGGATATGCGAAAGTGCATTGCCCCTGGGCCCCAGACCTGTCGTGCGGATGGCGGCGGGTGCCAGAATCCTTGTGATCGGGCAGGCACCGGGGACGAAGGTGCATGAAACCGGGCTGCCGTGGAATGATGCATCGGGGGACCGGTTGCGCGATTGGCTGCAAATGCCGGTTGAGGATTTCTATGATCCGGGCAAGCTTGCCATCATGCCTATGGGATTTTGTTATCCCGGCCGGTTTGAACGTGGTGGTGATTTGCCACCGCGCCCCGAATGTGCACCGACATGGCATGATGCATTGCTAAAACATTTGCCCGATGTTGGATTAACACTTCTGATCGGGCAGTATGCGCAGGAACGTTATCTTGGCCCGCGCCGGGCAAAAAGCATGACCGAAACGGTACATCTATTTGCCGAGTATTTGCCAGACGGGTTACTGCCGATGCCGCATCCAAGCTGGCGCAATACCGGCTGGATCAAAAAGAACCCGTGGTTTGAAAGTGACCTTTTACCGGTGTTGCGTGAACGTGTGCATTGCCTTTTGAAGTAGGGACTGCTTTGCACCGTTCAATATTTGGCAAGTTTCCGGTGTCATGGTCAAATGGGATCAAGCAAAAAGCAGGAGGTCACAATGAGCAAACTGGACAAAACCGCCATCGAAGCTGCGCTTGTTAAACTCGATGGCTGGAAACTGGCAGAAGACGGGTTATCAATCGGCAAGGTTTACATGTTCGGTGATTTCAATTCGGCATTTGGTTTCATGACGCGCATCGCGATACAGGCCGAAAAGATGGATCACCACCCGGAATGGTTCAATGTTTATAACAAGGTGGGGGTCACGCTGACAACTCACGACGCGGGTGGCGTGACACAAAAAGACATCGATCTGGCGACTTTTGCCGAAACGGTTATCGCCCACTAGGTGCCGTGTCGGACGATAGGGGCTGATCCTTGATCAAAGCTGGAAAATAAACGCCCTGCCATTGCGGGACTGGCAGGGCGTTTTTCGTGGCAGCGGTTCCCGTTTGGGGGGCTGGCTTATTTGGGCTCCAGCCTTACCGCGCCATCGATGCGGATCGTTTCGCCATTAATCATTTCATTTTCACATATATGTAGGGCCAATCGGCCATATTCCGCCGGATCGCCAAGGCGTTTGGGGAAGGGAATGTTGGCCGCAAGTGCCTGCTGCATGTCGTCGGGCAGGGCGGTGACCATGGGCGTGCCAAACATGCCCGGAGCAATCGAAACGACACGGATGCCGTGCCGGGCCAGTTCGCGCGCTGCTGGCAAGGTCATCGCGGCAACGCCGCCCTTGGATGCCGAATAAGCGGCCTGTCCGATCTGACCTTCGTAGGCGGCGATGGATGCGGTATTGACGATAACCCCGCGTTCACCACCTTTGGTCGGTTCATTGCGGCTCATGGCGGTTGCGGCAACGCGCATCATGTTGAATGTCCCGATCAGATTGACATTGATCACGCGCGCAAATGCATCAAGATCTGCCGGGCCTTCGCGACCAACAATGCGTTCGCCTTGCAGGATGCCTGCGCAATTGACCAAAATGGATGGAATGCCTTGGGTCTTGATAACGTCGGAAATCGCGTCTTCGACGCTTTTGGCGTTTGATACATCAACCTTGTAACCGATGCCGTCAAGTTCGACTGCTGTTGTTTTGGCGCCTGCTTCATTCAGATCAAAGGCCGCAATCTTTGCCCCGGCGGCTGCAAGCACGCGCGCGGTGGCGGCGCCCAGGCCCGATGCGGCCCCGGTGACAATGGCAATGGATCCCTTGACCTGCATGACATGAAATTCCCTGTTTTGATCCCGATAAACAAATAATAGGTAATTCTATACCAAATTATTTGTTTATCGGGCAAGGGCATTTGACCGTCTGAGTTCAAGGGGAAGAGTTTGGATGTTGCGGTGTGGGTGTGGTCCCGGCTGGCCGGGTGGTTTTCGAACTGTTCAGGTTTGCTGTTCAGGCAATTTTGCGTTCACGCAAGGCAACATAGACTGCCGCTGCGATAATCAGGGCGCCACCGGGAAATATCCAGATGTCGGGGACTTCGCCAAACAGGATCAGGGCCAGAATGGCGATGATCGGCAGGCGCAAATAGGAAAATCCGACAAAGAAGCTGTAATCGGCAAATTGCAGAGCTTTGACATTGCAAACCTGCATGACGTTCATCATCGCGGCCGCCAGCACTATCAGGCCAAGCACATGCCAGCTTGGCGTTTGCCAGACAAACAGGGCCGGAATTAAGGAAACTGGCGTTGTAATCAGCATCAGGTAAAACAGAAGGGCGGTGGTGCTTTCGGTGGCAACCAGTCGCTTGGTGATGAGCCCGGCACTTGCCATGCAGATGGCTGCGGCAATTGGCAGAAGGCTTGCCGGTTGCATGGCGGCCGTTCCGGGCTGAATGATCAACCCAACACCAATAAATCCGACAAAAACGGCAAGCCAACGGTGAATGCGGATGGTTTCGCGAAGGATCAGCGCGGCCAGAATGGTGCCAAATAACGGGACGGTAAAGTTAAGTGTCGTGGCCTCGGCCAGTGGCAGATAAAGCACCGCCAAGAACCACAAACACATTTCCGATGCCGACAGAATACCGCGCAATCCAAGAAGTGGCAGGCGTTTGGTGTGTAAGGGGGCGAATCCACCGCGCATAACTACTGGTGCGATCATCAGCAGTCCGAACAGAAACCGCAGGAATACAGCCTGATAGGGGTGAAGTTCCTCGGTGGCAAAACGAATTGTCAATGTGAAGCAGGCTGCAAGAATCGCTGCCGATAGGGCATAAAAACTGGCCTGTACCGTGGCGGGTTGGTTTTTGAACCAGTTTTTCATCTGCGCTCTGACCCATTAATATTTTGTCGATTATCGCGTGACGGGGGTGGGTCAAGGTCAATCGCCGCGGCTGACGGGCCGCGATTGATCCGTCTTGCTTCTTTGGCGAGTTTGGCTTCGCGCCGTGCAATGAACAGTGCGGACCCGATGATCAAACCCGCACCGGGCAACAGCCAGATTTCAGGGACCTCACCGAACATGACCAAGGCGATGGCGACAACAAAGGGCAGGCGCAGATAGTTGAAGCCGACGACGAAACTGTAATCGTATATTCGAAAAGCATTGGTATTACAGATCTGGGTGATGTTGGCGATAAACGCACCCAGTGCCATCAAACCAAGCGCCTGCAGGCTTGGTGTCTGCCAGACGAGGAGCGCGGGGATGAATGTCAGTGGCGTGGTCAACAGCATCATGTAAAGCACGATGGTTGTACTGTTTTCAGTTTTGGACAGCGACTTGATCGTCAACCCTGCGCTGGCCATGCAAAGGGCGGCTGCAATTGGCAGAAGGCTTGCCAGTTGCATGGTTTCGCTGCCGGGGCGGATAATGATGACGACACCGATAAAGCCTGCCAGAAGGGCGGCTACGCGGTATTTTCGAACCGCTTCACCCAGAAATATCGCGGCAAGGACGGTACCAAACAGCGGGACGGTGAAGTTCAGCGTCGTTGCTTCGGCCAGCGGCATATAGGCAATGGCGGAGAACCAGAAGCTCATGGCCCCCATCGACAGCAAGGCGCGCAACAGAAACAGCGGCATCCGCTGTGTTTTCAGCTGTGCAAAACCGGACCGGAGCGCGATGGGAGCGATGAAAAGAAGCCCAAATAAGTTGCGAAAGAAAACAGCCTGCAGCGGATCGATTTCACGGGTTGCTATGCGGACAATCACCGAAAAAAGGGCGGCCATAAGCGATGCAATCACGGCGAAAACAGATGCCTGAAGATAGGGGGGCAGGCTGTTGAACCACCTACGCATCAATGCGGCCTGCTTTGCTTTCGGGGGTGCTTTCCGGATCTTCGGGCGGGTTGATGGTTTTTGCCTTGGTGACCGGGATCGCCTGAGAATCCGCGGCTGCCGTTGTCGGCATACGGCGGCGGCGCTTTTCCTTTCTGGCCAGAACAGCTTCGCGGCGCGCGATATAAAGGGTTGAGCCAATGATCAGCGACGCCCCGGCCCAGGTCCAGAAATCGACGGTTTCACCAAACATGATGAAGGCAAGGGCCGCGACAAATGGCAGACGCAGGAAATCGAAGGCCATGACATAGGACTGGTCGGCCGTGCGATTGGCGCGCACAAAAAGCTGTTGTCCCGCAGTCGCCAGAACAGCGATTGCAAGAAGTACCCCAAGCTGTTCCCATGTCGGATTTTGCCAAAAGAAAAGGGCCGGGATCAGTGACAGGGGCGTCATGATCATGCCCATCCATGTCACGATGGCGTTGGCACTTTCACTGCGCGAGAGCATCTTGACCGTTGTTACGGCAAAGGCAGTAAACAGGGTCGCCAGAAGGGCAAGGATCGCACCGGTTTCAAGCGTTTGTCCGATCGGACGCACAATGATCATTGCGCCAATAAAGCCGAGTGCCACAGCCGTCCAGCGGCGCGCCCTGACGGTTTCATGAAGGATCAGGGCAGCAAGGATGGTGGTCAGGATCGGGACCGTGAAATTGATTGCAATCACCTGTGCCGCCGGGGCAATGGCAAGTGCCGAAAACAGGCATAGCATTCCGGCCAGTCCGATGACCGCCCTGATGAAATGCAATTTCAGTTTCAGCGTACGCAGACCAACCAACCGGTCGCGCAGCATCCAGGGGATCATTGGGATCAACCCGAACAGATTACGGAAAAAAGCTGCTTCGAAGGGATGAACTTCGCGTGTGATGTAGCGGATAAGCACCGCCATCGCCGCAAAAAGGATTGCAGCACCGGTCATTAAAAGGGCGCCGCGAAGCGCATCGTCATCCCGAGAAACACGAAAAAGATGCATGATCATCAACGAATAAGACTGATTTTATAAAAAATCCAGTCTTGATCAGCGAAATAGTCCTACCATTTGTTGATGGCGACCCGAAAGTTTCATGCCTACACAGTTTTCGTGTAAGATCGTCTGATATTGATAAAAATTCTTCAGGGGGATGTTTTATGGATGCCATTGATCGCAAGTTGATCGACATTTTGCAGGATGACGCGTCTTTGTCTTATTCGGCGCTGGGGACGAAGGTCGGCCTTTCTGTTTCGGCGGTGAATGACCGTGTGCGCAAATTGCGCGAACAGGGGGTTATCAAGGCTTACCGCGTCGAAGTTGACGGCAATGCGATTGGTCGCGCACTTACCGCAATGGTCTGGTTGCGCACCGACCCGGCCAAGGGAAACAAGAAACTGGTCAAGTCGCTGATCAAGGCAGACGAGGTTCTTGAATGTCATCACATGACCGGCCGATTTGATTTTCTGTTGAAATTGCGCCTGCGCGATACTTCTCATCTTGAAAGCTTTGTGACGGATACGATCAAGGAAGTCCCCGGCGTGGTCGAGGTTATTCCGGAAATTGCCCTGTCTACAGCCAAAGAAACCGGCTTTGTTCCGGCAATGCTTGATGGCGATAAATGATTGGCTGTGCTGAATTATAACCGGTGGAGAGAATTGATTTCATTTGCCTGATATTTGACCAAATATCGGGTAATCCTGCCGCAAGAATGCCGCCTTTGCGCGCTTTAAGCACATCATTGCAAGATGAGTTGCCGTAACGCATTTCAAACTTTCCTGTCTTGGAAAACATTTGACAGGAACCTGACGGGTTTTTCGACCTGTCTCACGATAATGACAAACAGGATGGAGACGCGAGTATGATCGAATCGATGAATCTGGTGATCCTGATTGCATCGGTTCTGGTCGTTGTTGCGGTCTTTACCAGTCTGATCAGTTTCCGGGTTGGTGCACCCTTGTTGCTTGTTTTCCTGTTTGTCGGCCTTGGTGCTGGCGAGGACGGGATTGGCGGCATCAATTTCGATAATGCGCCGCTGGCTTATTTTATCGGGTCCATTGCGCTTGCGATGATCCTGTTTGATAGCGGATTTGAAACCCAGCTTCGAACCTTGAAGATTGCAGCCGCACCCTCGCTCGTACTGGCGACGGTCGGGGTCATGTTGACCGCGTTTGTCGTTGGCGGGGTCACCTGGCTTGTGCTTGATGTGCCATGGCTGGTGGCCTTGTTGTTCGGGGCGATTGTCAGTTCGACGGATGCGGCGGCGGTGTTTTTCCTTTTGCGGGTGGGCGGGATAAATTTGCGCGACCGTACGCGCAGCACACTTGAAGTCGAGTCCGGTTCGAACGATCCCATGGCGGTGTTTCTGACCATTTCGCTGGTCGAACTGATCATGCAGGGCGGCGGGGATAATCTGGCGCTGGAACTGCTTGAACGGTTTGTTCTGCAAATCGGACTTGGGGCTGTTTTGGGTCTTCTGGGTGGCATGGCCATCGTCCAGATGATCAACCGGGTCAAGCTTGAACCCGCACTTGTTCCGATTGTAACGCTTGCCTGCGCGCTTAGCCTTTTTGGCGCAACCAGTATCGTTGGTGGCAGCGGCTTTTTGGCAGTTTATGTCGCCGGTCTTTATGCTGGCAACAGTCAGATGCGCATGAGTGTCGGGGTGCGCCGGTTCCAGCACGTAACCACCTGGCTGGCGCAGATCGTGATGTTTGTCACCATGGGGTTGCTTGCAACACCGTCACAGTTTGGTGATGTGATCATTCCCGGGGTTATTCTGGCGCTTGTACTGGTGTTTGTCGCCCGCCCGGTTGCGGTATGGCTTTGCCTGATGTTCTTCAACTTCTCACGCAATGATACCGCTTTTATTTCATGGGTTGGTTTGCGCGGGGCGGTTTCCATCCTGCTTGCGATCGTGCCGATGGTGGAAGGTGTTGAATATGGCCAGCTTCTTTTCAACACGGCCTTTATTGTTGTGATCACGTCGCTGCTGTTGCAGGGGTGGACAATCCGGCTGATGGCGCGCTGGCTGGGCATTATGATTCCGCCGCGACACGGGCCGGTCGATCGTATCGACCTTGAACTGCCGGGCAACGCCAATCAGGAAATTGTCGTTTATCGCGTTCACAGCGAAAGTGCGGTGGCAACCGGGCAACGCATTCCGCGCTGGGCACGGCCGAGCCTGATTTTGCGCGATGGCAAATCGTTACGCCCGCACAGTGCCGGGCGCATCGAAGGCGGTGATCAGGTTTATATCATTACCCCACCGCGCCATGTCGAACTGCTTGATCAATTGTTCGCCGGTCCGGCCGAGGGGGCAAATGACGTCGACCTGTTTGGTGATTTCAGTTTCCCACCCGATACCCGTATTGCCGATCTTGGCCGTTTGTATGGCTTTGTGGTTGGGGACGCGGACGAAGAGGCGACCGTTGCCGAAATCCTTGAACGCAACCTTTCGGGCGATATCGAACCTGGGGACCGGGTTGCCTATGGCATGGTTGAACTGATTGTTCGTCGGATCGATGATACGCACGAGATTGTCGAAGTTGGCATGGCGGTCGAACAGAAACCGGTCAAGCCCAAACGCCATCTGCCGATGTTCCATTCGCGCACAGAATTGCTGGCAATCTGGAAGGAATGGCAGCGTCGTCGCCTGCGCGAAAAAATGCGCAAGAAGCGTGGTGATGATGTTCTTGATACCGATGACGCCAAAGAACCCGGAGATGACATGTCGATTGTCGACGATGCCGCCAATGATGGCGAAAATGATGATATCGGGCCGGTGCGGGCAGAATCGGGAAAAAGCGATAAATCTTAGGGATGGGACGGAAAGTCCATTAGTATGTCTAATGGATAGATGAGTTTTGCTGGTTTGTCTGTTTGGCAAAAACTGCCCTAAATACCAACGATTGATTTCGTTGGAGTGCCGTCATGGGCCCGCTTGGATTATATAGTGTTGTCGTTCTGATCTGGGGAAGCACCTGGATCGCAATCCAGTATCAGCTTTCGGTCGGGCCGGAACTGGCTGTTGCCTATCGTTTTGTCCTGGCGGCAGTAATTTTGATGGCATGGTGTGTTATCCGCCGTTTGCCTATGCGCTATTCCCTGCGTGATCATGTGTTTATGGCGGCCCTTGGCATATGCCTGTTTTCGCTGAATTACGTACTGATTTACATCGCAAGTGCGCATTTGACGTCGGGTCTTCTGGCGGTAGTGTTTTCGACCATCGTGATCATGAACATGATTAATGGTGCGATCTTTTTCAAGCGACGCCCGGAAACCCGGACATTGATCGGGGCGGCAATCGGGCTTGGCGGGATTTCGCTGGTGTTTGCGCGCGATCTTGCAACGTTTGATCTGGCAGCAGGTGGTAGCGTTGGGTTGCTGGTTTCGCTTGCGGGCAGCTATATCGCGTCGCTTGGAAATATGGCATCGGCGCGCAATCAGGCGCGCGGCATTCCGGTCCTTCAGGCGAATGCTTATGGCATGATGTATGGCTCGATCCTGTTGATCGGATACATCCTTGTTACCGGTATTCCGTTTACCTTTGACACCAGTCCGTCCTTTGTCGCTGCGCTGATTTACCTTTCCCTGTTTGGCTCGGTTCTGGCGTTTGGCTCCTATCTGACACTTCTGGGCAAGATCGGCCCGGATCGCGCGGCATACAGTTCCGTCATGTTTCCGGTAGTAGCGCTATTACTGTCGACCTGGTTTGAAGGATTTGTCTGGGACAGCAATATCGTTCTAGGCGTTGGCCTGACTTTGCTGGGTAATATCGTGATCCTGACCAAACGGATGCCCAAACCGCCCGTCCTTGCCATGAACACAACAGCAGATGCGACAGGTGGTGCTAACCAGACGACAAGCCCCTGTGACGCAAAGGCCGGATAAAGCTTTTGAAGTGACGGGGGGAGGCGGAATCAAGATGGATGAAATATTATGAACGGAGTTGCCTACTTTCAACGCATGGCCAATTATAATGCGTGGGCGAACCAGCATATTCTGGACGCATGTGCGGGTCTTGAAGCGGGCGAACTTACCGCCCCGCGGGCTGCTTTTTTCCCGTCGATCATCAAGACACTGAACCATCTTTTGGTGGCGGATCGTCTGTGGTTGGGGCGTCTGGTCGGGGTGCCTGAACGTCTGGCGCTTGATGCCGTGCTGTACGCCGGATTTTCAGAATTCCGAACCGCGCGTAAGGCACAGGATGCCAAAATCATCGCCTTTACCGAACAACTTGACGCGGACACATTGGCAAGTGATCTGTCCTATCAATCGATGCTGGCCGGGGCATATACACTGCCGCGCGAGATTGTCTTGGCGCATATGTTCAACCACCAAACACATCATCGCGGGCAGCTTCATTCCATGCTGATCGAGGCCGGTGCCAAGTCACTTTCGATGGATCTGGTTTACTATTGCCTGGAGGTCGATGCGTGATGGCCGATCTTCTGATCCAATATACGCCGTTTCTGATTGCCGCCCTGTTGCTCAATATCTCGCCCGGGCCTGATCTGGCTTATATCAGTGCCCAGACCGCGATCCATGGTCGCAAGATCGGGGTGTTTTCCAGTCTTGGCGTTTGTTCCGGTGCGTTTGTCCATGTGGTTGCCGCAGCCCTTGGGCTTTCGGCCATTCTGGCCACATCAACACTGGCATTCTCGGTGGTGAAATGGGTTGGTGTGGCATATCTGGTGTGGCTGGGGATTGGTGCCTTGCGCAGCAGTTTTGCCAAACGTGGTCCGGATGATGCGGCATCTGAAATATCTGCGGTAAAGCGGACTCCGATACCCACCATGACAGCGTTTCACGCATGGCGTCAGGGCGCGATGATCGATGTCCTTAATCCTAAGGTCGCGATTTTCTTTATGGCGTTTCTGCCCCAGTTTGTTAACCCGGCGGCGGGGGATGGTGCGATCCAATTTCTGGTGCTTGGTACCCTGGTGAATGTCATCGGTTTTTGTGTCGAGACGGTCGTGGTGTTTGCCATCGGATTTGCCGCAACCCGCCTTCGGGCTAACGGGGCGCTCGGTATCTGGCTGCAACGTTCTCTTGGCGGGATGTTTATCGCGTTGGGTGTCCGGTTGGCGCTGACCGAGCGTTGATAATCGAATTCGTCACCCTTCGTTCCCAACCGGTTGGGAAGGATGACGATGCCGGGCTTTTGCATTCAGGCGCAAAGGTCCTTGGTCCGGATTGGTAGCCGGGCCCTCTGGATTTTGCACTCCATCCAGAGCTCTCTTACTGCAAACCAAGACTTGCGCCCGGCTGGGATATCCTCAGGACCGGGCGCCTTTTTTTGCAAGGTGACGCACCAGCATATTTGAAAGCGGGGCAGCCGACAGACCATGTGCGGTTACGCTGATGGCGACGATCATGACGGCGGCAGCAATAAGGGATTCATAGCCCTTCGGATCGATCATGGTGATCATGATCAGCAGGTAAATCACCGACGCGATGCCGCGTGGGCCAAACCAGCCGACATAGAGTTTTTCCGCCAGACTATAGGGGCTGCCGATCATGCAAATCCAGACACAAAGCGGGCGCAGGATCGCGAGGCTGACAATCGAGAAGATCAGCATCTCCCATGTCCAAAGCTGATACACAGCCGGGATAACCACCAGACCGAAAATGAAGAAGGTCAGCATGGTAAGTAGTTCTGATTCTGCTTCGCCAAAGCTTTCGATAGTTTCGCGGACCTTTTCGGAGAATATGTTCAATGCAAGACCACCAGCGAAGGC
This sequence comes from Thalassospira sp. MIT1004, assembly GCF_001858545.1. Taxonomy (NCBI): domain Bacteria; kingdom Pseudomonadati; phylum Pseudomonadota; class Alphaproteobacteria; order Rhodospirillales; family Thalassospiraceae; genus Thalassospira; species Thalassospira sp. MIT1004. The sequence goes on along the minus strand of NZ_MCAO01000011.1, from coordinate 554,460 downwards.
CGCGACAAAGCCGTTTCCGCCGAGCTTCTCAGACAGGAAGAAGATGAAAAGTGCTGAAAGCACGCCAAGCAAGCGTTCGAACCGGTCAAGGATGGTGTTGGTGGTAACCGCGTGATTGACGATCTGGCCGATGACATAGCCAGCCAGAAGTCCGACCCCGGCCCCGACGGAAATTTCGATGATCGCCTCGGTCAGCCAGTTGTTGCTGCCTTCACCGACAAGGTCGGCTTCGAGCAATACAACGGCTGTGAATATTGGTAAAACCAGCCCGTCATTCAGACCGCTTTCGATATTGATCCCCTGTCTGATCGGATCGGGAACCGATTTGTTTTCCAATACCGGTCGGCCAAGGGCCGCATCGGTCGGGCTTGCAATCAGGGCAAGGATCAGTGCCGGAAGAATCCCGATGGAAGGGTGAAGGCCAATGATGAAAGCCCATGTCACACCGATGGTCAACGGCAACCCGATCAGGAGCAACCGGTTGGCAAGCCGTATGGCAGGTTTTTCCTTGCGATAGTCAAGGACAGCGGAATCAAGAAACAGAATGATCGCCAGCGTCATTTCGGAAAACCCGGTGGCGAAATGGATGCGATCAGCGAACGGGGCAAGGGGTGCTTCGTGCCATATGCCCAATGGCAATGCGATCAACGCACCGGTTATAACCATCATCATCGGCGAGGATATGTTACGCCGTTGCAGCCTGCGCGATTGCAGGCCGTAAAGCAGTCCGGTTCCCAGAAACAGGATGATGACCCATTCGAACATGATGCGGCCTAACGGAAAGCGGGCACAGAGATCAGACCGTTGCTGCCCGGATGGTCGAAAGAACGTCCTGATGGCATCGGGCGTCGCCACTCGCGATGACGGAACCGTCACTGAAAATCGTCAGCGGCTTGCCCTGCCAATCGGTCATAACGCCACCGGCACCTTCGACGACCGGGACAAGGGCACAAAAATCATAGGCCTGCAAACCACATTCAACCACGGTATCGGCAAAGCCAAGGGCAACCAACCCATAGGCATAGGCATCAACGCCATACATCGGCTGCCGACATTTGTTCGAAACTGCCTTATAGGCGCGCGCGGAGGCATCGGTGCGGAACAGCTCCGGTGCGGTGGTAAAGAAGGTGGCAGCATCAAGCGTTTCGCATTCGCGGGCGTTGATTTCGTCACCATTCATTGTGCTGGCGCGACCCATAACACCAACCCAGCGTTCATTGGTGATGGCCTGATCAATAATGCCAATAACGGGAACACCTTTGTGGCACAGGGCAATAAGTGTTGCGAAACTTGGCTTGCCAGCGATGAATGACTTGGTGCCATCAATCGGATCAAGGACCCAGACAAAATCGGCATCAATATTGTGGTGGCCATGTTCTTCGCCAAGAATTCCGTGATCGGGAAGTTCCGCAATCAGGATTGCCCGCATCGCGGTTTCAACTTCGCGGTCGGCAATGGTCACCGGGCTTGCATCGGCCTTGACGTCCACGGCAACAGGGGTGCGGTAATACTGGTGTACGACCGGACGGGCGGTATCGGCCAGTTTGTGGGCGATCTCCAGAAAGTGGTCGAGATTTTCCATTAAAACGCATTCCTTGTTTTGAAACGATTAGTGGCAAACGAAAACAGGGGACAGTTACCTGTCCCCTGTAAAAAATCAATCGATTATCCGGTGAATTTCCCACCCCTTTATTGGGCGGGTGCTTCACCCTCTGCTGCGGGCTCTGCCGGTGCATCAGCGGCAGGTGCTTCTTCAGCAGGGGCATCGTTGGACTCCGCGGCCTCGGCCGGGGTATCTGCTGCTGCATCTGCTGCGGCGTCGGTGCCTTCAGCTGCGGTGGCTTCTGCCGGATCAGGATAAGGCAGCGGATTGTCCGACTTGCTGTTAAGCCATGCGATGACAGCAGCGCGATCTTCGGCCTTTTTCAGACCCCCGAAGCTCATTTTCGTGCCTTCGACATAATCGCGCGGCTTGTACAGGAAGTGGTTCAGTTCTTCCCAGCCCCAGGTTCCGCCATGGTTCGCCATGGCGTCGGAATAGGCGAAGTCATCCTTGTGGGCGAACTTGTTACCGACGATGCCATAAAGGTTCGGGCCGGTTTTGTTCGGGCCGCCATTCTCGGTGTCGTGGCAGGATGCGCATTTTTTGAAGACTTTCTCGCCTTCGGCAAGGTCAGCTGATGCCAGCAATGCAAAAATCGGTTCTGGTCCAGCCGGCTCTGCCGGTGCGGCAGCCGGTGCGTTGGCACCAGCCATCAGATCCTCGGAGAACGGGTAAACGGGCGTTTCCAGTTCTTCGGGGTGCACAAGAGCACTTCCGATCTTGCCAACAACTATAACCAAAAGCACAGCACAGATAACACCGGCGACGATCTTGTTGATTTCCATCGTTTTCATGACGGGATCCCTACAGCCTAATCACTCTCAGGTTTCTTTTTAACAGCTGACCCATGCGCCCCCAAAACGCTCTTAAAGATCACAAGAACGCGCATGCGACAGCAGGTCAGACCGGTCGGAGGGAAACTATACGTTTCAGAGATTTGCATCAACCTTTCTTAAACATAAAGGCGAAAACAGACGAGATATACCTTCGTCATATTCAATTCCGTCTTTCGCAGAATCCCCAAAACCGGCTATTGTCCCGCCGATTCACGACATTGCTTCTTGCACAGGTGATCAGACGCGCGCTTTGCGCGAGATCAAAGCAGGATCAAGCCAGACCGGAGGCCTATATGACTACGCCGCGCAACCCCGTTGTCGTTATTCCTGCCCGTATGGCATCGACACGCCTGCCCAACAAGCCGTTGGCTGATATTCACGGCGAACCGATGATTGTTCATGTTTGGCGCCGGGCAACCGATGCAGGAATCGGTCCGGTTATCGTCGCGTGCGCCGAACAGGAAATTGCCGACGCGGTAACGGCGGCTGGTGGTATTGCCGTTTTGACCGATCCGGATTTGCCAAGCGGATCGGATCGGGTGCATCAGGCGTTGCAAAGCTTTGACCCGGATGGAAAATACGACGCCGTGGTCAATGTTCAGGGTGATCTTCCGACGATTGATGCAGCCGATATTCGTGCGGTTTTTGAGCCGCTTGTCGATCCGAATGTCGACATCGCGACTCTGGCGGCTGAAATCACGCGGCAAGAAGAACGTACAAATCCCAATGTGGTGAAGGCGGTAGCGGCCTTTGGTGCCGGTCGTGTGGCGCGTGCGCTTTACTTCACGCGGGCAACGGCCCCGCATGGCGACGGGCCGCTTTACCATCATATCGGTCTTTACACCTATCGCCGGGCAGCACTTGACCGGTTTGTAAGTCTTCCACCGGCCGAACTTGAAAAGCGTGAAAAGCTTGAGCAGCTGCGCGCACTTGAAAATGGCATGGTGATCGCGGTTGCGCTTGTGAACGGCGTACCGCTTGGCGTCGACACCCCGGAAGACCTTGAACGCGCACGACTTGTGCTGGGCTCGTAATTAGGCTTTTCTATGTTTTGTCTGGCGGTAAAGCCGCGGGGCATGACATGGAAATCATATTAGATATCAGGAAACAACCAGATGACTGCCCAACAACGTATCGCTTTTCAGGGAATGCACGGTGCCTACTCCGATCAGGCAGCGCGGCGCGCCTTTCCCGGTGCGACAACCGTGCCTTGCCGGACGTTTGAGGGCGCATTTGGTGCATTGCGCGATGGTGATGTCGATCTGGCGGTGATTCCGATTGATAACACTCTGGCCGGTCGTGTGGCGGATGTTCACCACATTTTGCCTGACTCTGGGGCGCATATCATTGGCGAGACGTTCCTGCGCATCAACCACGCGCTTGTCGCAGTTCCCGGTGCCAGGATTTCGGATATCAAGGAAATCCGAAGCCACGTTCACGCGCTGGGCCAGTGCCGTAAAATCCGTCAGGAACTTGGCGTGAATACCGTTGTCGGGCCAGATACGGCAGGCTGCGCAAAGGAAGTGGCCGATCTGGGCGATAAAAGCATTGCTGCGATTGCCCCGGTTCTGGCCGCAGAGATTTATGGCCTTGATGTGCTGCGCACCGAGGTCGAAGATGCGGCACATAATACGACCCGTTTCATCATTCTGGCGCGCGAGCCGCTTGATATCGCCAATGACGGCACGCCGGTAGTGACAAGCTTTGTCTTCCGCGTCCGTAACGTTGCGGCGGCCCTTTACAAGGCGCTTGGCGGTTTTGCGACCAATGGGATCAACATGACCAAGCTTGAAAGCTATATGGTCGAGGGGCATTTCACCGCAACCCAGTTCTTTGCCGAGGTCGAAGCCCATCCAGAACAGCTTGGTCTGCGCCATGCGCTTGAAGAACTTCAGTTCTTCTCGCACGAGGTCCGGATTTTGGGTGTTTACCCGTCTCATTCCTTCCGTCGGGAAAATGATCTTCCCGCCGAATAGATCGGCTTAGATCCTTTTCGATAAAGAAAACGGGCCATTTCCTGCGAAATGGCCCGTTTTGCTTAAGCCACATCCGTTTTGTTTGAGGCTATTTTCTTCGCAGGAATCAATTCTCAGCCTGCTTGATCAGATCGTTCGAGAAGCGGTGAATGATCTGTGTCAGTTCCGAAGACCGCGACGAAAGTTCTTCGGACGCGTTGCGCAGATCGCCCGCATGGGTGGTTGTGCTTTGCGCGTTCTTCATGGTTTGATCGACACTATACGAAATCTGTTTCACGCCATCCGCACTGCGATTGGCATTGCCCGCGATTTCCTGTGTGGCTGCACCCTGTTCTTCAATTGCCGCTGCAATGGCGGTTGACGCAGACCGGACCTGATCAATGGTTTCCGACACGCGCGAAATACCCGTAACCGCACGCTCGGTACCTTCGACGATGCCGTTGATCTGGGCCGCGATTTCCTCGGTCGCGCGCCCGGTCTGGGTGGCAAGGTTTTTGACTTCGCTTGCGACCACCGCAAAGCCCTTGCCCGCATCACCTGCACGGGCGGCTTCGATGGTTGCGTTCAGGGCCAAGAGGTTGGTCTGGCCCGCGATGTCGTTAATCAGGCTGACGATTTCCTTGATTTTATCAACGGCTTCGGACAGGCCGCCAACATCCTCAGAGGCGCTTTGGCTTTCATGCGTTGCGCGTTCGACAGTATTTGACATCTGGGAAATCTGAACGTTGATTTCCGTGATCGAGGAAGAAAGTTCCTCGGTCGCGGCGGCAACCGCGTCAACGTTCTGTGACACGGACCCGGCGGCAGATGCAACCTGCTGGCTCTGATCAAGAATGCCTTCGGCGTTGTGTGACATACTAACTGCAAGTTCACCGCTGCGTTTAACCGATTGGTCAACGGCACCGGCAATACCACCAACTTCGCTCTCGAGTTTTTTGGCGATGTTGCGGATATTGGTGCGCCGTTCTTCTTCGGCTCTCTGTTTCTGGATGGCGGCGTCTTTTTCAAGCTGCTGGGCCTGCGCGGATTTGTCACGCAGGGCAAGAACGCCAGATGCCATGTCGCCGATTTCGGTAAAGTTGGAATCCGTCTCAACTGGTGCCTGATAATTGCCTTCGGCAATTGTCGCGATCGAACGGTTCAGGCCGACGATGCTTTTGGTGATACGGGTGCCGACGAACCAGGACAACACGCCGGCGATGACGATCGCGATCACAGAGATAATCGCGATACGTTGCATCACGGACTGAAATTCTGCGGCGACGTCATCCATATAGACACCCGCACCTAATGCCCAGTTCCAGCCCGGAATCGGACGAACATATGCGGCCTTTTCGACCAATGTATCGCCCATGCCTGGTTTTTTGGTTTCATAGGTTATCACGCCACCACCGGCCTTGGCGGTTTTGACGATCATCTGGCGCACTTTACTGTCGGGGTTGCATTTGCCGACATCTTCGGGGCTGAGCGGATCAAGAACCATGCAATGGTTATAATCGGTGGCGTATATGTAGTTCTCCCCATCAAAGCGATACGCATTGAGCAATGAAAGCACTTCTGCCTTGGCGGCGTTTTCATCCATATCGCCCGCTTTGACCTTGGCAATATATGAATCAACGATCGTTACCGCGCCCTCGGTCAGATGTTCGATCTGTTCGAACTTACCGTTACGCAGGCTGTTTTGATAATTCAAAGCGACTGTCGCGATAATCGCGAGAAGTGTCAGCAGGCAGATGGCCGGGATCGAAAAAATCCCCGTAACAACCCGAAAACGCATATTTCTTCCCCTTACGCGTTATTTAAGCGACCGATAATGCACACAAATTAGACATGCATAGATTAATTCCGCGTTACATATGGGAATGGTGAATGCGTTTTTGCATGGCTGCCCGGCGCAGGGATTGATTGACTTTGTTCTGGGGGGCATGTATCACCCCGTTCATTCCTTCGCTTGTAGGGCAGATTGAGCTGTCAGGAACTGTGTGAAAAGGCGAGGGCGGCGATGACGTGATGACGTCATGGCCTCATCATATGCCTCTCATGCAGGGTCCGAAGCAGCGGCTTGATCGCCGTGCACCGGTCGCTATTGCTGTCGAGCAGGCACATCATGGCGCGAACATGGCGCCGACCGGATTTTGAAGGACTTTCCTTTATGACTAATTTTGAAGGGCTCAACCTTATCGAGCCCCTGCTGCGCAACGTTGAAGCTTCTGGTTTCACCGCACCGACCGAGATTCAGGCAAAAACCATTCCGGCTTTGCTTGAGGGTCGTGACCTGATGGGTATTTCCCAGACGGGTGGTGGTAAAACCGCTGCTTTCTGCCTTCCGCTGTTGCAGCGCCTTGCCGAGAACCCGAAACGCCCGGCACCGGGCCAGCCGCGCGCGCTTATTCTTGCGCCGACGCGTGAACTGGTAAACCAGATCGGTCAGTGCCTGCGTGATTTCAAAAAAGGCATTCGCCTGTTCTCTTCTGTTGTTTACGGTGGCTCGCCGATGGGCCCGCAGATTCAGGAACTGCGCCGTGGCGTTGACATTCTGGTTGCGACCCCGGGTCGTCTGCTTGACCACATGTCACGCAATACCATTCGTTTTGATGACATCGAAGTCTTCATTCTCGACGAAGCCGACCGTATGCTCGATATGGGCTTCTCGGAAGACGTTCTGACCGTTGCCGAAGTGCTGCCGCGTGATCACCAGACGGTGATGTTCTCGGCAACCATGCCGCCGGCTGTCAAACATCTGACCGACCGTTTGCTGAACAATCCGGTTAAGGTTGAAACCGCGCCGCAGTCCAGCGTGACCGAGCGTGTGACCCAGCGCGGCATGTTCGTGAAACGTCACGACAAGACCTCGCTTCTGGTTCAGTTGCTGAAACGTCAGGAAAGCGAACGCGTTCTGGTTTTCACCAAAACCAAAGCCGATGCGGACGAGCTTTCGTTCCAGCTGCGCGATGAAGGTGTCGATACCGACGCCATCCATGGTGACAAGCAGCAGCGTATTCGCCAGAAAATCCTGCGTAACTTCCGTAATGGCCAGTTCCCGGTCCTGATTGCAACTGACGTTGCTGCACGTGGGATTGACGTTCCGGGCATCACGCATGTCATCAACTATGACCTGCCAACCGATCCGGAAAACTATGTGCACCGCATTGGCCGTACCGGTCGCGGCAGTGCCGAAGGCATCGCGATTTCGTTCTGCGAGCCGCGTGACGTTCGTCATCTGCGCAACATCGAACGCGTGATCGGCCAGCAGGTCGAGATCGACGAAGATCATGAATTCCATTCGGCTCCTCCGGCCCGTTCGTCAGGTGGTGGCGGTCGCGGCGGATTTGGCGGTGGCCGTGATGGCGGTCGTGGTCGTGGCGGTTTCGGCGGCGGCCGTGATGGTGGTCGTGATGCCGGCCGTGGTGGTCGCGGTGGATTTGCTGGTGGCCGTGATGGTGCCCGCGACGGCGCCCGTTCATTCGGTGGTCCACGTCGTGCCGAAGGCGACCGTGATGGTGTGCGCCGTTTCGAAGGGGATCGCGAAGGCGGTCGGGCTTTTGGTGGTGATCGTGACGGTGGTCGTGATGGCGGCCGTCGTTTTGGCCAGTCAGATCAGCCGCGTGGTGATCGCGGTGGTGATCGTCCGGCCCGTTCGGATCGCAACGACCGCGGTGGTGACCGTTTTGATCGCAAGCCGCGCTTTGATCGCGCTGCTGCCGACCAGCGCCCTGATCGTGCAGAGCGTTCTGATCGTACCGAGCGCACGGACCGTGGCACCAACTTCCGCCCGCGTGGCGAAGGTGCACCGGCACGTGATGGCGAGCGTCGTTTTGCTGACAAACCACGTGGCGAACGCGGTTTCAAAAATCGAGATCGTGATACCCGCGGTCGTGATTTCAGTGATCGTCCGCGCCGTGCCGAAGGTGGTCGTGGTGAAGTCCGTGGTGGAAACCAGGGCATGAAGCGCCGTTCCGCCTAAGTCATTTTGCCTTTCTCTTTCCGCCTTTTGCTGAAAAGCGCGGGAAATCTGAAGATTTTAAAAGAAGCCTCCGCTTTGCGGGGGCTTTTTTGATTTCAGGACGTCACACAGTATCATCCACCGGTTGGTGTGCGATTGTGGTAATGTACGAAAAAACACATACCGGATGATGAATATGCTCGAGAGTCTCCTTACATTACTCATAAAATAATCGACGCTGCGAGATTGGTGATGCGGTTGGAGAGTGATGGATATGCAGTTGATGACCCGGACAGGGTATTTAGCGTCCATTTGCGTTGCTGGTTTAATCGCAGCAAACATTGCCCATGCCAAGGACGCCTCACAGAATTTTGCGGTCGATAATGGTGGCGTGCGGGATTGCAACCATTTGATTGCATCGGGAAACCCGGATTACCCACCCTATCTTTGGCCTGCCGACGATGGTTCTGGTCATCTGATTGGTGCGGCTGCTGAATTCCTGCAGCGGGTTGGTGATGCCGCAGGCATTAACATTGAAGTCGTCAATGCAGGTAGTTGGGGGCGTGTGCAGCAGCACATGCGTGAGGGTGGCATCGATATGATCGCAGGTGCCTTCTTTACAGTGCCGCGACTTGAATACATGGATTATTTTTATCCGGCATTCCAGGGGACGCGCACGGTCATCTGGACCAAAGCCAACATTGATATCAATTATCGCCAATGGTCGGATCTGCGCGGGCTTGAGGGGCTTACAGTCATTAACAACAGTTTCGGGCAGGAATTCGACAGCTATGCGGCCCAGAACCTGACAATTCGGGAAGTTCCAAGCCTTGAACAAGGTTTGAAGATGCTGGATCGTAATCGCGGAGAATATCTGATTTACGAAGAGTTCCCCGGCAAAGCTTTTGCTGCGCGGGAAAAGATTGACGATATTCGCAGCTATGACATCGCGGTAAGCGAAGAAAGCCTGTATCTGACCATGTCGCATAAGTCGCCCTGCAATACCGGCGCGATGCGTGGCCGTATTGCTCAGGCACTTTTCAAGCTTGTGGGCGACGGCGTGATGGATGAAATGCTCGAAGCCAGCATCGCCCGCTGGAGCACAGGCACAAACTGACTCCCGATGAGTTGATATAAAGTTGAAAACCGGCCTTTTGCCTGTTGTGATCATAAATAGGTATAGTGATGCGGATTTTGATTTGACGTTTACGTTAACGTAAACTACAACAGATTTGCTTCATAACCCGTGATGACCGGTGCTCGATATATTGAACCGGCATGACTGCAGGCAGGACAGGATCGCAAGATGGCACAGTTTGAGCCGCAAAATCCGAACTATAATGCTGAAGTCCGGCATCGGTTTTCTCAGCAGCCCTACAATCTTTCGATCGGGGCCGAGGTCGTTGATGTTAAGCCGGGGCGGGTCGAGATTGTCGTGCCGTCACGCGCGGATCTGATCCAGCATAACGGCTATTTTCATGGTGGCCTGATCGCCGGGCTTGCCGACATCGCGGGCGGCTTTGCTGGATGGAGCCTCGTTGCCGAAGATCAGGGCATGCTGACCATCGAATACAAGCTTAACATCGTCGCGCCGGGCATGGGCGATCAGTTGCGCGCGGTTGGCGAGGTGGTTTCACGCGGTCGGTCGATCATTGTCACCCGCATCGATGTCTTTGGTATGAGGAATAGTGAGCCGGTTCTGTGTGCGACGTCGCTTCAGACGCTCAAGGTCATGAAGCTGCCGCCGGAATTATTAAGTAACGCTGCATAATCGGTTTGATTATTCACTTTTATCAAAAAATCAAAACACCCAGGGCAGGAACAGTAAAATGGCATTTTTCGACTTTCCCGGATTGAAATTTGATCTCGGCGAGACCGCAGAAGCGATCCGCGAAACCGTTTCATCCTTCGCCGAGGCAGAAATCACGCCGCGCGCGGCCGAGATTGATGAAAAAAATGAATTCCCCAATGATCTGTGGCGCAAATTTGGCGATCTTGGTCTGCTCGGAATGACGGTCCCCGAGGAAGATGGCGGTACCGGTCTTGGCTATCTTGAACATGTGATTGCCATGGAAGAAATCAGCCGCGCATCGGCATCGGTTGCACTTTCCTATGGTGCGCATTCAAACCTGTGCGTCAATCAGATCAAACGCAATGCCAATGCCGAGCAAAAGGCAAAGTACCTGCCGAAGCTGATGAGTGGTGAACATGTCGGTGCGCTTGCCATGAGCGAACCGGGATCCGGTTCCGATGTGGTGTCGATGAAATTGCGGGCGGAAAAAAAAGGTGACCGTTTCATCCTGAATGGGAACAAGATGTGGATCACCAATGGTCCGGATGCCGATACGCTGGTAGTTTATGCCAAAACCGATATTGATGCCGGGCCCAAGGGTATTACGGCATTTATTATCGAAAAGGGTTTCAAGGGTTTCTCGACGGCGCAGAAGCTCGATAAACTGGGGATGCGGGGGTCAAACACCTGCGAACTGGTGTTTCAGGATTGCGAAGTACCCGAGGAAAATATCCTTGGGAATTTGAATGGCGGCGTTCGTGTTTTGATGAGCGGCCTTGATTATGAGCGCGTCGTTCTGGCCGCCGGACCGACCGGCATCATGCGGGCATGCATGGACGTGGTCGTGCCCTATATTCATGAACGCAAACAATTCGGCAGGGCGATCGGTGAATTCCAGCTGATGCAGGGCAAGATGGCCGATATGTACACCACAATGAATGCCTGCCGGGCCTATGTTTACGAGGTCGCCAAGGCATGTGATCGTGGTGAAACATCACGCAAGGACGCGGCAGGAGTGATCCTTTATGCTGCCGAAAAAGCGACCTGGATGGCGCTTGAAGCCATTCAGACGCTGGGTGGTAATGGTTATATCAATGAATACCCGACGGGACGTTTGCTGCGCGATGCCAAGCTTTACGAGATTGGCGCAGGCACTAGCGAAATTCGCCGCATGTTGATTGGCCGTGAACTTTTCGGCGAAACCGCCTAATCCCCATATTTGGAATACAGGATCAGATCCATGAGCAATTCAGACCCCATCGTTATCGTTTCCTGTGCCAGAACCCCGATGGGCGGCCTGCAGGGGGATTTCGCAACCGTTACCGCATCCGAACTGGGCGGCGTTGCCATCAGGGCCGCGCTTGAGCATGGCCGTGTTGCTGCCGAAGATGTTGACGAAGTCATTATGGGTAACGTTCTGCCCGCTGGTCAGGGACAGGCCCCGGCGCGTCAGGCCGCATGGAAGGCGGGTATCCCGCGTTCTGCCGGTGCAACCACGATCAACAAGATGTGCGGATCGGGCATGAAGGCCGTGATGTTTGCCCATGATACGCTGGTCGCCGGTGGCGCCAATGTCATGGTTGTGGGGGGGATGGAAAGCATGACCAATGCGCCGTTCCTGCTTCCGAAAATGCGGTCGGGCCACAAATACGGTCATGACATGGTTTATGACCATATGGCGCTGGATGGGCTGGAAGATGCCTATGACAAGGGCCGTTCGATGGGCACCTTTGCCGAGGCGACAGCCGAAAAATACGGATTTACCCGCAAAGCGCAGGACGACTATGCCATCACGTCGCTGACCCGTGCGCAGAATGCTGCCAAGTCAGGCCATTTTGCTGATGAAATTGCCCCGGTGACCTATGCCACCCGTAATGGCGAGGTTACCATTGATGCCGATGAACAGCCGCCAAAGGCAAAACCGGAAAAAATCCCGACCCTGCGCCCGGCATTCGCCAAGGACGGCACAGTAACCGCGGCCCATTCGGCATCGATTTCCGATGGGGCGGCGGCTCTTGTCATGATGCGCGCGTCGGAAGCCGAAAAGCGAGGGCTTAAGCCGCTTGCCAAAATCGTTGGTCAGTCTACCCACGCCCAAGAACCTTGCTGGTTCACGACCGCCCCGATTGATGCGATCAAAAAGGTGCTGGGCAAAACCGGCTGGTCCAAGGACGATGTTGATCTGTGGGAAATCAACGAAGCCTTTGCCGTGGTGGCGATGGCCGCCATCCGTGATCTGGAACTTGATCACGGCAAGGTCAATGTCCATGGCGGTGCCTGTGCGCTGGGCCATCCGATAGGTGCCACCGGTGCGCGGTTGTTGGTGACCCTGATCCATGCGCTTAAAACCCATGGCGGGACCAAGGGCGTGGCGTCGCTTTGCATTGGTGGCGGTGAGGCCACGGCGGTCGCCATCGAGCTGCTTTAAGTTTTTGGTAAATTATGTGAACGAAGTTACGCCCCTGTGATCGGAGGGTTCGGCTTTCTGATGACAGAAAACCGTGATCCTGCTATCGGAATTGCGGTTTTGGCGCAGGGGCGAGACTGCTTGCGCGACACCAACACCAAGGTATCATAGTCAAGGGACAGCCATGCAAGATGTGTTGAGCCTGGCGGCGCAAAATCTTCTGTCGCCCATCGTACTTTTCTTTGTTCTGGGGGTGGGGGCTGCCCTTGCGCGATCCGATCTGACGATCCCCGAAGCCGTAGCCAAAGGCATATCGCTTTATCTGCTCTTTGCCATTGGCTTCAAGGGTGGGGTTGCGGTCTCAGATAATGGGATCGACCTGACCTTGGGTATGACCCTGATGGCAGGTGTGATCCTGTCCTTCGTTCTGCCCTTTATCGCCTTTGGCCTTTTGCGGTGGATATCGCAACTCAGCCGGACAGATGCCGCGGCCGTGGCCGGGCATTATGGCTCGATCTCGATCGTGACGTTTGTCGCGGCAACCTCGGTCCTGCAAAGTTCCGGCATTGTGGCAGAGGGTTATATGGTTGCTGTCGCGGCGGCCATGGAGGCACCGGCTATTTTCTCGGCCCTGTTACTTGTGTCATCGGGCGGTAAGGGGCGGATGGATGGGGCGCTGATCCGTGAAATCCTGCTCAATGGTTCCATCGTTTTGCTTGTCGGCAGTTTCTTTATCGGCTGGATCACCGGGGCTGAGGGCATGGCAAAGATCGAGGCGCTGATTGTTTCACCCTTCCAGGGGGTTCTTTGCCTGTTTCTGCTTGATATGGGGCTGGTTGCGGGGCGTGGGCTTAAACAGGGTCGTGCCGTGCTGCGTGCGGGACCACTGGCCTTTGGTGTGATGATGCCAGTGATCGGCTCCTGCCTTGGTCTGGTATTTGCGTTGCTGATCGGCCTGTCACTGGGGGGCACAGTGCTGTTGATGGTTCTGGCCGCCTCGGCAAGTTATATCGCGGTGCCTGCGGCCATGCGTGTCGCCCTGCCAGAGGCCAATCCGTCGGTCTATCTTACGCTGTCGCTTGGCGTGACGTTCCCCTTCAACCTGACGCTTGGCATTCCGCTTTATCTTGCGATGGCAAGCGCCGTTCACGGAGGTTAATCCCATGGAAAAGCATGATGCCAAACGCGTGGCGATCATTATCGAAGCCATTATGGAGAGCCGCCTGCGCCAGGCACTTGAAGGGGCGGGGGTTACCGGCTTTTCCGTGCTGCCGGTGCTTGGTGGATCGGGGCGATCTGGCAGTTGGCGCCGGGACGATACCGTGTCGCGCGGGGGCGGCATGGTTCAGGTGATCTGCATTATCCGCCCGGAGAAGCTTGATGCCATGCTTGAAGCCGCCTTTGAAGTGGTTGACCGACATATTGGTGTGGTCACGATCAGTGACTGTCAGGTGCTGCGCGCGGATCGTTTCTAGAAACGTCAGGGTTTGGTTGTCTGCGAAACAAAGGAGATCGCGCGTTTAGAACGGTTCAAAAGGTTTGAATGGGGACTATCAACTTGGGCAATTTGGTCCTATTTTGTCGGCAGCGTTATGACAGAATAGGGGACTTCGCGAGATGTCAAAGCCAACCGTTGATCGGATGCTTGCCGGGTTCAAGAGCTTTAAGGCGATGTATTATGATCAGCGCCCGGAACGCGTCGAGGACCTGGTCAATATGGGCCAGCGCCCAGAAGTTCTTCTGATTGCCTGTTCTGATTCCCGCGTTGATCCAGCCATCCTGACCAATGCCGAACCGGGCGAGATGTTTGTCATCCGTAACGTGGCAAACCTTGTTCCGCCCTATGAGCCCGATGAGAATTACCACGGGACGTCGTCGGCGATCGAATTTGCGGTGCGTGATCTCAAGGTCAGGGACATCGTCATTCTGGGCCATTCGGCGTGCGGTGGCATGGAGGCTCTGGTCGAGCACGGCGAAGCGGGCAAGGTGCCGGATCGCGACTTTATCGGCGAGTGGGTCAGCATTGCGAAATGCTGTCTGGAGCATGGCCCGGATGTCGACAAGGTATCGCGTCATTCGATCCGTAACTCGCTGCAAAACCTGATGTCGTTCCCGTTCATCAAGGAACGGGTCGAAGCCGGCGACCTTAAGCTGCATGGCTGGTGGTACGGCATGAAAGAAGGAATCCTGTGGCGCTTTGATGCCGAGCAGGACAAATTTGTTCAGGGCGAAGAATAGGCCCGGCCTGATGAAAACGATCTTCTGATCGCATGGCCGGTGCATCGCCCAATTGGGAGGGTGACCGCCATGCGGTTGGAAGAACATCAGATCATGGTGCGCGATACAGCGCGCGAGTTCGCCGAAAATGAACTCAAACCTCATGCCGCAAAATGGGACATCCACCATACCTTTCCGGCCGAAGCGATTGCCGGATTGGGAGAACTTGGCTTTTTGGGCATGCTGGTGCCCGAAGAATATGGCGGGGCGGGCATGGATCACGTCGCCTATGCGCTGGCACTCGAAGAAATAGCTGCTGGCGATGGGGCAACCTCCACCATCATGTCGGTGCATAATTCGGTCGGGTGTATGCCGATCCTGAAATTCGGTACCGAAGATCAGAAAGAAAAATATCTGGTCCCGATGGCGCGTGGCGAAAAGATCGGCGCATTTTGCCTGACCGAGCCGCAAGCCGGATCGGATGCCAGTGCACTGCGCACGCGTGCCGTGCGCGACGGCGATCACTGGATTATCAACGGTTCCAAGCAATTCATCACGTCCGGCAGTGAGGGTGATGTGGCGATTGTCTTTGCCGTTACAGACCCGGAAGCAGGTAAACGCGGTATTTCGGCCTTCATCGTGCCAACCGATACGCCGGGCTATGTCGTTTCGCGGGTCGAGGAAAAGCTTGGCCAGAATGCATCGGACACCTGCCAGATCACCTTTGTCGAATGCCGGGTGCCCGGTGAAAACATGCTGGGTGAAGAAGGGCAAGGCTATAAAATCGCACTAGCGAACCTTGAAGGTGGGCGAATTGGTATTGCCGCGCAATCGGTCGGCATGGCACGCGCGGCGTTCGAGGCGGCCCGCGATTACGCCAATGAACGTGAAACGTTCGGCAAAAAGATCATCGAACATCAGGCGGTGGCATTTCGCCTTGCCGATATGGCGACCAAAATCGATGCGGCCCGTTTGCTGGTCCATCGCGCTGCCGAACTTCGCGACGATCACAAACCCTGTTTGACCGAGGCCTGCATGGCTAAGATGTTCGCATCCGAAATCGCCGAAGAAGTGTGCTCGGCCGCCATTCAAATTCACGGCGGGTATGGCTACCTTAAAGACTTCCCGGTGGAGCGCATTTACCGTGATGTGCGGGTCTGTCAGATTTACGAAGGCACGTCCGACATTCAACGCATGGTGATTGCAAGGTCGCTTGCCGATTGATGGCAAACCAGCAATAAAGGGGTACGCAAAACGTACCCCTTTTCAAGATTAAACAGTGTCGCAATCAGAACTGATATTGCAGGCCAATCATGAACTCATGTGCCCGTAGGTCAAACCGGGCAGCCTCCACGCTGGTCACCGTCGCCCCATTAATAAATTTGTCACCACCGCGCGCTTCGCCCATGTCAAGGAAGCGGTAGGACATGTCGAGCGTCCATTGGTCGGAAATCACGTACCCGACACCCGCACCAATCTGCCAGGCCAAATCGTTATGCGTGTCGCCGGTAGTGTAACTACCATTGGGGGCTGCAAAGAACATTTTTTCAGTTTTGTTTCGGGCCCAGCCGATACCGCCTTGCACGTAGGGTGAAAAGGCACCGAGATCAACGCCAGCAATACTTAATGGGTCAACATAAACGTTCACCATTGTCGTCCAGTTGGATGTTTCGAAAGCACCGTCATTTAGCTTGTTGTTTGGTTTGTTCGGGATGCCATCCGCGTCACGATAGTCATCTGCTGCGGACAGTCGATTACCATAAGATACCGTGATGTCGGTTCGTAGATAGTCCGTGAGCTTGAGCCCCGCACCGATCTGGTAGCGCGATCCTTTATAGCTTGTCATTTCGATCGAATCGCGTTCACCCGGGTCGTCAAATTCGGCTCTATCGTCAACCGTGATGGAAGACCCCAGATCGGCCCGCAGATAGGGTGCGAACAACCAGTCATCTTCTGCATGTGCCGTGCTCGGCGGCAAGGTGGAGAGGAGAAAAGCTGGGATGAGTAAAACGCAGATCGTGCGGCAGAGACGAACCATCGGAGATTTCATCATGGCGGGGCTCATTGATTTTGACCTGCATTATTTTGAGGTAATATTAGAAATTTAACTTACAATTTCATGGTGCTGTCAAAATGGCAACTTGAATAAATAATTGGCCGCTACGCGGCGGAGCTCAGGACATCTGATCGCGTATGTGGCCCGGCAAGTCTTCTGTTCGGCAAACAACGCTCGGCGGTGCTTGCGCACATGAAAACGGCGGGCAGTGGGCTTGGGGCGGACGTCACTAAGAAGCGCTCTGGCTCGGTTGCCTTGGGGGCGACGAAAACCGATCCAGAAAACGTCGTGCACGCGGCAGTGCATCGTGCAGGAATTGTTGCGGTTCACGGAGCCATAATCCGTCAAATTCGCGGGATTTGGGTTCCGATATCAGAACGTCACGTGGGAGCGGTATTATGTCGGCATCCCACCCCGGCCAACGTTGTCGGGCGCGTCGGAAGCAATGATCCATGAAGCGCTTGTGGTTGCTGTATCCGTGATAGTCAAAGACCCAATCTCCGCCTGAGACGATGATGTGATTGCCGGGAAGGTTATCTTTCGGATGGAACCAGATTGGAGTGAGTTCGCCGGTCGCGTCAAAGCGTTCGATGAATGCGTGGGCAAGGATATGGCAGGCACCACACGCAAAGAATATCCTGTCAGGCAGGTTCCAGCGCATTACCGGGTCGCTCTTGCGATAGTTTGGGGTGCGGGGCTGATACATGCTTATGGTCCTGAGCGCCCCGGCAGCAGATCGTATTTTTCCAGAAGTCGACGGAACTGATGGTAGTTCAGATCAAGCGCCTTGGCGGCTTCGGTCTGGTTATTCGCGTTTCGACGCAGGGCGTTTTCAAGCAGTTTGATTTCAAATTCTGCAACCTGAGATTTGAAATCTGTTGTGCCGGTGGGGGCAGGTTCTTCGGGTGTGGTAGGTGGAGCATCACGGTCGGTTTCGGTCCAGATGCCTTCGAACGGGTCGAGTACGATATGCGCAAGCGGATTTTCATCATCTTCAGCCAGATAAAGGCTGCGTTCGACCGCATTGCGCAACTCGCGGACATTGCCGGGCCAGGAATGGCTCAGAAGTTGGCGCGCCGCTGTTGGTGTGAAGCCGGCAAAAACCTGTCGCGACAGGCGTTTGGTCATTTCGAGTGCGAACTGTTCGGCAAGTGGCAAGATATCATCAGACCTTTGGCGCAACGGCGGCACGGCGATCACGTCAAAGGCGAGTCGGTCGAGCAGGTCGGCGCGAAACTTCCCGGTTTTGGCCAATTCGCGCAGGTTTTCATTTGTCACACCAATGACGCGGGCATCAACTTCGATCACCTCGGAGCCGCCAACACGTTCAATCTCGCCATATTCAACAACGCGCAGGAGTTTTTCCTGCACCATTGGGCTGGCGGTGGCTATTTCATCGAGAATGATGGTGCCGCCATGCGCGCGTTCAAATCGCCCGACATGACGTTTGGTTGCCCCGGTAAAGGCCCCGGCCTCGTGCCCGAACAGTTCGGTATCAAGCAGGGTTTCAGACAGGGCCGCGCAATTGACCTTGACCAGCGGGCCGCCCCAGCGACGGGACAGGTAATGCAGGCGTGAAGCAATCAGTTCCTTGCCCGATCCCCGTTCGCCGATCACAAGGCATGGCCGTTCAATCGGTGCCAGACGTGAAACATGTTCAAGGGCGGCCAGAAAAACGGGGTCTTCGCCCAATATCGGTTGCAAGCTATCCATTTCGCGAAAAACGTTATCGAAAAAAGACAAAATTGTCGCGATAAAAGTTAATTGGATAAGGCGGGTGATTCTAAGTCATTGATTTTATTGGGTGTCAAAACTGGCACGGCATTTGAAATAGAGAGATCAGAATTTTTGCGTCCCCCGTATTTTTAAGGAGATCAGACAATGGGCGTGTTTTCGCGTTTGTCCGATATCGTAAATGCCAATATCAACTCGCTTCTGGATCGTGCTGAAGATCCGGAGAAAATGGTTCGGTTGATGATCCAGGAAATGGAAGATACCCTGGTTGAAGTCCGTTCCGCCGCGGTCAAGGCGATTGCCGACAAGAAAGAAGTCGAGCGCAAGCTCAAGAAGCTTCATGACGGTCAGCTTGAGTGGGAAGGCAAAGCGGAATTTGCCATTTCCAAAGGCCGTGACGATCTGGCAAAGGGTGCACTGATGGCGCGTCGCCGTCTGGCCGATCAGAGCATCGTGCTGGAGCGCGAGCTTGAAGTGATCGAGGAAACGCTTGGCAAGTTTGACGATGACTTGAACAAGCTTCAGAACAAGCTTAACGAAGCCAAGGGCAAGCAGCGTGCGGTTGAAATCCGCATGCAGACTGCCGAAAAGCGTGTCAAGATGCGCGAAAAGTTGCATTCGGGTCAGATCGATGAAGCATTGCTGCGCTATGAGCAGATGGAACGCCGCATTGACGAGCTTGAGGCCGGCGCGGACTCCTGGGATCTTGGTCGCGGGCAGAGCCTTGAAGAACAGTTCGAAGACCTTGAAGCCGAGCTTGGGATCGAGGACGATCTGAAAGAGCTTAAAGCGCGGGTCAAGAAAGACAAATAATCAGCGGTTCGCGTGTTTCGATGCGATAAGCTGCAACAAAGGTTGAGCTGACAAAGATGTGGGCGATTGCTGTACCGTTAATTGTGTTTGTTGTCGTTGTCGGCCCTGTTTGGGTTGTGTTTCACTACATAACACTTTGGAAACGGATGAAAGCCGAACAGCAAAAATCCAGTCCGGAACAGGTGGCGAAGGAAAAGGAAATCGTCGCCACGCTCAAAGGCCGGGCAGAACGCCTTGAAAATCGTGTCGAAACACTTGAACGCCTGTTGGATGCCGAGGTTGCCGAATGGAGGAACAGGATATGACTGCACAGCAAGCTGCTGCCGGTGCCGGCTATCAGCGCGGTCACAAGAAACATCGTCATGGCGGTTGCCGTTTCCGGCGTGAGGGCAAGGACGGCAAGGAGTGCGGGGGCGTCATTCGCCGCACGACCCGGGGAATTGCCGAAAAGTTTGGTATCCCGCGCAAAGGTGTGCTGATCGCCTTTATCCTGATCCTGATTTTCAGCTTCCCTGTCGGTGTGATGCTGTTCGCCCTTGCGTGGGCCTATGTGCATCATCCGGAATGGTTTGATGGTCTGCGCGGCAAGTTTCGCGGGGCCGGTCGGACGGGATCATATAATGCCTCGACCGCGCATACCGACGCGCCAGAAGAGCGCCCGACCATGGGTGTCGATTTCGAAGAGCCGTGGATGGAAGACCTTCGCGAGAAATTCGATGACCTTGAACGCCGAACCGGTTCAATGGAAGGTTACGTTGCTTCCGGTGATTACCGGCTGGCATCGGAACTTGAAAAGATGAAAAAAGACGACGCCAGCGGCAAGAAAGACGCCGATGGCAGCGACGATGATGCTTCGACCTCCCCCAACGATAAAGCTTAGCAGATGCTGCGATGACATCGGTATCAATCCCCCCTGCTTCGCAGTTATATTGAGTTATCCCGCAGCTTCACCTTTCGAGCCGGACCTGTTTCTACGGGTTCGGTTTCTTTTTTTGTTTTTGTTCGTGATCGCAACTATTTGCTGAAAAATAACCAAATAGCGTTTATCGTTATACCTAATTTAAAGGTTTTCTGACTAGCTTGGTGTCCTCTGGTGATATCTGGCGGGAAAGCCTGCCAGCAAAACGGGGGGTGATATGGCGACCATGATCGAACATCCGGGCGAACAGGATTTTCTGCATCGGTTGATGCTTGATAATCCGTGGTGGGATGGCATCACCGATGATCTGGTTCATGATCTGCCGCAGCGTGCGTTTTTCAAACGGTTCTGGGCCGCAATTGAAAAAAACGACGGAACAAAGGCCGTTGTTTTAACCGGGCCGCGTGGGGTGGGTAAGACCGTCATGTTGCGGCAGGCCGTTGCCGAATTGCTTAATGCCGATACACCACGTCGACATGTTTGCTATATCTCGCTTGAACACCCGCTGTTTCTTGAAATCGATTTGCCGCGACTGCCAAAAATACTCCGTTCCATGCGGGGCATATCGGCAGATCATCCGCTTTGGCTGTTTATCGACGAGGTGTCCTATCAGCGCGATTGGGAAGACCGGGTTGCAAAATTGCTGGTGGCAGACCCGATGTTGCGCGTGGTTGCGGTTAGTGCGTTGGCACCCAATCCAAACGCGCTTGGTCATATTCAAAGCCTGTTTTTACCGCCTTTCAGTTTCGCCGAATATCTTGAGCAGCGCGGGATCGCGCCATCAGACGTCTTGCCGCAAACACCCAATGTCGGGCGCTATACCGCCGATATTCCCGAAGGCCTGATCGAGCTTAACGACCTGTTCGAAGCCTATATCAACGAAGGCGGTTTCCATGATCGTGACGGCGAGGCGGGGGCAATCCATCGATCGCTTCATTCCGATCTTCCCGGGTTGCACGGCATTTCAAATCCATCGGATTTGCACCGTCTGTTTGTGTTGCTGGCCTATAACACCGGTGCGGAATTCTCGATCGAGACATTGGCGCGGGAACTTGATATCGCCAAAAATACGCTGCGCCGTTATCTTGAATATCTTGAAAGTGCATGGCTGGTGCGCAGGCTGGAACGTGTCGATCAGGATGCAAAACCGTTTCAGCGCGCGGTGGCATTTAAGGTCCATCTGATTCACCCCGGGCTTCGCGCCGGATTGATCGGTGCCAAGGCCACGGACAGTGCGACAATTACCCGACTGGCTGAAACCGCGATCCAGACCCAGTTCCTGACGTCGAGTGTCGGGCTTGAAAGCCTTTATTACGCGCGTTGGGGGCATTTCGAGGTGCCTTTCGTTTTCCTTGACCGGCGAAGCGGAACACCGCTTTTTGCCTATCACTGCCTGTGGCGTGATGAAGGCATTCGAAAGCCCAAGGAAATCCGTGCATTGGTCAATTTCCGCACCAGTCATGCCTTGCCACTAGGGGCATTCGTGATGACCAAGGCGCAATGGCATGGCGGTAAAATCGGTGGCGTGCCAATGCGTTTTGAACCTGCGAGTGTCCTTGCACTTCGGATCGGGCTGGAATTCTCGCAGCTTTGAACGGCGTCACAGTGCTGGGTTGATGGCGTCTGTTCCGGGCAGTATGCCGCAGCCCTGATGGTGGCGGCAGGAACTGCTAGGACAAGGCAAAGGAGGTCGTTTATGACGACACTTTTAAAGCTCTCCCATACTTTTGTCGCCGTGATCCTGCTGGTTTGCGGGCTGTTGATGATCAATGCCACATCCGCGATGGCTCAGGTCGCGTGCCCGGTCGGTACGATCACAAATGCGGGGCTGCCCGACATCAATGGCGATCACGTTTTCTGTGGCGAGATAAACAGCAAAGGCAAGGCTGTCGGTTTCCATTCCCGTCCCGGCGGAAGCAATCCTGCGGGTGGGGGGATAACGAATGTTGTGATCACCCAGCCAGCGAACCCGATGGGAATTTACAATATATCCTTTAAAAAGAACGGTGTTCAGAAGTCGATTTCGACAATGTTCCCCGACAGCTGTTCCCAGGATGAGGTTGTGAACTCCATCCTTTATGCGGAAGCCAATCAGGAAGCCTGTCCTGCCGGAGCACCCGGCTGGGTGGTGTGCGGGAAAAATCGACCAGATCCGGTGATGGCTACACAGGGGCCGTATTGCGAAGGTGACGACGATTCAAACCGTTTCTACATCGCGGTTGGGGTCAATGGCGGAAACATCAACACCGCGTTCCCGCTGCGTTAACCGTGAAATGTGAGGCTTGAAAATGGCAGGCGGTGAAATGATGGTACCCGATTGGCCCGGCAGGATTGTTGGCGATGAAGGGCATGATCGCATCGCTGCCTGTCTTGTTCTGGATATTCAGAATGCACCGGAATGGGCGCAAATCGTGCTTGATCGGGTGGATGCCATCATCAATGGCAGTGAAGACCATTGGGAGATGGCAATGAATGCCTATATCTTAAAAATGGATGCGGCAATTTGCGAAATTGCTCCGGCATATGAAGAGCAGGACGAAGAGATTGTCTGGGTCCCGTCTTTGGAATTTCGTGCTGCTCTGGTCGCATGGATAGAACAGATAGATCAATCAACAGGTTAACCAGCCGATAAACAATTTCATCAATGCTGGCACCAAATTTGACGTTTTGTGGGGACAAAGTCGTGACTTCAGGGTTTTGGCGGCTTTTGGTGCCGGTATTATTTCTGCTGCTTGTCGCAGTATCGGTGCCGTCGGCGGCATATGCCGAGGAAAAAAACGAGCCCGATGATCCGCTTGTCAAATTTTTGCGGCAATATGTCGAGCAGGCCGGTTTGCCGGGTGCAGTAATCGGCATTGGTTATGGTGACGGTCAGATGCGCTTTGCCGCAACCGGGTATGCAGCGGTAAATCCCGACAAGGGCATGACCCAGGACAGGCAATTCTATATCGGGTCACTGACCAAAATGATGACTGCGGTGGTTGTGTTGCAGTTGGCATCTGAAAAGCGCATCGACCTTTCCGATCCGATTGCCAAATGGCTTCCTGCGGAATTCCGCGACAAGATTGCCAATGCCAATGTTGCGACCGTTCGTGATCTTTTGCGCAATAGTTCAGGCATTCCCGATTATCTGGATGGGGAATTTTTCTTTGAGCTGGTCGGGCGCGATCCCCAGCACGGCTGGCGTAATCGCGAATTGCTGCCGCTGATTGCGGGCCGTGAAGCACATTTCAAACCCGGTACCCAATATAACCCGTCCAACAGCAACTATATCCTGCTGGGTGTCCTGATAGAACAGGTCGAAGGCGATCACATCGAAGCGGTGTTCAATCGACGGATTTTTGAGCCAGCCGAAATGCGCAATACATCCTTTGGCCGGTATCCGCGCCCCGATGATCTTGCGCGCGGCTTTGATGACGCCAATGGGGATGGCAAGCTTGAGGATGTGACCGATTTTGATGTCGGCGATCAGCTTTCAGATGGCGGGGTGATTTCAACCGCAGAAGATCTTTTGAAATTTGGCCGGGCGCTGTTTGCGGATGGTATTTTGCTGGGCGCGAACGCGCTGGAGCGGGCCACGACGGATACATTATTCGCCGGCGAAGGTTCCTATGGCTATGGCATGATGATCGGCAAAACCGATTGGGGACCTGTTTGGGGGCATGACGGGGTTTATTTCGGTTATTCTGCGGAATTTTCGTGGTTCCCCAAACAGGATGTCGCGATTGTTTTCTTGTCCAATGGGCGCGCGTTGAACGAGGTGCCACCTGTAACGGGCCTGCTGTTGTCGGGCCTGTTTGGCAAGGCGCAATAGATCAGTGCAATTTAAATAATTGAAACTAATCGATTAATTGTTCATCGCGAGCATGCGGGCGGACATTTATGCTTACAGCGCATAACTGATAGGATTATAATAGTTAGGATACTATCTAATTTCTCTGTTATGCTTTGCATCATGGAAAACAATGATATTGATACCCCTTATCTGAGTCTTGGAAGCACGTTGATGCGTGTCGCGCGTTGCTGGCGTCGCGAGATCGACAGCACATTACAATCGCAAGGCTTGTCTCAAACCATGGTAATGCCCCTGATTGTTCTCAACCGGGCAGCCGGTCCCGTACGGCAAGGTTTGATTGCAGATGAAATCGGCGTCGAAGGCCCGTCTCTTGTGCGGGTTATTGATGCGCTGGAACGCGATGGACTTATTTCGCGTGTTTGCGATCTGAGCGACCGGCGCGCCAAAATGGTTGCGCTAACGGCAGCAGGTAAAGACAAAGCCGCCGAGATCGAGATCATTCTTGCCGATATCCGCAACGAACTCACGGCCGATATCGACCCCGAAAATCTTGCGACCACTCTTGATGTCATGCAGCAATTGCTTGACAAACTGGCGCAACGCGGTGGCGACGCTTAGGGTGCGGGGGATAAGATGTTTGCAAATATTCTTGCCCTGCGTCCTAAAGGTGCTGACTGGCTGTTTTCGGCAAAAACATTTGCCGCGGCGGTTCTTGCATTGTTCATTGCGCTGGCCTTTGATCTTGATCGGCCTGTCTGGGCGATGGCAACGGTCTATATCGTTGCCCATCCTTTGTCCGGTGTTCTGGCGTCCAAGGCACTTTATCGTGTGATCGGAACGATCATTGGGGCGGTTGCGGCGATTGTAATGGTGCCCAATCTTGTGAATGCGCCGGCTTTGCTATCGCTTGCGCTCGCAATTTGGGTTGGGGGCTGCCTTTATCTTTCCCGACTGGACCGGACGCCCAAGAGCTACCTTTTCATGCTGGCGGGCTATACCGCGGCGATTGTCGGTTTTCCGTGCGTAACGGACCCCGGGATTATTTTTGATACGGCCGTTGCGCGCGTCCAGGAAATTACGCTTGGCATCATTTGTGCCACACTGGTCAGTCATATCATTTTCCCACGCCATGTCGGCCCGGTCGTCGCGGCACGGATTGATGGCTGGATGGGCGATATTGCCGACCTGGCAAAGCTAAGCTTTGATGCTGGTTCTGATCCTGAAAAATTGCATCAGGACCGGACACGCATCGCGGCAGATATTGGTGAATTGCACGGGCTTTCTGTTCATCTGGGATATGAAAAGTCCCGATTTGCTGGGCGAACCCGCCAATTGCAAGCCCTGCAAAGCGCGATAGCCGCTCTTTTGCCTGTGTTTTTCGCCGTTCATGACAGAATAACCGCGCTTGTCGATTACAGTGGGAGCATCCCCAAAGATTTGCGGGCCATTCTTGATGATGTGGCGATCCATATGGCAACCGGCCACTACGATGGTTTGTCAGCGCAGGCGCTTCATGCGCGAATTGCCGCATATGGTGCCGAGTTTTCGAATGCATCGGAATGGGATGGCCTGTTGCAGCTTAATCTTTGTAATCGTCTGCATCGGCTTTTGAATTTTTATTCCGATTGCTGCCGGTTGTGGGATGGGGTGCGTGTCGACAATGTTCCAGTCGACGTCGTGGATCGCTGGCGCGATAGCGCGCAGGAGCGGGCTTTGCATCGCGATTACGGTGTTGCGTTCCGGTCCGGCATGACGGCGGTGATTGCAACCTTGCTGGTATGCGGTTTCTGGATCATGACGGCATGGCCTACGGGTGGGACGGCGGCGATGATGGCAGCAGTCGGTGCCAGTATCATGTCGTTCCTTGATAATCCGGTTCCGGCCTTGAAGGGCTTCATCCGTTATACCGCGATGGCAATTGTTGTCGTGATTATCTACAGCCTTGCGATTCTGCCCGGCATTGATGGCTTCCCGCTTCTTGTTATGGCGTTTGCACCCTATTTCCTTTTGCTGGGGGTGTTGATGACTTCCCCGCAGACATACGGGTTTGGTCTGGCGATGCTGGTCAATGTCGTGATGATCCTGAATGTCGATACCAGTTACAGCAGCAACTTTGCCACCCTGCTCGATAGCGGTCTGGCATCGCTTGCCGGTTTTGCTGTCGCGGCACTTGTTACGGCCTTTGTACGCAGCGTGACAGTCGATGCCAGCATTCGGCGACTGGTGATGTCAAACTGGCGCGACATTAGTGCTATTGCGCGCGGGACGCTCCGTTTGCCGCGCATGGTCATGATCCGCCGTTTACTGGATCGGCAGGGTTTGATTTTGCCCAGATTGGCATTGGCACCAGACCATCGCGATACTTTGATCCGGTCAATGCCGGAGGTCTCGATTGCTGCCAGCATTTATGACCTGCATCGTTTTAAGGCGCTGGCGGATCAAAGGATCGCGACCAAACTGGATGTGGTTTTGCGAAACATGGCGCGTCATTTTGACAATCGCCGCCGAGATTTTGGCGCACTGCCCGATCCTGTGATCCTTGATGAAGTCGATAATATCCTGCGTGAGGTCGTGGCAATTTCACCCACACCGCTTCGCGCTAAATTGCTGATCCCGCTGATTGCGCTGCGCCGTGCCTTATGCCGCGCGGGCGCACCGGTGCTGGATCGCCGGGCAGATAAGGCATTCGTGTCCGATCTGCCACCCCTGATCGGAGAAACCGCATGATCAATCCGATGATCGATGTTTACGGCGTGTTTGTGCCCGCCTTTCTGATAATGGCGCTTGGCGCCTGGTTCTGCCTGAAAGTGCTGCATGTCGCCCTTGCGCGGATCGGTTTTTACAAGATAACCGCGCATCCCGCTTTAACGGATCTGGCCTTGTTCGTGCTGATCCTGACGGCACTTTCGGCTCTGTTTGTTCAATAGGTGACGATGTGAAACCGACTTTTGCCAATTCCCTTCGCGTTCTGGTGACGCTTGTTCTTGTTCTGGCGGCATCTGCTGGCGGTTATCAGCTTTATGACTACTACATGAACTCTCCTTGGACCCGGGATGGACGGGTCAGTGCCGACGTTGTGGCAATTGCGCCGGACATCGCCGGGCTGGTCAGTGAGGTAAATGTCACCGACAACCAGATTGTTCATGCCGGGGATTTGCTGTTTTCCATTGATCCAGCCCGGTATCAGGTGGCCGTTGATCAGGCACAGGCAAAACTTGAAAGTGCCATTGCCGCACGTGATCAGGCCAAGCGTGAAGTGAAACGCTACCGGGGGCTTGATAGCGACGTTGTTTCGCGTCAGAAAAAAGAACAGGTTGCAACCAATCTCGCGACCGCACAGGCAGATATGGATCTGGCCAAGGCCGATCTTGACCTTGCGGTTTTGAATCTGGCACGTACCAAGGTTGTTGCCCCGGTTGATGGCATCCTGACGAATTTCTCGTTACGTCGGGGGAACTATGTTGGTGCAGGGCAGGCGATTGCTGCCCTGGTCGATAGCCAGTCATTTTATGTGGCGGGTTATTTCGAAGAAACCAAACTGCCGCGTATCGCAATCGGCGATCATGTTGAAGTCCGTCTGATGGGGGAAGATAACGCTATCTACGGCCATGTCGTCAGCATCGCAGGCGGTATTCAGGATAGTGAACGGTCGGGCGCAGGGGGAAGCCTTGCAAATGTCAAGTCGACCTTCAGCTGGGTTCGCTTGGCGCAACGTGTGCCGGTGCGCGTATCGCTTGATAGCGTCCCTGAAAGTGTCCGGCTGGTTGCGGGGCGGAGTGCGACGGTGATGGTTCTGGGTGAAAAAGACGGTGACCACTTCTGGTCATCCGTCTTTTAGGGAAGATCTAGTTTCCAATTCCGCTCAGCAATGACGGGGTGCCAAACTGCTTGAGTTCAGCATTGGAATGCTCAAAGTAGCTTGCCCAGAAATGCTCCAGCGCTTTCAATTCCAAGGATGATCTGTAATTGCCATTGTCAAGATAGCCTCCGCCAATGACATATACTTTGGCGTTGCTCATATCTTCAAATGCCAGCTTTTCGCCCAGTTTTTTGATTTCCTGATCGATGGGCAGGTTTTCGAGCTTGCCGTTGCCATACAGGGACATGAGGTCCGAGTTTTCCATCATGTCTGAAACGATCAGTACATATTTTTCAGGTGTTTCCGACTTGGCGATAATGTCCTTTGCAACAACCGCAAGGTTGGAAACAATTTCTGTTTTGGGGAGCTCTGTTGTTGCTTGGGAAAATGCGTGGATTAAGGCGCGTCCTGTATATTGACGCACTTGGGTGTCCTGAGCCTGATAGCACTGATCGAGTTGGTGCAGGACTTTCTTGGAGACGGAGTAGCGAATCTCATCGCCTAAGCGGTTATCTATAATGCCTTTGAGAATGACCTCAGTATAGAAACCAGCAGCATTTGCAGAAAATCCGATAATCTGTATGACATCCCCTGGGCGCAAAAACTCGATAATTTTTCGATATGTTTCTTCTTGGAGTTTTTTGGGAAGAGTCATTGTCTGGTCGACAAGTACATATAAGTCGCGTGACGCAGACGGGGGATCAATATCCCCCAGCGTGACCAATTGATAGCAACTGCCGATTTTTGCGGTTGTGGCATTTGCCGTCTTTTGGTCAAACCAAAAAATCAACGCTCCAGCTAGTATTGCGACGGCAAAAAGTGGCCCGAAGTTCTGTATAGTTCTCGGAGCTAAACGTTTAAGATCCAAGTCCGAGCTCCTTACGCATGCGTTCACGCATTTCGTCTTCGGTTTCGACATGCTTTTCTTTTGCCTCTTTTTCGGCAAGCAATTCCCTGCGAATGCGTGCTTCCATTTCTTCCGGACTCTCCGCTGCTGTCTTGCCCTGGTTTACAGGTTCTGGCGCGGTGGTCGTTTTGATGCTTTCCGATGGTTGCAGTTTGCTTTCCACAGTACGCGAAAGTTTTCGAGCTTCGCTGTTTTGGCGGGATTGCTCTGCCTTGATTTCCGTTTGTTCGTAATGCTCGATAAAGGTGCGGTCAGCTGAGTGTTGTATAACTTCTCTATGCGTTTTATCTACACCATTGGAAGTTGCGTTCTCGGTCAGTCGTGCCTGCAAGTTTGAAAGGTGTTTTTGCGCGACCCGCGCAATTGCATCACGTTTGCGTTCGTACCAGGCTTCGTAAGATGTTCTGCTTGGGAAATTGCGAATGATGCGCCGTGCGGTCGAGCTTTCTTTACCTGCAAATCCGGTTTTATAACCGATGCCAATACCCATGATTTGAATAAGGATAAAGAGGGTCGCCAAAATGGCATAGGTCGTCAAGTTGGCAGCGTCACGCGCACCCTCTTGCTCATTGTGCGCTTGATTATTGGCTTCTGTCTGCGGCTCGGTCAAAACATCAGGAAGCCCTTCAGACGCTAGGCCTTCAAGCGAGAAAAGGGAATTGTTTGGCGAGGTGTTCGCGCCAATGGTTTCCGCAGTTTTTTCCTGTTGATAGGTCTCATAGCGCACATATGTCGCTCCAATTGCGACACCGATAATGGCGATCGCGGCGATGATGGTCCACATCGGAGCGCCGGGCGTAACATGTGCATTAGTGTCAACGCGATGCAGAATTTGCATATAGGCGGGATCGTTATCATCCACCTGATCGTTCTCAAGTGTGACCTTGTTTGTGCGACCCAGAAGATTAGGGCGGTCTTCCGCATTGTCATGGATCCACCAGGTCCGAATTTTCTTGATCAGGCCTCGCTTGTGAAGTTCCTGACCTGATTGGTGGGTAAGAAACACCAACACGCAGGAAATGAGAAAGGCGATAAAGAAAGATCCCTGAACCTGTAACTGTTCACTCGCTCCGGGCAGCGTGTATCCGGCAAGCACATACGCAAAACCGAGGGCTTCGACAAATACCATTGCGATCAGGAGAACACGCATGAGGATGCCCAGTTCGTTCCTGCCCAGTTCTTGTACTTTCCCCAGATAGCTTTTGGAGCGGTCATACATTTCGGGATCTGCGGCAATTCGCCGGATGTCACCAGCAAAGTCATCACAAAGAGTACGTTCGGATGCAAACCAGCCATCTCTGCGTACCGAGATGTCTTTTGATAAGCGACGCGTCTTACCGATCAGGGGTAAGCTGTAGAGAGCGCTCTTGAAAAACAGTTTTACTTCATCCCACCAAGCAATGACAAGAATGACAAAGATTGCGGTAAGGACAGCTGCGCCAATGATGGCACGATATAACAGCAAGAATGCGTAAAGTTCATCCATTTTATTGTTCCGTGCTTTTGGCGATTTTCAAGTGCATCTCGTTTGCAAAGACTTTGCTATCTTTGTCGTAATATATCCGAGCTTGCGCGAGGCCTTGTTGAGCCACATTTCGCGGGAAGAAGGTATCGATACATCTGACCGGCCATGCACCTTCGTCAAAGAATACGCGATAGACCACGCCGTTCGCGCCGATATAGGACCTTGCAGAGCCCTCGGCGCTAAGGGTCGGTGCTTGGTCCCCTTTCTTGTAATTTTCAAAGACAAAGAGACCGGGCGCTTTCTCGACAAGGCCGCTATCTTCCAAGACAGCCACCTTGGTCAGGCCAATAAGATGCCCGTTAACAGTGTCATGCCATGAGGTCGAGTAAAGTCCGGGAATATAATCCGATGTGCGATGAACCGGCATGTCTCCGTCCAGAGACATGATGCTTCCAACTGGTCTATAACTGTCATTAATGCAATTCGTTCCAAGCATCATGTCGGTCTCGTTGGAGGCTTTTGCTTCAGAGACCGGCCACAAAGTAGAAAAAAGAGATTTTTCTACTTGGCTTTTCTCCACATTAGCAGCCAAGTTCTGATCGAACTCATCAATGGGCAGGCCGCCGAAATCGATTGAGCTGCCAGATTTCAAGGAGGCGACTGTTGGTATCGTTTTGGAGGGGAGTTCGGGTTTGTTTTCCGTCGCTGGTTTGGACGTTTGAGGAGGCCGGGGAATATAAGGTGACTCTTGCGATTTCACAACGCGAGAGGGAAGAGTTGGATCACTTTCAACAAAATTATCATAGGCGATGATGCCCTCTTCCGTTCCAAGTTCGACGACCTCAACCCGGCGGTTTGCAGCGCGCCCTTCTGCGGTGAGGTTGGTTGCGATCGGGCGATCTGCGCCGGCACCCTTGTAATACAGATCAGCCAGGCCGACCCCGGAGCTTTCAAAGATTTTGGCAACTTCGCGTGCGCGTTTTTCCGAAAGGGTCCGATTCAGCTGTTCGGGGCCGGACGAGTCCGTGTGCCCAATAATCAAAACCTTTCGGTTCTTGCCTGCATAGGTCTTTGCCAATTTTTGCAGATCAGCAGCGGCAGACTTTGTTGGTACAGATGAGCCGCTGGCAAACATCATTGCATTAGAAACAGTAACGATGATGCCTTGTTCGCCTTCTTTTGGTGACGATGCGTCCGGGTTAACCCAGCTGCTTGGTGCAGGTGCGTTAACTGCCTGAACATTGAGATCACTTTCTTTCATTTGCTTTTTAACAGCCGCAAGTTCTTTGCATCTGTTCTGAAGGTACGATTGCACTCCTTTGCCAATGAGTCCGCCAGCGGCTCCCCCGGCTACTGTTGCGACCCCTCTGTTGTCACCACCCGCAAGCAGACCGATACCGATGCCCAGCAATGCTCCGCCGATTACATAGGCTGCTTCGTTATATTCACATTCGCCATTTGCCCCGGGCGTAATGCTCAGAAAGTTGCCGTTACCGCCGTTGGTAACGCAACCACTTAAAAGGCTGGTGGCGCATAAAGCGACTACCAACGCCTTAGCAGGTTGCGATTTCATTCTGACCCCTGGATTCAATTATTGTGCGTAGTAGTCCCCTCTAATGCTATTATCTTTATCATCGCAAGATCAGCAAGTACTGATTGTTAAATAATAAGCCGCAGCCCGTTCCCGATATCGCACTGCAAAAAGTGACTTGAAGCGTATTTTGAGTTTGGGTAATTTTCACAAAGATTATTATTAAGTATTGTACAAAAATTACGCTTTGTGGAGGTGTCCCGTGGCTGCAACTGCCCGTCCGCGTCGTTCCGTTTTATATATGCCAGGCTCCAACGCCCGGGCACTGGAAAAGGGGCGCAGTCTGCCTGCTGATGGCCTGATCCTTGATCTTGAGGATGCGGTGGCACCCGACGCTAAGGATGTTGCCCGCGATCAGATCGTTGCCGCGCTGGCAGAAGGTGGTTATGGCAAACGTGAAATCCAGATCAGGACCAACGGATTAAACACCCCGTGGGGATATGCCGATATCGTGGCTGCGGCCAAAACATCGGCCGACGCGATTTTGCTGCCAAAGGTGGAAAGTGCCGATACGGTCCGACAGGTTGCGACCATCATGGAAGCGCAGGGTGCGCATGCGGATATGCGTATCTGGTGCATGATGGAAACGCCGCTTGCGATGCTTGATGCCAGGGAAATCGCAGGGGCTCATCCGCGTCTTGGCGGTTTTGTGATGGGGACATCTGATCTGGCGAAGGATCTGAACTGTGCTCATACGCCTGATCGTTTGCCAATGATGACAAGTCTTGGCCTTTGCCTGCTGGCGGCCCGTGCCTATGGCCTTGCGATCCTTGACGGCGTTCATCTTGATCTTTCGGACGATGATGGCTTCGCCGCATCCTGTAAGCAGGGGCGCGAAATGGGATTTGATGGCAAAACGCTGATCCATCCCAAAACCATTGCGGCTGCTAATACCGCATTCGCCCCAGCCGAAAGCGAGATTGCCTGGGCACGCAAAATCATTGCCGCCCATCAGGAAGCGGCACAAGAGGGCAAAGGTGTTGTCGTGGTCGATGGCAAACTGATCGAGAATTTGCATGTGGTTTCGGCCAAGCGTCTGGTCGCAATGGCCGATCAGATTGCGGAAATGGACGCGGCTTAAGCCCGGTCGCATAGCCGGATAAAAAGCGCGAAAAGAACCGGCATGCCATCCCGTCAGACCAAGCGCCATAAATGCAGGGAGGCACCATGGCATCGAAAACAAATCCCGGAAATTATTTTGAGGATTTCCGCATCGGTCAGGAAATGCGCCACGCAACACCGCGCACGATCACGACCGGTGATGTCGCACTTTATACCGGCCTTTATGGTTCCCGTTTTGCGGTGCAGTCATCTGATGAATTTGCCCGGCGGATCGGGTTTGATCGCGCGCCTGTGGATGATTTTCTGGCGTTTCATATGGTTTTTGGCAAAACCGTGCCAGATGTGTCGTTAAATGCGGTTGCCAATCTTGGTTATGCCGGTGGGGTGTTTGGCGCGCCGGTCTATCCTGGCGATACGGTCAGTACGGTATCGACCGTGATCGGGCTTAAGGAAAACTCGAACGGCAAGAGCGGTGTGGTTTACGTCAATTCCATCGGTCGTAATCAGCGCGGCGAGATGGTGCTGGATTACAATCGCTGGGTCATGGTGCGCAAACATGATGAAAGTGCCGGGGCACCTGAAACAGTTCTTCCTGAATTGCCAGGCGTTGTTGCGCCAGAGGCATTGCAGATACCCAAAAGCCTTGATCTGTCGGCCTATGATTTTGAGCTGGCCGGGGCATCCCATCGTTGGGGTGAATATGCGATTGGCGAAAAAATCGATCATATCGATGGCATGACCATCGAAGAAGCCGAACACCAGATCGCAACCCGTCTTTACCAGAACACGGCCAAGGTTCACTTTGATCAGGTTGCGGCAGGTGCCGGGCGGTTTGGCAAGCGGCTGATTTATGGTGGGCACATCATTTCACTGGCACGTGCATTGTCCTTTAACGGGCTTGGCAACGGTTTTCGTATTGCTGCGATTAATGCCGGTGCGCATGCTAATCCGGCTTTTGCCGGCGATACGGTGTTTGCTTGGTCGGAGGTGCTGGACAAGTTTGAAATTCCGGGGCGGCGAGACATCGGTGCGCTTCGTTTGCGTCTTGTTGCGGTGCGCGATCGGCAGGCATCTGACTTCCCGTTACGTGACGCAGAAGGAAAATATGACTCCGGCGTTCTTCTGGACTTTGATTATACCGTTTTAATTCCCAGATAATCTGGCAGGTGCAGTCTTGCGTATTAAGGTCTAATTGTGCGATTGCTAAATGCACGTTACGCCGTTTTCTGCATTAAGGGGGAACCCTTGGCCCTTCCCGCGGGTCGTAGACGGCACAAGAGAGGTCAACTACGTAGTTTAACCGAGGCGAAAACGGAATTTGATCGCGGATTTCTTTGGATTTCAAAGGTGTCTAGATTGACTCAAACCCGTTGCATGGGTAAATAAACCCTGCTTTCCCGCCAGCTACTTTGAGAAGAGGCAAATCCGCTATGAGCAAAGCCAATCGGCCGCTGTCTCCGCACTTGCAGGTGTACCGGCTTCCGATGGCAGCCAAGATGTCCATTTCGTTCCGTGCGATGGGTGTCGGTCTTGCCATTGGTTTCGTATTTCTGGCGTCCTGGCTGATTGGTGCCGGCGCTGGTCGTGATGCATTTGACGGCTATCACGCATTTTTCACCTCGTGGTTTGGTCTGCTGCTGCTGTTCGGTTGGACGGCGGCATTTTATTACCATGCTTGCAACGGTGTCCGGCACCTTGTCTGGGATACCGGTCGCGGCCTGACGAATGAGGGCGCCAGAAAAGGCAACCCGATCGTCTTTGGCGCGGCAATCGTGCTGACCATTCTTACCTGGATTATCGGTCTGGCCTAAGGCCGGGCAAGAGGGGACAAACCTGTCATGAAAATGCAATCCGATCTGGGCCGTGTTCGCGGCCTCGGTTCTGCTAAAAGTGGCTCGTCGCACTGGTGGACCCAGCGCGTTACCGCTGTCGCAAACCTTCCGCTCGGCATCTGGTTCATCATATCGATCCTGTCTGGCCATACGGCCGACTATGATGCAGTCCGTGATTGGCTGAGCTCGTATTTCCATTCGACCATGATGATCCTGATGATCATCAGTGTTTCTGTGCACTTCACGCACGGCCTTCAGGTCGTGATCGAGGATTATGTGCACAACCGTAAAGCAGAAATCGTATCGCTGTTCCTGATCAAGGCTGTGGCCGCATTCCTGTCGGTTGCTGCCATCGTGTCGGTCATGCGTATCGTTTTTGCCGGAGCCTGAACCAATGAGCGAATCATATAAAATTATCGACCATAACTACGACGTCGTTGTTATGGGCGCAGGCGGCGCCGGTCTTCGTGCGACGCTTGGTACGGTCGAAGCCGGACTGAAAACCGCCTGTATCACCAAGGTCTTCCCGACCCGCTCGCACACCGTTGCGGCGCAGGGCGGCATTGGTGCATCACTTGGCAACATGTCCGAAGATCACTGGCAGTGGCATATGTATGACACCGTCAAGGGCTCCGACTGGCTCGGTGACCAGGACGCGATCGAATATATGTGCCGTAACGCTGTTCCGGCTGTTCATGAACTTGAACATTACGGCATGCCGTTCTCGCGGACCGAAGATGGTAAAATCTATCAGCGTCCGTTCGGTGGTCATACCCGTGACCACGGTAAAGCGCCGGTCGAACGTGCCTGTGCCGCGGCTGACCGTACCGGTCATGCCATGCTGCACACCCTGTATCAGCAGTGCCTGAAACACAAAGCCGAATTCTTTGTCGAATATATCGCCCTTGATCTGATCATGGGTGACGACGGGTCGTGCAAAGGTCTGGTCGCCTGGGATCTTGATACCGGTGAAATCCATCGTTTCAACGCCAAGATGACCATTCTGGCGTCGGGCGGTTATGGTCGCGCATTCTTTAGCTGCACCTCGGCCCATACCTGCACCGGTGACGGTCATGGCATGGTCGCACGTGCAGGCCTTGGTCTTCAGGACATGGAATTCGTTCAGTTCCACCCGACCGGCATTTACGGTTCTGGCTGCCTGATCACCGAAGGTGCGCGTGGCGAGGGCGGTTATCTGACCAACTCCGAAGGCGAACGTTTCATGGAACGTTACGCACCGACCGTTAAGGACCTTGCGTCACGTGACGTCGTTTCGCGCGGTATGGCACAGGAAATCCGTGATGGTCGCGGTGTTGGCGAACACGGTGAATACATCCACCTGCACCTTGAACATCTTGGTTCGGAAGTGCTGTGGGAACGTCTGCCGGGTATTACCGAAACCGCAAAAATCTTTGCCGGTGTTGATGCGACCAAGGAACCGATCCCGGTCCTGCCGACGGTTCATTACAACATGGGCGGCATTCCGACCAACTATAAGGGCGAAGTCCTGCGTCCGACCGCGGATAACCCGAACGCAATCGTTCCGGGTCTGATGGCGGCCGGCGAAGCGGCCTGCGTGTCGGTCCACGGTGCAAACCGTCTTGGCACCAACTCGTTGCTCGACCTTGTTGTTTTTGGTCGTGCATGTGGCTTGCACGCCGCCGAAGTCGTCGATGCCAAGGCATCCTACAAGGAACTCAAAACCACCGATGGCGACGAGGCTATTGCACGTTTCGACCGTCTGCGTTGGGCAAAGGGTTCTCGTCCGACCGCCGAAATCCGTCTGGAAATGCAGCGCGTCATGCAGGGCAATTGCGGCGTGTTCCGTACTGCCGAGATTCTCAAGGAAGGTGTCGAAAAGCTTTCCGCGACCGCAGCAACGCTTCCTGATGTTGCCGTGTCGGATCGTTCGCTGATCTGGAACTCCGATCTCGTCGAAACGATGGAACTCGAAAACCTCATGGTCTGCGCTGCTGCAACCATGAATTCCGCCGAGGCCCGTCACGAATCACGCGGGGCACATGCCCACGAGGATTATCCGAAGCGTGATGACGAAGTCTGGATGAAGCACACGATTGCGACTGTCGATTGGGACAAAGGGTATGGCGTTGATCTGACCTATCGTCCGGTCAATAACTTCACCCTTACAGATGAAGTGTCGTATATCGAGCCGAAAGAGCGCGTCTATTAAGGCGCGGCAAGAGAGGATTTGAGAGATGGTAGAATTCAATCTTCCCGCCAATTCGGTCGTTAAAGAGGGCAAGTCGTTCTCTGCACCGGCTGACGCGACAAACACCCGCAGCTTCAAGATCTATCGTTATGATCCTGACAGTGGCGATAACCCGCGTACCGATACTTACGACATTGACCTTGATAAGTGCGGTCCGATGGTTCTTGATGCGCTGATCAAGATCAAGAACGAGATCGACGCGACCCTGACATTCCGTCGTTCTTGTCGCGAAGGCATTTGCGGTTCGTGCGCGATGAATATCGACGGTCGCAACACGCTTGCGTGTCTGAAACCGATCGAGGACATCAAGGGCGAGGTCAAAATCTATCCGCTGCCGCATATGCCGGTGGTCAAGGATCTGGTGCCGGATCTGTCGCAGCCTTATGCACAGCTCGCCTCGATCGAGCCGTGGCTGAAGGCCGATAGCCCGACTCCGCCCGATGGCGAGCGTCTGCAGTCGCGTGAAGAACGCGCGAAGCTTGACGGTCTGTGGGAATGCATCCTGTGCTTCTCCTGCTCGACCGCGTGCCCGTCTTACTGGTGGAACTCCGACCGTTATCTCGGCCCGGCTGTTCTGTTGCAGGCTTATCGTTGGCTGGCTGACTCGCGTGATGAATATACCGGTGAACGTCTCGACGCGCTCGAAGATCCGTTCCGCCTGTATCGTTGCCACACGATCATGAACTGCACCAATACCTGCCCGAAAGGCCTGAACCCGGCATTGGCGATCACCGAAATCAAAAAGATGATCGCAGAACGCCGCGCCTGATCGGCTTAGACCATAAAAAAGTCTTTTTAAGACAAAAAGTTAAAGCCGCCGGAGATCGGATGATCCCGGCGGCTTTTTCTGTTTTAATACTGTTTATAAAGACAACCTGACCCGAACAATCGGGCACGAGCAAAGGCAAACCGATGAAAAAAGCGCATTGGCTGTTCCCCCTTAGCGGCGCGGCATATGGCTTCGCATTCTGGTATCTGATCGATTATCGCTGGGAGGATGACTATCTTCTGGCGAGTCTAATGACCTTTATTGCCGCACTGGCCTATTGCAGCTGGTTTGCCATTGGCGTGCGTCGTCTGCGTGATGATCTTGCGGTGACGTTTGTTTTACCAACCCTCGCAGCCCTTCAGGTGCTGGCATTTCAGCATCTGGTCGGGTTCGATCATACCGATGATGTCGCCATTTTAGGTTTGCTCGCCTGTCAGGCGTTTTGGGTCGGGCTTGCTGTCGCCATATGGCGGATATGGGGGCCGTTGCAGACGACTGTTTTACCAAACTATCCGGATCGGGCGGCACTGGTGCCCGAAATCTGGTCAATCAAGCTGGCATTGGCATTTGGTTTGGTCGGGGTTGGTGTTGTCTGGCCCGTTCTTTATGCCTTGTCTTCGCTGTTTATGCTGGTGGGGATCGACCAGATTTGGGACCTGATCAGTGAGGCGTATGTTGCGATGCCCCTTTCGGGGGCGGCTTTTGCCACAGGTATCCTCATTGCGCGTGAAAAATCGGGGCTTCTGATCCCGGTCCGCCAAGTGATTGGCGGAATGTTCCGCATTCTTTATCCGATTCAGGCTCTGGGGCTTTTCCTGTTTCTGATTGCGGCGGCATTGGGTGGCTGGGAAGTTCTGCTGGATCAGGAATTTGGTGTCTGGTGGACCGTGATGGCCGCCGCAGCAGGGTTAAGTTACCTACTGTTTGGGGCGGTGCAGGCAGGCGAAGGTGTAACCTTGTTTGGCCGGATCGGTGATCGTGTCTTTCGCTTTACATTGTGGATGGCACCGATTTTTGCCCTGATTGCGATGGCAACGATTTATATCCGGGTGCGTGAATACGGACTGACCCCATCGCGGATTTATGCGATCTGGGCGGCGGTATTTGTCTTGATGGCGACGATATGGCTTTCGGTGGCGGCATTTGGCCGTCGCCAGTCAACCCCGGTATCGTTGCGCCGGGCGTTTGGCCATATCGCGATTTGTGGGGCCCTGACGGCCTTTATCATACATCTGCCGTTGCTTGACCCGGTCAGCATTTCGGCGCGCAATCAGCAAAGCCGTCTTTTGTCGATGGCAGACTGGGACACGGCTGATCTTTCTTTCATTGCCCGAAATCTTGGAATGCCGGGCGAGAAGGCACTTGCTGAACTTGACGTGGCAAAACCCGACACGGTGCCGCCACTTGCTGAACTGCGCAGCCATATCGATTCCGATGCCGGACGGGTGATGGGCGAAATTGACAATATTCCGGTTTATCCTGCGGAATATCGCGTGCCTGGGGAAGCCGTAACCGGATTGCTTGAAGCACAGCTTGAATATGATCGCCGCTTCTGTCGCAAGGAAGGTTCAGGCACAGGAGCCCCGGACCAGTGCGCATTGTTGCTGGTCGATCTTGACGGCGATGGAATGGAAGAAGCAGCCTTTTTCACGGCGCGTGATTATGTTGATATCTATCGTTATGAGGTCGCGGATGATGATTGGCAGATTGTGACCAGTTTCTTCCATGGCCAGAACGAAATCGACCATGCGGCAATGTTGCGTGATCTTGCCGATGGTAATTTCAAAGCGGTTTCACCCCGTTATTCCGATCTTTTGATCGGTGGGGTGCAGTGGGGCCAGTATCGTTAACGCCTGCCTAATCGGGACAGGCTATGCTTTGTCATCACATGAAACAGCATCAGGGAATGACTGCTTTGTTGATCCGGACACATCATCTCATTGCGGGCCTGGCCCTTCTAACGCTGGCGGCCTGCGGCGATACCTCTGCGAAATGGGAGCCTCAGGATATGTTCGCAAGCCCGGCGGAAAAGCCGGTTGACGAACGATACCGGGCGATGATCGATTTCAAGGCGCTATCGCGTGACGAGGCAGGGGTTGAATATGCCGCCGGGCCGAGCGCGACCGTGCTGGGCGCGGTTGAAGAATCCGTTGCCCTTTGTCAGGAAAAGGGTGGCAAGGGATGCAAGGCGGTCCGTGTCGGTCTGACATGGGTTGATGGTCTTGATAGCGATGCCATCAAGGCGGTGATGGAAACCTATCGCAACACCATGCTGGCAGAAGCAACGCAGGCATCGAATGCGGGGAATGCCGGTGCGGCGAACTGGCTTGCCTTCCATTATGCGGTTCGTGGTGAAAATTTGGGTGAAGCAGAACGTCTGATCAAGCGTGCCTTGCAGGTTGCACCCGGTGATCCCGGTGCGCTCGATACCTACGGGCTGGTGCTTTATAAGCAGGGCAAATATCAGGAAGCAGAAGAGATATTTGTGGCTGTAAACAAGGCAATGCCGACGGCTGAACATCTTGCGCATTTTGCCGAAAATGCCCTTGCGATGGGCAAAACCGAAATGGCACGCGCGGCTTATCAGCGCGCCCTTGAGGCGCAGCCAAGTGCGGTGCTGTCACAGGAAATCCAGAAACGGTTGCTTGCCCTTGATCTGGGTGGCGGCGCGGCAACACAGTGATCAATCTTGTCATCTTTGATTGCGATGGGGTGCTGATCGATAGTGAAGTGCTGTCGTTTGCCGTCGATGTTCAGATACTTGCAGGCTATGGCATTGAAGTCTCGTCGGATGACCTGGCGCGCCGTTTTGGCGGTGTGTCCTATGCCGGGATGGTCGACTGCCTGAATAATGATCACGCAACCGCGATTGACGCCGTGCAGTATCAGAAAGAATGTGAAGATCTGCTCGGAAGTCTTTTTGAAACAGATCTGCGGGCGATTGGTGGCATTGACGCGGTTCTGAAATCACTTGATGTGCCGGTTTGCGTTGCATCGGGCAGTGATTTGGCACGCCTTGATACCTGTCTTGGAAATACCGGTTTGCTTGATTTCTTCGAGGCGCGGATTTTCTCGGTCGAGGAAGTGGCAAATGGCAAACCGGCCCCGGATATCTTCCTGCATGCGGCGCGGGAATGCGGTTCCAAACCGGAAAACTGTCTTGTGATCGAAGACAGCCCCGCCGGGATTATTGCCGCCGGGGCGGCCGGGATGCGATCCGTCGGATTTCTTGGTGGAGGCCATCGAAATCCGCAAGATGCCGAAATGTTAATGCAGGCCGGGGCCGAGGATGTTGTCGGTGATTCCAGCGAACTGCACCGGTATCTTGGCAATCAGGGACTGGCAAAACGACCCTGATCGCAATTGATCAGGGTGCAATGTCTTGTGATCGTTTTCTCAAGTCTGGGGCCAGTCAAGCGTTACAGGCGTATCATCAACCATCGGCAGATCAATTTCGTTCAGGTTGTTGCCCGGGCCGCTGCGATCCACGATCAGAAAATCACTTTCTGGTTCAAGCGCCAGAAGCGGGTGGTGCCAGACATTCTTGGCATAAGTCACACCTTGTGTCCCGTCCGAGATAAAGGCGCGTAGGTCTTCGAGGGCAGGGGTATCTGAACCCTCTGCCACAACAATCAGGAACTTCTGACCGCTTAGAGGCACGAACGCCTGGGAGCCCAGTGGATGGCGTTCCATCATTTTGATTTCAATCGGCATCGGGCGCGGTGTGCCGCGAAAAATGCTGATGATTGGTATGCCACCTTCGTCCCCGACATCAACGCGCGATATGTCGTGAAACCGCGTTGTTGTCCCCAGATTGATTTTATATTCGTCCCGCGCGGTGGCGGTGGATATCACCTCGCCAAACGGGGCAAAAGCCGCGGGGTTTAGCGGTTCGACTTTCAGTTTCATAGTCTTATCGCTTTGCCGGTTTGCCAAGAATGCGCAGGCGGCTGATCCCGCCATCGGGAATGGAATTGACGCGCAAATGCGATACCGGGCCGAGCTTGGCGATGACCGACGCATCAAATTCGTGGATATGGTCGGCCTGCATTTTCTGTTCAGGCAAAATGGTTTGCCAGAACATCGAACGTGCGCGCAGCGACTTATCCTTTTCACCATCCACATAGGCGGCCTGAATGGAAACCCGGTCGGGATAGTTGCCCTTGAAGTGGCAGGTGTCGACGATGATTTTCTCGATCTCGCCAGGATGGCCGAGCTCAACGATAAGCCACTCGTTGCCGGGTTCGCGGCGCCGTCTGGTTTCCCAGCCATCACCCATATTGATGCCTCTGCCCGGGGCCAGAATGGCATTCGGGTTGCCATAATGGGCATCCGACCATGTCAGGACCACGCCGCCATTGATCATGGCTGCCAGATCAATCTGATCGGCACTGCTTGCCATTTTTGACCAGTCCCGATCCGGGCGGCCATAAACGCGCAGACGGGCAATGCCTCCATCGGGATAGATATGCAGGCGGACATGGGTGAAAACGCCCTCTGCCGTGACGTCAGCATAATGGTGGGCTTCTGCGCCGACACCGGCACGCAACCCGATCGGGGCAACAATTTCGATCCAGGTTGTATCTTCGGCGGGATCACCATCCGGGCAATAGCATGCCTCTAGCGATGCGGCGGGCGGGAAGTTGCCGGTGAAGTGGCTGGTATCGATATCGACACCGTAAATCCGGCCCGATGTTGCCAGCCGTACCACACAGTAATCATGACCTTCCACACGTTTCCGGCGGCTTTCCCAGCCATCCATCCACTTGCCATTGTCATCATATTTATCCGGATAAAAAATGGCATCGGCGGTTTGCAACATGCGTTGCTTGTCGGCAAAGAAATCGTCGGTCGCAAAGATTGCTTCTGCGCCCAGACGTTCGTCGGCCAGATTGACAAAACGCCGGGTAAATTCCGGGGCATCAAGGTTTGTGTGGTGGCTCATGGCTTTTAAATCCTGATTATTGGTTATTTTGTTCGGGCCAGTCATTGGCGATCAAAGGGCTTCGAGGCGCAGCTTGGCGATACGGTGTACCTGATTGATGGCCTCGTTAAATTCGGTTTCAACATCGTTTTTAACGCGGCGTTCGAATGCGTTCAGGATGTCGGTCCGATGGAACCCTTTGACCGCAAAGATGAACGGGAAACCGAACTTCTTTTTGTAGTCGTCATTCAATTTCGTAAACCGGGCAAGTTCATCGGGCGTACATTGATCAAGTCCGGCACCGGTTTGTTCATTCTGCGAGGAATGCGTCAGTTCCGCCAAGGCAAGCTTGCCTGCAAGATCAGGGTGGGCGCGAAGCAGTGTCAGTTTGTCATCGCCAACCGCGCCATTTACCACGGCTGCCATGGCATCGGCGAGCGCATCGGGGGCATCAAGGGCAGACGTGATGCCGCGATCATAAAGCTGCTTTGCGATCCAGGGGGAATGTTCGTAAACCCCGCCATACAGCGAGACAAAGGCGCTTTGCGCCAAGGTGCTGGGCGGTCGGGTTTCGAACAATGATTTTTCAGGTTTGGTCATAACGGCCATTTCAGTTCTTGTTTTTCTTGATGCTTATTTGTTTTCGGTAAACGGATGATGTTCACGCCAGTGACGCGCAATATCGACGCGACGTGCAAACCAGACATCATCATGACCGCGCACATAATCGACAAAGCGTTTCAGGGCTGCAAACCGCCCCGGCCGGCCGACAAGACGGCAATGTAAACCAACCGATAGCATCCGCGGCGTTTCGGCACCTTCTTCGTAAAGCGTATCAAAACTGTCTTTCAGATACTGGAAATACTGTTCACCGGAATTGAAGCCCTGCATGGCGGCAAAGCGCATGTCGTTGACGTCAAGCGTATAGGGAACGATCAGATGCGGTGTGTCTGTCAGAGTTGACCAGAAAGGCAGTTCGTCGCTGTAATCATCGGCGTCATACAGGAAGCCGCCTTCTTCGGCGACAAGCCGTCGGGTGTTCGGGCTTGTACGCCCGGTATACCAGCCAAGCGGGCGCTCCCCGGTCACATCCCTGATGATGTCGATCGCCTTGTAAAGATGTTCGCGTTCAAGTTCTTCGGGGAAGTATTGATAATCGATCCAGCGATAGCCGTGCGAGCAGATTTCATGACCATCGCGCATCGCGACTTCGCCAACCTTCGGGTGACGGGCCAGCGCCATGGCAACGGCAAAGATGGTGATCGGAATTTGCCGTTCGCGGAACAGGTTAAGGATGCGCCAGACACCAACGCGCGAACCATATTCGTAAATCGACTCCATGCTCATATGGCGAACGCCTTCGCGCATGTCGGCACCGATGATTTCCGACAGAAATGCCTCGGACGCGCGATCCCCGTGTAGAACGCAGTTTTCACCGCCTTCCTCGTAATTCAGCACGAATTGGACCGCAACACGGGCCTTGCCCGGCCAGTTGGCCTTTGGCGGATTGGGGCCATAGCCAATCAGGTCGCGTGCATAATTTTGTTCGGTCATCTTTGGCCTCTCCTGATATCGCAACGCCCGGCTTTGTCATGCGGGCTGTTTGGTGTAGCATTAACCATAGGTCGCAGCGCAGCAAGGAAGAACTCCTGCGCGCTGATTGATGGATGATTATGCCGCACTATCAATATGACTTTGATAATGTTCCTGGACGGGAAATCGCTTTGGCCGG
Organism: Thalassospira sp. MIT1004; assembly: GCF_001858545.1. NCBI lineage: Bacteria > Pseudomonadati > Pseudomonadota > Alphaproteobacteria > Rhodospirillales > Thalassospiraceae > Thalassospira > Thalassospira sp. MIT1004. Next base: position 509,997 of record NZ_MCAO01000011.1, on the reverse strand, counting down.
TTTTTTATTGGCTTTTAGAAGCTTTTTATCCGGCTTTGATAGTATTCTGCACGAAGCTGTGGCAATCGTTTTTCAAAGAATTATTGATATAGTTTCACTTTATCACCTCTTTCCACGATCCGTGTCCTAATGCGACCTTTTTGAAACGCTATAAATTCGTTCGGCATAAAACGATCAACCAGAAAAGCCGACCAGGGAAGAAGCGACCGACCACCGCATGAGAGAGAAAAGAGGAGGCCCGGCATGGGACGACTGACTACCCATGTTCTAGATACGGCAAAAGGTTGCCCGGCGGGCGGCATCCGGATCGAGCTGCACCGTTTTGGTGACGGCCATGATGATCTGGTCGCCGAAGCCGTAACCAATGCCGACGGGCGAACCGATGCGCCAATGCTTGATGGTGCTTCGTTCAAGCCGGGCGAGTATCAGCTTGTCTTTCATGCAGGTGCGTATTTCGATGACATCGGTCTTGATCTGCCGGAACCGAAATTCCTTGATCAGGTTGTAATCCGGTTCGGTATTTCAGATGCGCAGGCGCATTATCATGTGCCGCTGCTGCTTTCGCCGTTTGGCTATTCCACCTATCGCGGTAGCTGAGGCCATCATGACCAAACCGGCCCTTGATACACGCGATGATATCCGGTTTCTGTTCGGAAACGAGGAACGTCGCCTGCGCGATATCGATCCGCAAATGACGGTTTTGAACTGGCTGCGCTTAAACGAGCGCAAGACCGGCACCAAAGAAGGCTGTGCCGAGGGCGATTGCGGTGCCTGCACGGTCATTCTGGGCGAACCGAATAGTCAGGGCAGCATGCGTTACCGGACGGTCAATGCCTGTATCCAGTTTATGCCGACCCTTGATGGGAAGCAGCTTCTGGCTGTTGAACATCTTAAATCCGAAGATGGCAGCCTGCATCCTGTGCAGCAGGCCATTGTGGAAACCCATGGGTCGCAATGCGGTTTCTGTACGCCGGGCTTTGTCATGAGCCTGTATCAGCTTTGGCTGGATGGGGGCGAGGATGACCGGGGTGCCATCAATGATGCCCTTGCCGGGAACCTTTGCCGTTGCACCGGTTACGGACCAATCATCGAAGCCGCCCGCAAGGCCGGTGGCATAAGCGCAACCGATCCGGTCGAACAAAAACGCCGTTCCGATATCGCGACCCGATTGTCCACGATGGTCGAAGGTGCCGACATGCTGGCACTTGAAATGCCGGTGGGGCGTTATTTCGCCCCCCGCAGCAGCGATGAACTGGCCGCACTTTTGGTGGCCCATCCCGATGCGACGGTGCTGGCGGGCGGGACGGATGTCGGGCTTTGGGTGACTAAGATGCTCAAACGGCTTGATCCGATCATTTATATCGGGGATGTCGCGGATCTTAAATCGGTCCGGGAAAAGGATGGTGTTCTGACTATCGGTGCCGGTGTGACTTATAGCGATGCCCATAACGCACTTGGCATGATTGCCGGTGATGTCGGAGAGCTGGTCCGCCGGATCGGGTCACGGCAAATCCGCAATGCGGGGACGGTTGGTGGCAATATCGCCAATGGATCGCCAATTGGCGATACACCGCCTGCCCTGATTGCACTGGACGCGCGCATTGCCCTGCGCATGGGCGATATCCGTCGCGAAGTTGCCCTTGAAGATTTCTTTATCACCTATGGCAAGCAGGACCGGGCCAAGGGCGAGTTCGTCGAAAGCATCATCGTTCCGAAGCCTGCGGCCGGGGTGCAGTTCAAGGCCTACAAGATTTCCAAACGGTTTGATCAGGATATTACGGCGGTTCTTGCGGCCTTTGCCATTCGGATTGATGGCGGCAAGGTTGTCGAGTTCCGGGCGGCATTTGGTGGCATGGCCGGAACACCGATGCGGGCCAAAAAGTGCGAGGCGGCCCTGATTGGCAAGGATTGGAACGAGGCCAGTCTGAACGCGGCGCAACTGGCCCTGACCAGGGATTTTGCACCGATGTCGGATATGCGGGCATCAAAAGAATACCGCATGCTGGTCGCGCAGAACCTTTTGACCAAACTGTTTATTGAAACAACGGCACCTGAAATTGCCACCCGTCTGGTTGGCAGGGAGGCTGCCCATGTCTGACAACGCATCCAAAGCCATCGATACCAAAGACCCGGGTGAGCTTCTGGCGCCGACACCGGGGCTTTCGGGCGGGGTTCGGTCTGCCAGCAAGCATGACAGCGGTCCGAAGCATGTTGCGGGCGAAGCGGTTTATGTTGACGATATTCTTGAACCGTTCGGCACTCTTCATCTGGCCCCCGGTGCGGCGACAATCGCACATGGCAGAATCACGAAGATGGATCTGTCAAAGGTGCGATCCGCACCCGGTGTGGTGTGTGTCCTGACAGCGGATGATGTGCCGGGTGTCAATGACGTGTCACCCGCCCATACCCATGATGATCCGGTTCTGCCCGACGGGATTGTTCAGTTTTACGGTCAGCCGGTTTTCTGTGTCGCCGCCGAAACCCGCGAACAGGCACGCAATGCTGTCAAGCTGGCCGAGATCGAATATGAAGAACTGCCCGCGATCCTGAGCGTCAAGGAAGCACTTGAAAAACAGCAATTCGTTGCACCGCCCCATGTCATGGCGCAGGGCGATGCCAAATCGGCACTGGCGCGCGCCAAACATCGCCGGTCCGGGGTGATGGAAATCGGCGGGCAGGACCATTTCTATCTCGAAGGTCAGATCACCTTTGCCATTCCGCAGGAAGATGGTGATGTGCTTTTGCATTGCTCGACCCAGCATCCGTCCGAGGTTCAGCACAATATCGCCAATGTCCTTGGTCGTCCGGCCAATGCGGTAACCGTCGAAGTGCGCCGTATGGGCGGTGGTTTCGGTGGCAAGGAAACGCAGGCATCACAATGGGCGGCACTGGCGGCGATTGTTGCGGTTAAAACCGGTCGCCCGGCGAAAATGCGTCTGGATCGCGATGATGACATGGTCATGACCGGCAAACGCCATGACTTTATCGTCGAATATGATGTCGGTTTTGATGATGATGGTCGGATTTGCGGGTTGGATATTCAATATGCTGCCAATTGCGGTTTCTCGGCCGATCTGTCGGCCGCGATCTGTGATCGTGCGATGTTCCATACCGACAATGCTTATTTCCTTGGCGATGTCGAAATCCGGTCCTATCGCTGCAAAACCAATCTGGTGTCCAATACCGCGTTTCGAGGCTTTGGCGGGCCGCAGGGCATGGTTGCGATTGAACGGATCATCGATGAAATCGCCATGACGATTGGCCGCGATCCGCTTGATGTGCGGATCGTCAACTATTACGGGACAACCGACCGCAACACGACGCCCTATCACATGACGGTCGAGGATAATGTCCTTGCGGAACTGACGAACGATATTCTGGCATCTTGCGACTATCGCAAGCGCCGCGAGGAAATCGACGCGTTCAATGCGCAAAGCCCGGTGATCAAGCGCGGTATTTCGATTACGCCAGTCAAGTTCGGTATTTCCTTTACCACGACCTTCCTTAATCAGGCGGGCGCATTGATCCATATTTATCAGGACGGATCGGTGCATCTGAACCATGGCGGGACGGAAATGGGGCAGGGTCTGTTTATCAAGGTCGCCCAGGTCGTGGCCGAGGAATTCCAGATCGATCTCGACCGGATCAAGATCACGGCAACCAATACCGGCAAGGTTCCCAACACATCGGCAACTGCAGCCTCAAGCGGCGCGGATATGAACGGCATGGCCGCGCGCGATGCCGCGATTATCATCAAATCGCGCCTGATTGCTTTTGCGGCTGAGAAATACGGTGTTGCCGAGGCTGCCGTCCGGTTTGTTCCGGGCCGGGTGATTGTTGGTGATGTGACCGAACTGGAATTTGCCGATCTGGTCAAACAGGCTTATCTGGCGCGTGTTTCGCTTTCGGCGACGGGCTATTACGCGACGCCGAAAATCCATTACGACCGTGAAACCGCGTCGGGTCGGCCATTCTATTACTTCGCCTATGGCGTGGCCTGTTCCGAGGTGATGATCGACACCCTGACGGGCGAATATAAGGTCACACGCGTTGATATCAGCCACGATGTCGGCCGGTCGCTGAACCCGGCGATTGACCGCGGTCAGATCGAAGGCGGTTTTATTCAAGGCATGGGGTGGCTGACATCCGAGGAATTGTGGTGGGATGATGCAGGTCGTTTACGAACGCATGCGCCTTCTACCTATAAAATTCCCGCATGTTCGGATCGACCGGAAGATTTTCGTCTTGAATTGTGGTCATCCGGAAGAAACGTTGAAAAAACCATTCACCGATCAAAAGCTGTTGGTGAGCCGCCGCTGATGCTGGCGATTTCAGTGCATCGTGCCATTGCTGATGCGATCGCATCGGTCGGGGATTACAAGGTGATCCCGATGCTGAATGCCCCGGCAACGCCCGAGGCCGTCCTGAATGCGGTCGCCAATGTGGCCAAGGGCATGATTGCCCAAAGTCATGATGCGGTTCCGGCTGCGGGGGAATAGACATCATGCGCCTGTCACCCGACGCCCATATTGCTGTGTTGCAATCATCCGATCCGGTGATGCTGGTCAGTGTGGCGGCCATTCGCGGGTCCACCCCTCGCGAGGCAGGGGCATTTATGCTGATCAGTGAAGCCGACATTGTCGGGACGGTTGGTGGTGGCAATCTGGAACATCAGGTGACGGTTCAGGCGCGTGAAATCCTGAATCTGGGGCGGGATTTTGATGCGGAACTGGTTCCATTCCCGTTGGGGCCAGGGCTTGGCCAATGCTGCGGCGGTTCTGTCGATATTGCGTTTCACCTGCTGAGCTCGATGCAAAAGCATCAGTTGGCGACAGCGATCCGAAATACGCAAAGCAATGCCGGTCCTGTTCATCGTGCTTGGGCGATTTTATCGATGGGCGAAAGCCAACATCTTGAAACGGCCAGTATTCAGGATGCCGATGCATTGGAGCGCCTGTTTGCCGGGGGGCGCGGAGGATTGTGTGATCTGGCGGGGCAGCAGAAGCTGTGCCTGCGCCTTGATGACGGAGCAACGCCGCTTTGGCTGTTTGGTGCCGGGCATGTCGGGCAGGCGATTGTTCAGGCACTGGCACCCTTGCCGTTCGATATTCACCTGATCGATTCGCGTGATGAATACCTGACCCTGCCGGAAACACCGAAACTTCATCTGCATCAAAGCGAAAGGCCCGAGGACGAGGTGGGCGACATGCCGCCCGATGCCTTCGCGCTTATCCTGACGCACAGCCACGCGCAGGACTTTGATATCTGTCGGGCGGCCTTGATGCGGAATGATCTTGGTTTTGTCGGCATGATCGGAAGCCAGACCAAACGCGCGCGCTTTGTCCGGCGATTAAAGGATCGCGGGTTGGGTGACACGGAAATCGGTCGTTTGACATGCCCGATTGGAATTCAGGGCATTACCGGCAAACAGCCGGCAATCATTGCGGCATCGGTTGCAGTGCAATTGCTGTCCGTACGTGAAGCACGAATGGCGCAAAATCTGGTGAACAGGGTCGCACAAGACGGCCTTGCCGGATGATAAAGCCTTCATTGCAAGGCATATAAATGATAAAGGGCCGCGCCAATAGCGGCCTGATCAGGAGGATCCGTTTACCGGATCAGGAGTTCATATAGGGAGATTTGGCTGTGTGTGATGCCAAGCATAAACACATGCTCCATGCCGTGAATTTGTCGCGGACAAAAATGGAAGAAGGCTGTGGCGGCCCGTTCGGGGCAATCATTGTCAAGGACGGCGAAGTCATATCCGAAGGCTGGAACAAGGTAACATCCAGCAACGATCCGACCGCTCATGCAGAGGTCAGCGCCATCCGTGCGGCCTGTGAAAAGCTTGGTACCTTCAATCTTGCCGGTTGCGAGATTTACACCAGTTGCGAGCCATGCCCGATGTGCCTTTCGGCGATCTATTGGGCGCGTCTTGACCGGATCTATTATGCCAATTCCCGCGATGATGCAGCGGCAATCGGCTTTGACGATCAATTCCTGTATGATGAAGTGGCAAAACCGATCCCGGATCGGAGCCTGCCGTGCGAACATCTGGATTTAGGGGAAGCGCGTGATGTCTTTGCGGCCTGGGATGCCAAAGAAGATAAAATCGCGTATTGAGACCGTTTGATTAGCAAACCGTGAACGGGTAATACCAACGGTGCGCGTGATCGGATCGCAAAATAGGGGTGGCAGCAGTGACTTCGAGGACCGGGAATACCGGCTCAGATACAGGCTTGGTGATGACAGGCGGGGTGAAACCGGCACAGCTTGAAGTGCGCGGTGTGACCAAGGCCTTTCCGGGCTGTCTGGCAAATGACGATATCAGTTTCCGTATCGAACCTGGCGAAATCCATGCCCTTCTGGGGGAAAATGGCGCGGGTAAAAGTACGCTTGTGAAAATCATCTATGGCGTGTTGCAGGCCGATCATGGCGCATTGCTGTGGGAAGGAAAGCCGGTCACGATCCATAGCCCGCATGACGCACGCGAAATGGGCATTGGGCTGGTGTTCCAGCATTTTTCGCTGTTTGAAACCATGACGGTTCTGGAAAACATCGCATTGGCGATGAACGACGTGCGCGATATGGCCGCCCTGCGTCAGCAGGTGATCGAGGTCGAAAAGACCTATGGTCTGCCGCTTGATCCAGATCGGCATGTCTATACACTTTCGGTTGGTGAACGTCAGCGGATCGAAATCGTCAGATGCCTTCTGCAAAATCCAAAACTGCTTATTCTGGACGAGCCGACATCGGTCTTGACCCCGCAGGAAGTCGAAAAGCTGTTTGAAACATTGCGCCGTCTTGCCGATGAAGGTTGCGCAATCCTGTATATCAGCCACAAGCTGCACGAAGTCAAAGCACTGTGTCAGAAGGCGACCGTCTTGCGCGGCGGCAAGGTCGTTGGCGGGTGTGATCCGCGCGCGGAAACGGCGAAATCCATGGCCGAAATGATGATCGGCCAGAAACTGACCGCACCTGATCGCAGCGGGACACGCAAATTCGGGGATGTGCGTCTTGATATTTCCGATCTCTCACTGATCAGCGACGAACAATTCGGCACCGACCTTAAGGGGATTGGTCTTAAGGTGCGGGGCGGGGAAATCATGGGGGTTGCCGGTGTTGCCGGCAATGGCCAGAACGAGCTGTTTCAGGCACTGGCCGGCGAAACCGAGATCATCGGCACGCCCGACTGCATCAAAATTGATGGTAATCCGGTTGCGCATTTTGGTCCGCGCCGCCGCCGTCGGCTTGGTGCTGCGTTTGTGCCCGAAGAACGTAACGGGCATGGTGCCGTTCCTGATATGAGCCTGTCGGAAAACGGGTTTTTAACAGCGTTTCGTCGTATGGCGTTGTCTGCACGTGGTCTGATCCGCGAAGTGCCGACCCGTACCTTTGCCGACAAGATCATCAAGACATTCGATGTACGCACCACCGGCGCCTCGGCCGAGGCCGGAAGCCTTTCGGGGGGCAACCTCCAGAAATTCATCGTCGGGCGTGAAATCCTTCAGGATCCGGGCGTACTGGTGATTTCCCAACCGACCTGGGGTGTGGATGCCGGTGCGGCAAGTGCCATCCATCAGGCATTGCTTGATCTGGCGGCGAAGGGCACGGCGGTTCTGGTGATTTCGCAGGATCTGGACGAGATTTTCGCCATTTGTGATCAGGTGGTGGTGATGGCCGAAGGCAAGATGTCCGCCCCGCGGCCGATGGCCGACGTCAGTGTCGAGGAAATCGGTTTGTTGATGGGGGGACTTCACGATCTGGACGGCGACGTAACCCTGAAGACGAAAGAGCTTATCGAAGGAGATCACGTTGGTCAGGCTTGAACCCCGTCGCCAGCATAGTCAGGCGATGGTTTATCTGTCGCCGGTTCTGGCAATTCTCATGACGCTGTTTGTCGGCGGGATCATCTTTTCCTTTATGGGCAAGAACCCGTTCGATGCGCTCTATACTTTCTTCATCCTGCCGATCAACAACAGCTACGGACTTTCGGAACTGTTTGTTAAGGCAAGTCCGCTTGTGATCATTGCCATCGGGCTGTCGATGGGGTTCCGCGCCAATGTCTGGAACATCGGTGCCGAGGGTCAATTGACCATGGGCGCCATATTCGGCGGTGGTCTTGCGCTGTATTTTCATGACAGTGAAAGCATGTTCCTTTTGCCCGCAATGTTTGTTCTTGGGGCGATTGGCGGGGCCTTCTGGGGGGCGATACCGGCGCTTTTGCGCACCAGATTCAATGCCAACGAAATCCTGACCAGCCTGATGCTGACCTATGTCGCAACACTGTTCCTGAGCTTCCTTGTGCATGGGCCGTGGCGCAACCCCGAAGGATTCAACTTCCCTGAATCCCGCCCGTTCCCGGATGCAGGCCTGTTGCCGATCATTTATGACGGGACGCGGGTCCATCTTGGAACGGCCTTTGCGGTACTGGTGGTGATTGCCGGGTGGATTTTGCTGTCGAAATCCGTGATCGGGTTCCAGTTGCGCGTGGTGGGCAAGGCCCCGCAGGCCGCGCGTCATGTTGGGTTCCGGCAGAAACGCATGGTCTGGTTTACCCTGTTGCTGGGCGGCGGTCTTTCCGGTCTTGCCGGTCTGTTTGAGGTTGCCGGACCTATCGGTCAGTTGCAACCCGCCATATCGCCCGGTTATGGCTTTACCGCGATTATCGTTGCCTTCCTTGGGCGGTTGCATCCGCTGGGTATTCTGTTTGGTGGGCTGATCATGGCGCTGACCTACCTAGGGGGGGAATTGGCCCAGATTACGTTGGGGCTGCCAAATGCAGTAACCGGCCTGTTCCAGGGGATTTTGCTGTTCTTCCTGCTGGCATGTGATGTTTTGACCAAGTACCGGGTTCGTTTCGGAACCCCTGCTGCCAAAGGGGAGGCCGCATAATGGATTGGCTCATTCCACTGATGCTGACTGTGATTACGGCATCGACCCCGCTTTTGCTGGCGTCGACCGGCGAACTGATCACCGAAAAATCCGGTGTGCTGAACCTTGGCGTCGAAGGCATGATGCTGGTCGGGGCGATTTCCGGCTTTGCGGTTACCGCGTCAAGCGGATCGGCCATTCTGGGTGTTCTGGCGGCAATCGTTGCCGGAATGCTGATGTCGTTGATCTTCGCCTTCCTGACATTGACCCTTATGGCCAATCAGGTGGCAACGGGTCTGGCTCTGACCATATTCGGGGTCGGTTTTTCAGCGCTTGTTGGCTCCGGCTTTGTCGGTTTTGCGATTGAACCGCTTCCGGGGCTTCATATCCCGGTTCTGACCGATATTCCGCTGGTTGGTGAAATTCTGTTTGGTCAGGATTTTCTGGTTTATCTGTCGATTGTGATGGTGATTGCGGTCGGATTTTTCCTGTCACGGACCCGTGGCGGATTGATCCTCAAGGCGGTTGGTGATTCGCATCATTCCGCGCATGCCATTGGTTATTCGGTGATCAAAATCCGCTATATGGCGACCATGTTTGGTGGGGCAATGGCGGGGCTTGCCGGGGCGTATCTGTCACTGTCATATACACCGATGTGGGCCGAAAACATGACCGCGGGCCGTGGCTGGATCGCATTGGCACTTGTGGTGTTTGCAACGTGGCGTCCGGGGCGATTGTTGGCCGGGGCCTATATGTTCGGGCTTATTTCGGTATTGCAGCTTCATGCGCAAAGTGCGGGTGTTCATGTCCCGTCACAATTCATGTCGATGTTGCCTTACCTTGCGACCGTGATTGTTCTGGTGATCATTTCCAGTGATCGCGCCAAGATCAGATTGAATGCACCTGCCTGTATCGGGCAGGCGTTCCGGCCCGCACAATAGGGCTGGTGCAACGGGATCGGGGAACGCCAAAAAGATTCCCCGACCCGGTGGGAGGAAGTGCGTATCGGACCAAAACTCAATCAAGCCGTTCTGAATATTATCTCTGGATATCATCAGGCCGGTTTGGCTGAGTCTTGGTCTGGACAAGAACACGTCATTGATTGCGTAAACAATTGGGTTTAAATCCTGATTAGCTGATTAACAGGGAGACCAGATAATGAATGCAAACCTCGTGAAGCGCACGCTTGCCGCCGTTGTGGCAACCGGTGCACTTGCACTCGGCATGGGTGCAGCCCAGGCCGAAGACGTCAAAGCCGGCTTTGTTTATGTCGGACCGATTGGTGACCATGGCTGGTCCTATCGTCACGACATCGGTCGTCAGGCGATCGAAGCGGCCCTTGGTGACAATGCCACCACCAGTTACGTCGAAAGCGTTCCGGAAGGTGCCGATGCTGAACGTGTGATTCGTCAGCTGGCCCAGACCGGCCATAACCTGATTTTCACCACCTCGTTCGGTTTCATGAACCCGACTGTCAAGGTCGCCAAGCAGTTCCCGAATGTGAAATTCGAACATGCAACCGGTTACAAACGTGATGCAAACGTTTCGACCTATGCCGCGCGTTTCTATGAAGGCCGTTACGTTGCTGGTGTGATCGCAGGTAAAATGACCAAGTCGAACATTGTCGGCTATGTCGGTTCGTTCCCGATCCCGGAAGTTGTTCGTGGCATCAACGCCTTCATGCTGGGTGCATGGTCGGTTAACCCGGATGTGAAAGTCAAAATCGTCTGGGCAAACACCTGGTACGATCCGGGCAAAGAAGGCGACGCAGCCAAGGCCCTGATTGATCAGGGTGCTGACATCATGGTCCAGCACACCGATAGCCCGGCTCCGCTTCAGGTTGCCGAGAACCGCGGTATCGTTGGTTTTGGTCAGGCATCCGACATGATCAAATTCGCCCCGAAGGCACAGTTGACCGCGATTGTTGACCATTGGGATGAATATTATGTCGCACGCGCCAAGGCTGTCATGGATGGTACTTGGGAATCAATCGACACATGGGGCGGTATTGATTCCGGTATGGTGGACATGGCACCTTACACCAACATGCCGGACGACGTAAAAGCACTGGCCGAAGAAACCGAAGCCAAGATCGCATCAGGTGAAATTCATCCGTTCGCAGGCCCGATCTATGATCAGGCTGGCGAATTGCGCATCAAGGAAGGCGAAGATGCAACCGACGAAATGCTTCTGGGCATGGACTGGTACATCAAAGGCATTGATGCCGAACTGCCGAAATAATCACGATTTGCACGTCCTGTAACGGCGACGTACTGAACAACCCCGCACATCAGATGCGGGGTTGTTTCGTTTCAGGGCTTCTTGATGCTTGTTTCCGGATCCCCCGGACGGATGCGTTTCGGGCTGTCATCGACTTTTTCGTAGGCGATCATTTCCATCTTCGGGTGTAGCAAGGCATAAAGTGCAGCGCGCCAGAATTTCAGTTTGACCTTGTGCTCGCGCGTTTTACCCGCCCAGCGTTCGCGAAAAAGCTCCATATCCTCCCGCCGGGAAAAATAGATCACCAGATCGACGATGGGGGCGGATTGGGTCGCGCGCGGCAGTTCGATATTGCGAATGCCCATGGTCCATCTGTCGCTGCGGATATTCTTGTCCAGCCAGTCAAGCACGCCCTGAGCAGAGCGCTTTTCATGGATCACCACGCGAAATGGAAAGTCCCGAAGATCTTTTGTCATGTTGCTTCCCTGCAAACACCCCCTTATCAGAAGATCAAAAGGATGACCGCCTGACAAGACATGATCGTTGGTCGATCCTACTATTGTATGTTGGGATTGTGGGGGCCAATTATATTTATCTAATTTTTATCATCGCGCTTAGTCTATGTATCACATGGATATTTTACATTTATCATTCGCGGATATATCGTTACATGGTATCCGGGCATTCAAACTGCTGTGATCTAAAATAGCAGGTAATCGGACAGAAAATCGGGGAAAGAAACGTGAGCCAAACGCCAGTCAGGGCCAAGCCAACGGGCAAGGAACGTCATTTCGAGCCGGAAGAACTGATCGTCAGCAAAACTGACCTTAAAGGCCGGATTACATATGCTAACGAGGTTTTCCTGCGTCTATCTGACTACCATGAAAAGGAAGTTCTCGGGCAGCCTCATTCGCTTATTCGTCATCCCGATATGCCGCGCTGTGTTTTCAAATTGCTGTGGGATGAAATCGCCGCCGGTCACGAGATCTTCGCTTATGTCGTCAACATGTCAAAGAATGGTGATCATTACTGGGTGTACGCCCATATCACGCCCAGTCTTGACGCGAATGGCAAAATCATCGGCTACCACTCGAACCGTCGGGTGGCTGATCCAAAGGTTCTTAAAGACACGATCATCCCGCTTTATGCGGAACTCCGCCAGATCGAAGAAAGCACCGCCAACCGTAAGGACGGCATGATCGCTGCGGAAAAAGCTCTGGCGCAAAAGCTTTCAGATGCCGGTCTGGCATACGACAAATTCATTCAAAGCCTTTAGGCTGTTTGCTAATTCGAGGTTTCAAAATGTCGCTATTTGGTGGTTCTAGCAAATCGGGGATCAAAAAGGCACTGAACGTTGTTCTGGCCGCGGCCGAAGGGGATTACGAAGCGCGCATTACCAATGTCGACAGTCATCCCGACATGCGCGAACTTTTCATCGCGATCAACAGGTTGATTGACCGAAATGACGCTTTCTTGCGCGAAAGTGCGGCATCGATGGGGGCTGTTTCTGAAAACCGGTATTATCGTCGGATTGTCGAAACCGGGCTTGTCGGGGCCTATCTGACGTCGGCACAGAAAATCAATGCGGCGACCGCGTCGATTGAACAAAAACTGACCGGTTTCAATACCATCGTTGAAGAATTCAAAAGCGGTTCATTCGAAGCCGTTGATCAGATTGCCGAGGCCGCGGGTGCGCTTTCAAGCGCATCGGGTGACGCCAATCGTATTGCACATGAAACCAGTTCGCGTTCGACAAACGTTGCCGCCGCGGCCCGTCAAACGGCGGCCAATGTTGCTGGCGTGTCCGAGGCATCCGAAGAACTCAATCAGTCGATCCGCACTGTTGCCGATCAGGCTCGTGAATCGGTAGAAATTGCCAATCGTGCGAATGGCCTGGCACAGGAAACGGATGGGCGTATCGGCCAGCTCGAAGCAGCAGCAGGCGAGATTGTCGAAGTCGTCAGCTTTATCCGCGACATCGCTGCCCAGACCAACCTTCTGGCTCTGAATGCGACCATCGAGGCGGCCCGTGCAGGCGAGGCGGGCAAGGGCTTTGCCGTGGTTGCAAACGAGGTCAAGGGCCTTGCCAACCAGACCAGCAAGGCAACGGAATCGATCGAGGAAAAAGTTCAGGATATTCAGAATGCAATCGAGGCATCGGTCAATTCGATCCGCGAGATTGCATCTGTCATTGATGATCTGGCCATCCGTTCGGATCTGATTTCGAATAATGTTGAAACCCAGACGGCATTGTCATCAAACATCACCCGCAATGTCGAACAGGCATCCAGCGGCGCACAGGAAGTGACCGACAATATCACCGTGGTTTCCGAAATGGCCGGTCAGACTGGCGAGGCCGCCGATACCACCCGCGATATGGCGGGCAAACTGGCGCGGGAGTCTGAAAATCTGCGCAAACAGCTGGGTGGGTTCCTTGATACCATCGCCGAACTGCTGTACAGCACCGCGCGCAAATAGCTACCTGTTAAGAACTTTCTGCTACGATAAGGGGATAGATGCCCCTTATCGCCTTTGCCGGAAAGGAAGTCAGTCATGCGTGTGTTTTTTAATTCCCGCCACGATTCCCATGACGGGAATGGTGAAATGCACCATGGACGCTTGATTCCGTGCTTTGAAAATTCCCGCCGTATGGCAATCATCCGCGATGCTGTGGCCCATTCCGTACAGGCGCAGCTGGTTGACCCGACCGATCATGGCATGGCACCGATTGCTGCCATTCATGATGCGGATTATCTGTCCTTTCTTGAAAACGCTTGGGCGGACTGGAATGCCGCAGGCAATGATCATGATGCTTTTCCCTATGTCTGGCCGACAGCCGGTTTCTCCGGTGGTCATCCCGCTCATATCAGCGCGCGTCTTGGGCAATATGCCATTTCATCGGATACCCCGATCACCAAGGGGACATGGAAGGCGGCCTATTGGGGCGCACAAACCGTTGTGTCGGCGGCCGATGCCGTCTGGAACGATGGCGAGGCATCCTTTGCCCTGACCCGCCCGCCGGGGCATCATGCACATGCCAATCGTTATGGCGGATATTGCTTCCTTAATAACTCTGCCATTGCCGCCCAGCAGATGATTACCAAAGGTGCGAAAAAGGTCGCGATCCTTGATATCGATTACCATCACGGTAACGGAACACAGGATATTTTCTATGACCGTGGTGATGTTCTGACCGTGTCGATCCACGCCGATCCCAAGCATCAATTCCCGTTCTTTATGGGTTATGAAAACGAAACCGGTCGTCTGGACGGGCAGGGGGCGAACCTGAATATCGTGCTGTCCGGCGGATCGGATTTCGGGCCGTGGTCACAAGGTTTTGCAAGGGCTATTCAAAAAATTATCACCTGGCAGCCCGAAGCCCTGGTGATCGCCCTTGGCGTTGATGCTCATGAGGCCGAAACGCTGTGCGATTTCAGACTGCAAACCGATGATTTTAACCGGATTGGCCAGATGATCGGGCGATTGGGTCTTAAGACCGTGTTTGTTATGGAAGGCGGTTACGCGCACGACGTCATCGGATTCAATGTTGCGGCTGTTTTGGGGGGATATCTGTCGGAAACCAAAAGCTAATACAAGCAAATGCCCTTAAACGTCCTGCATTTGGTAGAGTGCTTAGGGGATATACAAATTGGTATCAGCTCTTATCCCATGGCGGTGTCCCGCCAAACTCGCTTACCAGAAAATCGACAAAGGCCCGCACACGTGTTGGCAGGTAACGGTTTTCCGGATAAAGCGCATAAACCGCATGGGCTGGGGGCGTATAATCGGGCAAAACAACCTGAAGCTGGCCGTTGCGGATATGGTCGCCGACTTCCCAGTGGGATTTAAGCGCGATGCCATGCCCATCAAGGCACCAGCGGGTCAGCACTTCACCATTATCTGAATCCATGGATCCGGAAACCGACAGGGTTACCGGGCCTTCCGTCTCGGCACCATGCAGGGTCCATTGATATTGCCGTGATCCCGGAAAACGCAGCAACAGGCAGTTATGATGCAACAAATCGCCCGGCGCCTTGGGAATGCCATGTCGTTTCAGATAGGCCGGGCTTGCCACCAGCATGCGTTTATTGGCTGCAAGCTTGCGCACGATCAAAGAGCTTTCCTTTAACTCGGCAATGCGAATGGCAAGGTCGACCTTGTCCTGCAGCAGGTCCAGCAACCGGTCGGAAAGGTGTAGTCTGATCTGAACGTCCGGGTTTTTCTCAACAAATTTCGGGATGATAGGGGCGACATATTTGTTGCCAAACGCAATCGGGCAGGTCAGCGTGACCGGACCGCGCGTGGTGTTTTTCTGATTGGCGATGGCATTTTCGGCTTCCTGCATTTCGGCCAGAATGCGCAGGCAGTGCCGGTAATAAACATCGCCCTCGGTCGTCAGATTGACCCGGCGCGTTGTGCGGTTCAAAAGCCGAACACCCAGCCGTTCTTCAAGGCGCGCAATCCGGTTTGAAACAACCGCAGCCGAATGGCGCAACTCGCGCCCGGCGGCAGACAGGTTTCCAAGTTCGGCTACGCGGACAAAAATCTGGATGTCCTCAAAGTCGGACATGGGTTGCGGGCTCCTGATACAGCTTTTTTTATTTTCTGAATTTGTGTGTTTCCAAATCCTGACGGCTACTGTGCCATTTTAAAAAATAACTTGAAAGTCATTTCGATTATGCACCTGCCCTTAATAATAGAGCACCCGGATACGCTATGTTAGGACTCTGATTGGAATAATTCCGGATCAGTGCGGTCGCATGATGCGCATAACCGGCAAGGGGACAGCGGGGCGGTATGAGCGACGCCCGGCAAGACGGAGGTTTCAACGGGTGGATATTCTGTTTCAGGACTGGATCAATCTGATCCTGCGCTGGGCGCATTTGATTACCGGTATCGCGTGGATCGGTTCATCCTTTTACTTCGTCTGGCTGGATCTGAGCCTGCGTAAGCGTCCGGGCATGGATGAAGGCGTTTATGGCGAAGCCTGGATGGTCCATGGCGGCGGGTTTTACCATGTCAATAAATGGATGGTTGCGCCGAAATCCATGCCGCCCGAACTGCACTGGTTCAAGTATGAGGCCTATTTCACCTGGCTGACCGGTTTTGCGCTTCTGGTGACAATGTATTACTGGAGTGCGGAGAGCTATCTGATCGATCCGAATGTCATGCCGCTTGGCAAATGGGATGCCATCCTGATCGGGCTTGCCAGCCTGTTTGCCGGTTGGGTGATTTACGACCTGATGTGCAAAAGCCCGATTGGCCAAAGCACCGGAAAACTCGCGATTGGCGTGTTCATTCTGGCAATGGTTGCGGCCTATGGCTTTACCCATGTGTTTAGTGGTCGCGGGGCTTTCATCCATGTTGGTGCGATGCTAGGTACGATCATGGCCGCCAATGTGTTTCGCATCATCATCCCTAACCAGAAAAAGGTTGTCGCTAGCCTGATGGCGGGCGAGAAACCCGATCCGGCCCTGGGGTTGCAGGCCAAACAGCGATCCACGCATAACAACTATCTGACCCTGCCGGTTTTGCTGATGATGATCAGCAATCATTATTCGATGCTGTTTTCCCATGATCAGTCTTGGCTGATTGTCGGCCTGATCCTGATCATTGGTGGGTTGGTGCGCCATTTCTTTAACACGCGTAATGCCGGGGGCAGCGGTAAGGCGATTGCCTGGCAACTGCCATCGGCCGCGGTGGGCATGGCGATCCTGGCGATGTTTGCATCCTATGATCCCGATGCTGCCAAGCTGGCCGATCAGGAAATCATCACTGCCGATCATGCGCTGGCGATTGTTCAGACTCGCTGCACGGCCTGTCATTCTGCCAACCCGACCGATGAAGGTTTTGACGAAGCCCCAATGGGGGTGATGTTTGACGACATCGCACAGGTCAAAGCCAATGCGCAGCGCGTTCTGGCGCAGGCCGTCATCGGGCGTGCCATGCCGCTTGGCAATATGACCGAAATGACGGACGAGGAACGGGGTCAGTTGGGGCAGTGGATCCGTGCCGGGATGCCGGAATAGCCGGTTCTGTTGATGACGGAAATCAAGGGCGGCCTGCGTGATGCAGGTCGCCCTTTTTTCGCCTGGCGTCTTAAGCGCGGGTCGGGGGAAGTCGGATCAGACGTCAGCGCGATAGTTCATCGGCACCCAGTCAAACATCGTGCTGTCTTCGATGACATGCCCAATGCCCGGGAAGGCGATATGGCACCCGGCAACCAGATATTTTTCTGATACGGCTTCGGCAAAGGCGGCTTCACGGGTGATGATCGCCTGATCTGGATCGACATCAAAAGCAATCGAGACGCCCGGTTCGTCAAACTGGATGACATCACCATGGGTGATGTCACCCCAATAAACAAACTTCTCGCCATTGCTTTCGAACCAAAGAGCGCTGTGGCCCGGTGTGTGCCCCGGACGATGTGTTGAATTGATCAGGCCCGGAACGGGTGATGCATTGGCCTCGTAAGTCGAAAGTGTGCCGCCGTCGATATAGGGCTTGGTCGATAGGACGGCCTGATCAAAATATTGCTTGGCACTTTCCGGCGACTTGTCACGGTTTTCAGTGCTCAGCCAGTATTCGGCATCGAGTTTCGGTACATGCACCGTGGCGTTGGGAAAGGCTTTCTTGCCGTTAAACGTCAGTCCGCCGGTATGATCTGTATGAATGTGGGTGATCACCACATCGTCGATCTGATCGGGGTGATAGCCCGATGCGATGATATTGTCCGGCAATTTACCAAGTTCCGGTCCCAACAGGTCGCTGGTCCCAGCATCAAGCAAAACAAGACGGTCACCAAAATTCAGAAGATAGGCATTAACCGATGTCGATGTCGGAGTTCCCTGAAATGCATTGGCAAGGGCCGTGCGTGCGTGTTCGGGGCTGGTATTGAGATACAGATCGGCAAGTGGAAACTGCCCGGTGCCATCCGAAAGTGCGGTAACTTCGACGTTGCCCACCATCAGGCGGTAATAGCCCGGCGCCTGTGTACCAACCAATGGTGCCTTGGCCGCGGCGCGCAATGGAATAAAAACGGTGCTGGCCGTCGCCCCGATGGCAGCGGCAGCAAGCGAACCTTTAAGCATGTCTCTGCGTGACAGCATCAGAATATTCTCCCTCAATCAAATGCCGGGATTTAACCGGCAGCTTGTAACGCGATAGAGAAAGGCTATATTCCAATCAGTCAGTAATCAAATCGATGCGGATCATGGATACTATTGATCATTTCAATTTAAGGTCATTTGACCTCAACCTCATGATTGCGTTTGACGCAATGATGCAAGAGCTGAGCGTCACGAAATCTGCCGAAAAATTGCGGATTGGTCAGTCCGCAATGAGCCACAATTTGTCAACGCTTCGGATATTGCTGCAGGATGATCTTTTTGTCCGTGTCGGACAGAAAATGCAGCCAACCGCAAAGGCGCGCGCCCTTGCCGGGCCGGTTCGGGCGGCATTGACGCAGGCGCAAAGTGCGCTTCAGGCGACGGACAGTTTTGATCCGGACACGGCAGACCGCATATTTCGCATCGGTATCACCGGTGAAATGGAAATGGTCCTGTTGCCAGCATTGGTGCACCATTTGCAATCAACCGCACCTGGTGTGCGTCTGGTAAGTCGTTCGATTACGGTTGAAACGGTCGATTTGATGCTGAATGCCGGGGAAATCGATCTGGCAATCGGATGCAAGGAGTCCCGTCAGATCGGCGAAGTGCTGTTTGAGTCCAGCGTGGCCTGTTGCTTTAACCCCGATATCTGCAAGCTGACGCCGCCATTATCGCGCGAGACATATCTGGGTGCGCGTCATGCCGTTCTGTCTCAGACCGGAAATGTCGAAGGCTGCGTTGGGGATGCATTACGTGCGATTGGCATCGATCTTGATGTTGTTCTGGCCGCACCAGATTTCATGCCGTTGCTTGCCGCTGCCCGGAATGCGCCGATTGTTGCGACTGTGCCGCGCAGGATTGCGGTGCAATATGCGCCGTTATTCGGGCTGGTGTTCTGTGAAATGCCTATTCCGCTGAACTTCCCGCCGGTGACCATGAACTGGCCGATCTGGGCGGACAAGGATGTCGGGCTGGTCTGGTTGCGCAATCAGATCAGATCGGTGATCGGTGACATTTCAACGGATCTGCCTGCCATCGCGGCGCAATGATTGTTCCGCATTGTCATATATAAACAACCCCGCCGGCGAACCGGCGGGGCGGGATGCTTCGGCCTATGGGCATTGTGGTGCAATAACCGCAGAAAGGCGAAACTTCCGCCCCTCAGATAAGGGGGAAGAAGCCCAAGGTCAACGTGATTAAAAAATAATCAAATTTTAATTAATGATCGAAAAGTGATCATTGAAATCGCGTGTGGCGCAAATATTTTCCATTTTCTGCCTGTTAAATAGTTGGATATTGCGTTGAGTCGCCGCGATTTCTGGCGGTGCAGCATATTATTCGGAATCTGGCACGATTTTAGCAAGCAACACTGCGGTGCAATAAACTCGCAGTGGAGGCAATAGAATGAATAAGAAGCTTCAGGCGCTTATGGGCGCTGGGGCCTTGGCTTGGTCTGCAATGACCATGTCAAATGCCCAGGCCGCTGACACGATTAAAGTCGGCGTTCTGCACTCTCTCTCTGGGACGATGGCGATTTCGGAAACCACGCTGAAGGACACGGTCCTGATGCTGGTGGATGATCTGAATAAAAATGGCGGCCTGTTGGGGAAACAGGTTGAGGCAGTAGTTGTCGATCCGGCGTCGGATTGGCCGCTTTTTGCCGAAAAAGCACGTGAATTGATTGAAAAAGACAAGGTCGATGTCGTGTTCGGCTGCTGGACCTCGGTCTCGCGCAAGTCGGTTCTGCCGGTCTTTGAGGAACTGAACAGCATGCTGTTCTATCCGGTTCAGTATGAGGGCGAGGAAAGCTCTCGCAACGTGTTCTATACCGGTGCCGCGCCGAACCAGCAGGCAATCCCGGCTGTTGACTACCTGATGAGCGAAGATGGCGGCGGTGCCGAGCGTATCGTTCTTCTGGGGACGGACTATGTCTATCCGCGCACGACCAACAAAATCCTGCGTTCCTACCTGAATGGCAAGGGTATCTCCGATGAAGACATCATGGAGAACTACACCCCGTTCGGTCATTCCGACTGGCAGTCGATTGTTGCCGATGTGAAGGCATTCGCATCCACTGGCAAGAAAACCGCCGTGGTTTCGACCATTAACGGTGATGCCAACGTGCCGTTCTACAAGGAACTCGCCAACCAGGGCATTAAAGCCGAGGACATTCCGGTTGTTGCCTTCTCGGTCGGGGAAGAAGAACTGGCCGGTATCGATACCGCGCCGCTGGTCGGTCATCTGGCGGCCTGGAACTATTTCCAGTCGGTTGAAGCCGATGCCAACACGGCCTTCATCGAAAAATGGCATGCCTTTATCGGTGACGAAAAACGCGTAACCAACGATCCGATGGAAGCAACCTATATCGGTTTCAACATGTGGAAACAGGCTGTTGAGCAGGCTGGCACCACCGATGTTGATGCCGTCCGCCAGGCCATGTATGGCCAGGAAGTTGCGAACCTGACCGGTGGTACGGCTGTCATGAACACCAACCACCACCTGTCCAAGCCGGTTCTGATCGGCGAAGTGCAGGATGATGGCCAGTTTGACATCGTTTGGGAAACCGAAGGCACCGTCGTTGGCGATGCATGGTCGGACTTCCTGCCCGAAAGCGCAAAGCTGACCGCCGACTGGACCTATCCGTGGGTCTGCGGCAACTGTGAAAAACCGATGTACTGATCGGGATTGGACAGGCTGGCTGTTGATGCAGCCAGCCTGTTTTTCGTTGTCCTGATCATCGGGCAACCATTCTTTTTGCGATTTTCTGACATCCGATTTTCAAAGGCTTGGTGACCATGCGCACTGTCATGACCGCTGTCCTGTGCCGTTTCCGTTCTTGCGCGAATAATTCCCTGCCTGTCCTGTTTGCCGTTGCCGCAATTTTTGCGGTTTTGGTGCTGGCATCACCGCAGCCAGCACAGGCATTTAGCGACGAAGAACTGCGCAATGTAACGGAACAGCTGAACGATAAAAGTTCGACCAAAAAGCTGGAAGCAATCGAGGCCATGGCCGCCGATGGCGACCCCCGCGTCGCGCCGATCCTGAACGCAATGCTTGAAGGCAACCTGTTTGTGCGTGCCAGCGACGAACACGTCGTGATTGGCGAGAAAAAGGGCAAGGTCTGGAACCATATCGATGTCGTCAGCGGCGAGGTTGTGGGTGAAAGCGGTTCCAAGGAGCTCGACAAGATCAAGATCAACAACCGTCTGCGCGGTGCGCTGCGCGATGCGTTGGCGGCCCTTAACCTGTTTAGTCAGGATATCGGTATCCGTACCGCTGCCGTCGAGCAGGTAATGGATGCCCGCGATCCGTCGATGTTACCATTGCTGATCCGCGCGATCGAACGTGAAGAAGATGCGACACTTTTGGCGCGGATGGAACTTGCGCGGGCAACCATGGCGCTGGCGGCTGGTGAAACCACCGAGGAACGCCTGACCGCCATCGAAGTGCTGGCCAGCGAAACCACACCGCAAATCCGTGCGGTATTGTCGCAATTCGTTGCTAGTGCCGAAGCCGAAAGTTACCAGCCCGAAGTCGTTGCCGCCGCCAAAGATGCGCTTGCCGATGTCGAGGGGCGGCTTTCGATGTGGCAGACGTTAGGTGATGTCTATCGCGGCATCAGCCTTGGCTCTGTCCTGTTGCTTGCCGCGGTTGGTCTTGCCATCACCTTTGGTGTGATGGGCGTGATCAATATGGCGCACGGCGAAATGATCATGATCGGTGCCTATACCACCTTTGTTGTGCAGCAGATTTTTTCATCTGTCATTCCGTCGGGTTCGCCCTGGTCGTTGGCGATTGCGGTGCCTGCGGCATTTGTTGTCGCGGGATTGGTTGGCATTGTGATCGAACGCTGCGTGATCCGCTTCCTGTATGGGCGTCCGCTTGAAACGCTTCTGGCGACATGGGGGGTGAGCCTTGTTTTGCAGCAGGCAATCAGAAGCATCTTTGGCGCAACCAACCAGCAGGTTACCGCACCCGATTTCATGAGTGGCGCGCTTGAGCTGTCAAACGGTCTGGTCCTGACCTACAATCGGCTTTGGATCATCCTGTTCAGTCTGATTGTGGTTGGCGGGATTGCGATTGTGTTGCGCTATACTGCCTTTGGCCTGCAAATGCGTGCCGTGACCCAGAACCGCCGCATGGCGGGATCGGTTGGTATCCGTACCGGGTATGTCGATGCCCTGACATTCGGGCTTGGTTCCGGCATTGCCGGGATTGCCGGTGTCGCGCTTAGCCAGATTTCAAACGTCAGTCCGAACCTTGGTCAGACCTACATCATCGACAGTTTCATGGTCGTGGTGTTTGGCGGGGTTGGCAATCTTTGGGGCACGGTCCTTGGCGCATTCAGTCTTGGCATTGTGAACAAGTTCCTTGAACCGGTGGCCGGTGCGGTGCTGGCGAAAATCTTTGTTCTGATTGCGCTGATCCTGTTCATCCAGAAACGACCCAAGGGGCTGTTTGCCCTTAAGGGTCGCGCGGTGGAGGCCTGATACATGACCGACTATCGCCAGAAATACCAAATGACGCCGGTGATCGGCTGGCTGTTGCGGGATCGCGGCGGAATGATCCTGCTTGCGATCCTGATTGCGGCATCGATCCTGATCCCGGTGGGCAACCTGATCGTGCCCGAAGGATCGGCCTTTCATGTTCCGACATGGATGATGAGCCTGCTTGGCAAATATCTTTGCTATGCGTTGCTGGCGCTTTCGGTTGATCTGATCTGGGGGTTTTGCGGGATTCTAAGCCTTGGTCACGGGGCATTCTTTGCGCTTGGCGGTTATGCCATGGGCATGTATCTGATGCGCCAGATCGGGGATCGCGGGGTTTATGGCAATCCGGAACTGCCGGACTTCATGGTGTTCCTGAACTGGACCGAATTGCCGTGGTACTGGTACGGCTTTGACATGTTCTGGTTTGCCATCGTGATGGCGATGTTCGTGCCGGGGCTTCTGGCGTTTGTGTTTGGTTTCCTTGCCTTCCGGTCGCGTGTGACAGGGGTGTATCTTTCGATCATCACACAGGCGATGACCTATGCGCTGTTGCTGGCATTCTTCCGCAACGATATGGGATTTGGCGGCAATAACGGCCTGACCGATTTCAAGGATCTGCTAGGTTTCTCGTTGCAGGCCGATGGAACGCGGGCGGCCCTGTTCATTGCATCCTGTGTGATGCTGGGCATCTGTTATGTCGTGGCGCGCTGTATTACCAATTCCCGTCTGGGCAAGGTTCTGATTGCGATCCGTGATGCCGAGGCGCGTGTGCGCTTTACCGGTTACCGGGTCGAATATTACAAGCTGTTCGTCTTTACCGTATCGGCCGTAATGGCCGGGATTGCCGGATCGCTTTATGTGCCGCAGGTCGGCATCATCAATCCGGGTGAATTTGCCCCGGCCCTGTCGATTGAAATCGTCATCTGGGTTGCGGTTGGCGGGCGCGGTACGCTGTATGGTGCGGTGCTGGGGGCGTTCATCGTGAACTATGCCAAAACCTTCTTTACCGGTGTGATGCCTGATTTCTGGCTGTTCTTCCTTGGCGGGTTGTTCATCGCCGTGACCCTGTTCCTGCCAAAGGGCGTGATCGGGGCGGTGCCGGCATTTGGGGCACCCGACCGGCAATCGGCGTTTAGCACCCTGCGCAAGCGTTTCCTGAACGGGCGTGCAAACGAAGGAGGCAAGGCATGAGCGAGGCAGCCGCAATCGAGATTGAAAAGGCCGAACGCAAGGCCGCCAAAGCCAATACCATCCTTTATGTCGATGGGGTTTCCGTCACTTTTGACGGGTTCCGGGCGCTCAATAGCCTGTCCTTTTATGTCGAGCCGGGCGAACTTCGCGCGATTATCGGGCCGAACGGCGCGGGCAAGACGACGATGATGGATATCATCACTGGTAAAACCCGGCCTGATACGGGTGATGTGATGTTTCGAAGCGAAGTCGATCTGACGAAGCTTGATGAGGCCGAGATCGCGAACCTTGGCATCGGGCGCAAGTTCCAGAAACCGACCGTGTTTGAAAGCCATACGGTGTTTGACAATCTGCTGCTGGCCTGTTCGGGCGGGCGGGGTGTGTTTCAGGCGCTTTTCCATCTTTTGGGGAATGCTGAGAAGCTTCGCATCGAGCAGACACTTGAAACCATCATGCTGACCGACAAGCGTGAAGAGACGGCAGCCAACCTGTCGCACGGGCAGAAACAGTGGCTTGAGATTGGTATGTTGCTGATGCAGGAGCCGGAATTGCTTCTGGTGGATGAACCGGTTGCAGGGATGACGGATTCCGAAACCGAACAGACCGCGAAATTGCTGCGATCCATTGCAATGGATCGGTCGGTTGTGGTGGTCGAACATGACATGGAATTTGTTCGCGACCTTGATTGCAAGGTGACGGTTTTGCACGAAGGATCGGTTCTGGCCGAAGGCCGTCTTGACCATGTTCAGAAAGACCCGCGGGTCATCGAAGTATATTTGGGGCGCTGATCATGCTGGATGTAGCCAATATCGATCTGTTTTATGGGGCGTCGCATGCGCTTCGCAAGGTGTCGCTTAGTGCGGAAACCGGCAAGGTCACAGCGGTTTTGGGGCGTAACGGTGTGGGAAAAACATCGCTGATGCGCGCCGTTGTCGGGCAACACCCGATTGCCGATGGCAACATCACCTGGGAAGGCAAAAACATTTCGCGTGATCCGGCGTGGCGTCGTTCGGCGTCCGGGATTGCGATTGTCCCCCAAGGGCGCGAGATTTTCCCGCTTCTGACCGTGAAGGAAAACCTTGAAACCGGGTTTGCCGCCCTTCCGCGCGCCCTGCGTCATATCCCTGACGAGATTTTTGAACTGTTCCCGGTCCTGCGCGACATGCTGGGGCGTCGTGGTGGCGATCTTTCGGGCGGGCAGCAGCAGCAGCTTGCCATCGGGCGGGCGCTGGTCACACGTCCGAGACTTCTTGTGCTGGACGAGCCGACGGAAGGCATTCAGCCATCGATCATCAAGGATATCCAGCGCGTCATCAAACAGCTCGCAGATCGCGGCGATATGGCGATCCTTCTGGTCGAACAGTATTTTGATTTCGCCCATGAACTGGCCGACGAGATCGTCGTGCTGGAACGTGGCGAGGTGGTGCTGGCGGGGTCCAAGGATGCGCTCGATCGCGAAAAGGTGCGGTCGTATCTGACTGTTTGATCAGCATTTGCCAAAATTTTGCGCATGGGTGAATTGGGGCCGGTGCGGTAAATGGCGTGATTGCGGGCTGTGCGGTTTGGCCCGCATCTTGCTGTGTTTGCCGATGGGCCAGCCGGTCTGACCACGGGTTAACCGGTTGTGCGACTGAAATATTCAGGTGGCTTTGTGCAGCTTCGCAAACTCGAAAACCCGGTCCGCAGCGATTTGAAGGCGGAACCGCAAATGTCAGACGCTTCCAACCCGATCGTCACCGACGGCCGGGCCGAGGTGGCGTTTAAGCCGGGTGCGGGTTTTGCGGCCCTTGATCATCTTTATTACCGCGATCCGATGAAAATCCTGTTCCCGCGGCCGATGGCCGGGGATCTGGTGACTGCCGTTCTGGTGACGACATCGGGCGGCATGGTGGGTGGCGATCATCTGGCATTTGAAGGCCGGGTCAGGGCAGGGGCATCCGCGCTATTTACCGCACAGGCCGCAGAAAAGATTTACCGTTCCGCCGGGCCTGATTGCGTGATGTCGGTTGATCTGGCTGCCGAAGATAACGGCTGGCTGGAATGGTTGCCGCATGAAACCATCCTGTTTGATCAAGCGCGTCTGCGCCGCAAGACGAGTGTTTCCGTTACCGGTTCCGGGCAGGTGATGGCCGGTGAAATCATGGTGTTTGGCCGCCTTGCCCGCGGTGAGGTTTTCGCAACCGGGCTGGCACGTGATGCATGGGATGTCTCGATTGACGGGCGGCCTGTCTGGCGCGATGCGCTGCATCTGGAAGGCGATGTTTTGCGCATGCTGGATCATCCGGCGTCATTTGATGGGGCGCGGGCGGCGGCGACCGCCATTCTGGTCGGGCAGGGTGCCGAAGATAAGCTTGATATTGCCCGCGATTGTCTGGTGCGCGCATCCGACGGTTTGATGGAAACGGATGTGTTGTGCGCGGCAACCGCGATGAAGGGGATTGTGATCGCGCGTTTCATGGCGCGCGATCCGATGAAATTGCGCCGGGTTTACGGCGCGTGGTGGAGACAGTTCCGCCATGAAACACGGGGACTTCCGGCGCGCCTGCCGCGTCTTTGGGAAATTTAGGAGAACGGCATGAATCTGACGCCACGCGAAAAGGACAAATTGCTGGTTTCAATGGCCGCCATGGTGGCGCGACGCCGCCTTGAACGCGGTGTGAAACTGAACCATCCCGAAGCCATTGCCCTGATCACGGATTTTGTGGTCGAAGGCGCGCGCGACGGCAAATCCGTTGCCGATCTGATGCGTGACGGGGCGACCGTGATCACGCGCGATCAGGTGATGGATGGCATTGCCGAGATGATCCATGAAATTCAGGTCGAAGCGACATTTCCCGACGGGACGAAGCTTGTGACCGTTCACGAACCGATCCGCTAGGCAAAGGAAACAGGCCATGATTCCAGGTGAAATCATTACCAAAGAAGGCAGCCTGATCCTTAATCAGGATCGAGAAACCAAAACACTGACCGTCGCCAATACCGGGGATCGCCCGGTACAGGTCGGATCGCATTATCATTTTTATGAAACCAATCCGGGCCTTGATTTTGATCGCGAGGCGGCGCGCGGTTTCCGTCTTGATATCCCGGCGGGCACGGCCGTCCGGTTCGAGCCGGGCCAGACGCGCGAGGTCAATCTGGTGAAATATGCCGGGTCGGGTGTGGTCTATGGCTTTAATGCCAAAATCAACGGCAAGCTGGGAGCGTAAAAATGGCTTATGAAATTGATCGCGCATCCTATGCCGCCATGTTTGGCCCGACCGTGGGCGACAAGGTCCGACTGGCCGATACCGATCTTTTGATCGAGGTCGAAAAGGATTTCACGATCCTTGGCGAGGAAGTCAAATTCGGCGGTGGCAAGGTCATCCGCGACGGCATGGGCCAGTCGCAGGCATCGCGTGCCGAGGGATCGGTCGATACCGTGATCACCAACGCGCTGATCCTTGATTATACCGGCATCATCAAGGCCGATATCGGCATTCGCGATGGCCGAATTGCCGGGATCGGCAAGGCCGGGAACCCCGATGTGCAGCCCGGTGTCGATATCATCATCGGTCCGGGGACCGAGGTGATTGCCGGTGAAGGCAACATCATTACCGCAGGCGGTATTGACGCCCATATTCACTGGATTTGCCCGCAACAGGTTGAAGATGCGCTGTATTCCGGCGTCACCACGATGCTGGGCGGCGGGACCGGCCCGGCGGCGGGCACGAACGCCACCACCTGTACGCCCGGCCCGTGGCACATTGCCCGCATGTTGCAGGCAGCCGACGGATTGCCGATGAATATCGGTTTCTTTGGCAAAGGCAACGCGACCCTGCCGGGTTCATTGATCGAACAGGTCAAAGCCGGTGTTTGCGGGCTTAAACTGCATGAAGACTGGGGCACGACCCCGGCGTCGATTGATACCTGCCTGTCGGTGGCTGATGACCTTGACGTGCAGGTGATGATCCATACCGATACGCTGAATGAAAGCGGCTTTGTCGAACATACCCGCGCGTCGTTCAAGGGCCGCACCATCCATACCTTCCACACCGAAGGGGCCGGTGGCGGCCATGCACCCGATATCATCAAGCTGTGTGGGGAAGCGAACGTTCTGCCAAGTTCGACCAACCCAACACGTCCCTTTACGGTGAATACCATCGACGAGCATTTGGACATGCTGATGGTGTGCCATCACCTTGATCCGAAAATCCCCGAAGACGTCGCCTTTGCCGAAAGCCGCATCCGCCGCGAAACCATTGCGGCCGAGGATATCCTGCATGACCTTGGCGCGTTTTCGATAATCTCATCGGACAGTCAGGCCATGGGCCGGGTGGGCGAGGTAATTTCGCGCACCTGGCAGACGGCGGACAAGATGAAAAAGCAGCGCGGCAACCTGTCGGAAGATGGGCCGGGGAATGACAATTTCCGTGCCAAGCGGTATGTCGCGAAATACACGATCAACCCGGCAATTGCGCAGGGGATCGCATCGCATGTCGGATCAATCGAGGTCGGCAAGATTGCCGATATCGTGGTCTGGAAACCGATGTTCTTTGGCGTCAAACCCGACATGATCATCAAGGCGGGCATGATCATCGGGGCGGCGATGGGGGATCCGAATGCCTCGATCCCGACACCGCAGCCGGTTCATTATCGTCCGATGTTTGGTGCCTATGGTTCGGCATTGTCGAAATCGAGCTTCTCGTTCGTATCCCAGGCCGGGATCGATGCCGGGATTGCCGCCGAATTCGGTCTGGCAAAGCAGCTTCTGGCGGTTTCGAACACGCGCAATATCGGCAAAAAGGACATGAAACTGAACGATGCCCTGCCGAAAATGGAAGTCGATCCGGAAACCTATCAGGTGCGTGCCGATGGCGAACTTCTGACCTGTCAGCCGGTCGACCGTGTGCCGATGGCACAGCGTTATTTCCTGTTCTAGGAGCCCGGATCATGCGTCGCGCGATTGAACATATCCCGGTCAGCCAGTCCGACACATCCGAAGTGCGCGGTACGGTAACACTTGCCTTTGCCGACCGTCACCGGCGGCGCATCCGGCTGATGGATGATGCCGGGGATGCGTTTCTGCTTGATCTGCCCCATGCGGTGCGTTTGGGCGACGGGGATAAGTTGCGTCTGGTTGATGGCGGGGTGATCGTGGTGCGTGCGGCTGCCGAGGACGTCCTGACCATCACCTGTTCCGGCCCGATTGCGGCGGCCAAAATGGCATGGCATATCGGCAACCGTCATACCCCGCTTCAGGTCCTGAAAGACGGGCGGCTTCGCATCATTGATGATCATGTCATGCGCGATATGGTGCAGGGGCTGGGCGGTGTTGTTTTTGCCGAAGTCGCCCCGTTCGATCCGCTGAATGGGGCCTATCACGGGCTGGGCGGTGGCGGCCACGGGCATAGCCACGGCAATGATCATTTCGAAGAACCACATGATCATGACGATCACGATCATGACCACCGGCATGATCACGGCCATGACCATAGCCATGCGCATTCTCACGGGCATTCCCATTCTCATGCGCACGCCCATGCCATCGGGGAGCCGCATGACCACTGAACTTGATCCCCGTTCCCCCGCCAACCTGACGCCGGGTGGCCTGATGCGGTTGATGACATGGCTTAGCCCGTCCTTCCCGGTTGGGGCCTATACCTATTCCCACGGTGTTGAATACGCGGTCGAGGATCGCCGGGTCATCAGTGCCGAAAGCCTGACAACCTGGATCGAAGGGGTTCTGGAATTCGGTGCCGGGCGGATTGATGCGGTGCTGTTTTGTGCCGCATGGCGCGCGGCGCGTGCGGGGGATCTGGACGCCCTTTTTGACATCGGGGTTGATGCCGATTGCTGGCGCGGGACGGCTGAAATGGCGCTGGAGGCAACCGCACAGGGGCGTGCCTTTGTCTCGACCGCCCAAAAGGTCTGGGGCGATGGCATTTTAACCCTCTGGGCGAAACGAATGCGTGATGATGACCGTCTGCCATCCTATCCGGTTGCGGTGGGTATTGCCGCAGCCGAGGCGGATGTGCCGCTGCGCGATGCGCTGAGCGCGTTTTTGCACGCGATGGCGGCCAATCTGGTGTCGAGTGCGGTGCGTCTGGTGCCGTTGGGGCAGACCGATGGCGTGCGGACCCTGGCGTCCCTTGACAAGGCGGTGGCGATGGCGACCGAAACCGCGATGAATACCGATCCGGTCAATCTGGGGGCGGCTGCCCCGATGGTTGACTGGACGTCGATGAAACACGAAACCCAATATACGAGGCTTTTCAGATCATGAGCTCACCCCTTCGCATTGGTATCGGTGGCCCGGTTGGTTCGGGCAAAACCGCCCTTCTGGAACGGCTGTGCAAGGCCATGCGCGACGAGTTCAATATCGCCGCGATCACCAACGATATTTACACCCGCGAGGATGCCGAATTCATGACCCGGTCGGGGGCATTGGCCGCGGACCGCATTGCCGGTGTTGAAACGGGTGGCTGCCCGCACACCGCCATTCGCGAAGATGCATCGATCAACCTTGCCGCGGTCGAGGATATGAGCGCCAAGCATCCGGGGCTTGAAGCGATCTTTATTGAATCGGGTGGTGATAACCTGTCGGCGACCTTTTCGCCGGAACTGGCCGACATCACCATCTATGTCATCGATGTTTCGGCGGGCGACAAAATTCCGCGCAAAGGGGGGCCTGGCATCACGCGGTCCGATTTGCTGGTGATCAACAAAACCGATCTGGCACCGCTTGTTGGCGCGGATCTGGGGGTGATGGACCGCGATGCCAGAAAAATGCGCGGCACCCGTCCGTTCCTGTTTACCAATCTCAAGGCGATGGATGGCCTTGAAGACGTCAAGAGTTTCATCATCGAGACAGGGGGGCTCCGTCAATCCGCCGCGTCCTGATGGGGATCAGGACGCAATAATACCGGATGACGGGAGCACACGGGCCCGGCCTGAAAATGGCCGGGCCTGAACTATTTGGACGAAAGGTTGAGCACGGACGATAGCCGCGCACGCGGACTGCATATAAAACTTTTTTCAAAAAGTTCTTGATTTGTTCTTTTAATTATGGCATAAGAGAAAAGTCAACGGGAGAAAACCGCCCGGACCGAAACCCGCGAGGCCTTGAGCCTCGCGGGTTTTTGCGTTTGGGGCCGGATGAAAGAGGTGATCAGGATGCAACGGCAAAGATTGAGCCAGGGTAGCGGGGCGATCCGCAGGATATGGGTTGGCGGATGGCGGAGCCATTATGGCGGCCTTCTGCCCAAGGACTAAGGCAGAGGACTAAGGGGACTAACCCGGTCATTTGTCATGACGGGAGAGGTGCGTCTTGTTGGAGAGGGAGCGTTGAATTTGCCGGGAGCGGCAGCGATGGCAGCAGGGGCAGCGGTTGGCTGTGACCCGTCGATGGTGGACCAGTGGGGCCCCGTGCGCCCGAAGTGTGTCCGGGCTCCATCGGTTGCGGGAAGTGCCGCCATTGCCGAAAGTGGCCGGAGCAGGCAGTGAGCCCGAAGGTCGTCTGCTGGCGAGGATGGCAGATGCCCGAGATGTGTCCGGGCTCCATCGGTTTCGGGAAGTGCCACCATTGCCGAAAGTGACCGGAGCGGGCCGTGAGCCCGAGGTGGTTTGTTGGCGAGGATGGCAGATGCCCGAGATGTGTCCGGGCTCCATCGGTTGTGGGAAGTGTCACCATTGCCGAAAGTGATTGGAGCGGGCCGTGAGCCCGAGGTGGTTTGTTGGCGAGGATGGCAGACGCCCGAGGTGTGTCCGGGCTCCATCGGTTGCCAGAAGTGCTGCCATGGCCGGGAGTGATCGGATCGGAGCAGGGGGTCAGTCTGAGGTGGCCTGTTGGCGAGACTGTTGGTGGCATGAGGTCGGCTCGGGGTGTGGGGCAGAATTGCCGGAAAGCGAGCGGAGCGAGGTGTTCGTCCGAAGGCGGCCTTGTCAGCGGCGCTGTCTGCGCCCGGTTGGGCGAGGATGCGAAAGCCCAAGGTTTGTCGGACTTACCTGATTGCGGGAAGCCCGGTTTTGGGTGGGGGCCCTGCCGTCGCATCCGTCGTCGGCTGTCTGCGGTTCGGAATGTGATGCCGTTTGATCCGCGGCAAGCTTTTGAAAGCAAAATATTATTAGGCGATCCTTATCCCATCCTGATGGAGATGATGCGTCATTTTGCTTTGCGATCTGCGGTTTTGCGGCTATCCCTTCGGCCGTTGAACCGGTCGGGAGGACCGGAAAACGAACGGTGATGTGTCGGGGCTTGTGCCATCACCGTCGGGGAGAACGGGAAGGAAGGATCGTGAAATCATGAACACCAAAGATATCGTCTATGTCGCGCTGTTTGCCGCAGTGACCGCTGTGCTTGGGCTGTTTCCACCCATCACCCTGCCGATTACCGGGGTGCCGGTGACCGCGCAATCGTTGGGGCCGATGCTGGCCGGGGCGATTTTGGGGGCGCGTCGTGGCGGGCTTTCGATCCTGCTGTTTGTTGTGCTGGTGGCGCTTGGCCTGCCGCTTCTGTCGGGGGGGCGCGGTGGTTTTGGTGTTCTTCTGGGGGCGACGGGTGGCTTTATCGTCGGCTGGGTGATTTCGGCGTTTGTGATCGGCCTGCTGATTGAAAAATTCTGGGACAGGCTGAATATCTTCAACGCGGCATTGTCGATTGCGGTTGGCGGGATTGTTGTCCTGTATGCGATTGGCAATCTTTGGGTCAGCATCGTTGTTGATGTCAGTTACTGGAAGGCGACCGTCGGGGCCGCACCGTTCCTGATTGGCGATGTGATCAAGGTTGCGATTGCAACCGCAGCCTGCCTTGCCGTGCGCCGTGCCTATCCCTTGATTTCCAAGGCACGCTAGGTTTTGATGAGGCGCGGTCATCAGATCGCGCCTTTTGCTGTTATCCCTTGTCTGAAATTTTGCGCCGGGTGCTGATGATCACGCTTGAAAATGTCACCGTGGAATTTGATCAGCGTCGCGTGCTTGACGATATTTCACTGTCACTTTGCGAAAAGCGGATCGGGATTGTCGGGGCCAACGGATCGGGCAAAAGCACCTTTGTCCGGCTTCTGAACGGGCTTCAGGTGGCATCGTCGGGGATTGTGCGCGTCGATGACTTCGATGCTGCCAAGGACGGGCGCAAAGTGCGCCGCCATGTCGGCTTTGTTTTTCAGAACCCGGATAATCAGATCGTCTATCCGGTGGTCGAGGAAGACATCGCCTTTGGCCTGAAGGCGCTTAAACTGCCAAAGGACGAGATTGACCGTCGTATCGACGAAGTCCTTGCGCGATATGGCCTGTCGGAATTTCGCAACCATCCCAGCCATTTGTTAAGCGGGGGGCAGAAACAGCTTCTGGCGATTTCCGGGGTGCTGGTGATGGCGCCGCGTTACATCATCTTTGACGAGCCGACCACCTTGCTTGACCTGCGCAATCGTAACCGGGTCGAACGGGCGATTGCCGAACTGGATCAGACCGTGATTACGGTTTCCCATGACCTTGATCTGATCGCCGGTTATGACCGGGTGCTGGTGTTTGAAAATGGCCGGATCGCCTGTGACGACGTCCCGGCCATCGCCATTCCCCGCTATCGGGAGATGATGGCGTGATTGCCGGACTTTACATCGATGGCAATTCCGCCCTGCACCGGGCGGCAGCGGGGTTAAAGGTGCTTGCCCTTATCCTGCTGGGGACTGGTGTTTTTCTGATCCCTGATTGGCCGGTTCTGGCGGGGGTGCTGGTGACGGTTTTTGTTCTGTATCCGGCTTCGGGTTTTGGCCCGCGCATCCTTTGGGCGCAGATCAGGCCGATATTGTGGTTGCTGGCTTTGTTCTTTGCCGTGCAGCTTTGGCTCAATGACTGGCAGGCGGGGCTTGTGGTGATTTTCCGGCTGGCCGCGATTGTTAGCTTCGCCGGGCTTGTGACCCTGACGACCAGAACGTCCGACATGCTGGCCGCGCTGGAACGGGCGATGAGGCCGCTGGCGCGGTTTGGGGTTAACCCGGAAAAGGTCAGTCTGGCGTTTTCGATGGTGTTGCGATTTATCCCGGTGATTGCGCAAATCGGTCATGAAATCCGCGATGCACAACGCGCGCGCGGGCTTGATAAATCGGTGCTGGCGCTTGTCGTGCCGCTGATCATCCGCACGCTTAAAACGGCGGACGATGTCGCCGATGCCATTGATGCGCGCAGCTTTGACCCGGATTAATCTTCCAAAAAAAGACCCGGCAGGCCTATAGGGACGAGGCGCGTGCCGGGTGAAAACCGCTTGGGTGCGGGTTCTGATGCGGTTACCTGATCTCAGGCGATACCAAGATGCCATGCGTGGAAACGCAGATGGTCTTCGATAAAGCTCGCGATGAAGTAATAGCTGTGGTCGTAGCCTTCCTGCATGCGCAGGTTCAGCGGATAACCGGCGTGGCTTGCGGCGGCAAAAAGCGTATCGGGTTTAAGCTGCTCGGTCAGGAAGCCATCGGCATCGCCCTGATCAACGAGGGCCGGGGTTTGCATATCCCTGGCGGTGGCGGCCTTCATCAGTTCCGAGCTGTCCCACTGTTTCCAGACGGATTTGTCATCGCCGAGATAATTGCCAAGCGCCTTCTGGCCCCACGGGCAATTGATCGGGTTTGAAATCGGGGAAAAGGCCGTCACCGATTTGAACATCCCCGGGTTTTTAAGCGCGATCATCAGCGCACCATGCCCGCCCATTGAATGGCCGGAAATCACCGCATCATCGGAAATCGGGAAATGATCACGGACAAGGGCCGGAAGTTCTTTGGTCACGTAATCATACATGCGGTAATTGCGCGCCCAGGGTTCCTGCGTCGCGTTGACGTAAAAACCGGCCCCCTTGCCGAAGTCATAGGCTTCTTCTTCGTCATCGGGCACATGGTCGCCGCGCGGGCTGGTGTCGGGGGCGACGATGGCAATGCCAAGTTCGCTTGCGATGCGAAACGCGCCGGCCTTCTGCATGAAGTTTTCATCCGTGCAGGTCAGTCCCGATAGCCAGTACATCACCGGTACACGGTTGCCCTTGCCCGCCTGCCGCGGCAGGAAGATGGCAAACCGCATATCGCACCCCAGCACATCGGACCGATGGGTATATTGTTTGTGCCAGCCGCCGAATACCTTGTTGCTGGATGAATTTTCAATGCCCATTTTATTCTCCCGTTCGCCCGCCTTGCCAGAATTTTACCGGCAGGGCGGGGTTTTCGTATGAAGCCAGATGGTCTTAATAGTGAATGACCGAACGGATGCTTTCGCCTTCATGCATCAGGTCGAAAGCTTCGTTGATGTCTTCAAGCTTCATGGTGTGGGTGATGAAATCGGACAGTTTGAATTCGCCCTTGAGGTAGCGTTCGACATAATCGGGCAGTTGCGACCGGCCCTTGACCCCGCCAAAGGCGGTGCCGCGCCAGACGCGACCGGTGACAAGCTGGAACGGGCGGGTCGAGATTTCCTGACCGGCACCGGCAACACCGATAATCACCGACTCACCCCAGCCCTTGTGACAGCATTCAAGGGCGGATCGCATGATATTGACATTGCCGATACATTCGAAACTGTATTCAACGCCGCCATCGGTCATATCAACGATGACTTCCTGGATCGGTTTGTCATGGTCTTTCGGGTTGATGCAATCGGTCGCGCCAAGCTGTTTGGCGAGTTCGAATTTCTTTTCGTTGATATCAATGGCGATGATGCGGCTGGCGCCGGCCATTTTGCAGCCGATGATGGCCGAAAGGCCGATGCCGCCCAGACCGAAAATCGCAACACTATCGCCCGGTTTGACCTTGGCTGCGTTGGTGGCAGCCCCCATGCCGGTCGTAACGCCACAACCCAGCAGACAGACTTCTTCAAGCGGGGCGGTTTTGTTGACCTTGGCAATCGAGATTTCCGGCAGAACCGTATATTCCGAGAAGGTCGAGCAGCCCATATAATGGAAGATCGGTTTGCCATTCTGCGAGAAGCGCGTGGTGCCATCGGGCATAAGGCCCTTGCCCTGAGTGGCGCGGATTTTCTGGCACAGGTTGGTTTTGCCCGATTTGCAGAATTTGCATTCGCCGCATTCGGGGGTGTAAAGCGGGATCACATGATCGCCGACCGCAACGCTGGTGACACCTTCGCCGATTGATTCAACAATCCCGCCGCCTTCATGGCCAAGGATGGCGGGGAAAATACCCTCGGGATCGTCGCCCGACAGGGTGAAAGCATCGGTATGACAAACACCGGTGGCAACGATGCGGACACGGACTTCACCGGCCTTGGGCGGGGCGACCTGAACTTCTTCAATCGATAGCGGCTTGCCCGCTTCCCAGGCAATGGCGGCTTTGCAGGTGATGGTTTGGGCGCTCATGTCGCTCCTCCGGCTTGTGTGATCTACTGCCAACAGTGTATTTATTTCCCCTGATCTGATAATCCGGTATTTCGGTAAATGACTTTTACGATGGTGTAATAATGAATGCGTGGGATGGGATCAGCGAATTCGTCGCCGTGACGGAACGCAAAAGCTTTACGGCAGCGGCCAAGCAGCTTGGCATTTCCGTGGCACAGGTCAGCCGCCAGATCACCGCGTTAGAAGAAAAGCTTGGCGTGCAGCTTTTTTACCGCACCACGCGCAAGGTTAGTGCTACCGAAGCCGGGCAGGTTTATTATCAGCATTGCCGACAATTGCTGGATGGCTTGCAGGATGCGGAACGCGCAATCGGGACCCTCACACAGGTGCCGCGTGGCAAGCTTAAGCTGACCGCGCCCACCACCTATGGTGAAACCGTGATTGCGCCGCTGGTCAATGATTTCGTCGCCCGATATCCGGAACTTGAAGTCCAGTGCCGCTTTACCAACCAGAAACTTGATCTGGTGCTTGAAGGCTATGACATGGCGATCCGGCTTGGGCGGCTGGATGGCACGACCGGCAGTCTGATGAGCCAGCAGCTTTCAACCCGCCGCCTTTATGCCTGCGCATCGCCAGCCTATCTGTCCAAGCGTGGGGAGCCGCATTCGCTTTCGGAGCTTGCGCGCCATAACTGCCTTGTCGGGACGCTGGATTACTGGCGGTTTGAGGAAGACGGGCGGGAGCGTACCATCCGAATTCATGGCTCGATCCACGCCAATAGCGGGCAGGCGCTTTTGGATGCCGCGCTAAAGGGCATCGGCATTGTCCAGTTGCCGGATTATTACGTCGATCCGTGGATCGCCAGCGGTGATCTGATCCCGGTCCTGTCCAAATTCCAGCCGACCGATGAAGGTATCTGGGCGCTTTACCCGACCAACCGGCACCTTAGCCCGAAAATCCGGATGCTGGTGGAGCATTTGGGGCGGTATTTGGGGTGATCTCGTTTTAGAAGCTTGCCTATTCTGGTTTGGTGAGGTTCGAAATTATTTGATCGATTTCATCTAGTTGATGCCCCCACCATTCAAGAGCTTCTTTATATGCATCTCGGGCATCGTCCCCTTCCTTGGGGCCGGAAAGAATTGGACGATAGATATTCCCATCAAGTTCATGAACCTCATTGTGCTCAAAAATGTTGCCATTTTGATCGCGCAATTTAGTAGTAATTAAAATGCTGGAAGTGTCTAACGGGTGAACATTGAACTCATATTCTTTTAGTAATAAGTCGCGATCTTTCTTGATGAATTCAAAGAACATCTCTGAATCTCTGTCATCCTGCTTCCATTTTTTAAATTGCTCTTTCTCTGCCGCTGCAATTCGAGGGTCGGTTTTGGCGTCAACCTGTTTTAAAACGTTGCCCACTGCTCTCAGAAGTGCGAGTGCGCCTGCCCAGTGGACACGCCAGAGGTCCTCATTTTCCTCGTTTTCTAGCAAATTCAGGGCATGGTAACAGTCTTGCAGAACTTGAAGAGCTTGGTAGGTCATCTTTTACTGCGCCGTCCAGCCACCATCGACCGACATATGCGTGCCGGTCATTTGTGATGCGGCGTCCGAGCACAGGAACAGCGCGGTCTGGCCGATCTGTTCGGGGGTGACGAACTGTTTGGACGGGTGTTTGTCCGAGACCAGATTGGTTGCGGCCTGTTCGACGGAGATGCCGCCTTCCTTGGCCTTGGCTTCGATCTGGCGTTCGACCAGTTCGGTGCGCACCCAGCCCGGGCAGATTGAATTGGCGGTGATGCCGCTTTCGGCGGTTTCAAGGGCTGTTACCTTGGTCAGGCCCATGATGCCGTGCTTCGCCGCGACATAGGCGGCCTTTTGGACCGATGCGACCAGACCGTGGGCGGATGCGGTATTGATGATCCGGCCCCAGTTTTTCTTTTTCATGTTCGGCAGGGCAAGGCGCGTCGTGTGGAAGGCCGAGGTCAGGTTGATCGCAATGATCGCATCCCATTTTTCCGGCGGGAAATCTTCGATCAGGGCGGTGTATTGGATGCCGGCATTGTTGATCAGGATATCGGCACCACCCCCGAATTTTGCGGCGGCGTCCATCATCATCGCTTCGATCTGATCTGGTTTGGAGAGGTCCGCGCCATTGTAATGCGCGGTCACGCCAAATTCGGTTTCAAGCGATTTGCGGGTGGCTTCGATTTCGTCCTTGTCGCCAAAGCCGTTCAGCATGACATCCGCCCCGGCCCCTGCAAGGGCCTTGGCCATGGCAAGGCCGATGCCGCTGGTCGATCCGGTAACAAGTGCGCATTTGCCTGTCAGCATGATGTTTCTCCCTGTGGGTGAGGAGTTGTTCCTCCTCATAAGTTAGGTGGATCATGCCGCAATGCAACATGGGAGGCAAGATCAACCGGAAATGCCATATTTGCGAAGCTTGCGGGCAATCGCCGTGTGCGAGATGCCAAGCCGTTCGGCAAGCTTCCGCGAGCTTGGGTAATCCGGGTAAAGGCGCGCCAGCATTTCACGTTCGAGCATGTCCATCCCGTCGGCAAGGGTTCCTTGGGCGATGGCGGCATTGATCGGGTCGGTTGCGGGGGCAGCGGTTGCCGGATCGCGGAGTCTGCCGGGTTCGTCCGTGGCGGTGACGGACGGGCTGCTTGCGGTGGTGGTCAGGTCGCGTGCGGTCAGGATATCGCCATCCAGAAGGGCGACCGCCCGGAAAAGGGTGTTTTCCAGTTCGCGCACATTGCCGGGCCAGTCGTGGCTGGCAAGCCAGGATAGGGCATCCCTTGCGATATGGGGTGTGGGGCGTTCGGTTTGCTGGGCGGTGCGGGTGACGAAATAAAGCGCCAGTTCGGCAATGTCTTCGCGCCGGTCGCGCAAGGGCGGCAGGGTGATGCCAAGGACGTTAAGGCGGAAATAAAGGTCTTCGCGGAATGTGCCGTCATGGGACATGGCGTCAAGGTCGCGGTTGGTCGCGCTGATGACGCGGACATCAACCGCAATTTCATCCGTGCCGCCGACGCGCCGGAACCGGCCATCCTGCAACACGCGCAGAAGCTTTGCCTGCAGATACGGTGTCAGTTCGCCGATTTCATCCAGAAACAGCGTGCCGCCATCGGCCAGTTCCAGAAGTCCCGGCTTGCCACCACGCCGCGCACTGGTAAAGGCCCCGGCGGCATAGCCAAACAGTTCGCTTTCGGCCAGTCCTTCGGGCATGGCAGCACAGTTTAGCGCCAGAAAAGGCTGATCGGCCCGGTTGCTTGCGCGGTGGCAGGCGCGGGCGAAAAGCTCCTTCCCCGTGCCGGTTTCGCCGAGGATCAGAAGCGGGGCATCGACCGATGCCAGTCGTTTTGCCTGTGCCTTGACCCGTGCCAGTACCTTGCTTTGGCCGATGATGTCGTCAAATCCGGTGTGGCTTCGATCCTGAAGGGCGGTCATGACGCGGCCAAGGCGCGCGGCCCGGTGAAACACCATGACCCCGCCCCAAGGTGCGTCATCGGCGGCATCCGTACCATCATCAACATGGCCGATCGGTTCGACCTGTAGCAGATAGGTTTGACCGCCCAGCGTGACTTCGCGTTCCGGCAGGCGGAAATGGCTTTGGCGCAGGTCATCAATATCCGGGTCGGTCAGGAAATCGGCCAAGGGCCGGTCACGCAGCGGCGCATCGGGGGAGCCTGCGATATTTTGCGCTGCCGGATTGGCCTGCGCGATCAGGCCGTTGGCATCCACCGCGATTACCGGATCGCCAAGGGCGGCAAGGGTTGCGTGAAGCTGCGCGCGCCTGCGTTCGGTTGGCAGGCGGTCAATCGGTTTGACGTCCTCGATGCCGGGAAGTTGCATCAGGCGATGGGCCAGCAACGGAAAACGTTCCGGCCGGATTGCCGGGATATCGGCAAAGATATGGTGGGTTGTGACCTCGAAGGCGCGGATATCAAGCTTGAAATCCGCCAGCACATTGACGACGTCCCGCGTGATGCCGACCCTGTTTTCCCCGGTGATTTCAAAACGCATGGCTGTACCGAAATGTTTACACTGTAACGAAAACTATACAGTCGTAAGGGGCTGTTTTCCAGTGGTTTTGGCGAAATGTCGTGGTTGGTGGAGGTGTTTGTAAACTTAAGTTTACAGTTGATCTAAGGGCTGTGGCGCTAAGTAATTGAAATACAGGGGTTTTCAATTCTGGCACGGGCTTTGCGGTTATGGGGGCAGAACACTTCAAATAACGGGAGCCTTTCATGTCTGATCCGCGTCACACCAAATCCGGTTTTGCCACCCGCGCCATCCATCATGGGTATGATCCGCAAAGCCATAATGGCGCGCTGAACCCGCCGGTTTACATGAGCTCCACCTTTGCATTCGAAACCGCAGAGCAGGGCGGGCGCATGTTTGCCGGTGAAGAGCAGGGCTTTATCTATTCACGGATCGGCAACCCGACGCTGGCCCTTCTTGAAAGCCGTCTAGCGGTGCTTGAAGGCGGTGAAGCGGCCCTTGCGACCGCATCGGGCATGGGGGCGATTACGTCGGTCTTCTGGACATTCATTGCGCCGGGTGACGAGATCATTGTCGATCGCACCCTTTATGGCTGCACATTCGCCTATTTCCGTCACGGGCTTGAGAAATTCGGGATCAAGCATACCCATGTTGACCTGACCGATCCGGCGGAGCTTGAAAAGGCGATTTCGGACAAAACCAAAATCGTTTAT
The DNA here is from genome assembly GCF_001858545.1 of Thalassospira sp. MIT1004. Taxonomy (NCBI): domain Bacteria; kingdom Pseudomonadati; phylum Pseudomonadota; class Alphaproteobacteria; order Rhodospirillales; family Thalassospiraceae; genus Thalassospira; species Thalassospira sp. MIT1004. The sequence goes on along the minus strand of NZ_MCAO01000011.1, from coordinate 469,094 downwards.
TTCGAAACCCCGGCCAACCCGAACATGCGTCTGGTCGATATCGAAGCCATTTCCGACATCGCCCATAAACATGGTGCCAAGGTCGTGGTGGATAACACCTATTGCACGCCGTATCTGCAGCGCCCGATTGAACTCGGGGCCGATATTGTCGTGCATTCGGCGACCAAATATCTGGGCGGTCATGGTGATCTGATGGCCGGTGCGGTGATTGGCCGTGCGGAAGACCTTGAACAGGTTCGCCTTGTCGGCCTGAAAGACATGACCGGTGCGGTCCTGTCGCCGCAGGATGCCAATCTGGTGATGCGGGGGCTCAAGACGCTTGAACTTCGTATGGAACGCCATTGCGACAATGCCGAAAAAATCGCGGCCTTTCTTGAAAACCATCCGAAGGTCGAAAAGGTTTTCTATCCCGGTCTTGAGAGCTTTGCGCAATATGAACTGGCGAAAAAGCAGATGGCCCGCTTTGGCGGCATGATCGCGTTTGAACTTAAAGGCGGGATCGAAGAGGGCCGCAAGCTGATGAACGGTCTTAACATGATCACGCGCGCGGTCAGCCTTGGCGATGCCGAAACCCTGATCCAGCACCCGGCATCAATGACCCATTCGACCTACACGCCCGAAGAACGTGCGGAGTATCAGATCACGGATGGCCTGATCCGCCTGTCGGCGGGCCTTGAAAGCATCGACGATATTCTTGCCGATCTTGAACAGGCGCTGGACGGGGATCAGATGGCGATTGCCGCTGAATAATCCCGGAATCCCTGAACAAGGGAGGCGGACCGCAAATCCCCCAAACGATTTGCGGTCCGTATAAGGTTGCGCATGGTGTGGGTGCCGTTCCGCGCCATGCGGCAACCGCCTTGGCAGCGTTGGGGCATCCCGAATCGGCATCGGTAACGGATAAAAATCAACTCCGGGCCTGTGTGCCACATTCGACGAATTTCAAAAAACTTGCGTGGGCTGAACGAGGGTTTTTTGAAAGTTTCGTCAATCCTGCGATTTTTGGTGCTTTCGCTTGATTGGCATCGCGTAGCAGCAAAAATACGCAAATCCATACCGAAATAAGGCGTGCGGCAAAACCGGTGATGCCGGGCCGAAACGCCAGCGAGAGGCGAGAAAAAGATGTCAGCACAAAACAGCACCCCTGAAATTGGCGAAATGATCGAAGCAATCTCGACCGGGCGCGTGGCGGCCAAGGATCTTGAGATGCTGGGCCAGATTGAGAAAAAGGTGCGCTGGCTATCAAGCTGGACCATCCATAACGCCAACCATATCCGCCCCAAACGCGATGGCATCAAGGTCGGCGGCCATCAGGCGAGCTGCGCATCGATGACAACCCTGATGACAGCACTTTATTTCAATGTTCTGCGCCCGCAGGACCGGGTCGCGGTCAAGCCGCATGCATCGCCGGTTTTCCATGCGATCAATTATCTGTTCGGTCGCCAGACCAGGGAAAAGCTTGAAAACTTCCGCGCATTTGGCGGTGCGCAATCCTATCCGTCGCGGACCAAGGATGGCGATGTCGTCGATTTTTCGACCGGGTCGGTCGGGCTTGGTGCGGCGGTCACCAACTTTGCCGCCCTCACGCAGGATTACCTGCGTTACAAGGATATGCTGCCGCGCGGTGAAAAACCCGGTCGCATGGTCGCCCTTGTTGGCGATGCGGAACTCGATGAAGGCAATATCTATGAGGCGCTTCTTGATACCTGGAAGCATGATATTCGCAATGTCTGGTGGGTGATCGATTACAACCGTCAAAGCCTTGATGGCATGATCGATGCGCATCTGTTCCGCGTGATCGGCCGGTTTTTCCGCGCCGTTGGCTGGAACGTGATCACCATCAAATATGGCCGCAAACTGCATGATGCCTTTGCCAAGCCGGGTGGCAGGTCATTGAAAAAATGGCTGAACGAGGCGCCGAACGATGTCTATTCCGCCCTGACGTTCCAGGGGGGTGCGGCGTGGCGCAAACAGATCCTTGGCGATATGCCGGGCGATAATGCGCTGGCAAGTCTGCTTGGCGATTATGATGATGATGCCCTGCATGACCTGATGACCAATCTGGGCGGGCATTGCATGGAAGCGGTCCTGAATGCGTTTGATTCCGTTCCCAATGACAAGCCGACGATCTTTATCGCCTATACGGTCAAGGGTTATGCCACCCCGCTTCAGGGGCATAAGGACAACCATGCGGGCCTTATGAATGTCGCCCAGATGGATGCGTTCAAAAAACAGAACAATATCAATGACGGGCAGGAATGGGATTACGCCGCCGGTCTTGACGTGGCCGAGGATAAGGTGCGTGCCTATATCGATGCGGCACCGTTTAATGACGGCAAATCGCGCAAGAAGCTGGCAACCGTCATCGATATTCCCGAAATGCCCTATGCGCGGGTCGATACATCGAGCACGCAGGAAGTGTTTGGCAAAATCCTGAACGAGCTTGCGAAACTGAAGGATAGCGATCTGGCGGACCGGATCGTCACCACATCGCCCGATGTGACGGTATCGACCAACCTTGGCGGGTTTGTGAACCAGCGCGGGCTGTTTGCGCGTGAAAATCTTGCCGATGAATTCCGCGAACGCAAGGTGCCCTCGGCCCAGAAATGGATCAGGTCGCCCGAAGGCCAGCATGTCGAACTTGGCATTGCCGAAAACAACCTGTTTTTGAACCTGGCCGCCCTTGGCCTGTCGCACAGCCTGTTTGGCCAACGCCTGTTCCCGATTGGAACGCTTTATGATCCGTTCATTGCGCGCGGCCTCGATGCGCTGAATTATGCCTGTTATCAGGATGCGCGGTTTATGGTTGTCGCCACGCCAAGCGGGATTACGCTGGCGCCCGAAGGTGGCGCGCATCAGTCGATTTCAACCCCGATGATCGGCATGGGGCAGCCGGGCCTGACCAGTTTCGAGCCAAGCTTTGGCGACGAACTTGCGACCATCATGGGCTGGTCATTTGATCATCTGCAAAATCCCGAAGGCGGATCGGTTTATCTGCGCCTGTCGACCAAGCCGCTGGCACAGCCGGAACGCGATCTTTCCGATGCCACAAAGTCCGAAATCGTATCGGGTGGTTACTGGCTGCGTGAACCGGGCGAAAATTGCAAAATGGCGATCGCCTATTGCGGCGCAATGGCCCCCGAAGCGATTGCCGCGTGGGAAAAACTTGAAGCCGATCATCCGGGGATTGGCCTTCTGGCGGTGACATCGACCGACCGGCTTTATAACGAATGGCAGGATCTGGAACGGGCGCGCCTTGAAGGCAAATCCGATGGGCGCATGGCCCATATCGAAAACCTTCTGAAGCCGCTGGCATCGGATGCGCGTCTTGTCACGGTGATTGATGGTCATCCGGCGGCGATGGCGTGGTTGGGTTCGGTCCGCGGTCACGCCGTCGCCCCGCTTGGCGTCAATGCGTTTGGTCAGTGCGGCGACAGCATTGATCTGTATAAATATTACCAGATCGACACCGATGCGATCATCCGGGCAACCAAGCGCTGGGATTGATGTCCATCTGGAAATCTGCATCAATGGCCGGGAATTTCCCGGCCATTTTGCTTTGTCGGCGGAAATGTAATCGGGGTCACTTGCGCAGGGTCGGAAACGCACACACATCTGCGCGCTGTATGCTGTGACACTATTGATCATTAGCGCGATGGGGGCTTTGGTTATGGAATATCTGATGTTGCTGGCGGGCCTTGTCGGTCTGTTTTTCGGCGGCGAGGCGCTGGTGCGCGGCAGTGTCGGGATTGCGCAGCGTCTGGCGATGCCGCCGCTCCTGATCGGTTTGACCGTGGTTGGCTTTGGCACATCGACCCCGGAATTGCTGGTTTCGGTTGATGCCGCGTTGCGCGGGGTTTCCGATATTGCGCTTGGCAATGTTGTTGGATCGAACATCGCCAATATTCTGCTGATCGTTGGTGTGTCGGCGCTTGTCTGGCCGATCCGGGTTTCTGGCGATACCCTGAAACGCGACACGGCGGTGATGATGGCGGCAGCCATTGCCCTTGTGCCGATCTTTGCCTTCGGGATGATGGGGCGGGTTGCCGGGGGTATCCTGTTTGTATCGCTTGTTGCCTATCTTGTGTTTGCCTATCGCCAGTCGCGCAATGCGCCCAATGCGCCACTTGCCGATGAGGGTGATCTGCCGGTTCCGGCGCGTGGCTTGTGGCTGTCGCTGGTCTGGGTGATTGGCGGGCTGGTGGCGTTGATGTTTGGCGCGCGTTTCATGGTCGATGGGGCGGTAACAATTGCCCGGACCTTTGGCGTGTCAGAGGCGTTTATCGGGCTTACGGTCGTGGCGGTTGGCACGTCCTTGCCGGAACTCGCGACCTCGTTAATCGCGGCGTTGCGAAAGCAGTCGGAAATTGCCATCGGCAATATCGTCGGATCGAACATTTTCAATATTCTGGGTATTCTTGGCCTGACCGCGATCATTACCCCGATCCCGGTTGCCAGCCGTTTCCTGACCTTTGATCTGCCGATCATGATCGCGGTATCGCTGGTCCTGACTGTGTTGTTGCGCCGTCAAACCATCGGGCGGGGGATCGGGATCGTGATGCTTGTTGCCTATGGCGGATATGTTTTTGCCGCACAGTGAAATATTGCCAGCCAGCACGACCGCGATCCGGCCTTTTGCGGGGGCTTGCGATCAGGGGCCTTGCCGGGAAAAGTTCGAAAGGAGGGCCGCGTGCCCTCCTTTTTGTTGGGGGATTTATCGGTTGCCGTTATTGACGGGGATGCGAATTACAAATACTAGAAAAAATCGCATTTATAAAAATTGAACAATAATTAAGTGTTCAATAACGGGCCGGGAAATGAACCAATCCGATGAAATTTCGCAACTATCGCGCGCTTTATCCGGCCATACCGGCCAGCACGCATAAGGAAGCCATCCGTGCCGGGCTTGGGGCGCTGATCGGGCTGGGGATTGCCGGTTTTGTTCTGTCGTTCTTTGATCTGCAGGGGGCGGGGCTTTATCTGATTGCGCCGTTCGGGGCGTCGTCGGTGTTGCTGTTTGCCGTGCCAAACAGCCCGCTGGCGCAGCCGTGGTCGGCAATTGTCGGCAACTCTGTCGCCGCCCTTGCCGGGGTTGCGGTTTGCTATGTGATCCCCGATCCGGTTTTGCGGGTGGCGGTGGCGGTCGGGCTTGCCATTACCGTGATGATCGTTGCGCGCGCGGTTCATCCGCCGGGCGGGGCGGTTGCGATGATTGTTGCGATGAACCCGGATATCGCAACCGAGCTTGGCTTTCGGTTTGCCCTTACACCGGTTGCGGCAATCACGGCCATTCTTGTTCTGACGGCAGTACTTTATGCCCGAGCAACCGGGCGGAAATATCCGTTACGCCATTTCGATGACAAGAGCCCCTTTCAGACAGCGGACCGTTCCCCGATTGAACGGCTTGGTCTGGACAAGGGGGAGCTGAATTCGATTTTGCAGCAATATCGCCAGTCGCTGAACCTTGGCGTCGAAGATCTTGCGCGCCTGATCGGGGCGGCCGAATTTCAGGTCGCGGCCCATCGCGCTGGTCCGGTCACGGCAGGCCAGATCATGTCACGCGATCTGGTGACGGTGAATGCCCAAACCCCGCTTAACGAGGTCGCCGACCTGTTCCGGCGGCACGGGTTTACGTCATTGCCGGTCATTGAGGATGACGGACGTTTTATCGGGGTGATTTTCCAGATCCATCTGATCCGGCGTGCGACCGAAGATGCCCTTCGTCTGGATCGCGGATTGCTTGCCGCCATGGCGCGCCTGATTGATCGCCGTCGCAATGTCCCGATCCGGGCCATCGAAATCATGTCGGTGACAGAGCCACGGGCAACGGCGAATACCCCGATTGCCGCCCTGCTGCCATTGATGGCGGATGGGGCCTGTGATGCGGTTCCGGTGGTCGAAGATAACCGGATCATCGGCATTGTCACCCGAACGGACCTTATCGCTGCCTTGGCCCATGCGGGGTTGAAGGGCTAGGTAACGTCGAAGGTGTCGATCAGAAAAACGCCTGTTTGATGCCATCAATGATGAACTGGACCGCAAGGGCGGCGAGGATCATGCCGAGCAGGCGGGAGATCACGGTCGCGACTGTCGGGCTCAGGCGTTTGGCGACCAGATTGGCCAGCAGGAACATGGTAAGCGCGCAGAGCATGACAAGGCCGACAACCGCGACGACGCTGACCTGCATCACCACGCTGTCTTCATATTTGCCCATCAGCAGCATCACGGTCGCGATGGAACCGGGGCCGGCAAGGAACGGGATCGACATCGGGAAGATTGAAATATCGTCCGGTTCTTCGTCGGGTTGCGCCGGTTTGGCATCGGTGATCTGCTGATCAAGTTCGTGTTCGTCTTCAAGTTCCTGATGAACCTGTTCGGCGCGCTGGTTGCGTTTCTGGCTGCGGCGTTCAAACAGCATTTCAAGCGCGATCAGGAACAGAAGCGTTCCGCCGGCAATCCGGAAGGCCGGCATATGTATGCCAAAAATGCCAAGCACGCTTTCGCCGATAACGGCAAAGGCGGCAAGGATCAGGAAGCTTGCGATACAGGCCCGGATCGCCATGCGGCGGCGATGTCTGGTATCGGTGCCCTGTGTGAGGACGATGAAGACCGGCACCAGCCCGATCGGGTCGATGATCACAAATAACGTGACAAAGGCCGGGATCAGTTCGCTCAGCATGTCGAGGCTTGGCATCTGGTTTCCTTTGTCCGTTGATCGTTTGTCATAGTGCCAATTGCAGCCGGGTTTGTCGCCGCAAAACTGGGGCCGTATATCGGCCCGGTCGCGCAAGGTAAACCTTTATGTCGGCTGCAAAATGCAATCGGCCTGTTACGTGTTTTCGTGATTTTAACGGCTGCGACGACGATTGCGTCCGTATCGTCCGGCATTTTCCGGCCAGTCGATATAATCAACGGGTTTTTTGCGTATCCATCGGATGAATGTCTGCATATCGGGATGGGCGATGATTTTTTCCGGTGTATCGAAATCGCGCGCCAAGGTGGTTTCGTCAAACAATCGGTGGATCATGCGATGACAGACACGGTGCAGCCATTGGGTATCCGTGCCGCCCTTTGATTTCGGCGTCCAGTGATGCCGGTCAACACTGTCGCCCGCGATCATCATCCGTCCGCAAATCGGGCAGGGACCAAGTTCCTGATCTGGTGTGGGCGATACCGGCATGAAAGAAGTACGTGGTTATTGTCAGGTTGGGCTATTTTGTGCCGGGAGGTCGCCGGTTTTCAAAGAATTTCTGCCACGTGCCGGGTTTAAGGTCGCGCAATGCCCGGATGCGGGCGCTGACCGGTGGATGGGTATCAAGCAATAAGGGGGGTTGCGTGCTGCGATAAGGGATCAGGCGCAAACGGCGGCGATTGATCTGATCGATATGCAAAAGCGCCTCGATCATGTCTTCGGGGCCGTTCAACAGGTCGCTTGCGCCGTGATCGGCAATGAACTCACGATCCCGGATCACGGCGCGCTGTAACAGGAAGCTTACGGTCGGGACCACGCCAAAGACAATGACCATCCAGTTCGGCGGATCAAAATTGCCAAAAATGAAAAGCATCAATCCGAACAGGGCAATGGTCCATGTGGCCCGATACAGCACGTCGGTCATCAGAAGGATGCGCGTATCGCCGTGCCATGCATGGGCGATTTCATGGGCCAGCAGGGCGCGCATCTGGCGCGGGGAAAGCGTATGAAGGGCATCATTTGATATCGCGATGGTCGTTTCTTCGGCGGTGCCGGTGGTGATTGCATTCACCCCCTTGCCCGGCAGCAGGAAAAGCTTTGGCAGGTAATCAAGCCCGGCACGGCGCGCCAGCATCGCCGCCATTTCGTGAATGGCAGGGAAGGAAGCGGCATCCAGCGGGCGGGCGCGCAACAATTTCATCAGGACTTCGGGGGATATCATCGGGGCAAGCACAAGCATCAGCGCAACGGCAATCGCGGCCGAAATTGCCATGGATAATCCACCGAGCATCCATGCGCAGGTCGCCAGAACCCCGGCCATGCAGGCCATTAACGGGAAGGTGTGCGAATTGCCGCCCGGACTGATGGCAAGAAAGCGTTGCAGGAAGACAGGCAGGCTTGAGGGTTCGTTTTCCATGGGGTGTCCCGATTCTTTTTCCCTGACTTAAAAGGTATGTTTTTAGATGTTAAGGGCAAGGGCAACGTACCTTTGCCTGCGCCTTGCGACGTGCTCCAAGGGTAAGCCAAACGCACGCCGCCTGATTTGAGTTGGCGCAATTCAAATCAGAAAAAGGAAGATTTCCAACAGGTTGTCGGCAATTCCGGCATGTCTGCCTGCTGGCATGTTTTTTCGGATTCGTGGCAAAACGCAGCATTTCGCAATGCCGGAACCAGCGTATTATTGCCCGCAAATCGTTGAAGTTCCTTAATTTGTTAACACATCCTTATATGTTGCCCTAGAATAGTGCTTATGCAATCGGATAGGTGGCTCGTAACAGGTTTGTCGCGGGTCGCTTGGCGTGTGCGCCATATTTGATGTGATACAAGATTTGCTGCGAACGGGGTTTCGGGAAGGAACACAATGACCCTGCTGGACAAAATCCAGTCGGTCCGCAAGGCGGGCGCGACACGGGAAGGGGATCGCACCCCGCTGGAACGGGTGTTCTGGCGGTCGATTGCCCTTGTCGGCGGATTCAGCATGGTCATCAATATGCTGAACATGGTCATCCCGATCTATTCGATGCAGGTGTTTGACCGTGTCCTTTCCAGCCGCAGTGTCGATACGCTTTTACTTCTGACGCTTGGCATCGCGTTGGTGCTGCTGTTCATTGCGTCGATGGAACAATTGCGTTCGCGCCTTTTGATCCGGGTTGGCACCGCACTTGATCTTCGGCTTGGCGGGGATCTGTTTGCCCATGTCGTGCAACAGGCCGCACGCGGCAACAATATGCGCCAGCGACCGTTGCGCGATCTTTATGGTCTGCGCGGGTTCCTGACCGGATCGGGCCCCTTTACCCTGATCGATTTCATGTGGGCCCCGGTCTATATCGGTGTGGTGTTCATCTTTGACACGCGGCTTGGGCTTGTCGCCTGTGCCGGGGCGGCGATCCTGATCCTGATTGCGATTGCCAACGAGGCGGCGGCAAAGATTTCCGTCGACCGGTCCGAAGAAAGCCAGAATCGCGGTATTGCGCAGGAAGAAACCTATATCCGCAATGCCGAGGCGATGGAAGCCATGGGCATGACTCCGTCCGCGCGCCAGCGCTGGCAGGCTGATCAGTCCGATGCGCTGTATTGGGAAGGCCAGGCCAGCCGACGGGTCGGAACATCGACAACGCTTTCGCATTTCATCCGTCTGGCCATGCAGGTCTGTTTTATCGGGGTTGGTGCCTATCTGGTGCTGTCCGAGAGCATCACGATCGGGATCATGGTGGCCTCCATGATCATGGGGATGCGCGGGCTTGCCCCATTTGATGGCGCGGTTTCGGCATGGCGCAGCTGGAATTCGGCGCGCAATTCGTTCGAACGGCTGAATAAGATTCTTCTGGATAAACGTCAATCGACACCTGCGCCGCTGCCACGCGGGCGCGGTATTTCGGTGACGGTGGATCGGCTGGTTTTTGCCCCGCCGGGCAGCCGCAATGTTCTGTTCAAGGGATTTTCGTTCAAGACCGGGCCGGGGCAGGTGATTTCCATCGCCGGGTTCAACGGGGTTGGTAAAACGGCCCTTTTGAAGCTGATCATGGGTATCTGGGTGCCCGGATCGGGGTCGGTCAAGCTTGATGAAATCGAAGCATCGCGTATTGATCGCGGTGAACTTGGCCCGCAGGTCGGCTATCTGTCGCAGAACCCGTTCCTGTTTCCCGGGACGATTGCCGAAAATATTGCCCGTCTTGGCAATGCCGAAATGCGCGACATCATTCAGGCGGCCGAACTGGCCGGGGCGCATAAATTCATCCTTGATCTTCCCGATGGCTATGAAACCCGGGTTGAACGGGGCGGGCGCAATCTTTCGGGCGGGCAGCGCCAGTTGATCGCCCTTGCCGCGGCGCTGTTCGGGCGGCCGCGCATGTTGTTGCTGGATGAACCGACAACCGCCCTTGATGACAATGGTGTCGGGCATATCAGCGGGCTGATTGATATCGTGCGCCGTGCCGGGATTACGACCTTTATCGTCAGTCACGAACGCGAAATTCTGGTGCGTGCCGATGCGATCCTTGCCCTAGCCAATGGTCAGATTCAGGTCGTGCCGGTGCGGGCCAAGGCCGATCAGATGATCGCGCCACCACCTGCACCCGTGGCATCGCCTGTTGCCCCACCGGCGCGTGATGGACAAATGCGGATCACGCCCAAACGGATTGCGGTGCCCAACCCGGATGCACCGCGCCCGATCATTGAAAAAAATTCGGCGCAAAATCAGACGCCGGAACAGACGCCTTTGCCCGCCGGTATTATGCCGACGCCGACCCGCGCACAGGCCAGCCGTGTCGCACAGGCCAAGTCAAAGGCCGGGATCGAGCGCACCGAAATGGTGCCGCAACCGACCCCGGGCGGCACCATGATGACCATGCGCCCGGCCACCCGCAAGAAGGCCGAAACAACAGCGGACGACCGTGCCGAACGGATGCGCATTGCCCGTGAAAAGCAGGAAAAACAAAGACTGAGCGCGCGCAAGACCGCCCGCGAAGCCGCCCTTGAGGCCAGCCGCAAAGAAGCGCGTGAGCAGGTTCTGGCGAAAAAGGCCGCTGCCCGTGAAGAGGCGCGCAAGGCGCGCCGTACCGGCGAGCGCAGCCCAGCACAACAGCCCGCCGCCGCCCCGCGCCCGAAACGCAGTGACCCGCCACAGCTTCGGGTGGTTGAAGGATCGGCTGGTCGCAGACAGGGTGGTGTCTGATGGCAGGGGTGGAGCTTCCAACCGCGCGTGAACTTGAAACCGATGTCAGACCGCTGGTGCGGATCGGTCTTCTGATCCTGATCCTGGGTGTCGGGTCGGTGTTCTTGTGGGCGGCAACCGCGCGCATCAATTCCGCCGCAACGGCAAGCGGCGTGGTCGCACCGTTTTCCGGTCGGCAGAGTGTTCAGCACCTTGAAGGCGGGATCATTCGCGACATTCTGGTGCGCAACGGGGCACGTGTGCAGGGTGGCGATGTCCTGATCCGGCTTGACGATACGCGTGCGCGGGCCAGTTTTGATCTGCTGAATAACCGCTATCTTAATGCGCTGGCGACACAGGCCCGCCTGATTGCCGAACGTGGCGGCAAGGACAGAATCCAGTTTCCCGCGCCGCTTTATGATCCGAAATATGCCGGGATTGTTGAATCGCAGGAAACCCTGTTTCAAAGCCGCATGAACGCGTTTCGCGGTGAACTTGAACTGTATGACGAACGGATCAAGGAACTGCGCCGCGAAATCATCGGCACGCAGGAACAGAAAACCGCATCCGAGCAGCAGGTTGGCATCGTCAAGGAAGAGCTTGCCATGGTCAAACCCATGGTCGATCTTGGCTATGCCAGACGCACCCGTCTGCTTCAGCTTGAAAGTCGTCTGGTCGAAGTTCTTGGCAATATAGGGCGGTTTTCGGCCGATATCGCACGCATCGAACAACAAATCCAACAGGTCAAATCCAGTCAGGCGCAGCTGACGCGTGACAATCTGCAAACCATCAATACCGAGCTTCGCGATATCCAGGGCGAGATTTCAGACCTGAATGAACGGTTGCGCTCGGCCGAGGATATTCTGGTGCGGTCCGACATCAAGGCACCGCGTTCCGGTACGGTCACCAATTTGCAGTTTTCCACCGTTGGCGGGGTGATCCCGCCCGGTGCGCAAGTGCTTGAAATCGTGCCACAGGACGACAAGCTTGTGATCGAGGCGCGCGTATCGCCGAACGATATCGATGTCGTGCATGAGGGGCTTGAAGTTAATATCCGGGTGACGGCTTTCAGCCAGCGCTGGTTTGCGCCGGTAAAGGGCGTTGTGGCGGATGTGTCGCCGGATCGTCTGACCGATCCGGAAGGCCGCCCGTATTTTCAGGCAATGATCGAAATCGATTCGGAAAGCCTTGCCGAACATGAAGGCATGATTTTATCGCCGGGAATGGCCGCACAGCTTGAAATCGTCACCGGTGCCAGAACGATTCTCGCCTATCTGTTTGCTCCGATCACCGACAGTTTTGATCGCGCATTCCGCGAACAATAGGTCTTCCAGCCCGATTCGGGGTCTTTCTACCTACCCTATACAACCTGACAGATTCTGTCAGAGGCGAATTTCGCCTTTCAAATCCCGGGAAAACATGAAAAAAATGTAATTTAGCGATTCCAGTGCGCATCTTCCGTTGATGGGTGCTTGATTGGCGTCTATACTACTGTATATAGAAGGCTGCTTTGTCTTCTGTATTCAATGGATTGAAAAATTAATCCCAAGTAGGGAGCAGAATCTTGGCTTCGCCCGCCAATCAGGACGATGGCACCGGTTTAACGGATGCTGATATCGAACAGGTGCTGGATAACCGCGCAGAGGATAGCTCTGTTGCGGGTAATTCTGATTCCGGTTCGTCGGGCGCGTCAGGTTCACAATCCCCTGCAACGCAGGCCTTCACCAATATCCAAAACGTCATCGGCACGTCGTTTAACGACATCCTGATCGGGGATGCGGGCGACAACACCCTGATCGGTGGTGCGGGTGACGATATCCTGGTACCGGGCGAGGGCCAGGATGAAATGACGGGTGGCGAAGGCCGCGATACATTTGTTTTGCAGGCCGGATTTGGTCAGGCGACCATCACCGATTTCACCCTTGGCGAAGATTATCTGGCCCTTGACGATCTCGGCATTGAAAGTGCGGCCGATCTGGTTTCGCGCGCCTCGGATGACGGTCAGGGCAATGTCGTCATTACCTTTGCGTCCGGTGATCAGCTGACGCTTAAGGGCATTAGCATTGCCCAGCTTTCCGAAATCACCCTTGTTGATGCCCCGAAACTGACCGATGTCGCGCTGGACAGTTCCGGCGATCTGTCGTCGGGCGACGCAACCATCATTGACGGAACGTCAGGTGATGACGTGATCCAGGGCACGTCTGGCGACGATGTGATTTCGGGCAATGGCGGCGGCGATATTGTTGATGGCGGTTCTGGCAACGATACGCTGTCATTTGACGGTTCGGATGATGCCGTAACGGCCGATCTTTCGACCGGTACGGCAGGCAGTGCGACAGACAACGATACCGTTTCGTTTAGCAATATCGAAAATCTGACCGGGACATCGGGCGATGATGTTCTGCGCGGGGACGCCGGAAACAATACGCTTTTGGGTGGTGCAGGCGACGATACCTTTGGCGCCAGTGGCGGTAATGACTCGATTGACGGTGGTGCGGGCAGCAACACCCTTGATTACAGCACGTCCGAACAGGGTGTTGTTGTCGATCTGAAAAATGGCGCGACCGAAAGCCGGACAGAAACTGAAACCGGTGATGATGCCGCATCTGAAACCGGCAGCAACACGGATTCCGGCACGGCAAGTGGCGATGCATCCGGCGGTGAAACGGCAACTGACACCGGCACGGACGCCAACACCGAACCTTCTGGTGAAACGACCGGCGATACTGCCGGGGCAGATACTGGTGACACGACCGACGAGGCATCGGACCCGTCGGAGGGACCGGTGACGGGTGAAACTGATACGTCCGGCAGTGATGCGACCGATGGCGAAACCGGTGATCAGGCTTCTTCCGGTAACGGTGGAGACAGTTCCCAGTCGGAAACCGATGGCGGGGCTGGCGATGATTCTGCGTCTGGCGGATCGGGTGATGACACCATTGCTGAAGAAACCGGCGACACAGGAACCGATGCAGGAACCGACACAGGTTCGGGCGTTGGCGACGAAACCACTGGTGATGCCGGAGCGGATGAAGAAACCGATCCGAACACCACTGTCGATGAGACAATCCCTACCGATCAAAATAGTACCGAAACGGGCTCTGATGCTGGTGCCGATACCAACACGGGATCGGAAACCGGCAGTGACGGGACGGATGGTGCCGACGAAACCGGTGGCGCTTCGCAGGAAACTGAAACCGGATCAACCACCGGCGGGGATCAGACGCAGACGGGTGATGCACAAACCGGTGCACAGGATGAAGCATCCGATAACGCATCCTCGAACGAGCCGGATGATACGGCATCGGGTGATGGTTCGGGTGAAGCCGGTGCATCTGGTGAAGAAACTTCAAATGGCGCGGATGGCACCGATACTGCGGAGACAACCGAGGAAGGTTCGGCTGATCCAGTAACGGAAGGCGAAGAGACCCCGGCAGAAAACGGTTCGGAAACATCCGGAACCGAAGAGGGCGCTTCGACTGAAACCGATGGTGAGACTTCCGATGTTTCACCGAATGAGGGAGCCGACGGGGAAACCCAGCCCGATCAGGAAACACCCCCGGCTGAAACCGGTTCGGACGCGGCGGGTAATGAAACGAACGCGGGTGACGGTGCCGAAGATGACAGCCTTGGCGGTTCGGACGGTGCGGGCGAAGACGTTCTGAATGAAGATACGCCTGCGTCGGGTGATGGTGATGACAGCACGGACGGCGAAGAACAGCCGTCGCAGTCAGAGAGCCAGACCGAACAGGAAAACACCAATAGCGGTCTTCAGGCCGGGGCAGAAACATCGCCCGAAACCGGCACGGATGAAACCGGTCTTTCCGGTGACGCGACCGGTGATGAGACTGGCGATGAGACTGTTGGTGAAGATGCTGGCGCGGATGAAGGCGGAGCCGAGGATGCGACCGGCGGCGAAACCACGGATAGCGAAGCCGACCCGATTGACGCGGGTGCTGAAGACGGCGACAGCACATCGGGCGAGCAGACTGATGGTGGAACCACTGGCGAGACGGATGCCGAAGCCGGAGATGCGACCGGGGATGCTACTGGCGGCAGTGCTACCGACAGCGGAAACGAGACCGGCGACGAGACCAATATCTATGACAACACCCCGACATCGGGGAACGACATTGTCCATGGCTCCGATGGTGATGATTTCCTTGGCGGGGCTGTCGGGAATGACACGTTGCAGGGCAGTGATGGCAATGACGTCATCGATGGCGGTCTTGGTGATGACGTGCTGCAGGGCGGCCTTGGCGATGACAGCCTTGATGGTGGTGCTGGGGCGGATGTCTTGCAGGGCGGTGAAGGCAATGACAGCCTTTATGGCGGTTCAGAAGACGACATTCTTCAGGGTGGCGAAGGCAGCGACCTTCTGGTTGGCGGTATCGGCAATGACGTTTTGCAAGGCGGTTCGGGTGACGATTTCCTGCGCGGCGGTCTTGGCAATGATCATATCCAGGGCGGCGATGGCACTGATACCGTCAGCTACACCGATGCGACCGATGCGGTAACCGTTGATCTTTCGCAGAATACGGCAACCGGTGGGGCAGGAAATGATGTCCTGCAAATGGTTGAAGACGTCATCGGGTCGGACTTCGACGATCATATTACCGGCAATGACGGCAATAACGTGCTGATCGGCGGGGATGGCATCGATACCCTGACCGGTGGCGCAGGCGACGATACGCTGACGACCGGTTCGGGCAAGGATGACATCGAACTGACCGAGAATTTCGGCAACGATACGGTCACCGATTTCAATATTGCCGAAGATACGGTCGACCTTTCGAAGCTGGGCATCACCGATTTCGCGACCCTGCAATCGATGATGAGCGATGATGGCAACGGCAACGCCGTTATCGATTTCGGTGAACAGGGTGTTCTGACCCTTGAAGGGGTCAGTTCTGACAGTCTTGTTGCGGATAATTTCCGCGGGTTCGGACGTATCTTTGAAGGCGATGGTGACGACGTTGCCGAAGGTACTGACGGCGACGATGCGCTGTATGGCTTTGACGGCAATGATATCCTCGGCGGTGGTGCCGGGGACGATGTCATTTCGGGCGGTTATGGCAATGACACGCTTTCGGGCGGTGCGGGCAATGATACCCTGCGCGGTCAGGAAGGTATTGATACGGTTGATTATTCCGGTGCCAATGGCGCGGTGAATGTCGACCTTGCCGCCGGTAGCGCAACCGGTGCCGATGGCAATGACGTTCTTGACCGTATCGAAAACGTTATCGGATCGAATTCCGACGATACGATTTCCGGTGACAGCGGTGTCAACGTGCTTCAGGGCGGGGCCGGCAACGACACCATTACCGGCCGCGATGGTAACGATACGCTTGATGGTGGTGCGGGTGACGATACCTTTGTCGCCGAGGCCGGCAATGACACCTATATCGGCGGTGCGGGCAACGACACGCTGGATCTGACGGCACGCGATGGTGCGCAGACGGTTAATCTGGGTTCCGGGACCGTCACAGACAACACCAGCGGCGAAGTCGATACGGTTAGCAGCGTTGAAAACATTGTCAGCGGTGCGGGCAATGACGTTCTGATCGGTGATGGTGCCAATAACGTCATTTCGGCCGGAGCGGGTGACGATCTGGTCGCTGGTGGTGGCGGGGATGACACGCTTGATGGGGGCGAAGGCACTGACACGCTCGCCCTTGGCAGTGAAACCGGTGCGGTTGTTGATCTTGCGGCGGGCACCGTCCAGACCAATTCCGGTCTGTCGACCGTTTCCAACTTCGAAAATGTTCGCGGTTCGGCAAGTTCCGACATCATTTCCGGCGATGACGGCAATAATATCCTGACCGGTCTTGCCGGTGACGATATTCTTGCTGGCGGTGGCGGTGACGATACCCTTGACGGTGGTGCTGGCTCTGACGCCGCCGATTACAGTGACGTTGACGCCGATATGGACGTCAACCTTGATGCCGGAACAGCATCAGGCGATGGCAATGATACGCTGATCGATATCGAAAATGTGACAACCGGTGACGGTAACGATACCGTTCGCGGAAATGGTGCGCAGAACCAGATTGATACCGGCGCGGGTGACGATACCGTATTTGGTGGTGAGGGTTCGGACACGCTGTCAGGTGGTGACGGTTTCGATACGCTTAGCTATAGCGACGCCGCAGGCAACCCGGTTGGTGGTGTAACCGTCGATCTCGAAGCCGGAACTGTTACCGGTGGCGATTTTGTCGATCAGATTGACGGGTTTGAGCAGGTCGAAGGCTCGGCCGGCAATGATCGCATGCTGGGCAGTTCGGGTTCCGATATCCTTAGGGGCGGTGCCGGCAACGATACGATTGATGGTCGGGCGGGCGCAGACACGCTTTCAGGTGGTGCCGGTTCGGATACCTTTGTTATTTCGACCGATAGCGACAATGACCTGATCACGGATTTCGATCCTGAAAATGACATCATCGACATTCAGGGCATCGATGGTCTTGAGCTGTTTTCGGACATTGCAGACTTTATCGGTGTGGATGGCGATGGAAACGCGACCATCACGATTGGTGATTCTATTGTCACCTTGCAGGGCGTTGATCCCGATAGCCTGACCTTCAAGAACTTTGAAGGTATTCGTTCGCTGGACGGTACAGAAAATGCCGACACCCTTGTTGGCACCAGCCGCAGCGATGTGATCGATGGCAAGGCTGGCAACGATAGCATTTCGGGCAATGCCGGGAATGACACGATTTCAGGTGGTTCTGGCAATGACGTCATTTCGGGGGGCGTTGGAAATGACGTCGTCGATGGCGGCACCGGGAATGACTTTATATCCGGTGATGCTGGCGACGACATCATAGATGGTGGTCTTGGCAACGATGTGATCGTTGGCGGGGTCGGCTCTGATACACTTGACGGCGGCGAAGGTACTGACACCGTTTCGTTCCAGGATTCAGGCAGTGGTGTGAATGTCGATCTTGATGCAGGTTCGGCAACAGGTCAGGGCACAGACACACTTGCCAATTTCGAAAATGTTTCCGGATCATCCTATAACGATACGCTTTCCGGAGATGACCAGAATAACGTGCTTTCTGGCGGTGCCGGAAATGACATCCTTGATGGTCGCGATGGCGATGACCTGCTTCTTGGTGGGGCAGGCAACGATACGCTGATCGGTGGGGCGGGCAATGACTCCCTTGTGGGGGGGGATGGCTCTGATACCGTCGATTATGCCAGTGCAGAAGGCAGCGTTCAGGTCAATTTGGGTTCGGGCTCGGCAACTGGTGGTGCAGGCACCGATACACTCAAGGAAATCGAGAATGCAGTTGGCTCGGACTTCGATGATGTTCTGACTGGTTCGGATCGTGCAAACAGCATTTTGGGTGGCGCGGGCAATGATCTGATCAATGGTGGCGCAGGCAACGACTATCTTGCTGGTGGCACCGGGGCGGATACCTTTATTTTCAACGGGACTTCCGGCGAAGATAAAATTGCCGATTTTGATATTGGTGAAGACCGTATTGATCTGAGCAGCTTTGGCCTTCCGAACTGGGAAGCACTGAAAAGCCTGATCGAAACCAATGCCGATGGCGATGCCGTCATTTCCATCAATGACCAGACGTTGACCCTGACCGGTGTTTCACCGGATCAGCTTGCCGCTGATAACTTTGTTGGCATCGAAAGCCTTGGTTCGACCGAAGGTGACGATGTTCTGGTTGGTACGGGCTTTGACGAAATCATCGATGGCCTTGGTGGCAATGATACCATCAGCGCAGGGGCTGGTGCGGACACTGTTTATGGCGGTGCTGGCAACGATACGCTTTCGGGCGGGCTTGGCAATGACACGCTTGATGGTGGCGATGGTCAGGACACGGTCGATTATTCATCAGAATCTGCTGTTACGGTTGATCTGAACAATGGCAGTGGTTTTATCGCCAACGGCAATAGCGACACGCTTGTCGATATCGAAGACGTTACGGGTTCTAGCTTCAACGACACGATCACTGGTGATGCACAGAACAACACTCTGAAGGGGTTGGGCGGCAATGACAGCATCGATGGCGGTGCTGGCGATGACCGGATCGAAGGTGGTTCCGGCAATGATGATCTGAGCGGTGGTGCCGGAAACGATCAGATTTCCGGTGGGGCTGGCAACGACATCCTTGATGGCGGCCTTGGGGATGATCAGCTGGTTGGCGGTGCGGGCCAGGATTTTGTGGATTACACCGACGCAGAAGGTGCTGTTAGCGTTGATCTGGCATCCGGAACGGCATCTGGTGGGGCTGGCAATGACACGCTTTCGGAAATCGAAAACATATCAGGTTCGGATTTCGACGACATCCTTACAGGTGATTCTGCCAATAACACAATTGCGGGCGGTTTAGGGAACGATACCGTTTCCGGCGGTGCTGGTGATGATCTTTTGTATGGTGGCGATGGCGACGATGTCATTGATGGCGGTACGGGAACGGACACCGTCAGTTTCTTTGGTTCGGGCGCTGTAAATATCGATCTTGCCGCGGGCACTGCGACAAGCGAGGCCGGGACGGACAGCATTTCAAACGTCGAAAATGTTATCGGTTCCACCGGTGATGACACGATCATCGGTAGTGACGGTGCAAACGTTATTTCGGCCGGAATTGGCAATGACGTTATTCGTGGTGGCGCGGGTGACGATACGCTCAGCGGTGGCTTCGGCGCGGACATTTACAAATTGTCTGCGGGTGACGGTCAGGACACCGTTACAGATTTCGATGTAAATTACGATCAGATCGACATTTCCGAACTCGCGATAGACACCTATGACGAACTTTACAGCCGCATGTCGGTCAATGCGGATGGTGATCTGGTTGTTGATTTCGGCGAAGATACCAGCATGGTTCTCAAAGGCGTCAGCCTGAACCAGATTTCTGCCAACAATTTCATCGGTATCCGCGACATCGTCGGAACGTCTGGAGATGACATTCTCGCTGGTACCGCTGGCGAAGACACGTTATCGGGTCTGGATGGCAACGATACGCTGGACGGGTTGGCAGGTGATGACGTTCTGCTTGGCGGTGCCGGGGATGACCTGCTCGATGGTGGTGCCGGGGACGATATACTGGACGGTGGCGCGGGTAATGATACCGCCGACTACAGTGACAAAACCGCTGATATGCAGATCAATCTTGAAGACGGTACGGCTTCGACCGGATTTGAGAACGACACACTGCTTGATATTGAAAATGTCATTGGCGGTACCGGGGACGATGTCCTGACCGGTAATGATGAAGGAAACATTCTTGCCGGTGGTGCCGGTGATGACCTGCTCGAAGGGCTTGGCGGCGACGACACGCTGTTTGGTGGCGCGGGTAACGACACGGCCAGTTATCAAAATGCCGACGGTGGCGTGAATGTTGATTTGTCCGCCCTTAGTGCGACCGGTGCTGATGGTCAGGACAAACTGATCGATATTGAAAATGTCATCGGGTCGGAATTCGACGACGTCCTGAAGGGCGATAGCGGCGCGAACGTCCTGAATGGCGGGGCCGGTGATGACCTCTTTACCGCAACACAGGGCAATGACACCCTGATTGGCGGGGACGGGGTTGATACGGTTGATTACAGTGCCGCAACCGGCAGCATTTCGGCAAACCTGTCGACAGGCGATGTTTTCGGTCTTGGACAGGATAAAGTCACAGGCATCGAAAATATTATCGCCACGCAGTTTGCCGATACCCTTGTCGGTAACGAGGCCGCGAACACCCTGTCGGGTGAAGATGGCAACGATATTATTGCTGGTGGCGGCGGTGATGACACATTGCTCGGGGGCCGTGGCAACGACACACTTTCCGGCGGCGCTGGCTCAGATCTTATTGATGGTGGCGAGGGTAACGATACTGTCGACTACAGCAACAGCCTGAACGGCATTACCATTGATCTTGAAACCGGTGAAACCGATACCGAGACCGGCGATCAGGTACTGAATGTTGAAAACGTTACCGGTTCAAACCTTAACGATACCATTACCGGCAGCAGTGGCGATAACACGCTGATCGGTGGTGCCGGTAATGATGTTTTCAATACAAGTGCCGGCAATGATGTGATTTCCGGTGGAACCGGCACCGACAGTGTTGATTACAGCGCAAGCGAAGGTGCGGTTAATGTCGATCTGGAAGGTGGCACTGCTACCAAGATTGACGGTACCGATACGCTTTCGGATATCGAGGATGCGACGGGTAGCGCATTTGATGACACCCTGACCGGGACGTCGGGTGCAAACAGCCTGGCCGGTGGTGCGGGGAACGATATCATCAATGCGGGCGGTGGCAATGATACGGTTTCGGGTGGAACCGGGGATGATACGCTGCGCGGTGGTGCCGGTGTCGATACACTGGATTATTCCAAGGCATCCGGCGGGCAGGTTGTCAATCTGGTAACCGGCGTCGCGACAGGTGCCGACGGCACAGATGACATTTCCGGTTTTGAAAATGTCACAGGCACCGATTTTGACGATACCCTTATCGGTGATAACGCCAATAACGTGCTATCGGGCGGTGCGGGGAACGATACGCTGTCCGGTGGTTCGGGCAATGATGTGCTGGATGGCGGTGCAGGCAACGATACATTCGTCGGCGAAGCAGGTGATGATACCTATATCGGTGGTGCCGGTTCGGACATCATCGATTTCAGTAATGCCCAGTCGGGGATGGATATCAGCCTTGCCAACAATATCGCGACTGGTGCGGATACCGGCACGGACATCCTGAGCGATATCGAGCAAATTGTTGCGACGAATTTTGACGACACCATCACAGGTAGCGCCAACGCCGATACCATCTCGGCCGGGGCTGGTAATGACATCATATCTGGTGGTGCCGGAAGCGATATCATTAGCGGCGGGGCTGGCGATGACCTGATTGATGGCGGTGCCGGCAACGATACGCTCGATGGTGGGGACGGCGAAGATACCCTTTCCTACGACAGTGCCGCCGGTGGTGTTTCGGTTGATCTGCAAACCGGTGTCGTCGGTGGTTCTGAAGGCGATCAGGTTGCCAATTTTGAAAATATTGCCGGTTCGCGTTTCGACGATATCCTGAAAGGCGATGCAGGTCGTAATACGCTTGATGGTGGTGCTGGGAACGATACCCTTGATGGCCGCGATGGTGATGACGTTCTGTTGGGCGGTGCCGGGAATGATGTTATTCGCGGTGGCAGCGGCGCAGACACCATTGATGGTGGCGAAGGTTCCGATACCCTTGATCTGTCAGACGTTTCGGGTGATCTGACTGTTGATTTTGCCGCCGGTACGGCAACAGACGGTACAACAACCGACATCTTCACCAATATCGAAAACCTTGTTACCGGTGACGGCAATGACGTTATCACCGCGACCGATGAGGTAAATGTTATCAATGCCGGGGATGGCGATAACACGGTTATCGGTGCGGGCGGTGAAGATACGCTGACAACCGGCAGCGGCGAGGATTATGTTTCTGGTGGTGCCGGAAACGATATCATTGATACCGGTGCCGGAAATGACACCGTCGATGGTGGCGACGGCAGCGACGTTGTGACCACGGGTTCCGGCAACGATATTGTTACCGGTGGGGCAGGTAGCGATGTCATCAATGCCGGTGATGGCAACGATACGGTCGACGGCGGTACCGGTGACGATACGATTGTTGCTGGCCAAGGCGATGACGTCGTCCTTGGTGGCGAAGGCAATGATGTCATCGATAGCGGCACGGGGAACGATACTGTCGATGGTGGTGTCGGCGCTGATACGATCACCGCGGGTGCGGGCGATGACCATGTGACCGGTGGCGAAGGAAATGACATCATTTCCGGCGGCGGCGGGGCAGATATTCTTGATGGTGGTGCTGGCGACGATATCCTGCGTGCAGGTGCCGGGGATGATGTCCTGATCGGTGGTGAAGGTCTTGATACGGCAACCTATTCGGATGCGACCGGTGGGCTGGTTATTGATACCGCGAACAATACCGTCAGCGGGACGGGAACCGGAACCGATACGCTTGACGGTATCGAAATCATCGAAGGCTCAGGACTCAGCGATACCTTCCTTGGCGGGGAAGGCACGGACATCTTCCTTGGCGGGGCTGGTGACGACACCTTCGATGCCGGGGTTGGCGACGATATTCTGACGCTTGGCGAAGGGGCTGATCAGGTTGTCTTCCGCCCGGGCGATGGCAACGACACGATTACCGATTTCGACCCGGCCGTTGACGTTATTGATCTTACCGATTTCAATATTGCCGGTTTCGATGCCCTGAAATCCCAGTTCAGTGCGGATGGCGATGGTAATCTGATCATCACGCTTGATAGCGGCGACACGATTACACTGAACAATATTCAGGCAGGCAGCCTGACCGCGGCAAACTTTATCGGTGTCGACGTTCGTCTTGGTACGGAAAATGCCGACGAAATGGTTGGCGGAAACGGTGGCGATATCATCAATGCTTTGGGCGGGGATGACACCGTTTCGGGTGGTGATGGCAATGATCGTCTGATTGGCGGTTCGGGTAACGATACCCTGTCGGGTGATGCCGGTGACGATACCCTGGTTGGTAATTCCGGGTCGGATACGCTGATTGGTGGTGCTGGCACCGATACGGCCGATTATTCGACCGAAAGTGCCGGAATTGTTGGTGATCTGACGGCCGGTACCGTAACCGGCGGAGACGGCAATGATGTCCTTGACGGCATCGAAAATCTTACCGGGACGTTATATGCAGATACCCTGACCGGAACCGATGGCAGCAATACCCTTTCGGGCCTGGCTGGCGATGATGTGCTGGTCGGTGGCGAAGGCAATGATGTGCTCGACGGTGGTGCGGATTCTGACACTGTGGATTACAGTGCCGCAACCGGGGCGATGAATGTCAACCTGACCGCAGGCACAGCGACCGGTCAGGGCAACGATACCCTTGCCAATATCGAAAATGTCGTCGGTTCGGACTTCAACGACACAATCAATGGCAATGCTGCTGATAACACCGTAACGGCCGGTGCCGGGAACGACGTGATCAATGTCGGTTCGGGGGATGACGTTGTTGATGCCGGAAGTGGTGATGACGAAATTACCGGCGGTGCGGGATCGGATACCCTTTCCGGTGGTACCGGCAACGATGTTCTGGACGGTGGGGCGGATAACGACACCCTGTCGGGTGGCACGGGTGACGACATCATTCAGGCCGGGACCGGCGACGACTGGATTTATGGCGATACCGGTGACGACATCATTGATGGTGGCGACGGTATCGACACGGTCGATTATTCCAATGTCGAAGGTCCGGTTGTTGTTGATCTGGTCAACCAGTATGCATCGGGTTCGGGTGGCAATGACATTGTTCGCGATGTCGAACGGGTCATTGGTACCGACTTTGCCGATACGCTGATCGGGGCGGACGGGGTCAATACGCTTGATGGTGGTTCGGGCAATGATACGCTGATTGGCGGCGATGGTGACGACGTCATTATTACCGGCGACGGCGAAGACATGATCGTTGTTACCCCGGGCGGCGGCAGCGATACGGTTACCGATTTTGACGTCAACGAAGATGTGATTGATCTGTCATCCTACGGGATTGAGGATTACAGCGATCTTGCCGATCGCATGTTCGATGACGCCAATGGCAATGCGGTTATCTCGCTCGGCCCGGGTGAAAGCATCACGCTTGAAGGTGTTTCGGTCGATGATCTGGGGCCGGATAATTTCTTTGGCTATGTCACCATCGAAGGTACCGAATTTGACGATGTCCTGCAGGGCAGCCAGCTTGGCGATGAAATCAATGCGCTTGACGGTGACGATATTGTTGATGGCGGTGCCGGGGATGATGTCATCAATGGTGATGCGGGCAATGATACCCTGACCGGTGGGGCCGGTGATGACGAACTCAATGGCGGTGACGGTAACGATACCGCCGATTATTCCGACACATCCGAAGGTGTCACCGTTGACCTCGGCACAGGTAGCGCAACTGGCGCAGCCGGAAACGATACCCTTGATAGCATCGAAAATGTCATCGGCGGGAATGGCGACGATATCCTGATCGGCGATGAAAACGCCAATATCCTGGATGGCGGCGCAGGCAATGATACCGTTTATGGCAATGGCGGCGACGATACCCTGATTGGCGGCGAAGGCGATGACACGCTGTCCTACGAAGGGGCCGAAGACGGCGTTTCCGTCGACCTTGCCAATGGCACGGCAACCGGTGGTGCCGGAAATGATGTGATTGACGGGTTTGAAACCGTGATCGGTTCCGACCATGCCGATACCATTTCGGGCGATGATGCCAACAACGTGATCGAAGGCGGTGCCGGTGATGATGTGCTGGCCGGTGGTGGTGGCGATGACACCATTCTGGGCGGGGCGGGTAACGATACCCTCAAGGCAGGTACCGGCAATGATACCCTTGTCGGTGGCGATGGCACCGATATCGCCGATTATTCGGATCGGACAGATCCGGTTGTGGTTGATCTTGCCGCGGGGACCGGCACCACCGGCGATGGCAACGATACCCTGATCGATATCGAAGGGGCGACCGGTGGATCGGGCAACGACACCCTTCTGGGATCGGATGGCGATAACATCCTTTCGGGTGGTGCGGGTGATGACACCCTTTCGGGCGGTGCAGGGAACGACACCCTTGCCGGTGGCGCCGGAGCAGATTTGCTTGACGGTGGGGCCGGTGACGATGTCCTGGCCTTCGAAGGGGACCATGTCGCGGCATCGGGTGAAACCACCGACCATGTCGGCAGCCCGACGACGGATGGCACCGGTGACGTTGCCGATATCAGTGGCAAAAACCTTTCTGATGACAGTTTTGTCGGTGGCGAAGGCAACGATACCCTGCAGGCAGGCGACGGTGATGATGCCATCATTCTGGATCGCGATCACGCCGGTGGCGGTGCCGCCAACCCGTCGATTGTGGATATTGAAAACATCAATGCCGGTGCGGGTAACGATGTTGTCGACCTGACCAGTGAAACGCATTCCTACGGTGACGTCACGATTGATGGCGGTGCCGGTGACGATACCCTGTGGGCCAATGACGGTGATGACGTCATCCTTGGCGGTGACGGTTCGGACAATATTCTGGGCGGTGCGGGTGCCGATAATATCGATGGGGGTGCCGATAACGACATCCTTGATGGCGGAACCGGGAATGACATCATCGCGGGCGGTGCCGGTGACGATACGATCATGGCCGGTATCGGCGATGATACGCTTTCGGGTGGTGACGGGTCCGATACGCTTGATATGTCTGCGGCCAATGGCGCGACAATTGATCTGGCCAATGGTACGGCAAGCAGCGATGCCACTGGCTCGGACAGCATTTCCGGCTTTGAAAATGTGATCGCGACGGATGGTGATGACACCATCACCGGTAATGCCGCGAACAATGTGATTGATGCCGGTGCAGGCAACGATACGGTTTCGATTGATGCCGGTAACGATCACCTTGATGGCGGCGACGGCATTGATACGCTTGATCTGTCGGGCACCAGTGGCGGGGTAACGGTTGATCTTGCCGCTGGCACGGCAAACGGCGCACAAACCGGTTCCGATACGATTGACAATTTCGAAAATGTCACCGGTTCGGCAGATGCCGATACCATTACCGGCAATGATGCGGCCAACACGATTGATGGCGGCGCTGGCGATGACGTGATCGATGGCGGGGCTGGCGACGACGTCCTTTCGGGCGGTGCGGGCAATGATACATTGGCCGCAGGTGACGGCAACGACACCCTGACCGGTGGCGATGGCGCGGATGTCTTTGTCTTTGAAGATGGCAGCGACGCCGATCTGGTCAGCGACTTTGACATCGCCAGCGATGTGATTTCCCTGCCCGATATCGGTGTTACAAGCTGGACCGAATTGCAGTCGATTCTGTCCGATGGTCCGGATGGTGCGGTGATCACGTTGCCGTCCGGCGGCACGGTAACGCTTTCGGGTGTTGCTGTTGGCGACCTGTCACCGGATCACTTTGCCGGAATTGAAAATGTAGGAACGCCGGGTGATGATACACTTGGCGGTGGCAGCGGTGACGATACGGTTGGTGCCGGTGATGGCAACGATACGGTCGACGGTGGTGACGGTGATGACACGGTCGATGGCGGCGAAGGCGATGATTCCGTTGGTGGCGGATCGGGCAACGATAGCGTTGGCGGTGGTGCCGGTAACGATACGGTCGACGGTGGTGATGGCAATGACACGGTCGATGGCGGTGATGGTAATGATTCCGTCGGTGGTGGTGCTGGTAACGACACTGTTGGTGGTGGTGCCGGGGACGATACGGTTGATGGCGGGGATGGTGATGACACGCTCGACGGTGGTGACGGCAACGACACCCTGATCGGCGGGCCTGGCACGGATACGCTTGCCGGTGGTGCGGGTGATGACGTTCTGGAATTTGGCGCGGATCGCACCGGCCAATCGGGTGATACCACCGATCATGCGGGCAGTCCGGGTGTCGATGGCACCGGCGAAATTGCCGATCTTGACGGGCTTGGCGTCAGTGATGATCAGTATGATGGCGGTGACGGCATCGATACGCTGGTGGGCACGTCGGGCGGTGATGCGATCATTCTGGATCGCGATCATGAAAATGGTGCTGCCAATCCGTCAATCAGTGGCGTTGAAATCATTGAAACCGGCGACGGTGATGACGTTGTCGATCTGACCAGCCAGGTGCATTCCTATGGCGATGTCACGGTTGATGGCGGGGCTGGCAACGATACCATCTGGACCAGTGCCGGGGATGACAGCGTCCTTGCCGGTGATGGTGATGATCATATCAATACGGGTTCTGGCAGTGACGTGATTGACGCCGGGGCGGGTGATGACGATATCGCGGCGGGTTCTGGCGATGATGTGATTGCTGCGGGTGACGGCAACGATGTGATTTCGTCGGGTGATGGCAATGATACGGTCGATGCCGGTGCGGGTGACGATAGCGTTATCGGTGATGCCGGGAATGATATTCTTGCCGGTGGCGATGGCACCGATACGCTTGATCTGACCAATGCCGATGGCGGGGCCGTCATTGATCTTGAAAATGGCACGGCAAGCAGCACGGAAACCGGTTCTGATACCATTTCGGGCTTTGAACAGGTCGTTACAGGTGCTGGTGGCGATACGATTTCCGGAAGTTCCGCCGATGACACCATATCGTCCGGCGCAGGAAACGATACGATTGACGGTGCCGATGGCAATGACCGGATCGTGGCCGGTGACGGCAATGATGTCGTGTCTGATGGTGCAGGCAGTGACTATGTCGATGCCGGTGCGGGCGATGACACGGTTATCGCGGGTGCCGGTGATGACAGTCTTGATGGTGGCCAGGGTAATGACACCATCGACATGCGCAACGCAACCAGTGGTGCCACGGTCAATCTGGCAGCAGGTTCGGCGCAATCGGTGGAAACCGGTTCGGACAGCATTTCGAACTTTGAAAATGTCACAACCGGTTCGGGCGATGATGAACTGACCGGATCGGACGCCAATAACGTCATGGCCGCAGGAGCGGGTAACGACACCCTTGATGGTGGGGCTGGCGACGATACGCTTTCGGGCGGGGCTGGCAATGACAGCTTTATCTTTGCCGACGGCACCGATGATGATGTTGTCACCGACTTTGAAGTCGGGACCGACAAACTGACCCTTGATGGCACGGGCATTGAAACCTGGACCCAGCTTCGTGATCTGATCACCGGCAATTCGCTTGGTGATGCGGTGATCAATCTGCCGTCCGGCGGCACGATCACGCTGCAAGGTGTCAATCCGCTTGATCTTTCAGCCGATGATTTCACCGGGGTTACCGATGGCGGGACCCCTTATGACGACAGCCTGACCGGCGGCGATGGCGATGACGTTATTGATGCGCTTGCCGGTGACGATATTGTCGATGGTGGTGCCGGTAACGATACGATTGATGGTGGTGCGGGCAACGATACCCTGATGGGTGGTTCGGGCGATGACACGGTCGATGGCGGGACCGGTTCGGATACGCTTGGCGGCGGCACCGGCA
The DNA here is from genome assembly GCF_001858545.1 of Thalassospira sp. MIT1004. NCBI lineage: Bacteria > Pseudomonadati > Pseudomonadota > Alphaproteobacteria > Rhodospirillales > Thalassospiraceae > Thalassospira > Thalassospira sp. MIT1004. The sequence continues at coordinate 440,245 of NZ_MCAO01000011.1, read as the reverse complement.
ATGATGAACTTAATGGTGGCGATGGTGCGGATACGCTTTCGGGTGGATCGGGTGACGACACCCTTGATGGCGGATCCGGCGACGATGTCCTGAACTTTGAAGCCGATGGCACGGCCGTAAGCGGTGAAACCACGGAAAATACCGGCAGCCCGGGCGTCGATGGTACCGGCGATTTTGCCGATATCGGTGGCAAGAACATCTCGGATGATACCTTTGTCGGTGGTGACGGTACCGATACCCTGAACCTGAGCGGTGGCAGTGATGCGCTCATCCTTGATGGCAGCAAACTGGGCGATGGCCAGACGACGGGTAGCACGATTGAAACCCGGACATTGGGCCTGACGGATTCGGCATCATCGGGTGCCGTGCAGGCCGCATGGTCGGATGCAAATCTTTATGCCTTTGATTTTGGTACATCCTATGTCGGTGAAGACGGCAAACTGAACCTTGCCGCGGCCGATGACACCGTGACCTTTGATGGCAACGGTATTGGCAATAACGGCGGTTCACCGGCCGGAAGCCAGATCAACCACAATGGCAATACCGGCGAAAGCGAAGCCGTTGTTGTCGATCTGGGTGCCAATGCGCGGAATGCCACGGTTCAGGTTTCCAACCTGATTGCGGCCGAGCATGGCGGCGAAGTCGGTTCTTGGCAGGCCTTTGATGCCGATGGCAATCTGGTTGCGTCGGGTGTGCTTGACGAAAGCACAATCAATTACACCAGTGGCGGTGTCGGCACCGCAACCATCAGTGTCACCGACAGTCTGGGCAATCCGGTTGAATTCCGTTACCTCGCCTTCGAAGGCGAGCCTTATGCCGATGGTTCATCGGGTGGTGACAGCAGCGACTATTTCGTGCGTTCCATCACCTTTGATGCGGTGGTTGAAGAAACCGTCACCGATGGCGCGCGCCTTGACGGGGTCGAAGTCATCAACGCAGGCGAAGGCAACGACGTTGTCGATCTGACCAGCGATACGATTGCCTATGGCGATGTCACCATCAATGGCGGCGGCGGCAACGATACGCTTTGGGCCAACGAAGGTGATGACCGCATCAATGGCGAGCTTGGCGACGACAATCTTTATGGCGGCGCGGGTGACGACTATCTTGATGGTGGTTATGGCCGCGATATCCTTGATGGTGCCGAAGGCAACGATACGCTGATCGGCGGGCAGGGTAACGATACGCTTCGCGGTGGTGAAGGCGACGACATTATCCATGGCGGTGGTGACATCGATACCGTGACCTATGACGACGCGGCATCGGGCGTGAATGTCGATCTGGCCAATTACACCGCGACGGGTGGTGCCGGAAATGACGGCATCTACTGGGTCGAAAACGTTGTCGGCTCTGCCCATGATGACATCATCAGGGGGGATGCGCAGAACAACACGCTGGATGGCGGTGCCGGTGATGACACCCTTTCGGGTGGTGCCGGGAATGATGCGCTGCGCGGTGGTGATGGCAACGATACGGCGGATTACAGCAATTCGACCGCGGCGGTTCGTGCGAACCTTGCAACCGGTACCGCACAGCTTGCCAATGGCGAAGCAGACAGCCTTGTCAGCATTGAAAACCTGATTGGTTCGGGCGGCAGCGACACCCTGACCGGATCGAATGGCGATAACCTGCTTTCGGGTGGTGCGGGCAATGACAGCCTGATCGGCAATGGCGGCAACGATACCCTTGATGGTGGTATCGGCAACGACATGCTCGATGGTGGCGATGGTGATGACATCCTGACCGGCGGCGACGGTGCTGATCGCCTTTATGGCGGGGCAGGCAATGATACGTTGGACGGGGGTGCCGGTAACGATACCCTTGATGCCGGGGCGGGCGACGACGTTATTCTGGCGGGCGATGGCAATGACGTCATCACCGCAGGTGCCGGTGCAGATACGGTTGATGCGGGTACGGGTGATGACACGGTTGTTGCCGGTGCGGGCAACGATATCCTTGCCGGTGGTGATGGCACCGACACCCTTGATTTCGCTGCCGCCAATGGTGTGACGGTTGACCTGTCGACCGGCACCGCAAGCAGCGATGCCACCGGTACGGACGCCATTTCCGGCTTCGAGAATGTTCTGGGCACGGCGGGTGCGGATACGCTTATCGGATCAAGCGGGGCAAACGTCCTGTCTGGTGCGGATGGTGATGACGTTCTGGACGGGGGTGCGGGTGATGACTCCGTTTATGGCGGGGCCGGTAATGACACCATCATCGCCGGTGCCGGGAATGACACGCTTTCGGGTGGTGCAGGCACCGATACCCTTGACCTGAGCCAGGCGGCAAGTGGAGCCACGGTTGATCTGTCGGCCGGTACCGCAAGCAGTGCCGAAACCGGCAATGATGATATTTCCGGTTTTGAAAATGTCATCGGATCGGCGGGCAATGACGACATTGCCGGATCGGATGGCGATAACGTCCTTTTGGGTGGTGCCGGGGATGACACCATTGAAGGCGGTGCGGGTGCCGATACGCTTGATGGCGGCGATGGCATTGATACCATCAGCTATGAGGGATCAGACGCCGGGGTCGAGATTTATCTTGGCGATACCGATGCCAATGCCAGAACACCGGGCGAAGGCGGTCGCGCATTTGGTGGTGATGCCGCAGGCGATATTCTTGCCAACTTTGAACGCGTCATTGCGTCGGCGCATGATGATTACGTCTATGGCAACAGCCAGAACAACGTTGTCGATCTTGGGGATGGCAACGATACGTTTGACAATGTAGAAGCCGATGTCAGTGCCGATACAGTCGATGGCGGCGAAGGCAATGACACGATCTGGACCGGCGATGGCGCCGATACCCTGATCGGTGGCAATGGCAACGACTATCTGAACGGTGAAAAAGGCGACGACACGCTTGACGGTGGGGCTGGTAATGACAGCCTTGTGGGCGGTGATGGCAACGATACGCTGGATGGCGGATCGGGGAATGACCGTATCTCGACCGGGTCGGGTGCCGATCTGGTCAAGGTCACAAGCCTTGTCGGTGATAAGGTCGTTACCGATTTCAACACCAGTGTTGACCAGATTTCCCTTGATGCGCTTGGCATTTCCGAATGGTCCGAACTTGCCCCGCGTCTGAGCGAGGTCAATGGCAATCTCGTCATCGATCTGGGCCCGGATGGCTCGGTCACGCTGCTGGGTGTGCGTCTGAACGAAGTCACGTCCGACATGTTTGTCGGTATCGAAGGCCCGGTTGGCGCAACACCGTTTGATGATGTCCTGCTGGGCACTAGCGAAGATGATTATATCGATGCACTGGCTGGGAATGATGTGGTCGATGGCGGGGATGGCAATGACACCATCCTTGGCAATGACGGCGACGATAACCTGTCGGGTGGTGCCGGAAACGATACGATTTCGGGCGGCAACGGCAATGATGTGATCGACGGTGGCGACGGCGACGACAGCCTGCATGGCAATGACGGCCATGATGTGATCGCGGGCGGTGCGGGCAATGACACCCTGATCGGTGGATCGGGCGACGATGTGATTTCTGGTGGCGGCGGTTCGGACTTCATCGATGCGATGGATGGCGATGATGTTGTTACCGGCGGTGATGATACCGACACGATCTATGGCGCGGCCGGTGATGATCAGCTTTCGGGCGAAGCGGGCGATGATGTCATTTCGGGCGGGGATGGTGCCGATACCATCAATGGCGGTCTTGGCAATGACGTGCTTTCGGGCGATGCGGGCAATGACACCCTTTCGGGTGCGGATGGCAACGATACCCTGATGGGTGGCGACGGTGCCGATACGCTTTCGGGTGGCACCGGCAATGATGTCCTGTCGGGCGGCAATGACAATGACCTTCTCGAAGGCGGTATCGGAAGCGACACCCTGTCGGGCGATGCCGGTAATGACACGCTGCTGGGTGGTGACGGCAACGATACGCTGGATGGCGGGGCTGGCAACGATACCTATACCGGTGGTGCCGGTTCGGATCAGATCATCGTATCGGATAATTCCGGCGATAAGGTTGTCACCGATTTCAATCGGGCAAGTGACCAGATCAATCTGTCTGCGCTTGATGTGGATAACTGGGCCGAGTTGCGCAGCTTGATGTCCGAGGTCAATGGCAACACCGTTATCAACCTGAATGGTCAGGGTACGCTTACCCTGCTGGGTGTCGCGATCAGCGACCTGAATGCGAACATGTTTGTCGGTGTCGAAGCCTCGACCGGGCCGACGCCTTATGACGATGTCCTGTATGGCACCAGCAACAATGACACGATTGCCGCCCTTGCGGGTGACGATACCGTCTTTGGCCTGAATGGTCAGGACACGCTGTCGGGCATGGATGGCAATGACAGCCTTTATGGCGGTGATGGCGACGACAAGCTGTATGGTGATAACGGTAACGACCTGATTGACGGCGGCAGCGGTCAGGACAGCATCACCGGCGGCGAAGGCGATGATACGCTGGATGGCGGGTCGGGCGATGACCGTGTCTGGGCGGGTAACGGGGCCGATACGCTGCTGGGTGGTCAGGGTCAGGACAAGCTTTATGGCGAAGCCGGTAATGACGTGATCAATGGCGGCACCGGCGATGACTCGATCCTTGGCGGTGACGGCAACGACGTTCTGGATGGCGGTGAAAACAACGACCGTCTGTGGGGCGGCGATGGCACTGATACCCTGTTCGGCGGATCAGGCGATGACAGGCTTTATGGTGATGGCGGTAATGACACCCTGATGGGTGGTCAGGGCAATGATACCCTTTCGGGTGGATCTGGCCGCGATACCGCAAGCTATGCCAATGCAACATCCGCGGTTGGTGTCAGCCTGAAAAACGGTACCGCCGTTGGTGGTGACGGATATGACGTCCTGTCTTCGATCGAAGATCTGATCGGGTCGAACTTCAACGATTACCTGTTTGGCGACGATGGTGCGAACCTGCTGTCCGGCCTGTCGGGCGATGATGTTCTGGGCGGTGATGGCGGCAATGACACCATTTGGGGTGGCGATGGCAATGACGTTATCAATGGTGGATCGGGCAGCGATCTGATCGATGCCGGTGCCGGTGATGACGTCATCGAATATCAGAAAGACGCGACCTGGTCGGGCAGCTATGCCGCAAAGAATGTCGGCGATCCGGACATGGACGGCACCAACGAACAGGTCAATCTGCAAGGCTATACCCGTTCGCAGGATATCTTTGATGGGGGTGACGGTACCGATACCCTGTCCCTGACCGGCGGCAATGATGCCCTGTTCCTTGACGACAAGATCACCGATCCGGGCGTTTCGCCGCGCATTTCGAATATCGAAGTCATCGATGCCGGTAACGGTGATGACATTGTCGACCTGACCAGCGAAACCCAGTCCTATGGCGATGTGACGGTTCTTGGTGGAACCGGCAATGACATTATCTGGAGCAACGCCGGGGACGACGTCCTTGATGGCGGCGAAGGCAACGATACGCTTTGGGGTGGTGCGGGCAACGATACCCTTGCCGGCGGTGCCGGGATCGACATCCTGAATGGTGGTGCCGGTGACGATGTCCTGCAATACAATGCCGACGACACCTGGAGCTCGAACTGGCATGCGCTTAATGATGGCGCGCCGGGCGAAGATGGCCATGACAACAATACCGGCTGGGGCCATACCGGCCATCACGGTAATGGTTGGGGCCATGATTACAGTGGCGATGCCGGGACTGGCGAATATGTCAATCTGAACGGTTATAACCAGTCGAACGACATCTTCGAAGGTGGCGATGGCACCGATACCCTGAAACTGACCAGCGGTAATGACGCGCTATTCCTTGCCGACACGGTCAGCGATCCGGGCATTTCGCCGCGCATCCGAAATATCGAGGTGATCGAAGCCGGTGATGGCGATGACATCATCGATCTGACCAGCTCCTATGAAACCTATGGCAATGTCACGCTTGATGGTGGCAACGGCAATGACATCCTCTGGAGCAATTCGGGCGACGATGTGCTTCTGGGCGGGGCGGGCAATGATCGCCTGTATGGCAGTGCCGGTGACGATACCCTGACCGGGGGTTCGGGCTGGGATGAATTCGAGATCGGCAAAACCAACGGTCACGACATCATCACCGACTTCACCCCGGGCGAGGACATCATCAATCTGTCGGAATGGAATTACAGCAACTTCAACCAGATCAAGAATGACATGCATCTTGATACCGATGGCAATGTCGTGATTGAACTTGGCAATGATGCATCTGTCACCCTGATGGGCGTCCATGATACCGATGATCTTGATGCCGATGATTTCGGGTTCGGCACCTGATCGCGGATCGTTTGGATCACCTGACCCGGAAATGACAAAGGCAGCCAACCATGCTGCCTTTTCTTTTGATTGTCTGTCTTTACCGGCTATTCGGCGGCAATCGGAACATTTGGCCGCTGATTTTCCGGGTTATCGCGGTCTATGGTCAGTTTGGCGCGAAGCTCGTGAATGTCGCGAATGCGCTTGATCTCGTCAAAGCAATCGGCGGCCTGTTCATGCCCCTTGCGGATCATCGCCACCCATTGCTTGATGCGCCCGGCCTGATGGTTTTCGGTAGTGTCATCGGCATTCATCAGATCGATATAGGTCAAAAGCATCGTCAGGACATCGGACCAGCTTTGCTTTTCAAGATTCTGACCGGTCTCAAACGCCTTGATCCGATTGGCGATATCCGGGGCGGCAATCGCCCCGCGGCCCAGCATGAAGGATGTGCAGCCGGAAATATCCCGGCATTTCGCGTAATCCTCGACCGTCCAGATTTCGCCATTGGCCGTCATCGGGATTGAAATGGCGTCGCGGATGCGCGCCAGATATTCCCAATGTGCGGGTGGTTTATATCCTTCCAGCTTGGTGCGCGCATGCACTGTCAGGTGCTGGGCACCGGCGGCCTCAACCGCGCACGAATTGTCCAGAAACAGTTCCTTGTCGGCATAACCCAGACGGATTTTTGCACTGACCGGGATATGATCGGGAACCGCCCGGCGCACGGCCGAAACAATGTTAAAAAGGTTGTCGGGGCATTTCAAAAGCGATGCACCGGCTTCGCGTTTATTCACCGTTTTGGACGGGCAGCCGAAATTGATATCGATCCCCGGCGCGCCAAGGGATGCGACAAAGGCGGCATTTTCCCCCATCAGTTCGGGATCATGCCCCATCAACTGCACCAGAACCGGCGTGCCCGATGCCGTTTTGCCGCCCTGAAGCAATTCGGGGCAGTAACGGTAAAACACATGGGCCGGAAACAGGTTTTGCGACACACGGATAAACTCGGTCACGCACAGGTCAAACCCGCCCGTCGCGCTCAGCAACTGCCGAACGCGCCAGTCGACCAGTCCTTCCATTGGTGCAAGCACCAGATGCGTCATGTGCCGATTATCCCGTTTCATGAAATCAAGTGCGCGGCTTTTAACACAAACCGCAACATCATGCCGGTCAAAAATCACAGATCAGGTTTGCCCTGCCAACAGCAGGATCGGCGAATTAAGGCCAATTTGGCTTATTTCCGACAAGGTTTCAGCGAATTTCCCGCCCACCTTCATAAGGTCAATCACAATAAAACGACCCGAACGAATGGTTCGGGCAGGAGAGTGTGGAAATGCTGTATGTCATCGAAAGTGCGCTGGACGAAGTCGAAGCCGTATCGCGCGATGCCCGTGAAAAACTGTCACGTCTTGAAACCGTGATGAAATCAACGGCGCAAAATCTGAAAATCCTCAAAGACAAACTCGAACAGCCTGCCACCAACGGCTAGCCTGCCGGTCTTTTTTCACCAGACATTGTCTTGTATCCCTGTTTCTTTACCCCTGTTTTGGGTAGAATAACTTGCGGGTCCGGCATACGATCCGGGCGGCTCATTGGTGCGCACTAAAACGGGTGCGCCACCCATAAGCCGTTGACCCGGTTTGACCGGATTGTTGATCAGGATCATGGGGACTGATAGCAAACCGGGCTATGACAGCGGCGATTATGACAGGCCGAATTGCGGCCTGCTTAAGACAAAGAGATTTCGAGCTGTCATATAACCGGCAGCCAATAACGGAGGACAGAATTTGCTTTATATCATCGAAAAAGCTTTGAACGAGATCGAAGCCATGCCGCGTGACAAGCGTGAAGACCTGGCGCATCTCGACACCGAAATCAATGAAGCCGTCGAAAAGCTGAAAATTCTTAAGGCAAAACTCGAAGCAGCTGGCGAAAAGAAATAAGACCTGCTGCGATGAGCTATCCGATCAAAGGTCGCGCTTTTGCGCGGCCTTTTTATCAGAAAGAAGGCTTGGTCAGCATAAGCCAAATGATCGCCAGAACCGCGAAAAATGCGGGAAACCCAAAGGCGAACCAAACGCGATAAAGACGGCGATAGGCTGGTTGTAAGGGAATTTGTTCGGAATCTGCAATTCTTGCCAAATCACGGAGTTTGATTTGAATCCAGACGACAGGAAGCCAGAATAGCCCGACAAACACGTATAATCCCAAAGACAGCGCAATCCACCCTTCGCTCGGCTCCCAGCCAACGAGCTGCGTCAGGATATAACCCGAAATGGGTTGGGCGACTGCTGCTGTTGCGGTGAAAATACCATCTGCCAGAACAACAGTGCCAGCTGTATGCGCGATGAATGCGGGATTTCCTGAACGGTTTGAAATCACGAAGAAGAAAGCTATTCCCGCACCGGTTCCAAACAGAACAAACGCCCCGATAACGTGCAGGAACAAAACGATTTCGTAAATCATCTTTCGTTTAGAACCGCCAGTGTGATCATGGAAAGGGCAATCCCCGGAAATACTTTTATCATGGGTCCCATTGGATCAAGCCAAAGGTCGGGTGCTATAACGATACTGCCAAACACGTAACACAGCGATAAACCTATCATTGCAAGGCAGGCGCTTTTGCAGGTCCTTTTTGCAAGGGCGCATAGGCCAAGCAAAAGGTCGGCGACTGAACCGCCAAAAACAAACAGGTGCGCAAGGGAAGGTTCAACGCCACGCGAAATCAGCAGGTTTTGCGCATTTTGCTGCGCATAAAACCCGATCAAGCCTGACGAAATCCAAAACAGTGACAAGATCGCGATAGAAAAAGGAACCAACAGATAGATACGAGAAAACCAGCGTTCCTGAATGGTTGCAGGCATCGTATCAAGTACCTGTTCAAGGGGTTGGCATGGCCTGCCACCATTTGAAATCCACGAACTCGAATTGCCTGTGATGCCTGTATCGAGTACGGCAAGAGCATTGCTACGCAGCGGGGATCGCCAGCCAAACCACCCCAGAATATCGGCAAACGCGCCAATGGCTTTTAACAGGAAGGGCGGAAAATCAAAACGGTATCGCCAGTCCGGGAAGCCGAGCCATTTGCGGATTCTTGTCTTCAATTGATCAAACGCATAACACTCGTCCGCTGTAATATCGGTCAGCAGTTTTGGCCGTATTGATCCTGACGCTGCCTGAACCACGGCATCTGCAACATCGTCAACAGAGACGATTTGAACCGGGACTTCAGGAAAGATGCGCATATTGACGATGGGAAATGCCGATGCTGCGCGTAGAAGTGCCGTGCCGCCATATGCGTCACGAGCGATCACCAGACTGGGGCGCAACACATACCATTCCAGTTTGGATTGCATGATGATCTGGTCGCCGCGGGCTTTGGTGCGCATGAAATCTGTTGATGCCTGAATGTCTGCACCAACGGCTGATATCTGAATGAATTTTTTGCCAGAATCTCCAATCGCTTCCGTGATTCTGGCAATGGATGTTTCATGAATCGCAATCAGGTTGTCACGCGCGCCATTTTGCAGTGCGCCTGCGGCATTGACGATGATGTCGGCATTGGACAGCAATTCCCGCCAATCTTGGGTGCTGGCAGTGGAAATATTGATTTCTCGCCATTCTATCGCCGGATTGGATTGCTTTCCCTTGTCTATCGACCGGCCAATTCCAACAACGGAAAAGCCGTCTCTTACAAGGGCTCTGATACAGGCGGAACCGATCAGGCCATAACCGCCAAGCACGTATACAGTCTTTTGTGATTGCATCAGTGTCTTCATACAAATGAAATCATGCGGAGTGTGTTAAGCGTTTCTTTTACACGCGGGGCGATTTGAAGGCACTGAAATAAATGACTAATTGCCGACTATTTCAAGCATGTGGTGTCTTGATCAGCCCAAGCATTTCCTCGACCGCGGCGGTCGGGTTGGTTGACCCGGCCAGAACATCGGCTTCTAGGGCTTTGAGGCGTCCGGCGACATCTTCGCGGGCGGTAAAGGTTTCAAGCAAACGGTCACGCAGCATGGTCCACATCCAGTCGCGTTGCTGACGCGCCCGTTTCGCAGTGAACTCGCCTTCGTTTTCCATGATGGTGCGGTGCTGGTTGATCAAATCCCAGACCTGATCAAGGCCGTCATTGATCAGGGCGGAAACCATGATCGATTGCGGTCGCCAATGATGGCTGCTGGGTTGCAGGATGCGAAGGGCGGATGAATATTCGCGTTTGGCTTCGCGGGCCTTGGCCGGGTCTGCATCGGCCTTGTTGACCGCGATCAGATCGGCGATTTCAAGAACGCCTTTCTTGATCCCCTGCAATTCGTCCCCGGCACCGGGCAGCATCAGGACCAGAAAGAAATCGGTCATCTGGGCGACCATGGTTTCGCTTTGACCGGCCCCGACGGTTTCGACCAGAACCACGTCAAAACCGGCCGCCTCGCACAGCAAAATGGTTTCGCGGGTCATGCGATTGACCCCGCCGAGATAGCCGCTGCTGGGCGATGGGCGGATATAGGCATTCGGATCGATTGAAAGTTCATTCATCCGGGTCTTGTCACCCAGGATCGAACCACCTGACCGCGCACTTGTCGGGTCAACCGCCAGCACGGCGACCTTTTTCCCCGCCTTGGTCAGGTTTTTGCCAAAGGCCTCGATAAAGGTGGATTTGCCGACACCCGGCACACCGGTAATGCCGATCCGCTGTGATCCGCCGGTATGGGGCATCAGGCGCGAAAGAACGTCCTGCGCCTGATCAAAATGTCTGGCATTGCGGCTTTCGACCAGCGTGATCGCGCGTGACAGAATGGTGCGGTCGCCAGCCAGAATGCCATCGACAATCTCGTCGGTTGAAAGAACCCGCCTGCGCACCGTTTTGCGGGGCTGGCCCTTGGGGCCGCCCGATACGGTGCGCAGTGTTTCCGGTGCATTTTGGGGCGCACTCTTTGGCGCGGTTTCTGTCACGATCTCGCCTTCACAATCAGGCCGCTTCCTCGGACGTTGATTCCTTCAGCTTTTCTAACAGGTCACAGGCCGCTTCGGCAATCACGGTTCCGGGCGGGAAAATCGCCTCTGCCCCGGCTTCGTAAAGTTTGTCAAAGTCCTGCGGTGGGATAACACCACCGGCAACGATCATGATGTCTTCGCGGCCAAGCTTGTCCAACTCCGCACGAAGCTGCGGCACAAGTGTCAGGTGACCGGCGGCAAGAGAACTGGCACCGACGATATGGACATCGTTTTCAACCGCCTGCCGGGCGGCTTCTTCGGGTGTCTGGAACAGCGGGCCGATATCGACGTCAAAGCCAAGATCGGCAAAGGCGGTTGCGATGACTTTCTGGCCGCGGTCATGCCCGTCCTGCCCCATCTTGGCAATCAGGATGCGCGGGCGGCGGCCTTCGGATTGTTCGAACTCGTTTACCAGCCGGTCGACTTTGGCCAATGCTTCGTTATCGGCACCGACTTCGGTTTTATAGACCCCCGAAATCGACCGGATCACGGCTTGATGACGGCCATAAACCTTTTCAAGCGCGTCGGAAATCTCGCCCACCGTGCATTTCGACCGGGCGGCCTGCACGGCAAGATCAAGAAGGTTGCCATTCCCCTGATCGGCGGCATTGGTCAGGGCGGTAAGGGCGCTTTCAACATCCGCATTGTTGCGTTCGGCGCGCAGACGTTCCAGCTTGGCGATCTGCTGACGGCGGACCTCGGCGTTATCGACCTGCAAAACATCGACCGGGCGATCATCGGTCGCGCGGTATTTGTTCACGCCGACCAATGTCTGACGGCCGCTATCGATGCGGGCTTGCGTGCGGGCAGCTGCTTCTTCGATGCGCATTTTCGGAATGCCGGCTTCAATCGCCTTGGCCATGCCGCCCTGTTCTTCGACCTCAAGAATATGGGCCCATGCCTTTTCCGCCAGATCACGCGTCAGACGTTCAACATAATAGGACCCGCCCCACGGATCGATGACCTTGGTCGTGCCGCTTTCCTGTTGCAGGAAAAGCTGCGTGTTACGCGCAATGCGCGCCGAAAAATCGGTCGGCAGGGCCAATGCTTCGTCAAGGGCGTTGGTATGCAGCGACTGCGTGTGGCCTTGGGTTGATGCCATCGCCTCGACACAGGTGCGGATGACGTTGTTAAAGACATCCTGTGCTGTCAGTGACCAGCCCGATGTCTGGCTGTGCGTGCGCAATGAAAGCGATTTGGGGCTCTGCGGATCGAACTGTTTGATCAGCTTGGCCCAGATCATGCGGGCGGCGCGCATTTTGGCGATTTCCATAAAGAAATTCATGCCAATCGCCCAGAAGAACGACAGACGCGGCGCGAATTTATCAATCGGAAGACCAGCAGCCTGACCGGCACGGGCATATTCGATGCCATCGGCCAGGGTATAGGCCAGTTCAAGGTCCGCGGTCGCCCCGGCTTCCTGCATGTGGTAGCCGGAAATCGAGATCGAATTGAATTTCGGCATGTTTTGCGAGGTAAAGGCAAAGATGTCCGAAATGATCCGCATCGAGGGTTTCGGCGGATAGATATAGGTATTGCGGACCATGAATTCCTTCAGAATGTCATTCTGAATGGTGCCTGAAAGCTGTTCATGCTTCACACCCTGTTCTTCGGCAGCCGCGATATAAAGCGCCATCACCGGCAGAACCGCGCCATTCATGGTCATGGATACCGACATCTGATCGAGCGGAATGCCATCAAAAAGGGTCCGCATGTCATAGATGCTGTCAATTGCCACACCGGCCATGCCGACATCGCCGGTTACCCGCGGATGGTCGCTGTCATAGCCGCGATGGGTGGCAAGGTCGAAGGCAATCGACAGGCCCTTTTGCCCGGCGGCAAGGTTGCGGCGATAAAACGCGTTGGATTCTTCGGCGGTCGAAAAACCGGCATATTGCCGGATCGTCCAGGGTTGCTGGACATACATGGTCGGATAGGGGCCGCGCAGGAAGGGCGGCATGCCCGGCATGGTGTTGAGATGATCAAGCCCTGCCAGATCATCCGCGCCAAAGACGGCCTTGACATCAATGCCTTCGGGCGTGGTCCAGGGTGCTGTATTGACCGGGCTGGTCGGGCCGGAAGTTGCGCCATCAAACAGCGGCAGATCGGAAAAGTCCGGAATCCGGGTCATGGTTATTTTACCCCCAGATGTGAAAGGGCCGTCTCGCAGATCGCAAGAACATCCGCCCCGATAAATATGAAATCATCGATACCGGCCGCCTCGTAATCGGCCCTCGCATCGCCGGGATGCCCGGCAAGGTAAATGCGGGTCGCCTCGGCCTGTTTAAGGGCTTTGGCAATATCGGCGGCCATGTCGGCATATTGCGGGTCCGATCCGCAAATGACTGCGATTTTGGCACCACTTTCAACAAATGCCTTGGCGGTTTCGCTGGCATCGGCAAAGCCGTTATTGAGGATCGCCTCAATCCCGCCAGCTTCGAAGAAGTTTCGGGCAAACATGGCGCGCGCGGTATGTTTGGCAACCGGGCCCAGATTGGCCAGAAAGATTTGCGGAAATTTGCCGGTTGATGCCTTGTGGGCATCGGCACGATCCCGCAGGGTTTCGAAGCTTTCCGAAAGACGATGGGTTGGCAGCGGATCGATGGTTGTGCCCGCGGCCTTGCCATAAAGGGCTTCATACATCTGTGCGATGGTGGCACCGGATTTGGCCGCCGTGATCAGATCCTCAAGGCTGATGCCGATTGCATCCTTAAACCCGGTCTGGCGGGCTTTGGCTTCCTTGCGGATTGTCGTCAGGTCTTGCGCATCGCAGGTGACTTTGGCCTCTGTGATGTTGGGGAATTCCGACACCCCGGTCAGGGGATCGCGCCGGGTGGCAACGCGGTTTGCGCGGTTCTGCCAGATTTCCGAAATCTCTTTTTGCAGGGACCCGTCGGCAAGTGCCTTGATAATGCCGCCCTTGGCTTCAAGTGACTGGAACCGGCCCCAGGCATTGGATGCCAGTTCGCGGGTCAGGTTTTCGATGAACCATGAACCGCCTGCCGGGTCGATCACACGATGAACGTTGCTTTCTTCCTGCAGGATCAGTTGGGTGTTGCGCGCAATGCGGCGTGCAAAGCCATCAGACAGGCCGATCAGATGATCATAGGGCAGGCATATAACGCTATCGGCACCGCCCAGACCGGCGCTCAGGCTGGTGACGGTGGTGCGCAGCATATTGACCCACGGATCAACCTTCGACAGCGACATTTCGGCCGATATGGCATTGATCGTGATGGTGGCATCATCGACACCCGATGCCGAAAGAACCCGGCTCCACATCAGGCGAAGCGCGCGCAGCTTGGCAATCCCGGCAAAGAAATCGGTGCCAACCGCCACATTGAACGCAATCGCGCCTGCCGCCTGATCAATCACCATGCCGGTATCGGTCAGCGCGCGAAGGTAGGTCACACCACCTGCCAGCAGGTAGGCAAGTTCCTGCCCATCGGTTGCACCGGCATTATAGAACGGCGCGCCATTGACGGTGATGGCGGTGGCATGAGGAAAACGGTCGATCAGATCGGCGGCAATATCGGCGGCCTTTTTGATCGCATCATCGGCGGAAACCGGAAGGCACCCTGTTGCTGCCAATGTGCCAATCGGATCGATGTTAAAGGCTGGTGCGGCGTCGCTTGCAAAATCGTCATCCGCGTCGGCGCTGTTTTGCCCATCCTTTTCAAGGCGCGCGGCCAAAAGGGCGGCGGCCGGAATTGCGGCGGCACCGGCATCAAGTGCGACGGTGGCAAGGTTGGTATAGACATCGTCAAGTGTGGCATCGAGATCGGCAAGGCAGTGAATGGCAATGCCGTCAATGCCAGCATCGCCCGATGTGACATCCGCCCCCGTGCGTGCGGCGGCATCCAAGCGTAGCAGAACCGACGTTGCGCCGTTTTCCAGATCGTCGAGAATCGCGGCATTGACCGATTTGGGATCGGGATGGGCATGAAGCTGGCGGATGTCCCAGCCGCTGGCGGCGTCCTTGGCATCGACGGCGGCACACAGGACCTGATGGATCAGGCGGGTTGCGTCGTCCTGATCGTCGTTGGTGTAAAGCGGCTGCATCGCGAAACCGTCAAGCATCCTTGTGACCAGTTTCCTGTCAAAGGATGCGCCTTTCAGGCCGGATTCCGCCAGTTGACGCCAGCTTGCATAATCGGCGGCTGGAAACTCTGAGGCCAGCTTTAACGGGTCTGTCATGCTCTCTCCCGGTCGCGGTCGGATCTTTTCGGATCTGGGCCGATATCTATTTTACAACGGATTCCCTCCGCCCGGTACACCCCGCCCGGTCCGGCAGAAACAAGAGCCATCTTTCGGTATCTGGCTTATGCGCCGCCAAAAACGGCGCAGTTACAGTTGCGAGGGCAGCTTCGGCCTTGATCGCGGACATGCGCCGGACCGCACCGATATTCCCGAAAGAATGTTTCATATCGCATCTGCGACATGGCGGTGTTTATAGCACCCGCCCATAATTACGTAAATAGGCATGGAAATACCTATTTAGATCAATGTTGCGATCATCCATCAGCATTCCGTAACGTTATCCTTCTGAAAAGTGGTTGTTTTCTGCCAAGGACGAGATTGATGAACGGATATTCATGGCGTGCCGCTGCCATTATACTTTGGCCGGATTATGATGGTTTCTGGGAAAAATTGCGGGGTTTAACCAATTTGACATTTTCGTCTGCCAGATTGGCGCTGTCCCAAATCTCGGAGTATTGCCATCCATGAATGCGCTTAGCGCCGTGCCGCCCCGACCAATGAATGACGGTCTGGTGGTGTTTGCCGACGACAGCCCCAGCGCCAAGGCGGCTCTTGAAACCGTTTTGCGCCGTGCCGGCTATGACGTGGCAGGGTTTGACTGTGCCGACGATCTGATCGACCAGCTGGACGGTCTTTATCCGCGGGCGATCATTCTGGATCTTGAAATGCCCGGGATGAGCGGGTTTGAAGCCTTTTGCGAGATTCGACGCCGCTATCCGAATGCGGTTGAAGTGCCGGTTCTGTTCTTCTCGGCCCATTATGATGCCGATACGCGGGCCCAGGCCGATGCCCTTGGCGCGGCGGACTTTATCAGCAAGGATGCCAGCCCGATGGTGGTGATCGAGCAGCTTAACCGGGCGCTTGATAAATCCATGAGCCATTGCTGAACTATTTTTGGTAATCGTCCATATTTTTCATTTTCAGTGAAAAATCAAAAAATCGGGTCTTTTGGCAAAAAATGCCGTTGGACCCGATTTTTTGTATTCCTCATATCATACTATTTAAATGCCATCTCAGGCGTGGCGAAGTTGCGCCGGATCACCTGATGGCATGGTGATCGTGTGGTTTTCGTCCCCGTGGACATGATAAAGCTGATCACCGGCAAGTGTGACCGACGGATCAATCGCCGGGCGGTGGGTGAGGCGGTCATAGATGGCCGCAAAATCGGCATCCATCGCATCGAAAAGCTGCTGATAGTCGGTCAGCACGAAATAGGTTTTCTGGAAATCATCGATGGCATAGTCAGTTGCCATCACCCGTTCGAGGTCAAACGCCACCCGGTTGGGGGTTGGATCGGTGACGGAATAGATGGTTTCCGTTTGCGATGACAGCATGCCCGCGCCATAGGCGCGCAATCCGTGTTCGGTCATGATCAGGCCAAACTCGACCATGTACCAGTACATCCGGGCAAGTTTCTTGAGCCCGCCTTTGGCAATGGCTTCGGGGCCCTTGGCACCATAAGCCGCCAGATAATCGGCAAAGACCGGATCATAGAGCATCGGCACATGACCAAAGAAGTCATGGAAGATGTCGGGTTCGACGAGATAGTCGATTTCCTCGGGCTTGCGCAGCCAGACGGTCACCGGGAAACGCCGGTTGGCGAGATGATCGAAAAACACATCATCGGGCACCAGCCCCGGCACCGCGACAAGGTGCCAGCCGGTGGCGGCATGGAGCTTCTCACTAACCCGGCCGAAATGCGGAATTTCATCGGCGGCATCAAGTTTTTCAAGATTGCGGATGTAATCGGGGGCGGCATAGCCCGGCAGGATCGCCTTCTGGCGGGCATAAAGTTTCCGCCAAAGGTCATGTTCGGCGGCGGAATAGGATGCCCAGTCCTGGGCTACGGTGTAGTCATCATTGATGTGGCTGTAGTCGCCGCGCAGATTTTTGTTCTGGTCCATGACGGTCCTCGTTTGCTCCCTGATGAGATTTTCTGCACGGACCATTTTACATCAATTCAAATGTCATTTTCGCGCGATATAGGGATCAAAATGCGTTATGGTTGATCAGATGTGACCGCATAAACCATTTTGAGGGCGAAAAATGACCGATGTGCTGTTGAGCCCAACCGATATCAAAATCCTGCAAATCCTTCAGCACGACGCATCGATCAGCAATGTGCAGCTGGCCGAAAAGGTCGGCATGTCCCCATCGCCCTGCCTGCGCCGGGTCAAGCAGCTTGAGGCATCGGGCATCATCCGCCAGACGGTGGCGTTGCTGGACCGCAAGAAGGCAGGGCTTGGCGTGCTGGCAACCATTCAGGTCCGCCTGCAACGCCACACCGAAGAAGGGGCCGAGGATTTTGCCAAGGCGATGAACGACCTGCCGCAAATCATGTCCTGTTGGGCGATGACCGGGCGGCAGGATTTCCTTTTGGTCGCGCTGGCGCGCGATATTGAAAGCTTCGGGGATTTCGTGACGCACAAGCTGTTATCCATGCCCAATGTACGTGATGTGCAGTCAAGCCTTGTGCTGAAGGAATACAAGAACCAGACGGCCATTCCGGTTGGTCATCTGGCGGGTGGGTGATCGTTTTGATCGCGCTGCACCGCATCACGGGTGATGCTTGCTTTTTTGGGGTGATTTCGGGCATAGGTTTGATCCTGTTTTGAATGCGCCCCGGTCATGGAGAGCCCGAAGATGTCTGCCAATTCTGCCAACCAGATTGCTGCCAATCCGATTCTTGTCGAAGCCACGCGTGGCGGGATGGTCGAAAGTTTCCATCGCGGGCGGTATGTCGTGATGAAGGCCGATGGCACGGTGGTTGCCGAAGGGGGCGATATTGACGCGTTGATGTATCCGCGATCCGCGATCAAGCCGTTGCTGGCGATCCCGCTGCTTGAAAGCGGGGCGGCGGATGCCTTCGGGCTTGAGGACAAACATATCGCGCTGGCCTGTTCGTCGCATAATGGCGAGGAAGAACATGCCAAGACCGTTGCCGCATGGCTTGAGAAAATCGGATTATCCGTCGATACGCTGGCCTGTGCGCCGCATTATTCGCTAAGCCTGAATGCGGCGATCAAGCAGGCGTCTGATCATGTGAAGCTTTCAAAAGCGCATAACAATTGTTCGGGCAAGCATTGCGGGTTCCTGACGACCGCGCAGCATCTGGGCGATGATCCCGAAGGTTATATCGAGGAAGCCCATCCGGTTCAGCAGCGCCTGATCAGAATTCTGGAAGAAATGGGCGATTGCGATCTGTCGTCCACGCCACGCGGTATTGATGGATGCGGCATTCCGGTGATCGGGATGCGGTTGCGTGACCTTGGCCTTGCCATGGCGCGCATGGCTGATCCAAGCGGATTGGCACCGAAACGTATTGAAGCGATCAAACGCATCCGCAAGGGATGTGCGCAAGCCCCGTTCATGGTGGCGGGCACCGGGCGTTTTTGCACCGGGATCATGGAAGTGTGCGGCGAGGATGCGCTGGTCAAGGTCGGGGCCGAAGGCGTTTATTGCGCAGCATTCCCCAAACAGGGACTTGGCGTTGCGCTTAAGATCGATGATGGCACCCAGCGCGGGGCCGAGGTTGCGATGGGCGCGATATTGCGCCAGCATGGCGTGATTGACGATGCCCGTGCCGAGACGCTCAAGCAATATCTGACGCCGGTTCTGACCAACTGGGCGGGCAAATATGCCGGGGATTTGCGTCCGGCATTCTGATTTGGGGGAAAGATGCACAGCATTGTGGCCTATGCCGGTGCAGCAATTGCCGAAATCGCCGGATGCTTTGCATTCTGGGCGTGGCTTCGACTTGGCAAGTCCGCGCTTTGGATCGTGCCGGGGATTTTATCGCTGATCGCGTTTGCCTGGTTGCTGACCAAGGTTGAAAGCGATTTTGCCGGTCGGGCCTATGCGGCCTATGGCGGGATTTATATCGTCGCGTCGGTGGGCTGGTTATGGCTGGTTGAGGGCAAAATGCCCGACCGATGGGACATGACCGGGGTTGCGGTCTGTTTGATTGGTGCGGGGATTATCCTGTTTGCGCCGCGATAGGCAGGCGATTTTTTGACAGTGTCATCAAATGCAAAGACCACACCCGAAAATCAACGGGTGTGGTTTTTGTCAATGCGTGGTGGCGGGGCTTAGCGTGCCGCCCAAATCAGGCCGCGACGGACAATTTCGTACATCTGGGGCACTTTGAATTCGTCGGCAACGTGACCAAGGGCCGAGAAAAAGACCCGTGCCTTGCCATAGCGGTGTTTCCAGACCACCGGCATTTTTACGCCGTCAATCCAAGCGGCATGTTCGCCGGTGAAGGTGGTTTCGGCCAGCACATCAATCGCCGGGTCGATATGCATGTAATATTGTTCGGAATGGTAATCGAAATCGCCGATGCCTTCGACAACGGGATCATCGGGTTTGGTAATGTTGACGCGGTAATCAATGATATTGCCCGGATGGGCGACCCATTGCCCGCCGACCATGAATTGATAGGCCGGTTCCATACGGAACGTATCGCCCATGCCACCATGAAAACCGCCAAGCCCGGTTCCGGCAGCAATGGCGGCAACCAGATTGTCGAGTGCATCCTTTTCAACCGTCGTCTGGGTGCAGAGAGGCACAATCAGATCAAACCGATCAAGGTCTTCGCGTGCAAGGCAGTCTGTGCCTTCGACCCGTTCGGTGTTGAAGTTTTCGTTGCGCAGCATGGTGTCGATAACTTTGGCGCAGGCTTCGGGTTCGTGTCCTTCCCATCCGCCATAGAAGATGAGGGCTGATTTCTGGGGCATGGATTTATCCTTTATGCGTGAATTTGGCCGACGGACAGGTTTGGTGCGAGCCCGTCGGGTCGGTCACAATGGCTTTGGATGGCGATGGTGCGTTGTTCGAGGGTGGCGGTCAGGAGGCTTTCCATCACGTCAAGAACATGCAGGGCGAGTTTGCCACTGGCACGGTGCGGACGATTATTGAGAATGGCATCGGCCATATCGGCGATGCCGATCCCGCGATAATTGTCATCGCCATAGCCATGCGTCATTGGCATGTCCTGCCAGTCTTCGCCACGGCGATAGAGTGCGACGGTGCCATCAAAGCGGTTGGGATCGGGGACAAGCAGGGTGCCTTCGCTGCCATAGACTTCAAGCGGGGTGTGGCGGTGTGCCTCGACATCGAAGCTGGTGGTGATCTGAACCAGTGCGCCGCTGGTAAATTCCATGACACCGGTAATATGGGTTGGCGTGGTGACGGGAATTTCCTGCCCCTTGCGGGGGCCGGATTCAATGACGCGGGTGGTGCGACTGCTTCGCCCCATGCCCGAAACACGCGATACCGGACCCAGCATATTGACCATCGCGGTGATGTAATAAGGTCCCATATCGAGCAGCGGACCGCCGCCATCCCGCACATAGTAGAAATCCGGGTTGGGATGCCAGCGTTCGTGACCGGGCAGCATCAAGGTAGCGGTCCCGGCCAGGGGAGTGCCGATTTTGCCCTGATCAATCAGGGCGCGTGCGGTCTGGTGACTGCCGCCAAGGAAGGTATCGGGCGCGCAGCCGACCCGCACACCTCTTTGGGCCGCGAGCGAGAGCAGGGCACGGGCATCGGCGGCTGTGCCGGTTAGCGGTTTTTCGGAATAGACATGTTTGCCGGCATTTACCGCCGCCATGCTGACATCCATATGAGCGGCCGGGATCGTCAGATTCAGGATGATATCAATGTCATCGCGGGCCAGAAGGGCATCGACGGTCAGGGCATCGACGTTGAATGCCTCGGCGCGGATGCGCGCCGCATTCGGGTTCAGGTCGGCGACGGCCTTGACGTCGATCTGCGGGAAGGTTTGGGCACGTTTAAGGTATATTTCGCTGATTACACCGCATCCGATGATACCAACGCCAAGTGATGATGCTGTCATAACGAGTTTTTCCGTTCAGGTGGCGGGCGCAGAAAGTGCGTCTTTGGCGTGGATTTTGCGGCCATCCTTGCCAAACAGATGCAGGTGCTTTTCATCCGGGGTCAGGAAAACACGATCCCCGGTGCGCAAGGGGTGATGGCCGGGCAGGCGCACGGTAACGGGCCCGAAATCATCGGTTTCCATATAGACGACCGTGTCGCTGCCAAGATTTTCAATCACCCCGACCTTTGCCGGCCATTTGCCGTTATCGAGATGAACTTCGAGATGTTCGGGGCGGATGCCGACCGATTTGATGTCATCGTGGCCAATGGCCTGACCGGGCAGCAGGTTCATTTTCGGTGACCCGATGAAGGCGGCGACAAATTCGGTTTGCGGATTGTCGTAAAGTTCCATCGGCGGGCCGACCTGTTCGATGCGACCGCCATTCATGACCACGATCTGATCGGCCAGTGTCATGGCTTCGACCTGATCGTGGGTGACATAAACCATGGTGGCACCGATGGATTGGTGCAGTTCGGCCAGTTCGACACGCATCTGGGTCCGCAGGGCGGCATCAAGGTTTGAAAGCGGTTCATCAAACAGGAAGACCTTGGGATTGCGCACAATCGACCGCCCGATGGCAACGCGTTGACGTTGCCCGCCGGAAAGTTCGGAAGGTTTGCGATCCAGCAAAGGTTCAAGATGCAGGCGTTTGGCAGCATCCCTGACGCGTTCTTCGCGCTCTGCGGCGGGCATTTTCATCAGACGCAGGCCAAAATCGATATTCTGTGCCACCGTCATATGCGGATAAAGCGCATAGGATTGGAACACCATCGAAATGCCCCTGTTGGATGGTTCGAAACCGGTGACGTCAGTGCCGCCGATTTCAATCGTCCCGGATGTCGGTTTTTCCAGACCGGCAATCATGCGAAGCAGGGTCGATTTGCCGCAGCCCGATGGCCCGACCAGAACGGTAAAGGAGCCATGCGGGATTTCGAGTTCGATATCAGGGATGACTTCGATGGGGCCGAAGCATTTATTGATATGTCTGAGATGAACGTCAGCCATTGTTGCTTTCCCCGTTGGCTTTATAGATGAAATGAGCAAAATCGGCGTGAACACCGCGGCCGCTATTGTCATGGGCGGCCATGCCGATAAAGGCACCGGTGAAGTTCGTGCCTTCGCCGCTTCCGGCTTCGTCAGACAGGGCGGTGTGATCGAGGACCGCATCAATCATGGTCCAGTCCCCACCCGGCAGGGCATAGCGGAACCGCAATTCCGGCCCGTTCACATCGACGCCAAGGCGGATGACACCGTCCTTTGGAAGGTCGATAGACGCCGGCAGCGGGTAGGTCAGCCGGGCATAGGGGAAATCGCCCGGGCAGCTATAGATGTTGAGCTTGCGATTGCCGTCTTCGTCGGCGGTGACAGCAAGGTAATGGTACTGGAACCTGTTGTACCACGCCATCAGGCCCGCCATCTGCTGGAAGTCCAGTGGGGTAAATTCGACAACGGTTTCGGCACTGTAATTGATGTCAGTCTGGCGACGGGCCACAAGGGAATGTTCGAATGCGCCCCCGGGTGCCTGACGCCCGAACAGCCGCAGATGCCCCGGCCGTTCGGCCAGCGAGAACAGATGTTCGGGTTCGGGGGTACGCAGCCATTGGAACATGGCAGGTAGGTCGCCCGGTGTGAAATCAATACGCGACGGTTCGGCTTCGAACGGATGGGGTTCAAGATCGGGGGCCGGGACCGTCAGGTCAGGCTCGTTGGTGCCATTGGCCAGACGGGGCCATTCGCCTTTTTCCCAGATCAGTTTCTGGATCGCGGTTTCGCGGCCCAGCGGTGATCTTTTAGTGCCGGGCAGCGGACGGCTGCACAGATGCACCATATAAAATTCACCATTCTGCGTTTCGACAATATCGGCATGGCCCGCACGTTGCAGCGGGTTTTCGGGATTGTCCTTGGCGGTCAGGATATGTTTGGCCGGATCGGTTTCATACGGGCCGGTCAGTTCACGTGACCGGGCGATGGTCACGGCGTGGTTATAGCCAGTGCCGCCTTCGGCCACGAGCAGATAGTAATAGCCATCCCGACGATAAAGATGCGGGCCTTCGGTAAACAGGTGATCGGTCCCGCGATAGATGTTGCGGATCGGTCCGACAAGTTTCTGTTCGGTGGTGGCGTATTCCTGAAGGGCGATACCGACAAAGCGTTCACCGACCACCTGATTATGATCCCAGATCATGTTGATCAGCCATTTGCGGCCATCATCATCATGGAACAGCGACGGATCAAAACCCGATGCATTGAGATAGATCGGATCAGACCACGGGCCATCAATGGCGGGGGCAGTGACAAGATAGTTTGGCGTATCCTTGAAGGCGCCATCCTTGCGTTTGACGTCGGTATAAATCAGCCAGAACAGACCGTCGGCATAGGTCAGGCAGGGCGCCCAGATGCCACCGGAATCCGGGTTGCCGCGCATATCGAGTTGCGATTTGCGGTTTAACGGACGCGATATCAGTTTCCAGTTTACCAGATCGCGGGAATGATGAATTTGAACACCGGGGAACCATTCGAAGGTCGAGGTCGCGATGTAATAATCATCGCCCACACGGCAGATTGACGGGTCCGGGTTGAAACCGGGAAGGATGGGGTTCTGGATCATTTCAGCAGACATGGCATCAACCTTTGACAGCACCACCGGTAAGGCCGGCGACGATATATTTTTGGGCAGCGAGGAAGAACACGATGGCGGGCATGATCGTCAGGGTGACGAAGGCCAGGGTGCGGTTCCATTCGGTGACGAATTCACCGCGGAACTGCATCATGCCAAGCGGCCATGTGAAGGCTTCGCGTGAATTGAGCATGACCAGAGGCAGCAGGAAGTTGTTCCAGCTCTGGACGAAGACGAAGACGCCAACCGTGGCGAGGATCGGTGTGGAAAGCGGCAGGGTGAACCGCCAGAAAAACCTTATATAGCCACAGCCATCGACATAGGCGGCTTCGAACAGTTCACGCGGGAGCTGTTCGAAGAAGGTGCGGAAAAGCAGAATTGCCAGCGACAACCCGAAGGCGGTTTGCGGCAGAATGACCGACCAGTAGGAATCCAGAAGGCCGATATCGCGCACCTGAATGAACAGCGGCAGGATGGCGGTTGCAAACGGGAACATCAGGCCCAGCAGCAGATAGGAAAACAGCATCCGCGATCCGAAGAAGCGGATTTGCGCGAACACATAGGCCGCAGCCGCCCCGACCAGAAGGGTCAGGATCACCGCCGACACCGAAATCAGCAGCGAATTGCCCAGATATCGCCAGAAAGCCGGATCGGACACGATGGCGTTATAGAATTCGAAATTCCAGCTTTCGGGCAGGCCAAAGGCGCTGGTGCGGATTTCGGCATTTGTTTTAAAGCCGCCAAGAGCGGTGGCAAGCAGGGGTGCGATGACGAAACTAGCGATGACGCACAGTATGGTGACGCGCAGAAGATTGCGCAGGAAGGTTTTGCTTGTCATGGCTTTTTCCCCGGCGACATGGCGGCACGTTGATAGAAAATGGCAACGGCAACCGCGGTGATGAACAGGACAACCCCGATAGCACTGCCAAAACCGATGCGCAGACGTGTCAGGCCGAAGGTGTAAAGATAGGTGACAATGGTATGGCTGGTGTTGGATGGGCCACCATTGGTCAGCGGGATGATCACGTCAAAGACCTGAAGCGCGCCGATGATGGCGAAAAAGGCGCTGACGATGATGGCAGGTTTGATCAGCGGGATCTGTACATAGCGCACGATATCAAACGGTTTTGCGCCTTCGATGCGGGCGGCTTCGATCAGATCGCGGGGTACGCCTTGCAGGGCGGCGATATAGATCATCATGTGGAAGCCGAAATATTTCCAGACAATCACGGTCATGACGGCAACAAAGGCCCAATCGCGATCGGCCAGAATGAAGAAGGGTTCAAGCCCGAAGGTTTCGCCAACCGATGCGGTGACGCCGTAATGGCCGTCGAAAACGAAGCTCCAGATCAGGCCGGCGGCGACTTCGGCCAGAATGTAGGGCACAAAGAAGATCAGCCGAAAAAGGGCATTGGTCGGTGTTTTCTTATAGATCAGAAGGGCCAGAAACAGGGCGAGTGGCATCTGCACCAGAAGCGATACCAGAACGATCTTTATCGTGTTCCAGATCGCCGAATGAAACACGGAATGTCCGATCATCTGTTCGAAATTCTTCAGTCCGACATAGTCGGTCGGTTCGCCATATCCGTTCCAGTTAAAGAACGCGAAATAGCCCGACTGAAGCAGGGGAAGAATGACAAACAGGCTGAACAGGATCAGGGCAGGCGGCAACAGCAACACAAGGGCCGCGAATTTGCCATTGGTCAGGACGTTTTTTGTGCGCTGGACCAGCGAAAGGTGCGGCGGGGCGTGGGGGATGGTCGGCATGGGCCGCCTCCGAAGCATGTATCATTGGAGAAGGTGGGGGCGTTGCCCAACCCGCAAGCGGATCGAACCAAACGCCCCCGAATGCAGGGTCAAATGCAGGGTCAGAACTTACTGGAAGTCCCAGGCTTCCTGAATTTGTGCGGCGGCTTCTTCTGGGGTGATGACTTCCTGGGCCAGATCGGCGGAAATATCATTCACCGTGGCGCCGACGGACGCCCCGAGATACTGATCAAGGAAGATCTGATGATAGGAAGATTGCGTCAGATCCCGCGCGACCTGCTGGAAGAACGGATTATCGATTGCGTCGTCGGTTCCCTTGACGATCGGAATGAAGATCCCGGCCTTGGCGGCTTCGCGCTGATATTTGGCGCTGATCATGTGTTGCAGGAAATCAGCCGCTTCATCAGGCGCATTATGGGAAACCGCCCAGCCATTGATGCCGCCAAAGGTTGCATCGGCACCGGCTTCGCCGCCATCGATCATCGGGAAGGGCATGATGGCCAGTTGGTCATCAGACAGGCCCTTGCCACTTTGGGAACGCGCACGCGACGGCAGATAATCCCAATCCCCCATCAGGTGGAAGGCCGCGGCACCGTCGCCGAACATGCCGCTGGCTTGTTCGTAGCTTGTGCCCATCATGCCCGACTGGAATGGTTCGAGCTTGACCAGTTCCTGGAAGGTCCGGCCCGCATTGACGAAGGGCTCTGATTCGAAATTCTCGCCGTCATCCTGCATGGCTTCGTTAATCGCATCCGCCCCGCCATAGCGCAGCGCAAGATAGGCCCAGTAGAAATGCAGTGGCCATTTATCCTTGCCGCCGGCGACAATCGGGGTGATGCCGGCATCCTTGATTTTCTGAACCGCTTTGAGGAAATCATCCCAGGTTTTGATCTGGGTGTGATCGACGCCAGCCTTGGCGGTCAGGTCTTTATTGACCCAGAAGATGACCTCGGTCGCATAGATTGGCAGGCCGTAAATCTTGTCGTCGACCGAATAGGCGTTAACCGCGGATTTGGGAACGGTATCAAGGAAGTCGCTGTTTAGCAGGCCGGATATGTCTTTGAGGAAGCCTGCCTTTGCCTGATCGGCCAGCGTCTGACCGCCCCAGCTATAGAAAATGTCGGGGGCAGCATCGGATTGCAGCAGGGTCGGCAGTTTGCTTTTATAGGCTTCGTTGGCGAGATATTCGAAATTGACTTTCACGCCGGGGTGGCTGGCTTCGTAATCTTTGCCGATAGTCGACAGATATGCCTTCTGGGCCGGATCGCCGGTTTCAACGCGCAGAATATTGATGGTGGTATCGGCCTGAGCGGCGACGGTGCACAGACTGCATACGGCGATGCCGACAGCGCCAAACATATGTTTCATTGGTTCCTCCCGGGGGTTGCTTTTGCAACCTTTTGTTGATGTATTTTAGGACGAGACGATATTCAGTTGCTTTTCTGAGGTACGTACGTCTTTGATGAACGTACCTCAAAAGAGAGGAATTTAAAAGTGCCTGTTTCAGATTTTGTTCTAGGGGAGGTTGTCACGCATGAAAATATCGATGCGGATGCGTTCCTGTGCATTCAGGAAGGGGCGTCCGTCAACCAGTGCCTTTAGCACACGCACGGCACTTCGGGCTTCATGGCCGGGGTCCTGATTGATGACGGCATCAAAGATGCCGTTTTGCAATGCGGTCCGGGTATGTTCGGTCAGTTCGTGGGCGACCACCGGGATTTTTCCGGCCTTGCCGGTTTTTTCAAGAGCGCGGATAACGCCACGATTGCCCGCCCCCAGGCTGTATAGTGCGACAATATCGGAATTTTGTTCGAGCATTTCGCGCAGCAACAGTTCCACCCGGTCGGAATTATCGAGACCTTCGATAGCAGGCAGGATCGAGAAATGCGGATATTCGTTGCGGATGATCCGTTCAAAGCCGTTGCGCCGTTCCATATGGTCACGCAGTAGCATTGAGCCTGCTATGACCGCGATTTTCCCCGATGGCGCATGGCAAAAACGACCAAGCAATCCGGCGGCAGTCCGGCCGGCAACTTCGTTATCAATCCCGATGAAATGTTCGCGCCGGGATGTCGGATGGTCACTGACCAGGGTCACGACATGGATATTGCGTTCCCGCAATCCCTCTATGGCCTGATGCACGGCTTGTGATTCCGTGGCGACAACGGCGACACCGTCGAATTTCTGATGGCCAATGGCATCAAGCACCTCGGCCAAGGCAATGCCATCGAAGGCCGTGACCATGATGGTTTCGATTTCTATGCGATCAAGAGGTCCGTGTTCGGCAATTTTGCCAACTTCCTGCTCCAGGCCACGCATGAAGGTATTGGGGCCTTTGGGCAGGATAAAGCAGAACCGGTAAAAGCGTTTTTTGGACAGATTGGCGGCGGCGATATCGCGTTCATATCGCAGTTTTGCCATGGCTTCTTCGACCTTGCGCGCGGTGGCCGGACGGACGCCGCTTCGTGCATTTAAAACCCTGTCGACGGTGGCAAGACTGACTCCGGCCTCGCGGGCAACGTCATGAACGGTCGGACGCGACGCCATATTGGTCTCCAGATTGGGTTTTCGCCGATGAGGTTTTCAGAAGCCGAACCCTAACTTATGAAACAGTTCTATTAAATCCAATATATTCAAAGATGTCGCGATACATCGGGATCCTAGGCATTTTTCTTCTTTTTATCGGGAGCCTTTTTGACCGTGTCAGGTTTACCTGTCCGATCCTCGGCCGGGAGGAGGACGTGGAAGGTTGTGCCCTTGCCCATTTCGGTTTCAAACCAGATGCGTCCGCCATGCTTGACCTGCACGATGTCGTGGGTGATGGCAAGGCCCTGACCAGTGCCCTTGCCGACTTCCTTGGTGGTGAAAAACGGGTTGAAGATTTTGGATCGGTTTTCCTTGGCGATGCCGGTGCCGTTATCGGAAATACTGATCAGGACACTGTCATCAAGGAAGGTGGTTTTGATCCTGATCTCGCCTTCTTCGGGCGTGCGTCCGGCGGCGTCAATCGCCTGGGCGGCATTGACGAGCAGGTTGAGAAACACCTGATTGATTTCGTTGATGTGACACGGGATATGCGGCACTTCCGGTTCGTATTCTTCGATGAGTTGCGCATAATGTTTCCATTCGTTACGCGAAATCACGGTGACGTTTGACAGGACGCGATTGATATCGGTCGCGGTTTTTTCCGCCCCGCCCGGATGGGAAAATTCCTTCATCGACAGCACAATGCGGGCCACCTGATTGATGCCGTCAAGGGATTGCTGGGTGGCGTGCGGGATTTCATCAAGCAGGAATTCCAGATCGGCATCGCGCATTTTGCGGGCAAAATTGTTGAAGGTGTTTTCCGGCAAACGATCACGATTTTGCCACAGCGTTTGCAACGCCAGCCCCAGAATGCGCGACAGCGCGCCATAGCCGTCATTGAGGAATTTCAGGTTGTCGCGGATATACTGGCTGGGCGTATTGATTTCATGGGCAATGCCCCCGGCAAGATGACCGATGGCTTCGAGTTTCAAGGCTTCGCGCAATTCACCTTCGAGCTTTTGATGCGATTCTTCGGCCTGTTTGCGGCGCGTGATATCGCGGAAAATGTAAAGGTAGCTCATTTCGCCGGTGAAATTGGCGGGGCTTACGGTGATTTCCATCGGAAAGGTATCGCCATCAAGGCGCTGCCCCATGGTTTCGGTATAGTCATAGCGCAGTGTGCCGCTGCTGATATTGATGCAACGGTTAAGCAATTTGTGACGCACGGTCGATTTTCGATCGACAAACAAGGCATTAACCGACCGGCCCAGCATATCGGACATCGTGCCCCGCATCAGATTGAGTGCAGACTCGTTGCAATCGCAAATCATCCCGGCACCATCAATGACCAGAATGCCTTCGACAACGCTGTTGAGGATGGTTTTAAGCCGCTGATTTGACTCTGTTTCGCGTTTCTTCTGTTCGTTCAGAAGAGCATGAATCTGTTTCAGGGCTTCGGGGCTGACATCAAGTTGATCAATCGCGTCGAGCAAGTCGTCGGTACCCGCCGAATCGCTGGTCGGGTGGATGACCTTGAGGTTTTCGTCATTGTGGTGTGTGTCGTTCATACCGGCTTTCCGTGTTTCAACCGTTTTGCGAAGGTTTCATGCCGCCACGACGAATGCGGATCGGTTCATGGAATTTGTGGATCTGTTGAAACACGCGCAGGCGCTGCAACTGGACCTCGGAAACGTGGTTGCCGTGGGTCAGCAGCACATGACCATCGACGGTTTCGATATCGGTCATCAGGAAGTCGTGCACACGCAGCGATTTCAGCAAGATATCCTGTTCGCGGCCCTTGGGATGGATATCGACATCGTAAGAGTCGTCAACTATTGCCAGCAGGTCGGAAATCTGACCGAAAAGTTCCGGATCGTAGCGATGCGAATGTTCTTTCAATTCATCGAAATTCTGGGCCAGTGGCATGTCGCTGGTGCTGATTTCCGCAAGGTCATTGAGGATACGCAGCACGCGCGCGCCAAGAGGAATATCCGTACCCTTCGGACTGTTGTCAGTGGGGAAGCCCGTCCCGTCAAAATTGCGGAACTGAAGATAGACGATTTCGCCGATATGGTTCAAACGCGGGATATTGGAAATCAGTCGTTTTCCGACCTCTGGCGTGCGTTTCAAAAGGTCGCGTTCAAGCGGTTGCAGAACCTTGCCCATGGCCAGACGCGCCAGCGTTTCAGGTGGTAGCGAGACCAGGCCAATCGGCGCAAGAAGGGCGGCCAGACCAAGTTCCCACGGCTGGGGATAGCCAATATCGCGCGCAATCATGTCGCACCATGATTTCACCCGCATGGAACGGCCGAATATCAGGGGATTAAGCTGTGCGAGAACATCGGTCAGAACCTTGACGCTGCCTGCCAGTGTCTGTTCCAGAAGATCGCGTTCCGCCGTGATCAGATGATATTGACGGATGGCATCGTTGATCCCCTGTTCAAGAATTTCATCATCGCAGGGTTTGCTGAAAAACCGGAAAATATGGCCGCGATTGATGGCCTCGACAGCGGTGTGCTGGTCGGCATTGCCGGTCAGCATCATGCGAACCGTATCGGGACTGACGCGCCCGATTTCGGTCAGAAGTTTCACACCGTCCATGCCAGGCATCCGCATATCGGCGATGCAGACGGCAAAGGGACCGTCTTCCATCAGGATACGTAGGGCTTCCTGCCCGCCAATGGCGATTTCAAAATCGTATTTGTGACGCATCTTGCGTTGCAGGGCATGCAGCAGGTTTTTGTCGTCATCAACGAAAAGGACTTTGCTTTTTTCCATGGCCACGGATCTTTACTGGGTCAGGGTTTTGTATTTGTCGGCGACAACGCGCGCGATCATGCGCCATTCGTCAAGCTGGTCAGCTTTGCCGATGGTTTTCAGATATTCCATGTCGATATGGCTTTCGACCTGTTTGCCGGTTTCTTCGGCGGCAACCTGCCGGGTGAGGTCCTGTGCGACATAAATTGCGGTAAGGACGTTCATTTCGCGATGCGGGGTATCCATCGGGCGGTGGTGATAGGCAACGGCCTGTACCACCGGGGCGGGGAAGCCCCATAAACCCAGAAGATAGGCGCCTATTTCCGGATGACCGGCGCCGAACTGTTCGATTTCGGCCTGTTCGATGGGGATATGTTCCTGTTCGACCCGATCAATCACCTTGGCCATTTCGGCATTGCGGTTGGCATAAAGGATCAGGCTGCCGACGTGGCTGAGCATGCCGGTCGAGGGAACAGCGTGGCAGATGGCGCGCGGCAGTTTTTCATATTCGGCAATCAGGGCGGCGGTGACGCCGATCTGCTGGCTGCGATGGCAGAGGCGCAGCAATTTGTCGGCTTCGCTTTTGGGGCCATCAAATCCGCGGAAAATGCCAACAAAAAGGGCCAGTGCTTTTAGCGTCTCGGTCCCGATCATGCGTACGGCATGGGAGACGGAACTGATTTTCTGGGCGATGGCGAAATAGGCGGAGTTGGTCAGTTTCAGGACTTCGGCGGTCAGGGCGATATCGGATGAAACGATCCGGGTGATCTGATCCTGGGATATTCTCGGGTCTTCGAGTGCCTTGACCAGCCGAAGGTAAGTATCGGGCGGGGAACTGAGTGTGTCGATGCTGGCAACGAGGGACCGCAATTCCGGCCTGGTCAGCAGACTGCGCAAATCAAGCGCGTTTTCGATGGTTTCGATCAGCACCAGGTCTTCGCACGGTTTGGCAAGATATTGATGGGCTGGCCCGACGGTACGCAGGACGGCCTCTTCCTCGGCGAAGCCCGAAAGGATGATGCGGGTGGCGTGTGGATGGGATTTTTGCAGGGTGCTCAGCAACGTTGCGCCATCCATACCGGGCATCCGCATATCCGATACGACCACATCGAATTCTTCGTGACTGGCAAGTTCAATGGCGGCAGCCGCACTGGTGGCAAAAACCATGTGCCAGTCCGGACGCATGCCGCGCAACCGCCGCCGCAGGCCGTTCAGGATGTTTTCGTCATCATCAACGAACAGGATATTATTCATAAAATAGGTCCATGCCACGAGAACTGACTATGGATTTGGTGATTTTGTCCGCCAGATCAAAGGTCTCGATCACATTTAAATAAAATTGCAGGAAAAGATATTCTGCACGTTCAGGATGTGATGGCGCATTTCGGCGACGGGCCGCGAGTCGTGCACAGGCGATACAGGGGCGATCAATGCCGCATCGAACAGGCCCCGGGCGAGCATAATTGTTTTACAATTTATGTTGGCTGGTTGTTGGAAAGCGCCCGGCAAATTCCAAGATGTCAAATAGTGTCAGAAAATAACGGGCCCGGCCCGGCTATACTAATTTTGTAACGTTGCATTTTGCGGTTGGGGCAGGTTGCTGGGGGATTGATTCTATCACATGGTGTCACGACCGGAGCTGATCGAGGCGATCAAAAAGCATCAGCGATATGTTTTAAAGCAGCCCGGTGGCAAGCGCATGCAGCTTCGCAACGGGAACCTTTCGCGTATCAAAATGAGCAAGATCAGCCTTGAAGACGCCATCCTGCCCGGAGCAAACTTCATCCAGGCCGTGATCAAGGATGTCAGTTTCAATTTCTGTGACCTGTTTGGAACCAACTTTGTCGAAGCCGATCTTGAAGGATCAAGCTTTGAGCGGGCCGATTTGCGCGGGGCGAATATGGCGCGGGCCAAGTTGCGAAACGCCAGTCTCAAGGCGGCCGATCTCCGGTCCGGAGTGATGATCGTGATGGATGCCGGGCGGGAACGCCGGGTCAAACGGGCCACCGATCTTGGCAATGCCGACATGGCAGGGTCGGTGATGGCGGGGGCCAATCTTTCGGAAGCCAATATGTCAGGTTCCAGTCTGGTGGATGCCGACCTGAGTGATGCGAACATGTTTGCCGTCAATCTTGCCGGGGCGGATTTAACGGGCTGCAATCTTTCGGGGGCGAAGATGAAGAACGCCAACCTCAAGGGGGCGAAGCTTCATAATGCGGTTCTGGCCGGTACCGATTTAAGCGGAGCGAACCTTCGCAATGTCGATCTGAACGGTGTCGATCTTTCGCAGGCCAATACCGCCAACAGCCTTGGCAGCAAGGCAGTGGCCCCCTTGCCCGAAGATATTCGCGATCTGGTCAATGCACATAGCGAATGGCTTTCGACCGGTGGACGACAGGGCAAGCCGTTGGATGCGAACGGGCGTGACCTTTCGGGGATGGATTTTTCGGGCCTGGATCTTTCGGCGGCATGTTTTGAAAATTGCGTTTTACGCGGTGCGTTGTTCGTCGACACCATTCTTGCCATGGCATCACTGCGGCGGGCGGACCTTAAACTGGCGAAATTCAATAGTGCGATATTAAACGGTGTGCGGTTGAACGGGGCCAACTGCCAGAAGGCGATATTCCAGGGCGCGCGGTTTGGTGCCGTTGAACAACGTGATGGCAATGGGCAAAAAACAGGTGTGATCTGGTATGCCGATCTGAGCGGTGCGGATTTTTCCAAGGCCGATATGCGCAATGCCAGTTTCAGCCAGCCAAAGATGGCGGAAGTCAAAATGGTGCGCGCCAATATTTCCGGCGTTGCATTTGGTGAAACGGACCTGAGCAGTGTGGATTTTGCCGGAGCCAATGTAGCCGCGGCCCTGAATGGGCGTTTGCCCGATCACGCCTGATTTTGAAGGTCGGGGGTATCTGTAAAAAATCCGCCTTTCGGGTGAAAGGCGGATTTGATCTTTTGGGGTCTGGCAAGCTGATCAGCTGCGGTAATCCGCATTGATCGAGATATAGCCATGTGTCAGATCGCAGGTCCAGACGGTGGCCGTGCCATCGCCAAAGCCAAGATCGACATCGATATCGATATACTGGCCCTTGATGTGGGCTGCGACCGGGGCTTCGTCATAATCGGCGACGCGTTCGCCGTTTTTCGCCAGAACAATGCCACCGATGGAAACGGTCAGTTTGTTCGGGTCGGCCTGCACGCCGCATTTGCCAACCGCCATGACGATGCGGCCCCAGTTGGCGTCTTCACCGGCAATCGCGGTTTTGACCAGCGGAGAGTTCGCAATCGCCTTGGCGGTGATTTTGGCTTCTGCTTCGCTGATGGCGCCGGTGACATTGACGGTGATGAATTTTGACGCCCCTTCGCCGTCGCGCACGACCTGATGGGCAAGATCACGCATGACGTCTTCAAGCGCGGTTTTGAAACCGGTCAGTGCCGGATCATCAATACCGGTGACGGCAGCATTACCGGCCTTGCCGGTTGCCGCCAGAAGGACGGTATCAGACGTCGAGGTATCGCTATCGACCGTGATCGCATTGAACGACCGGTTGGTGCAATCGGCAAGCAGGGATTGCAGCACGGCATGGGGCACGGCGGCATCGGTAAAGATGAAGCCAAGCATGGTTGCCATGTTCGGTTCGATCATGCCTGAACCCTTGGCAAAACCGGCAATCGTGACCTTGGCACCATGGATGGTGGTGGTAGCCGATGCGCCCTTGGGGAAGGTGTCGGTGGTCATGATCGCCTTGGCGGCATCAAGCCAGCCAGCGTCATTTGCCAGAAGATCGGGCAGGGCATCGGTGATGCGGTTTGCGGTGGTTGGCTCCCCGATGACACCGGTGGAGGCGGTGAAAATCTCGGTCTTGTTGCAGCCCAGCGCCTTTGCGGCGGCTTCGACCTTGTCTGCGACGAATTTTTCGCCCGCCTTGCCGGTGAAGGCAACCGAGTTGCCGGCATTGACAAAGAATGCGCGACCGGTGCCGCCTTTAAGCGCCTCCCGTCCCCAGCGAACAGCGGCCGATGCCGTGGTCGAGGTGGTGAAGACACCCGCAACCTGCGTGCCCGGTTCGAGTTCGGCCAGAAGGACATCGGGGCGGCCCTTGTAGCGGATGCCAAGGGTCACGGTATGCAGTTTGACACCGGGAATTGCCGGAAGATCGGGGAAGCCGGCCGGGGCCAGCGGAGAAAGCGACGTCGCAACCATCTGTTCAATTTCCTTCGTTGAACGTAACCCTGCCATTAATCCAAAGGTAGCGCATTTGGCACGGGTGGATGACAAAAAAACGGGGCGATGCCGGACGGCTCACCCCGTTTTGGATCTCAGCTTTGAAACCGGTTAAGCCGTGGGGCTTAGTTTTTCGGGGTTTCTGCGCTGTCGTCTGTGGCCGGGGTTTCGGTGTTGTTCACCACCTCGGCATCGGATCGAAGTTCTTCAATCAGGTCCTGAACGGCCTGCTGGGTGACTTCTGCTTCCATCTGCTGACGGATTTCTTCCAGGGTCGGCTGTACGCCGTCTTTTTTCTCTTCAACCAGGATCACGTGCCAGCCGAACTGGGTTTGTACCGGTTCTTTGCTGTATGTGCCTGGCTCCATCGCGAAGGCGGCTTCGGCGAACGGTGCGACCATGTCGCCCTTGTTGAAGAAGCCAAGGTCGCCACCATTGGGACCGGACGGGCCGGTTGATTTTTCTTTGGCGAGTTCGACGAAATCGGCACCGTCATCGAGCTCGGCAATCACGGCTTTGGCGTCGTCTTCGTTTTCCAGAAGGATGTGACGCGCGTGAACCTGCGGCTCTGGCTCGTTGGTTTTGATGAATTCGTCGTAATGGGCTTTGATCGCGTCGTCGGTGACTTTCTCTGCGATTGCGCGCTCAAGATAGGTTTCGGCGACGAGGCGGCGCTCAAGAGCTGCGAGCTGATTCTTGACCTCTTCATCGTCGGCAAGACCCGCATCCTGACCGGCAAGCATCAGCAGGCGCTGATTGATTTCGCGGTCGACAAGCATTGGCTTGAGCATTTCAAACGGGAGCTGGCGATACTGTTGGGGCAGGCCCTGTTGTGTCGCGCGCACTTCGGATTCCAGGATTTCCTCGCCATTGACGGTTGCAAGAACCTGGTCTTCGGCCGGTGCAGCGTCCTGTGCCATAACCGGGCTTGCAAACATGACGGTCGCAAGTGACGCAGCGAGTAGGGTTTTGCGCAGCATATTTTCTCCAGACTTTTCATTTAAGGGGGATTTTTCCCCATGCCTCACCCCACGGATAAATCACATCCGGTCGTGACACACAAGGGTTCCCCTCGGATGTCACGGTTTTTTCAAAGCAATCTGGCTAAAATGTGAAATGCTGATGTAGTGCGGAAAATATAATGGCGCGGGCAAGGGGGATTTCGCGCCCTTGCCCGCCGGTTTCTGCCAGAATCCAGAAATAGCTGTCAGGCGCGAACGTCAAAAAGGACTTCGCCGACGGTGCCGGTGGTGCCGTCATCGCGCTCAAATTGTGATTTGGCAACCAGATCACCACCGATCAGACGCTGATCAAGCGGGGTGATCATTGTCAGCGAAATCGATTTGATGCCTTCGTTTTCAAGCGAGCCTTGGCTGCCATCAGCACGCAGCAGGACCAAAGAGGAAAAGACCTTGTCCTTATTGTCTATCACGCCATCATTGTTGTCGTCATATTTGGCGAGTTCGGCAAAGCCGTCCTTGGCACCGTTTTGATCGCCAAACAATTCGGTGCCATCATTTATGATGCCATCATCGTTGCGATCAAGCGCCAGAAGTGCGTCATTGCCGCCAACCCATGCGGTTTGATCAATAGTTCCATCGCCATCAATATCGAAATGTTTGTTATCATTGACGTGTGAGGTGGTGATGCCGTCCCCGTCAAGATCAAGGATCAGCGGGTCTTTCTGATAGACTTGGGTGATTTCAATCCGGATCATTTCGATCTGGGCGCGGAATTCCGAGATCGAGATGTTCGCGCTGCCTTTGATCTTTGAGAAACGGCTTTCGAGCTGGGTCAGGTCAAGCTTGAAGCTTTGAGAAACGATCGACATCCCGCCAGCAGATATGACAGATGTTTCGTTGGTGGCATTTAAAGACAGTTCTTGCGCTGAGACCGAGGCGGCGGTGCCATCCAGATTTGAAACGGCGAGCCCTTCGGGGGTATTTCCCGTCATGGAATTGGCAATTTCGCGTGCCTTTTCCGGGGGGATTCCCATCATCGCAAGAACGATGAAAGCCTCGTTATTCATGCGCTTTTGCGCATCGCTAAGCGCAGGCTTCATCAGGTTCAGAACGTCAAGTGCGCTGCTTTGAAATTCAAAAACCGGCTTGTCGAACTCTTCGACGGTCGATTTCAGTCGTTCATTGGCTTCTTGGCTGATCTCGATATTGTCGATGATGCTACGTGTCCGAGTGATGTCTTCTTCCAACTGTGCGGTGCTTTTGGCTTCGTCAACGACGTTCGTGACGACATTAGGTGTCGCCGCGACATAGCGTTCTGTCGCGTCGGCAGGAGAATTGGAGATATTGATTTGTCCAAACATTCAGCGCCTCCTTCCTGAAGGGCTGCGGGACGGGGGCAATTGCTGCGGCCCCATCCCGTGCTGCTATGGTCAGGCCAGAACGTCCTGTTCCTGGCTTGGGTCAATTACGGAGACGGTTTCGCCGTTCGGCAACTGGAAGGTGGCACCGTTTTCATCCTGTCCGAAACGGCCCATCGGCATCAGCATGTCGACCGACAGTTTCAGCATCGGATCACCAGAACCGTCTTCGGCCATGGTTTCGGTCACGCCACGTACGACCAGGGTTGCCTGTTCCATGATCTGGGCATTGAGTTTGGCCATGCGGCTGGCGAGAATTTCCTGCATGCTGGCGTCTTCGGTGGTGCCATCTGCATTTTCTTTGCCGTCGGCGGCCGGTGCGGCCCCGGTGGTATCAAGCATCAGATCGCGGATGAAGTCAGCGACTCCGCTGCCTTCCATATCAAACAGAAGACCGCCATTGCCCGCACCGGCCGGGTTCCCCAGCATATCGACGAGATTGCCGCCGCCAAGGCCGTTCATCACGGTACCAAGCGCGCCCATCGCCGCCCCCATGCTGTTGCCAATGGCAACGGCTTCGGTTCTGACAACCTGGATCTTGGAGGCCTCGTAATTGAATGAAAACTCGCCGGTGTCGCTGTTGATGTTGATATCAAGAGACTGCATCGCCATCATCGCGGACTCGGAAACGCCGACACCCGCACCATTGGCACCTGCATAGGAAATTTCGGTGCGCGAGTGACTTGCGATGGCTTGCTGGAAGGAGAAATCGATCTGGCCGTCATCAGCAGCCATTTCGCGGATTCCCTTGAACATCGCGTTGGTCGCGGCAAGGGCTTCCTTGTCATCCATTCCGGCCAGCTTGAACATTTCGACCATATCATCCTTGATCAGCTCAAGGGCGGCGTCGAGCGCCTTGGCGAAAAGCTCGTCGGTGGTCATCGGTTCGGATTTCAGGGATTTCGAACCGGCAGCCTGCAACGGGTTTTTATCCGCATTGCGTGCGGCAACCGCATCCTCGGACAGGTCAACAGGATCAACAACCGGGGTCGGATTGCCACCGGTTTTGCTTGCATTCTGACCAGCCTGACTGCCAGATGTGGCAATCGGCTGACGCGCGTCGGTCAGGGATGATTGTCCCTGTCGAAAGGGATTAAGCGTGGAGAAATCCACCATTTCCTCCTCCTGAGGCTTCTTTCGCGCAGGGCACCCAAGCCCTGAGATATCGCGAAAAAGATGAGCTACTTGCTCTGAAATTCAAAGTTGAACACAGATCATACGTGTTTTTTGTGATTTCCTCAAGCGTGAAGGAAGTGACATCTGCGTGTGCAGGCAAAGGTTGTATAACTGCGTGCCCTTGGTCGGGACTTTTTGCGGCCATAACCGCCCTAACATTAGTGATAATGGTTCGTTCCGTTGACAGATGGCAGACAGGGTTCTATCTGTGATCGGGCCTCGGTATATAGCCGTTGCCCCATAACTGTTTTTTCATTTGTTCAGGAACGTTTTAATGCTCGGCGTAATTGCCCGGAAAATTTTCGGTTCAGCTAACGATCGTGAAGTCAAAGCCCTGCGGGCCACGGTCGAGCAAGTCAATGCCCTGGAACCCGAAGTCGAGAAGCTTAGTGACGACGAACTGCGCGCCCGTACCGATTGGCTGCGCGAACGTCTGTCCAAGGGCGAGACTCTGAAGGATATTCTTCCTGACGCATTTGCCACCGTTCGCGAGGCTGCCAAGCGTGTCCGCGGCGAACGTCATTACGATGTGCAGCTGATGGGCGGCATGGTTCTGACACTTGGCAAGATCGCCGAGATGAAAACCGGTGAAGGTAAAACGCTTGTTTCGACGCTTCCGGTTTATCTGAACGCGATCGAAGGCAAGGGCGTCCATGTTGTGACGGTCAACGATTACCTTGCGCGTCGTGACGCGGAATGGATGGGGCAGGTTTACGGCTTCCTGGGGCTTTCTGTTGGCGTGATCATGCATGGCATGACCGATGACCAGCGGCGTGCGGCCTATGCATGCGATATCACCTATGCGACCAATAACGAGCTGGGCTTTGATTATCTGCGCGATAACATGAAGTTCCGCCTTGAAGACATGGTGCAGCGCCCGTTCAACTTTGCCATTGTCGATGAGGTTGACAGCATCCTGATTGACGAAGCACGGACGCCGCTGATCATTT
Source organism: Thalassospira sp. MIT1004 (assembly GCF_001858545.1). Lineage (NCBI taxonomy): Bacteria > Pseudomonadati > Pseudomonadota > Alphaproteobacteria > Rhodospirillales > Thalassospiraceae > Thalassospira > Thalassospira sp. MIT1004. The sequence continues at coordinate 400,433 of NZ_MCAO01000011.1, read as the reverse complement.
CCGGCCCGGCCGAAGACAGTTCGGAGTTGTATCGCGCGATTGATGCGCTGATCCCGAAACTGACCGAGGACGATTACGAGAAGGATGAAAAGGCACGTGCCGTCACCCTGACCGAAGATGGCACCGAGAATGCCGAGCAGCTTTTGCAGCAGATGGGCATCCTGACCGAAGGCACGCTTTATGACGTTGCCAACGTGCATCTGGTGCATCACGTCAATCAGGCGCTTAAGGCGCACAAGCTGTTCCAGAAGGACACCGATTACATCGTCAAGGATGACAAGGTCGTGATCATTGACGAATTCACCGGCCGCATGATGGAAGGCCGCCGTTATTCGGACGGTTTGCATCAGGCGCTGGAAGCCAAGGAAAAGGTCAAGATCCAGAACGAAAACCAGACTCTGGCATCGATCACCTTCCAGAACTATTTCCGTCTTTATCCGACCCTTGCGGGCATGACCGGTACGGCAATGACCGAGGCCGAGGAATTCGAGGAAATCTACAATCTTCAGGTTGTCGAAATCCCGACCCATCGCCCGATTGCCCGTAAAGACGCCGATGATGAAATTTATCGGACGGCCAAGGAAAAATGGAACGCGATTGCCGATCTTCTGGAAGATTGCCACAAACGCGGCCAGCCGGCCCTTGTCGGCACGGTGTCGATTGAAAAGTCGGAAATTCTTGGCGCGTTGCTGAAAGAACGTAAAGTCCCGCACGAGGTCCTGAACGCCAAGCAGCATGAACGCGAAGCGTTCATCGTGGCACAGGCCGGTGCGCCGGGCGCGATCACGATTGCCACCAACATGGCCGGTCGTGGTACCGACATCAAGCTTGGTGGCAACGTTGAAATGCGTGCCGAGATCGAGCTTGCCAATATCGAAGACGACGCAAAGCGTGCCGAGGGGATCGAGCGGATCAAGGCCGAAGTCAAAGCCGATCAGCAGAAGGTTCTTGATGCCGGTGGCCTGTTTGTGATCGGTACCGAGCGCCATGAATCGCGCCGCGTTGATAACCAGCTTCGCGGTCGTTCTGGCCGTCAGGGTGACCCGGGGGGATCGAAATTCTTCCTGTCGCTTGAAGATGACCTGATGCGCATTTTCGGGTCCGAGCGCATGGACGGGATGCTTCAGAAGCTTGGCCTTCAGGAAGGCGAGGCGATCTATCATCCGTGGATCAACAAGGCGCTTGAAAAGGCACAGCAGAAGGTCGAGGCGCGTAACTTCGACATTCGTAAGAACGTACTGAAATTCGATGATGTGATGAATGACCAGCGCAAGGTCATTTATGAACAGCGCCGCGATCTGATGCAGGCCAAGAATGTTGCCGAAGATGTGGCGGATATGCGCAGCGAGGTTGTCGAGGACCTTGTGACCAAATACTGCCCGGAGAAGGTTTATCCGGAACAGTGGGAAGCCGCCAGCCTGCATGAAGAATGCACACGTCTGTTCGGTCTTGATCTTCCGGTGGCCGAGTGGGTCAAGGAAGAAGGCATTGATGTCGAAGTCATGCGCGAGCGGATCGAGCAGGCGGTCGAGAGCAAGATGGCGGCCAAGGTTGCCAATTATGGTGCCGATATCATGCGCCAGGTTGAAAAGAGCCTTGTGCTTCAGCTGCTTGATCAGACATGGAAAGAGCATCTTCTTGCCCTTGACCATTTGCGTCAGGGCATCGGGCTTCGTGCTTATGGCCAGCGCGATCCGTTAAACGAGTTCAAGCGCGAGGCGTTCAACCTGTTTGAAGGCATGCTGGTGACATTGCGCGAACGCGTGACCCAGATGCTGTCACATGTTGAATTGCAATCGACGCCCCGCCCGGAAGATCTGGAACCGCGCCGCGCGCCGCAGGAAATGCACGAAAATCACCCGGAACCCGAAGCCATGGCAGGTGAGGGTGGTGACAGCGCAACGGTCCATTCGCGGGCTGCATCGGGTAATGTTGATCCGAACGATCCATCGACCTGGGGCCGTGTTGCACGCAATGCCGCCTGCCCGTGTGGATCAGGCAAAAAGTACAAGCATTGCCACGGTCAGCTGGCGTAAGGCAGAAATCATAAATTAATACAAAGCCCGGATTGTTGATCCGGGCTTTTTTCATGATGATGGAAGACAAATACTGCCTGAACGGAACAATGAGACCGAGGAGTCCCAAGTTTGGGATCGGGCAGGTTGATTGATAATTTGTGTGTTGCGGGGAACGGGACTTGAAGCTTTCATTCGATCAGGTCAGGCGTCGGGCGAAATCACTTGAGCGTCAGGGAAGCAAGAACGAGGCGATCAAGCTTTATGAAGAGTTCCTGGAATCCTATCCGAAAAATGAACGCGCGCGAAAGGCACTTGCCGAGCTTAAGCTGCCAGCGGAAGTCGCCAAGGGTTCGTTGCAGGAGAAAGTGACCGCAGTTCGCAGGTTGTTTGACAGCGGACAGATCCAAGCGTCATTTGATGCGGCGAACGCGGTGTTAAAAGAAGTGCCGAATTCTGGCGTGGTTTGGAATCTGCTCGGCGCGGCGGCCTTTGGCCTTAAGAAATTCGACCTTGCCGAGCAGAGTTTCCGCAAAGCGGTCGAACTGGAACCGGAAATTACCCAAGCCCACGCCAATCTGGGGGTTTTGCTGTATCAGCAGGAAAGGCTTCAGGCCGCGTTGGAAGCCTTTGCCAACGCGATCAAAACCAATCCGCAATATGCCGAGGGATACAACAGCATTGGCGGCATTTACCACAAATTGGGTAAATTTGACGCGGCGGAGAAATACTTTGTTGGGGCGATACAGGCCAACAAGAACTATGCCGAAGCCTATTATAATCTAGGCAATACCTTCTTCAAAAGCGGCAAGATCAGTGCTGCGCAGCAAAGTTTTGGTTTTGCGGCACAGGTTCAGGGCGAGAATATGCCCGCCATGTCGCAAAAGCTTTATATGCAGGCGCTGTTATGTGACTGGTCGGGAATTGCCGATTTTGAAAAGCTTGCGCCGCGTATCGGTATTGAAGGCGATGCCGTCGAGCCATTTTCCATGCTGTCATACGATGACAATGCAGAACGCCAGCAAAAGCGTGCGGCCAATATGATCCGCAAACGGTGTCACGTGAATGCGGTGCCGTTGCCGGAGCGACCGGTGGCCCGATCGGAAAAAATCAAAATCGGTTATTTTTCAGCCGATTTCCACGATCATGCGACGCTTATTCTGATGATCGGATTGCTTGAGCATCATGATCGCGAGAAGTTTGAAATTCATGCCTATAGCTATGGGATCGTCAAACAGGGTGTCAAACGGGACCGATTGAGCAAGCTTGTTGACAGCTTTGTCGATATTTCGATGGCGTCCGATCCGCAGATCGTGGCGGCCGTCAGGCAGCAGAAAATTGATATCGCTGTTGATCTGAAGGGCTTTACCCGTCAGGGGCGCAGTGGGCTTTTTGCCTATCGTTTGGCACCGATCCAGATCAGCTATCTCGGCTATCCGGGGACGCTTGGCGCAGATTTCATGGATTACATCGTTGCTGACAAGGTCATCATTCCTGACAATCTGCGACAGTTTTACACCGAAAAAGTGATCTATCTTCCAGATAGTTATCAGCCCAATGACCGTAACCGCATCATTCCCGAAACAACAACGACGCGCAGCGACTTTGGACTGCCCGAAAAGGGTTTTGTGTTTTGCTGCTTCAATAGCAATTACAAGATAACGCCCAGAGAATTCGATATCTGGATGCGACTTTTGGCGAAATATGACGACAGCGTTCTTTGGCTGTTGAACGCCAATGAAGGCGTTCGCGAAAACCTGTTGCGCGAGGTCGAAGCCAGGGGAATTGCACGGGAACGGATCGTATTTGCCGAACGGTTACAAGAGCCCGAGCATCTGGCACGCCACAAACATGCAGATCTGTTCCTTGATACATTTAATGTCAATGCGCACACAACAGCGAGTGATGCGCTTTGGGCCGGGTTGCCAATTGTGACAAAAACCGGGGAGAGCTTTGCGGCGCGCGTTGCGGCAAGTCTGCTTTGTGCGGTTGGATTGCCTGAGCTGGTGGCAGAAACCGAAGAGCAATATGAAGCGTTGATCATTGATCTGGTGGAAAACCCCGGACGGCTTGCTCAAATCCGCCAGCAGTTGATCGATAACCGTTTAAGCGCGCCGCTATTTGATTCGGCGACTTATACCAAGCATCTGGAAAAAGCATATGTTGAGGCATATGACCGTTATTTCGAAGGCAAAGAACCAGATCATATTTTTGTTTCGTAAGGTTAGGGGGCTGACCCCGGGATAATCACCGTGCGGGGACTGCGCCTGATGGTGAAAATGGGCCTTGGGACGAGGCATGACGATTGAAAAATCACAGAGATTTTCCGGGCTTTTTGTGTGGTAAAAGTTGTTTCCAGACGGACGGGGCAATTAGCTTTATTGTAACCGTAGTCGTATAAACGGTTAGATATTTGAGGTGTGTCGTCGTTCGGGGGATGCTGGTGAATTATGTTGCGGGTTGTTTGGAGAACGGGGTTTGAAGCTTACATTTGATCAGGTCGCACGACGGGCAAAAAAGTTGGTGCGCGACGGGGAAGTCGGGCAGGCCGTCGGGCTTTATCAAGAGTTTCTGAATGCTTTCCCGAAAAACGAACGTGCACGCAAAGCCCTTGCGGACCTGACTGCGCAGAGACAGGATCAGGGACGACCATTGCAGAAAAGACTTGAAGAAGTTGTGAGTCTTTTCGCGAAAGGGCAGGTAAGCCAGTCATTTTCGGGTGCAAGCGCGCTTGTGGAAGAATTCCCTGATGCTGCGATGGCCTGGAACATCAGAGGGGCATCAGCCTTTCGCCTCGGATTGCTTGATGTTGCCGAAGACAGCTTGAAAAAATCAATCGTACTTCGCCCGGATTTCGCACAGGCACTTTCAAATCTTGGCACGCTCTATTTCCATCAGGGTAAGATGGACGCCGCATGCGAAACCCTGGTTGCGGCGATTAAAGCAAATCCGGATGATGCAGAAGCCTACAACACGCTTGGTGGTGTGCTTTACAAACTTGGCAGGCTGGACGCGGCCGAGGCATATTTTGTTCAAGCGGTCAAAGCCAATCCAAAATATGCCGAAGCTTATAACAATCTTGGAACTGTCCTGTTTGACAAAGGCAAGCTTACCGCAGCGCAGGAGGGTTTTGCCTTTGCCTGCAGGATGAGGACGGATTATTGGAGTGCCCTGTCCCAGAAGCTTTATATTCAGGCCATTCTATGTGACTGGTCGGGAATAACCGAATTTGAACGGGTTGCGGATCGGATTGGTACGCGAGATCAGGCCATCGAGCCCTTTACCATGCTGTCCTATGAGGATGATCCGAAGCATCAGCTTCAGCGGTCACAGGCATATGCGCGCACCAATTTCCATAAACCACCACAGCCGGTGTTTGGAAAACCGAAAGAGAAAACGGCCAAGTTGAAAATCGGCTATTTTTCTGCCGATTTTCATAACCATGCGACCGTATCCCTGATGATGGGACTGTTTAAGCATCATGATCGCAGTCGGTTTGAAATCCATGCGTTCAGTTATGGTCAAGTTCAGCAGGGGCAAACGAGAGACCGGCTACTGGGTCTTGTGGATTCTTTTGAAAATGTGTTCGGGGTTTCCGATGAGGAAATGGTGGAACGCGCACGCCAAAAGGATCTGGATATCGCCATTGAACTGAAGGGGTACACCCGCCAAGGCAGGACAGCGGTGTTTGCCTATAAACTGGCGCCGGTCCAGATGAACTATGTCGGTTATCCGGGAACATTGGGCACTGATTTCATCGACTATATCGTGGCCGACAAGGTTGTCATCCCGCAGGAATGCAAAGACTGTTACACGGAAAAGGTTATCTATCTGCCCGACAGTTATCAGCCAAATGACAATTGCCGGGAAATAGCAGATACAAAAACGACCCGCGCGGATTTCGGATTGCCCGACGACGGGTTTGTTTTTTGTTGTTTTAACGGCAATTACAAAATTACCCCGCGAGAATTTGATATCTGGATGAGGTTGCTCAACAAGGTTGAGGGAAGCGTTCTTTGGCTGTTTCATTCAAATGACTGGGCGGTCAACAACCTGCGCCGCGAGGCAAAGGCGCGTGGTGTTGACCCGGACCGCCTGGTCTTTGCTCAAAGGCTTGTTGAGAAAGAACATCTGGCGCGGCAAAAGCATGCCGATCTGTTTCTTGATACCTTTAACGTCAATGCACATACGACGGCCAGTGATGCACTTTGGGCAGGCTTGCCGGTCATTACACGGCCCGGAAAACAGTTTGCTGCGCGCGTCGCAGCAAGTCTTCTGCATGCAGTTGGCATGACGGAGCTTGTGGCCAGAAGTGATGCGGATTACGAAGAAATTGCCCTTGATCTGGCTTTGAATCCGGAAAAGCTGGCAGATATTCGTCGTAAACTGGCTGAGAACCGTTCGACGCATCCATTGTTTGATTCCGAACGTTACACACGTCATCTGGAGGCGGCCTTCACCCAGGCATATGACTTGTATCGCGAAGGTAAGGCGGCGCAGGATATCGAGATCAAATAGGGTAGCGTTACAAATAGGACTGAATGAGAGCGACGACTATTGCGGCTGATGCACGTTTCAGTATGCGTCAGTCCTCTTTGTTGGCGCGGGCAGATGTTTGGTTAGAAACTTAGACATTGGTGCCAGAATTTCCCGGTTTTCTGTCAGGATACTGCCCAAAGCAATCAGAGTTCCGGCATGGCCGGTGTCGGCGATTTCAATCAGTTTCGTGTCCGGGGCGAGTTCGGCCAATCGGCGGGAATTGCGGGGATAAACCGTGTGATCGCGGTTGCCGGTGATCAGAAGCATCGGCGGCATGTGGAATAAATCCTGCTCGACCGGCTGGCTTTGGGCGGCGGGGGTATCGCCAAAGGCGATTCGGGTTGCCTTGACGTCGTAGGGATAGAAATCATAGGGGCCGGAAAGCCCGATGATCCCGGCAATGTCGTTGGCCGACATCCCCACGGATGCCAGATAGGATTGATCGGCCACCAGTTGAACCGCGTTATAGGCACCAGCGGAATGACCGGCCAATATCATCGGGGTTGCGGTGATGCGGTTTGGATGTTCCTGGCCGTACTGTTTCAGAAAGGCGAGGGCCTTGGCGCCGTCCTTGATGAATTCCGGGAAACGGATTTCAGGCACCAGACGATAATCGGGGATGGCGACGGCATAGCCCATTTCGGTAAAGCGTTTGGCGACGAAAGCGTATTTTGCCTTATCGCCCGAATCCCATGATCCGCCATAAAACCAGACGATCAACGGGGCCGGTTTTGTGCGATCCGCAGGCAGATAAAGATCAAGTTTCTGGCGATCCGCATCGCCATATCGCAGATCGGCAACGGTCGGCTGATAGTCGCCAGCCTGAAGGTGATTGAATGCGGCGAGCTTATCGCAACCGGCGAGAAACAGGGCCGCGATCAGGGCATTTGCCGTCAGTTTGAATACGCGCATTGTCACCGTAAAACAGATATTATTGATTTGATTTTGACTGTTGTACGCGATAGCCCGCTATCGGGTTCTTTTTTATTTCAGGGAAATATGACGCAAAGGATATTGCCGTTTCAACCCGGATCGGGAAGGGGCGGGTATCCGTCAAATGCATCTCTTGGCGAAAGCCGCCATGCAGGATAAAACAATCGCATGACCATTCAAAATACAGAAAGAGGCTGCATGTCGGTGGACTTGCGGCAGGGAAAAATCCCCGAAAAAACGGTGTTTGTCAGTGCGGTGGCGCTGGTGGATGCCGATCATCGTGTCTTGATCGCACAACGCCCCGAAGGCAAATCCATGGCGGGGCTTTGGGAATTTCCGGGCGGCAAGGTCGAGGCCGGCGAGACGCCGGAAATGGCATTGGTGCGCGAGCTTAAGGAAGAGCTTGGCATTGATATTACCGAAAGCTGTCTGGCACCTTTTACCTTTGCGTCATTTACCTATGATGATTTCCATCTGATGATGCCGCTTTATCTGTGTCGGGTCTGGAAAGGGGAAATCACCCCGATGGAAGGCCAGCAGGTAAAATGGGTGCGCCCGATCCGGTTGGGTGATTATCCGATGCCGCCGGCCGATGTGCCGCTGGTGGCGATGTTGCGCGATTTTCTGTGACGATCCGACCCCTTTTGGCGGTCGTATTTGAATATTGAGTTCAAGTTTGCGAGGTTGTGATGTCTGAAGCGGTTCGGGCCTGTCTGATCATTATCGGCAATGAAATCCTGTCGGGACGGACCCATGACAAGAATCTGCCTTATCTGGCGGAGGAGCTGAACAAGCTTGGCATTCGCCTGGCAGAAACGCGGGTGATTCCCGATATCGAAACCACGATCATCGAGACGGTCAATGAATGCCGGGCAAAGTTCGACTATGTCTTTACCACGGGCGGCATAGGTCCGACCCATGATGATATTACATCGCCCTGTGTGGCGCGTGCGTTCGGGGTCGAGATCGAACTGAACCCGCAAGCGCATGAATTGCTGAAAAGCCATTATGAGAACCCTGCCGACCTGAACGAGGCACGGCTGCGCATGGCGCATATTCCGGTGGGGGCGGAGCTGATTGATAACCCGGTTTCCAAGGCACCGGGGTTCCGGATGGAAAATGTCTATGTCATGGCCGGTGTGCCGATGATCATGCAGGCCATGTTCCAGGGGATCAAACATCAGCTGACCGGCGGGCGACCGATGGTATCGCGGTCGGTCGGCGGGTATATCCCGGAAGGCACGATTGCCAAGGTGCTGGGCGAGATCCAGCATGATTTCCCCGATACTGATATCGGGTCCTATCCGTTCCTGCGCGAAGGGAAGCTGGGCACGACGCTTGTGGTGCGGGGCGAAGAGGCCAAGGATGTTGACCTTGCATCAGAGCGCATTCGCGCGGTGATCATTGAGCTGGGCCGCGAGATTATCGAAGATAGTGGTGCCGTTTCGTAACGTGCGGATTGCGATTGATCATTTTGGCGGGGCTATCATTGCGGCTATGACAATCGTTTGAGGGTGCGTTGGAGGGACCGGTATGACAGGTGACCCGAAGGAAACGGATGAAATTCGCAACAGCCGGGCTGCGCGCGAAGCCCGGTCGATTGTCAAATTCATGATTGAACATACCGCCTATGGCGGGTTCGGGGCGCTGGTTTTTGGTGCCTTGGTGCTGTTTTTTGATATTGGCGGGATTTACAGCCTTGCCATGGCATCACGCGATGCGCCGATCTTTATCATGTTGCTGTTTTTCGGGTTGTTCATCACGTTTGGCGGCATCAGTCTTGGCATCGGGATCATGAATCTGGGCGGTTTTTCCGATAACGACCGTTATGAGGACGAACGCAAAAGCCACCGGAATGACCGCAATGACGGCAGGGGCGAATAAAAAGGCTCTAGGGCCGATCTGCACCACTGCGCGCGCGCAGGATTTTGCCGATGATCATGCCGCCAATCCAGAATGCCAGCGGAACGACAAAGATATAATCAAACATCGGGTGCGTGGTATCGCCCCCGGAAATCGCCAGAATGTAGCCGACCCACGCCGCAGTCAGCAGATAGCCCATGATCTTGAAATAGTGACCGTTCGGCAGGCTTTTCTTGGCGGGGTGTTCGGGATTGGTCGGTTGGCCTTTGTCGGCGGACATCGGGGTTTCCTTTGATGATCGAATTTGGTTAGCGTTCAAGCGTCAGGGCAGCCGGATCAATGCGATCCTGCCAGCCTTCGCGGACGAGTTCGGGAACGACGTGGTCTTCTTCGGGATAGCCGATGCACAGATAGGCGATCAGACGCCAGTGCGACGGAACGTCTAGTGTTTTGAGAACGGTTTCGGGTTCAAGGATCGAAACCCAGCCAACCCCGATCCCCTTGACGCGCGCGGCCAGCCACAAAAGCTGTACGGCGGCGACAGCGGAATAATCAAGCATTTCGGGCATGGTTTTGCGGCCCAGCCCCATGCCGGCCTCGGTTTCCTCGTCGGCGAAAACGGCGAGCTGTATGGGGGCTTGATCCATGCCCTGCAATTTCAGGGACGCATAAAGTCTGGCACGTTCGCCGTGATAGTCGTTAAGCGCCTGCTGATTGGCGCGTTCGAAACTGTCGCGGATGGCTTTGCGACGGTCGGGATCGTTGACCTTTACAAAGCGCCATGGCTGACAATTGCCAACAGACGGGGCAAGGCAGGCTTCCTTGATCAGGCCGTCGATGTCTTCCTTGGGGATCGGGTCGGTGCGAAAACGCCGCACATCACGACGCCACAATAACAGATCGATGAACTGTTTTTGAAAGGTGCGATCAAACACCGGCGGGGTGAGTGTATCTGTCGCGCTGGGCGCATCGGGCGCATCGCGATCGGATTGTGTCATGGCGCGGACCTGCTGGGCTGGACGGTTTTAATTCTTTGTGCACCCTAACCGGACAGCACGGTAACGCCAAGCCACAACATAGCAAAGCCGTAAGGAAAGCATCAGAAATTGAACCGGACGGTCATCAGGCCAGACATGTTGTTGTGTTCGGTTGCGAAGGTCAGTTTACGCTGCACTTCGAGACTCATCTGGCCGGGGATGCCGCCCCAATTATGGGTGATGCCGCCGCCTACCTGTGAATAGGTACTGGTATTTTCACTTGTCACATAGGGGCTTAGAACCCCGTAACCATAGGGAAGTTCGGAACTGAGGCTGATTTCGGAACGCACCCCTTCGAGAGGATCGGTATTGGGGGAAAATTCGCGGAATCCTTCGACGGATGCGCCGATATGCCAGGGGTCATAGACATATTCGGTGCCGACAAAATAACGGCGATTGGTGGATCGGCCATAGCCCTGATTCATCAGGGTGACGGTCTGATCCTGCCCGGCAAAGGGCACAAGGCTATGGTCGCCAAGGACAAGGTTATAGCGTGCTTCTGCGGTGCTATCGAAAAGCTGGGTCAGGGCGGTTCGGGCAGGGATCAGTGACCCGTCGGCACCGCGCGCACTTTCAAATTCCTCGCGGGCGGTGATGATGTCGCCATCGAGGCTTACTGTGACTGGCACGAAGCCGAGATCGTATTCGGTACCAAAACCGATCGAGCTTGATAGTGTCGAACTTTCAAGATTTTCGGCGTAACTGAGATTATCCGGGCCGCCATCAATGGCGGACTGGGTGATGGTACTTGTGCCCATCCCCACACTGCCACGAATGTTAAGCCATTCGGTCATGCGCGATACGAAATACGGGGAAAAGGTGACGTTATTTTCCCGGTAGAGTACCTGACGGGCGGCGGCCTCGCTAAGTGTGCTGCCCCAGCCAACGCCAAGCCCGATGATCAGGCTGTCATCCACCAGATAATCGACCCCGGTATCAATTGAAATGACGTCGCCGCTGAGGTTCGGGTTATAGCCGGTATCGGTAACCCGGTTTTCGATGTCGGTCTGGCTGCCATGGACCCACAGGCTGATCGGGGTTGCACCGCTGCGGGTCTGGTTGGGAAAGGTGCCATTTGCGGTATCGAAATCCAGTTTCTTGGCGATGGATGCCAGTGCCGAGCGCCCGCCAAAGGTTTCAATCGTGGTCGCATTCCCGGTGCCAAGCGCAAGGGCATTGGGTGGCTGTTCAGGCGCGGGGACAGAATCGTCAAGAAACAGGGGGCCGATGGTGCTGCCCAGCAGGTCATTTTCCATCTTGTCATACAGGCGGTCGATATGGCGTTGCTGGTTGGCGGCGCGGTTCAGTGTTTCGCTGCGCAAAATCGGGGCGTCGGGGCGACCGGAGCCGTCATCTTCGGCATTGGCATTCGGGACGATTTCGTGACGCAGCAAAAGGCCAAGCATGGCAAGTGCCAGACATGCTGAGATAGCCAGTGAAATGTCGCTGTGCCTCTTCACGTTCAACCGGGTCGCCTGTTGATTCCTACGGGATCGTTGCAACCGTGCCGCGGAAAAATGGGGGTAATGTGGTGAAAGACAGGCAATTATGTCGCAATGCCGTATTCGCTTTTGTGCGATGGCATCGGATTTCGGCTTTTGCGGATTGATAAAATCGGGCATTCCGGTATTGCGCCGTTTTTAAAGCCGCGCTAGAACCCTGTTCTGCCGGTTGGACACCAACCTTGTAAGCGCTTTGCGGGCGTGGCGAAATTGGTATACGCAGCGGACTTAAAATCCGCCGGTCCTTAAAGACCTTGCCGGTTCAAGTCCGGCCGCCCGCACCATATTCCCCAGTCACGATTGTTTGGTCGTCGTTTTTGGCGCGGAATTGCGCCATCAAATTACCTGTTTTGCAGATTAGGGATTATGAACAAACGTAAGACGCATACGTTTGGCCGGGACGAATGTCCCTAGCAACAGGAGAAAATGATGATCCATCTTCTTGCATTTGGCGTGATCGCAATTACCGCAATGGTCGTTGCCTGAGCCTGGATATTTCCAACCGTCTGGTTTCTGCCGTGACCTTTCTCCTGCAATCCTTTGCGGGACATAAAGTGCCGTGTGATCGTTATCATGGCGTTTCTGATTTACCGGATATAAATCAGAAACGCTTATGACCGATGACATGGCCCGAAAACGGGCAGCTTTCGGAGTGGTTGGGTGAACGATATCGGTAGTGAAGACGAAGGCCCGCGCAAGAAGGAGCGGTTCGGCAAATATGTCGTGCCCGAGGAGCGTGCAAACAATATCGTCAAGTTGCTTGACGAGTTTCTGCGCAAAGGTCCGCGCAAGGGTCTTAAATATTCCCGCTGGCAACAGATTGCCTGGTACGAGATTGTTGACGAGCTCAAGCGGGCGGAAGCCGCCCAGAAAAATCAGGACAGCCTTACAAAATCGGCGTTTTTGGCCCTTGCGGTCGGGTTCGGAACCATCGGGTTCTGGGGACTTGTCGTGTTGCTGGGGCAGAATTTTGGTATGATTGGCACGGTATTGATCGTGATTGCCGGGCTGGTTGTCTGGCGCGCCTTGGCCAAGGCGAAGTGGTTCAGCTAGTACTTTGGGTCAACAGGCCGGTCATGCGGTAAAGGGCAGATGGACAATGAACAAGGAAGCAGCCGAAACGCTTGCCATCCGGGCAATAGCGTTTATTGCCGGTGATGACGAGTTGCTGGAGGGGCTTTTTGCCCAGACCGGTATGGGACTTGATGACCTGAAAGCCGGGATTACCAGCAATGAAGTCCAATTGGGCGCGATTGATTTTTTAATGTCGCATGAGCCGTTCCTGATGCGCTTTGTCGACGATAGCGGCTATGCGCCGGAAGACCCGGCGCGGGCGCAAATCATCCTTTCGGGCGGGCCGATCTGGCAGGATTGATGCGTCAGATCAGGTGTCTGCTGTGGATCTGGCTGCGTCATCGTCATTGGCACCGTGATGTTCGAGTACCTGATCTATCAGCCCCCATTCCAGAGCCTGATTTGCGGTCATGAAACGGTCGCGGTCCAGGGTGCGTTCCACTTCCTCGTAACTGCGACCGCAATGTTTGGCATAAAGCGAAATCATGCGCTGTTTGGTCTGGCGCATTTCTTCGGCATGGATCAGGACATCCGATGCCTGGCCCTGAAAGCCACCCAGCGGTTGATGCACATGCAGGCTGGCATTGGGGAGGGCTGCGCGGTGGCCCGGTTCGCCTGCCATCAGCAGGAACGATCCCATCGATCGTGCGGTGCCCATGCATAGGGTATGAACAGGCGCCTTTATGTAGCGCATCGTGTCATACATCGCCATGCCACTGGTGACGACGCCACCCGGGGAATTGATATAAAGGTTGATCGGTTTTTTGGGGTTTTCGGCTTCGAGGAACAGCAATTGCGCACAGACAAGCGATGAGATCGTGTCATTCACTTCGCCATTGAGGAAAATGATCCGTTCGCGCAAAAGTCGCGAAAAAATGTCAAAGGACCGTTCGCCAGCACTGGTCTGTTCAACAACCATCGGGATCAGTTGCATCATGTCGCGCATCGAGGGGCTCCGGGTTCGAAAAGGGATCGGGTGAGGCGGCGTCAGGCCGCGCAGATCATTTCCACACTGTTGCTGTTGGCGGCCTTGGCCGGGGGCAGGCATTTTGCATCGGTTAACTGGTGAATGATGCGCAGGCAGGTGCTGTTTTCGCCAGATTGCGCGAGGTGAAAGGTCACCATGCTTTCCAGATGGGGCGGATAGGGATCACGCATCAGATAGGTCACTTCCTTGCCGGGAATTTGCCGTATCGGTATGGCGTTGCGCAAATTGGTGCCGGGTAACCAGCTTTCGCGAATTTCGGGAATGCTGATCGCCCGCCAGACCTTCTCCCTTGGTGCATCCAGTCTGAATTCAAATTCAAGGTGACGGGAAGCTTTGGGCTTTTTGGGTTTGGCAGTGCGTGTCTTGCTGTCGGTCACTGGTCCATCTCCTTTAGGGTCTGGCGTAGGGCATCTATCCGGTCCGGCCAGAAGGTGGTGCTGTATCGGGCCACCCATTGAACAATCAGCGCCAGGCCATCGGGATTGACACGGTAATGGACGAAGCGTCCCTGTCGTTCTTCATCCACCAGCTTTGCCTGACGCAGGACAGCCAGATGTTGGGACATGGCCGGTTGGCTGATGCTCATGCCGTCGCGAAGGGCACTGGCATTCATGCTTTGGCTGCTGGCAAGCTTTTCAAAAATTGTGCGCCGGGTCGGATCGGCCAGTGCTTTGAATATGTCGTTTTCCATCATGCAAAACACATAAGCACAGGCTTATGTGTTTGGGCAAGGTAAATTAGAGACGAAAAGGTGCAACGCCGATTGCCGGTTATGGGAAACCGGTGCGCATTGTGCAATCGGTCTGAATTAGTCTTCGTCGGTCGTGGCGTCAGGCCGGGGTCATGCAATGACGATGGGGGCCGGGCCGATATCGGGTTGTGGGTCTGTTTTCATCAATCCGTAGATCACCGAATCACGAATGCCGATATGTGTGTTCCAGGTCCCGCGAAGCTGACCTTCGCGGGTAAAGCCCAGTTTTTCGAATACCCGGATTGATGCAATGTTGTCGGGATCGATATCGGCAAAGATGCGGCGCGCGGTCGTGGTTTCAAAGAGATACCCAATGGCATGGGACAAGGCCCGCGCAGCAAGGTTTTGCCCGCGTGCCGCAGGGGAAATCATGCAGGCGGCTTCCCATACGTCGGGATCATCGCCGGTATTATAAAGGGCGATGCGGCCAAGGGCCGGGCCATTCGGCGACGCGGCAACCGCCCATGACGTCTTTTCAAAGCCGCTGTTCCAGTGTTTGAGCTTTGCGATGGTATCCGCGATTGATGCAAAGGCCGGTTCGGGAAGCCATGTGCAGCATTCCGGATTACCAAAAATGGTATGGAGAGCCGCACCGTCGACAACAGGATCAATCGGACGAAGAAACATTCGGGCAGGCATGGTCGATCACTTAGCCAGTCGGTTAGTCGGTCAGTGGCGCAATGGCAGGCTGTCTTGACGGTGGATTACCCAAGTAACGGGATCGGACCGCCGCCATAGCCATAAATCCACACCAGCAAGCCGCCGCCCAGAAGGATGCGATAGATCGCGAACGGCGTGAAGGTGGAGCGTTTAAGCCAGCTCATCAGCATGGCAATGGCAATCAGGGCGGTAATGAAGGACAGGCCCGCCGCGAGAAGGACATCCATGGTCAGGGCCATGTCACCGGACTGTTGCAGGTCAATCCCGGCCAGAAGACCCGCGCCCAGAATAACCGGAATCGACAGCAGCATGGAAAACTGTGCGGCATCGGCGCGCTCGTACCCCATCAGCCGTGCGGCCGTCATGGTGATGCCCGAACGGCTGGTGCCGGGAATGAGGGCAAGAACCTGTGCAAGGCCGATGAACAGCGCCCCGCCCCAACGCATATGTTCAAGCCGGTTGATCGTCATGCCGATCTTGTCGGCAATCCACAGCACGATGCCAAATATAAGCGTCGTCCAAGCAATGATTTCGACCGAGCGAAGCTGTTCTTCGATGCCCGAGACTTTGAAATAGAAGCCAACCGCGACCACCGGGATGGTGGCGAGGATGATGTGCAGGGCGAGTCGGGCACCGGGATTGATGCGCCCGGACAAAAGGAAGAAGAATCCGCCGATCATCGCGAAAACATCGCGCCAGAAATAGATCATAACGGCGGCCAGTGTGCCGACATGGACGGCAACATCTACCAACAAACCCTGATCTGCGGCCCCTGTCAGGGCGGGGGTCAGGATCAGGTGACCCGATGAACTGATGGGCAGGAATTCCGTGATCCCCTGGATGACCGCCAGAAGAATTATATGTTGTAACGTCACCCCGGCCTCGATCGCTGTTATCGGCAAAAACTCACCGCTTATAGCAGCTTAGCGCAAACAGACGAAATGCATTAATAGTACCATTATGGTACTAATGAAACTTTCTTTCAGCGCTTTAAATCCCGAAATTCCCGATATCCTGATTTTATTTGGGGATATAATGGTCAGTAATATTGACCTATCATGCATTTTGTGCTGGATTCTTGCAAAACCGGCGCGTATACAAAAGCCAACCCGCAACATAAAACCCTTTTAGAGGGCCGCTATGACAGAAAAGATGCTGAAGTTTGTTCATCTTGAACAAAAATATCCGCACAAGAGAGAAGCATCCGAGCGTCGCACGGACTTCAATGAAATTTACGAAGGTTTCGAGACAGAAGCCGCGGCGGATCAGTCTGCGCGCTGCTCGCAATGTGGCGTGCCGTTCTGTCAGGCCCATTGTCCTTTGTATAATAACATCCCGGACTGGCTGCGCCTGACGACCGAAGGTCGCATGGAAGAAGCCTATGCCATTTCGGCGGCAACCAACAACATGCCCGAAGTGACCGGCCGCATCTGCCCGCAGGATCGCCTGTGCGAAGGCAATTGCGTGATCGAACAGTCAACGCATGGTGCGGTCACGATTGGGTCGGTCGAGAAATACATTACCGATACCGCCTTTGCGAATGGCTGGGTCAAGGCACCCAAGCCGACGCAGGAAAACGGCATGTCGGTCGGGATCATCGGTGGTGGCCCGGCAGGCATGGCGGCTGCGGAACAACTGCGCCTTAAAGGATATGAAGTCCATATCTATGACCGCTATGACCGCATGGGCGGGTTGCTGGTTTACGGGATTCCGGGTTTCAAGCTTGAAAAACATATCGTTGAACGCCGGGTGAAGCTGCTTGAAGAAGGTGGTGTCGTCATGCACACCGAATTCGAGGTTGGCCGCGACGCGACGCTTGATGAACTGCGCCGCAAACATGACAGCGTTCTGATCGCCACGGGTGTTTACAAGTCCCGCGATCTGAAGCTGCCCGGTGTTGGTCTTGGCAATATCTATCCGGCCCTTGAATATCTGACCACCTCGAACCGCATCGGCCTTGGCGACACGGTTGCCGCCTATGACGATGGCACGCTGAATGCCAAAGACAAAAACGTTGTGGTTATTGGCGGTGGCGATACGGCCATGGACTGTGTCCGTACCGCGATCCGTCAGGGTGCGAAATCGGTCAAATGTCTTTATCGCCGTGACCGTGCGAATATGCCGGGATCCCAGCGCGAAGTGGCCAATGCCGAGGAAGAAGGCGTTGAGTTTGTCTGGCTGACCAACCCGGAAGCCTTTGTTGGCGACGACAAGGTGACCGGTGTGCGTGCGGTCAAGATGCGCCTTGGTGCCCCGGATGCCGGTGGCCGTCAGAGCCCCGAACTGATCGAAGGGTCGAACTACACCATGGATGCTGACATGGTCATCCTGGCGCTTGGGTTCGAGCCGGAAGACCTGCCGACCCTGTTTGATGCGCCGGAACTGGGTGTATCACGCTGGGGCACGGTTAAAATCGATTTCCGTTCGATGATGACCAATCTGGATGGCGTTTTTGCCGCCGGTGATATTGCGCGCGGTGCGTCGCTGGTGGTTTGGGCCATCCGTGACGGTCGCGATGCGGCTGACCGGATCGATGAATATCTGCTGGCGCGCAAAGAAGCTGCTGCTTAAGCCCGCTGCCGCATTAGGAGAGAGAGTTATGAACAAGATTATTCATGACCGTGGCGCGCAAGAGATCGCCCGTTTTGAAAAGAATGCCGAACATCTGTCGGCGTACGGTATGTATGACCCGGCCGAAGAACATGCCAACTGTGGTGTGGGTCTTGTCGGTGCGATTGATGGCAAGCCGCGTCGCGAGGTGGTTGAAGCCGGTATCGAAGCGCTTAAGGCGATCTGGCATCGTGGTGCGGTTGATGCCGACGGCAAAACCGGCGATGGCGCGGGCATTCACCTGCAGATCCCGCAGGATTTCTTCAAGGCGTATCTGAAGGTTATCAATCAGGAAGCGCCGGAAAGCCTGATTGCGGTTGGTCAGGTATTCCTGCCGCGTATCGATATGTCGGCACAGGAACGGTGCCGTGCCATCGTTGAAACCGAAATCCTGAAACAGGGTTACGGCATTCTTGGCTGGCGTCAGGTTCCGGTGGATGTTTCGGTTGTCGGTGAAAAAGCCAACCAGACGCGGCCTGAAATCGAACAGGTTCTGATCGGTGCGCGGGGTGACGTTGATGAAGACCAGTTCGAGGTCGATCTTTACACCATCCGTCGTCGTGTCGAGAAAGCGGTCCTGTCCGAAGCGATCAAGGATTTCTATATCTGTTCGATGTCGTGCCGTTCGATCATCTACAAGGGCATGTTCCTTGCCGAGCAGGTCGACATTTTCTATCCGGATTTGCGTGACGAGCGGTTCGTTTCGAATTTCTGCGTCTATCATCAGCGTTATTCGACCAACACCTTCCCGAGCTGGCCGTTGGCGCAGCCGTTCCGTGTTCTGGCCCATAACGGCGAGATCAACACGCTGCGCGGTAACGTCAACTGGATGAAAAGCCACGAAGCCCGCATGGCGCACGAGGCCTTTTCCGACACTATCGAAGATCTGAAACCGGTCATTCAGCCGGGGTCATCTGACTCGGCCGCCCTTGATGCCGTGTTCGAACTGATGGTGCGTGCCGGTCGTGACCTGCCGATGGTGAAAACCATGATGGTCCCCGAAGCTTGGTCGAAAAAGGCATCGACGCCGGACAGCTATAAAAACCTTTATGCCTATTGCAACGCGGTGATGGAACCGTGGGACGGCCCGGCGGCACTGGCAGCTTATGGCGGCAAGTGGTTGATGGGGGGGACCGACCGCAATGGTCTTCGTCCGCTGCGTTATGCCGTCACTGGCAATGGTCTTCTGATTGCCGGTTCCGAAGCAGGCATGGTGCATATCGACGAGGAAAGCTGCCTTGAAAAAGGGCGGCTTGGCCCGGGGCAGATGATTGCCATCAACCTTGAAGAAGGCAAGCTGTACCATGACAGCGAGCTTAAGGATAAGCTTGCGAACCGTCGTGACTGGTCGAAATGGGTGGGTCGCACCAAGGTGCTTGATGACCTGATTTCGCCGGAGCACACCGAACCCGCGCGCCTTGGCAAGGAAGCGCTTCTGCGCTTGCAGAAGGCAATGGGTCTTACGCACGAAGACCTTGAACTGATCCTGCATCCGATGGGTGAAGACGGCAAGGAAGCCATTGGCTCGATGGGGGATGATACCCCGCTTGCGATCCTTTCGGATCGGTATCGCGGTTTGCATCACTTCTTCCGCCAGAACTTTTCGCAGGTAACCAACCCGCCGATTGACTCTTTGCGCGAAGCCCGCGTCATGAGCCTGAAAACGCGCCTTGGCAACCTTGGCAACATCCTTGACGAAGATGAAAGCCAGTGCGACCTGCTTCAGCTTGAAAGCCCGGTTCTGACCAATGCCGAATATGACGCAATGCGCGGCTATATGGGCGATACGGCGGTCGAAATCGACACCACGTTCGACATCAATGGCGGCGCGTCAGCACTGCGCGATGCGATCACCCGTATCCAGCGCGAAGCCGAAGAAGCGGTTCGTGGCGGTGCGCTTCATATCATCCTGACCGACGAGGGCATTTCGGCCGAGCGTGCGGCAATCCCGATGGTTCTGGCGACGGGTGGTGTGCACAGCTATCTCGTGAAAACGTCGCTGCGTACCTATATCTCGCTTAACGTCCGTTCGGCGGAATGCATGGATGTGCATTACTTTGCGGTTCTGATCGGTGTAGGTGCGACGACGGTGAACGCCTATCTGGCGCAGGAAGGTCTTCTGGACCGTTATGCGCGCGGGCTGTTCCCCAATGTCGGCAGCACGGCCGAAGTCATGCAGCGTTTCAAGGCGGCGATTGATGCCGGACTGCTCAAGATCATGTCCAAGATGGGCATTTCGATCATCAGTTCCTATCGCGGTGGCTATAACTTTGAAAGTATCGGCCTGTCGCGGTCGCTGGTGGCGGAATTCTTCCCCGGCATGCCGTCGCGCATTTCGGGTATCGGTCTTCAGGGTATCCAGCGTCGTTGCATTGCCCAGCACAAGGAAGCGTTTAACGGCAATGTCGTGACCCTTCCGGTCGGTGGCCTTTACAAATATCGTCGTTCGGGTGAACGCCATGTCTGGACCGGTCCGCTGATCCATACGTTGCAGTCATCCGTCACCACGGGGTCGTACAATACCTTCCGCAAGTTTTCGGAGGGGCTTCGTTCGCGTGAACCGCTTCATCTTCGCGATCTGCTTGATTTCCGTTCTGACCGCAAACCGGTTCGTCAGGAGCAGGTTGAAAGCATCACCGAAATCCGCAAACGGTTCGTTACCCCGGGCATGTCCCACGGTGCGCTTTCGACCGAGGCCCACGAGGCACTGGCGATTGCGATGAACCGCATCGGTGCGAAATCGAACTCTGGCGAGGGTGGTGAATCGCGTGAACGTTTCCGGCCGCGTTCGAACGGGGACAATGCACGTTCATCGATCAAGCAGGTGGCATCGGGTCGTTTCGGTGTGACCGCCGAATACCTGAACAACTGCGAAGAAATCCAGATCAAGGTCGCCCAGGGTGCAAAACCGGGTGAAGGTGGTCAGCTTCCGGGCTTCAAGGTCACGGTTGAAATCGCACAGCTGCGTCATGCGACGCCGGGTGTGACCCTGATTTCGCCGCCGCCGCATCACGATATTTATTCCATCGAAGATCTGGCGCAGCTGATCTATGACCTGAAACAGATCAACCCGCGTTGCCGCGTTTGCGTCAAGCTGGTGTCGCGTTCGGGCGTGGGTACGATTGCGGCCGGTGTGGCAAAGGCAAAGGCCGACGTCATCCTGATTTCGGGTTATGATGGCGGCACCGGTGCCAGCCCGCAGACCTCGATCAAATATGCCGGTATTCCTTGGGAAATGGGCCTTTCGGAAGTCAATCAGGTTCTGACGCTGAACAACCTGCGCAGCAAGGTCAAGCTGCGCGTCGATGGCGGTTTCAAAACCGGCCGTGACGTTGTGATCGGTGCGATGCTGGGTGCGGAAGAATTTGGTATTGGTACCGCATCCCTGATCGCGCTTGGCTGTATCATGGTGCGTCAGTGCCATTCGAACACCTGCCCGGTTGGCGTTTGTACCCAAGACCCGGCATTGCGTGCCAAGTTCGTCGGTACGGCGGACAAGCTGGTCAACCTGTTCACCTTCATGGCCGAAGAGGTCAAGGATATCCTGGCCGAGCTTGGCTATGACAACCTGCAGGAAATCATCGGCCGTTCGGACCTGCTGCAGCAGGTTCATCGCGGTGCGAAGGACCTTGTTGACCTTGACCTGAACCCGCTGCTTGCACAGGCCGATGCCGGTGATCACAAACGTTACTGCACGATTGAGGGGCGCAACGAAGTGCCCGATACGCTTGACGCCCAGATGATCAAGGATGCGCGCGCATTGCTTGAAGACGGCGAAAAGATGCAGCTGCAATACAACATTCAGAACACGCAGCGTGCTATCGGGACGCGTATTTCGTCGCTGATCACGCAGAAATATGGCATGACCGGCCTGAAACCGGGCCATCTGCATGTGCGTTTGCGCGGTTCTGCCGGTCAGTCGCTGGGCGCGTTTGCGGTTCAGGGGCTGAAAATCGAAGTTCAGGGCGATGCCAACGATTATGTCGGCAAGGGTCTTTCGGGCGGTACCATCGTCTTGCGCCCGCGGCCATCAAGCCCGCTTAAGACCAACGAAAACACGATTATCGGCAACACCATCCTTTATGGTGCAACGGCGGGTAAGCTGTTTGCAGCCGGTCAGGCCGGGGAACGTTTCTGCGTTCGTAACTCGGGTGCTACGGTTGTGGTCGAAGGATGTGGTTCGAACGGTTGTGAATACATGACCGGCGGTACCGCCGTGATCCTTGGCGCGGTTGGTGAGAACTTTGGTGCTGGCATGACCGGTGGCATGGCGTTCATCTATGACGTCGAGGGCACCTTTGGGGATGTCGTCAACGATGGCTCCATCCTGTACCAACGTATTGAAACCCAGCATTGGGACGAAGTCTGTCGTTCGCTGATTGAAGAGCATGTTGCGGAAACCGATAGCGGTTTTGCACGCACCATCCTTGACAATTGGGATCGCGAACGCGGCAATTTCTGGCAGATCGTGCCGAAAGAAATCGTCGACAAGCTGGAAAACCCCATTCGCTCGATGAGCGAAAACCAGGCAACTGCGTGAACCCTTTTTCACGCTTTTGCGCAAGCTCCCTTGTCCATACACCCGGACAAACAAACTGGCCCCGTACTTTGTACGGGGCTTCTTTTTTTGCCGGTCGGGATGTTTGCGGGGTGGCGCTTTCGCCCGGTGGCATTGATACTTATGTCAAAGCGAACATCTTTGCCAATCTGACAGGTGGTTCATGACCGTTACCGATATTGCCACACGGACCTATAACCACAATTTCAAGCTTGATCCGATCATCCGCAGTCTTCTGGATACCGATTTTTACAAGCTTCTGATGTTGCAGGCGATCTGGCAGGAACACCCGGATGTGGATGTTACCTTTTCACTGATCAATCGCAGCCGACATATAAGGCTTGGCGATATCATTGATGAAGGCGAATTACGCGCGCAGCTTGACCATGCGCGCAGCCTGCGTTTTACCCGCCAGGAACTGATCTGGCTGGCGGGGGCGACATTTTACGGGCGCAACCATATGTTCAAGCCGGAATTTATTCGCTGGCTTGGCGATTTCCAATTGCCGGAATATGAATTGCGCAAGATCGACGGGCAGTTTGAACTGCATTTTACGGGGCCATGGACGCATAGTTCTATGTGGGAAACACCGGCCCTTGCGATCATTACCGAATTGCGGTCGCGTGCTGTGTTGCGCAATCGCGGGCGGTTCGAACTTGATGTGCTGTATGCGCGTGCCAAGGCCAAGCTTTGGGAAAAGGTTGAACGGCTTCGCGATTTGCCAGACCTTGTTCTTGCCGATTTCGGTACTCGGCGGCGGCATGGTTTTTTGTGGCAGCGCTGGTGTGTCGAAGCCCTGAAAGAGGGGATCGGCAACCGGTTCATCGGCACGTCAAATGTGTTGCTGGCAATGACCGCGGATATCGAGGCGATTGGTACCAATGCCCATGAATTGCCGATGGTCGAAGCGGCGATTTCCAAAAATGATGACGAACTTGCGGCTTCGCCTTATCGGGTGCTGGAGCAATGGCGCCAGCATTACAGCGGCAATCTCCTGATCGCGTTGCCCGATACATATGGCACGGCGTCGTTTCTTAAAGGCGCGCCCGACTGGCTGGCGGACTGGACCGGCTTTCGCCCCGACAGTGCGCCGCCGATTGAAGGTGGTGAACAGATCATCCGTTGGTGGGAAGAACACGGCAGGGACCCGCGCGAGAAGCTTCTGGTCTTTTCAGACAATCTCGACATTGATGCGATTATCGAAACCTATCTGCATTTCCATGGCCGGGTCCGTATGAGCTTTGGCTGGGGCACGAACCTGACCAATGATTTTCGCGGTTGTGATCCGGCGGGGGAGAAGGGGCTTGAGCCGATGTCGCTGGTGTGCAAGGTGACAAGTGCCAATGGTCATCCGGCGGTCAAGCTTTCAGACAATCCGGAAAAGATTTCGGGCGATCCCAGGCAGGTCGAACGTTACATCCGGGTTTTTGGTCATCCCACAAGGCAAGGGTAGGCCGGGATAAGGCCTGATCAAAGGACAATGTTCAGATATGTCCCGCGCCGCGCATTGTGGTCAATCTGGTCGGCGGCGATCAGATTGCGCAGACGGGCAAGCTGGGCGGCGATGAAGCTGTCGGATGATGGTTGATCCGCGTTCGCGGCAACACGGCCGCGCGTACCCGAAGGCACGCCTTGCGGCATGGATCGGGCATCAAGAAGGCCCGTTTGTGTGGCGCTGCTGCCAATCCGGTTGGTTGCCATGAGTTTATCCGTTCTGAAACTGCAAAAACATTAGCATGATCAACGGGTTTTGTCATGACGTTGAAGCGGGTAGCGGGTGGGACCGCTGTGGATAGGGACGCACACAGAAAAAGGGGTGGTCAGAACCACCCCAAGGAAGCTAACGAGAGGGAAAATCACGCTAGAAGATTGACGCGGGTACCGCGTGCACCGCTGGTTTCAAGCGGCTGATGTTCCGTAACGATGGACCCGATAACCTGGGCAAGGCCCTGAGCCTTCTGGATGGAGGAGGTTGCAGCGGCGAGCGGTGCGGATACGCCATCTTTTCCGCCACCCGGCGTAATGGCGTCATTAACGGCTTGCGCTGCTGAACTTAGTCCTGAACCCACTGAACCGATCATTGTATCCTCGCCTCAAATTTCGTGAAGTTGGGGTACCTGTACATCAAGATATCCTTGCTTCTGACTTAGAAATTAGGCTTCAATTAACACTTTTAAAGTGACAGCGGTCACAATGTGGCATTTGAACCCGATGACATTTTTGTGAGCCGTTTTATATCAATGGGTTATCTGTGGCTGGAATAATAAAATTTTTGCGTGCAGGGGGGGCTTGCCGTGCGGAAGACCAGAACATTGGATGAGCTTGAACGAATCGAACAAGCTTTCTAAAGACGCTGGCGTTCGGTTTTATGGGCCAGGGCCTCGTGAATGGCTTTTTGCAATTGGGCCGGGCGGAACGGCTTTTTGACAAAGATATAGTCGCCCAGCATCTTTTCCATTTCCTTGCGTGTGCGTGCCGGATAGCCCGACATGAAGACGACGGCCAGATCGGGATATTGACGTTGTGCTTCGATCGCAAGTTGCGGTCCGCTCAGTCCCGACATCACAACGTCGGTCAGAATGACATCAATGCGATCTGTTTTATGGGATTCGGTAATGATTTGCAGGGCTTCTTCGGCACTGCGGGCCACAAGGGCATCAAAGCCGGCATCTTCAAGGATGATCTTGGCGGTCGTGCGCAGGGATTGCTCATCATCAACAATCAGAACCCGTTCGCCATTGCCCGGAAAATAGTCGATTTCCTGCAAGGCGGATGCCTTGACCTTTCCGGCTTCGGAGCGCGGCAGATAGATCGAGAAGGTCGTGCCTTCGCCCTCGACGCTTTCGACATCGATAAAGCCGTTCGATTCTTCGACCCAGCTATGAACGATCGACAGTCCTAGCCCGGTGCCCTTGCCGGGTTCCTTGGTCGAGAAGAAGGGTTCGAAGATGTTGCCAAGAATGTCGGCAGGGATGCCCGTACCTGTATCCTGAACTGTTACCACGACATAGTCGCCTGCGGCGGCCTTCGGGAAGATGTCATCTTCGTCATCGGGGGAGCGTTCATCCGCAGGCGGGACTGTCGCGCCATAGCAGGAAATCTGCAATGTGCCGCCATCGGGCATCGCATCACGGGCATTGATCGCAAGGTTCAGGATGCAGGCCGAAAGCTGTGTCGGATCAACCCGCGTATATAGCGGGGCATCATTGGCCCAGATTTGCAATTCAATACGGTGTTCCAGCAGCGTGATCAGCAGCTTTTCCATTTCGGTAATGGCTGTATCGACCTGAACGACGGTCGGCTGATCAATCCGGCGGCGCGAGAACATCAGAAGCTGATCGGCGACACTGGTGGCGCGTTCGCCAAGGGAAATCACATGGTCCAGATATTCCTTGACCCGTTCCGGATCATCAATTTTCGCGCGAGCTACTTCGGCAAAGCTTAGAATACCTGCAAGGCAATTGTTGAATTCATGCGCCACGCCGCCTGCCATCTGACCGACGGCTTCGAGTTTTTGTGACGTGGCGAGCTGACGTTGCAGGGCATGCTGTTCTTCGGTCGCGCGGTGCTGTGATGTGACGTCACTACCGGTGCCACGATATCCCTTGAACGAGCCATCAAGATCAAAAACCGGGACGCCATTGATGCGCCCGAAATGTTTTTGTCCGTCCCGCGACATCCAGGAAAATTCGAAATTCTGGAATGCAAGATGACTTTCGAGCCGTTTGATCAGACTGTTCCAGCTATGATCTGTTTCAGCTTTGAGGCCCAGTTTGTCAAAGGATTGACCCTGCGGGGAGC
Organism: Thalassospira sp. MIT1004; assembly: GCF_001858545.1. Classification (NCBI taxonomy): domain Bacteria; kingdom Pseudomonadati; phylum Pseudomonadota; class Alphaproteobacteria; order Rhodospirillales; family Thalassospiraceae; genus Thalassospira; species Thalassospira sp. MIT1004. The sequence continues at coordinate 374,102 of NZ_MCAO01000011.1, read as the reverse complement.
CGTTCAGTTCTTCGATCAGCTGATAGAATTTGTAGGATGCAAACGCGATTTTAAGGTCCGGCCCCATTTCCCAGTACCAGTCGGCGGACGACAGGGTAAAGTCGCGGAAACGTTCCTCGCTATCGCGAAGGGCCTCTTGGGCGATCTGGTGCTGGTTGGTGCGCCGCTCCAGGCTTTCGGCCATAGTGTTCAGGCCACGTTCAAGCGCGCCGATTTCGTCGCGACCAGCCGGTTTCAGTCGGGCACTGAGCTTTCCAAACTGGATTTCAGAAACAAATTGCGCGGCCGTGATCAGGCGACGCAGAACGGTTTGCTGCATGAAAAGGAAAATCAGTCCCGACGTCATCAGAATGCACAGAACCGAGCCGATCAGCAGAACCGACTGCATCTGTCGCTGGCTTTGTTCCAGACCGAGGGTCGAGACCTTGAAATAAGCAAACATGAAGGGCTGGTTGGCATTCAGGCTGAACAGGGGTGTGATGCTGACCATGTTGCGGCCATCCGGGCCATCGGTGGTAAACAGCACCTGACTGCGCAAATCAGCAGAAAGCCGGTCTTTGGGGAAATCCGGGACAGAGGCAATATCGGATCCGATCAGCATCGGGTCCATAGCGTGATAGATCGTACCATCAAAGCCTATGGCCATGGCTTCGCGAAGATGCGGTCCCAACAGCAGTTCAAGCTGCTTGGGATCGCTAATGACGGAAATCTTGAGCTGTTCATCCTGAATCAGGCGACCGGGCGCACTGATCTGTTCGGCGATCCGCCGATCAATTTCTGCACCGAAATATTGAACATAGTAACCACCGAATAGGCCAAGCAGGATGGTTTCGACAATGACAATTGCGATCCCGATCTTGAAAACCAGACTGCCAAACAGGCGGTCAAAAAGCTTCTTCACGCCAACCTCTAAACCCTGGCCCAGCCTGATTGCCGGTGAATTCTGTTATTGGCTCTCAAGATAATACTGGGATGGATTGGTTGGTGCCGGTGTGGCATAGCTCCAAGCCGCCGGGATGACCTTGGGAACATTCTTGAAGTTCTTTGCCACCAGCCCTTTGCGATTGGGCGGCAAGGCAATTCCCATAACGTAAAACTGATTTGCGCTGATGTCGAGAATATCGCGCATAAGTTTATTCTGTTTTTCTGCATCTGCGGTGGCTTTCAACTGGTTATAGAGTTCCAGTTGACGGATAACCTCGGCCGGGGGCTCAACCGCGTCGGGATTTTTCGGGTCGGAATACCATTGTGCCCAACCGGTGGCGTACCAGGATGATTCACTGGATACCGGCAGGTAGTTGATCGGCAGAACCATGGCATCAAGCCCGCCATCACCGCCCCATGCGCTGGCATGGTGATTGTTTTTTTCACGCATATCGACAAATACATCACGCGATAAGTCGCGGGCCGTCACATCAAGGCCGACATCACGCCAGTAATCGATAACGGCAGAGAGCATTTCGAAGCGGGATGCGCCTTCGGTATCGATGGTAAAGGACAGCCTTTTGCCATCGGGACGCAGAAGGAAACCTTCGTCGTCTTTGCGTGTCAAACCGGCATTCGCCAGATGGCTTGCGGCAAGTACCGGATCATAGGTAATGAACTGGCGTGCGAGAACCGTGTGGTAAAGCGGGCTTTCGGGACGTGGTGCTGCCTGATGGGGCAGGGCACCGGGAACGAACCGGCCAATGATGCTGTCGCGGTCGATGGCATGCGACAGCGCCACGCGGAATTCCTTGTTCTGGAATATGTCGCGAAGCACCGGGTCCCTGTCGTTCAGATTAAGCGACAGGGTCAGGATATTCATGTCGCTTTCAATCAGCGTGAAGGATTGCAGATTGCTATTGGCCGCAAGAATTTCGTCCACGCGGCGTCCAATATGGCGTTCCTGCATATTGACCCTGCCTGTGATCGCGGTGTCACCGGCTTCATCTTTGCTGCCGACCAGATCAAAGGAAACCCGGTCGATATAGGGTAACTGACGTCCGCCCGGATCGATTTTCCAATAAAACGGATTGCGAACCGCAACCAGCGGATCGTCTTTGCCATATGTCCCGGTCAGACACCAGCCGTTCAGGGTCGGAACCTGCGGGTTCATCCAGCGGCTGGGATCGTCTATGGTGCCCGGCGTTCCTAACACCGAAAGGAAGCGATCTTTCCAATCCTTGAAGCCAAGCTTTTGCGCATCGGCATCTGCGTGCCTGTTATATTTCGGAAGCAGTGGCCTCAGGAAATGGGCGGGATAGCTTACCGGTTCGACACCTTCGGGCCGGGCAAGAAAGGTCGGAAACAGCCCATAGGGCGTGTCGAAGCGGAACGCGACCGTGGTTTCGTCGATTTTTTCAACATGCACCGGATTTCCGCCTGCGGTCAGCCATTCAGGCGTCGCATTGCCAAAAGCCGGATTGCGTAAAATGTCGTCGTACCAGAAGGATATATCCTCGGCGGTAAAAGGCGCACCATCTGACCAGCGCATGCCCGGACGCAACCGGAAGACAAATTCCGTCGCGTCACTGTTGGCCTGCATCGAAAGAGCAACGTTGGGAACCGTGTCTGTCCATTGCGGGGTCCAGCGCAGAAGCGGTTCATAGCCGATCGTCCTGATCAGAAGGGCGTGATCGCGTTCCGAATTTTGCGCCATCATCCAGGTGCCGCCATACTGGCCAAGCTTGTCAGTCGGGGTAACAATCATCGGGGTCTTGGGCAGGCGTTCTGCGGCCGGGGGCAATTTGCCGTTCGCCACCATCTCGGCAAGCATCGGCGCTTCGCCGAATTCGGCCGCATACGCATTATTCCGGGGCGCGGTCAAAACCACGGCCAGCAATAATACCAGCGATATAAAGCAACCCACTACCCTGTACACTTCGGGCTTCCCCTGAATTTCTTATGCTTATCGAAAGGTATCGATTATCCTACTCTTAGGTGGTGAATATCCTAAAGCCATTTCCGGGTAAAGTTCTGAAAGCGGATTTTCCCCTGATCTTTTAAAGATGCGCGAGCTGTTCGTTTTTACAACGCAAAGGCGGATAATTTTCCTATTTGCACCTTTTGGGATCGATAAACAACATATCGGTCCGCCGTGGTTTCGCTTGAACCACGTGAAATGAAGCGATTGAAGGGCCCCAGTTACGCCAAGGTCAAGAGTTTTGACCTTGATCTGTGCCGGTTTCCCGACCATTTGGACAGGAATGATCTTTTGCCCGGATCAACAGCGAATTCGACTAAAGTTTAACATAACCTAATATGGGTACTGCCATCATATAAGCTTTCGGTGATCAATTTCGTTCTGGGCCGTTTCGTGGGGCATTTGACGACAAAGACACCAATTGTGATTCTTCTTGCCAGAACGAGCGGATCTGAGAGACAATTTCTGAATGGCAAAAAAATCTGCATCATCCGGGCAGGCTTCTTCTGATCCGGGGTATCTGCCCGGGCCAAAGCCGTCGGCACCGATCCCACGTTATCAGCCGGGATCATCGCCGGGCCGTCATCGCCCGAACGATGAGGGAGATGACATTGATGCTTACAGTTTTTCTGTGGCCGGTATTGACGGGAAAATTGATCGTCGCAAGGCCAATATTGCAAACCGGATTGTCGATACCGATCCTGGACAGGCATTGCGTGTGATCAGAAATTGGCTGGCCCAGAACTGATGGTCGTTTCTGATCTTTGTTTCTGTTTCACTTTGCATTTCGGGCGGCACCTGTTTTAAGTCGTCGAACACATCGATGACAGGGGGCCAGCGTGACAGATTTCAATTCCTTGATAGAGCAGCAGTTCAGTGCTTTTGATCCGGACTATTCCGATAGAAAAGGTACCTATGCCGACAAGCTTGCCCCGCTGGAAGAAAAACTGATTGCGGCCCAGCAGACCGGCAACAGCATGGCCGCGTCCGATCAGTATATGATCGAGTGCAAGTGGTTGCTGCTTTATACCGCTGACTGGGATGGGCTGGAAAAGAAGATAGCCCAGTTTGAAAAATCGCTGAAAAACAAGGATCAGGACTGGGCAGAGGAACAGGTGGCAAGCGATGGTTCGTGGGGACCATGCTATGACCAGTGGTTCCTGAAGGTGGATGCGATGATCGATGCGATCAACGCGCTGGCAGACGAGGGGATTGCACCGGATTATCCGCTGACTTTTCTGTCGCCGATTGCCAAACCCGCCGATCTTGTTGCCTGGCTGGACAGTCAGAAAACATCACGGATTTTTGCCGATGGTCTGGATCGTCGCGATGCATTGGGCGCGGTCAGTGCCGCCTTGTCGGAAATGTGCTTCAAAAGCGAAATCCGCGATTATTTCCGCCAGTATGTCAAAGGTTTCGATCTTAGCGACGATTATATCGCAGCTTATAAAAGCTGGCTGGATGATTGGCAGGACGCGCAATCGGGATATTGGGGCGGCTGGTTTGAAACAGATACGGGCGATATGCTGAAAAGCCCGGACCTTAGTCTGACGTTCCACAATATTTCGTATCAGCATGGCAAGGTCGGGCTTTGGCCCGCTATTTTCAAAACGACACTGGCGATCCGTGATGATGTCTATCCGTTTGGCTGGAAGCACAATGGTGACTTCAACAATCACAACAATTATGACGTTGCCAAAATCTTTGACCTTGGCTGGGCGGAAGTCGACAGCGATAGCCAGAAATTGGCATCAGCCGATATTTCCACGATCCTGGACTGGTGTCTGACCAAATCCATGACGCCGGATGGCGGGTTCATCGATGACCCGACTTTTTATAATTCGGTCGGGGCGGCGTATTATTATGGTGTGTCGTTCCTTGATCAGATTGGATATTTCGGCACCGATATTCCGTTCTGGACAGACCATGCCTTTGCCGATGGTCCTGCACTGTGCTGCAAGATCCAGAAAAAGATGAAGGCCGAAAAACTCGATGATGACGAAGCGGAGGCGGCGATGGAGAAGCTGTTGGATGCCTGCGGAAACTGTGGCTAGGCAAGGCTGAATGCCGGGGTGGAACAAATTCGTATCCCCCCCCTTGGCGAAATGCATCGGTCGCTACCCATATATATGTTTTATGGCGGCAACAAATCGGTGAGGGACCAGAATGTCTGAGCGTAGCGATATTGACATTGCATTCTTGCGTCAGCGACTTGAAGACCGGCGCGCGGATATAAGTGCCCATTCAAATCATTCGGAAGATTATCGAAAGCCGGTCGAGCTTGATCAGCAGGCCGTCGGCCGCCTGTCACGGATGGATGCGCTTCAGGATCAGCAAATGCATCTGGAACAGGAGCGCCGTCGTGCTGCCGAACTTGATCGCATCGAAAAGACGCTGGCCCGGATCGAGCATGCCGATTACGGCTTCTGCCACAATTGTGGCGAAGAAATCGAGAAGAAGCGTCTGGAATTTGACCCGACCACACCGCTTTGCGTTGATTGCGCTGCCCATGTCAAACACAGTTAGGGATGGATTGATCAAACCGTTCAGACCGAATTAACGTATCTTTTATATGGCAGATCAAAGGGCGAAACACGTTGCACCCAAATCATCGATCAGGTGGGGCGCGGTTGCAGTATGCATTCTGATCACGGTGTTTCTGTTTGTGACGCCGAGCGATCATGCCGCAGCACAGCAAAACAGCTGTGCGGTCGCGCGTGCGCCTGTTGCAAGCCTCTCATTTATCAATCAGGACCCGATGCTGGATCGTCATCGGTCTGTTCGCTGGCTTAACAACCGGGCCAATCAGGGAAGTCGTTATATGGTGACCGGCCTGACCGAATATGAACTTCAGGCACGGTTCGACATGCGGCTGGAGCCGGTCGAGGTTGGCGTTGGGGCATTCTGTCTGTATCCGATCCGGATTAACCCCGAGGTCGAAGTGATCAAGCATCTGGTGTATGTCGCGTCCGAGCTAGAGCGTGGCACATGTGAATATGATGTGGTTTATGCCCATGAAGGGCAGCATGTGCAGATCAATCAGCATATGGAACAGGATATCCAGCGGGAACTTGATGCCATGGTCGCCGAAATCACGGCGGACTTTGCCGCCATGCGACCGGTTGGTGCGGGCGAGGTGCAACGCCTGCAACGGCGGTTACTGAACCAGTATGGACAGGATTTCAAACGCCGTTTGCGCGCCATTGATCTTTTGCGGCGCGAAGACCATCGTGCGATAGATACCCAGGATGAATATGAACGGCTATCGAAGGCGTGCGGGCCAAATTCGGCATTCCAGACAACATTGCCCGATGCAATGCGCTGACGGATTTTGCACGATCTGATCAGGCTGCTTCGTGATCAAGTCCGGCGACGACCTGAAGTGCTTTGACATCAAGATCGAATTCCGAACGGCAGCGCGGGTTTAGATGACCGTTTCGGCGAAATTCGGCGATGATCCTGCTGGCGGTTTCGGTGGTGATACCCAACATTGCGCCAATATCTTCCCGACCGGGCAGAACGCAACTGTCATCCGCATCATCACACAGATAAAGGCATAGCCGTGCAACACGTTCCCGGGCAGATCCGGTCGACATCTGGGTCAACCAGTTATCTGATTCCATTACCGCCTGATGCCAGCGTGTGAGCAACTGTTTGTGTAAATGGGGGCTTTCGCGATCAAGTTTTTCAACAACCGCAACCGGAATCCGGCATAGCGTGCTGTCCTGGAGGGCTTCGGCGTGATGGGCAAAGCTGTCGCTGACGAGGGCTTCAAGGCCGATTGTGCCACCGGGACGGACGAGGCGCACAACCCGTTGCGAACCATCGGCCAGATAATGCGTCAATTTGATCAGACCGCTGCGCAAGGTGAACAGCGCGTTTGCATTGTCCCCGGCATTGTAAAGGATCGCGCGTTTGGCAATTGCCATGTCCTCAATCGGCAGATGAACCAGCTTGAAATCGTCATCCGTCAGATCGTTGAAAAGCGCAAGTTGCCGGACGCCGCATCGGCGGCAGCGCAACATGTCTGGCATGGTTGATTGCGGCGCGGAGTAATTCACAAAACCCCCTGACGGAACGGGACAGATACAGGATCGGTCGCCGCAGGCTGTTAAATGGAAGCACTCTAAATCTTTGAGCAATCTACCCTATTGGTTTGTAAATTCAACCTAATAGCGATCAAAAGGTGAAAAACATCACAATAGTACGACTTTTTCGGGCGTGCCGTCAGGCGGTGCTGTCCAGGGTGACAAGGCCCTTTTCTATCGCATAACGCACGAGGCCGGCGGAACTGTCGATGTCGAGCTTGCGCTTGATGTTGCGGCGATGGGTTTCCACGGTACGAACACTTATATCAAGTTCGCGGGCGACATGTTTGTTGCTGGCACCTTTGGCCAGAAGCCGCAAGACGGTGCGTTCCCGCGTGGTCAGCGGCATGCCGTCGTCAGGAACGCCTTCGGTGTTGCTGATGCGATCAAATGTCGGACTGTAAGCTTCGCCGCCATTTGCAATTGCCTCGATCGCGCGCACCATGTCGTTTGACGATACATCTTTCAGTATAAAGCCGCGCGCGCCTGCCAGTCGGGCGGTACGAAGATATTCCGGATTCTCATGCATGGTCAGGATGATGACCTTGATATCGGGCATGGTTTCGCGGAATTTTTCGGCGGCTTCCAGCCCGTTCATGACCGGCATCGAGATATCCATCAGAACGATGTCGGGTTTGACATTTCCGGCCAGCGACAGGGCTTCCATGCCGTTTCCAGCCTCGCCGACGATATCGATATGGTCATAGCATTCAAGGCGTGAGCGAATGCCATCCATGACCAGCGCATGGTCGTCGCACAGCAAAACACGAATGGGACGGTTGGGCGAATAGGGGGTATTTGCGCTGCTCATGGTCAATTCTGTTCTCTGTCACATTGCTGAAACATCTGTTGCCACCTTAGCCGCTGATGACGGTGACGGGTAGATCATTATCACGCGAAACCGGAATATAGGCAGTTATGGTTGTTCCATCGTCCGGTTCGGATTTGACGGTCATGCCCCCACCATGGAATTCCATGCGTTCGCGCATATTTCGAAGGCCGATCCCCGCACGCGGATCACGGTTGCGAATATACCGGTTGGTTTCAAATCCGACACCGTTATCGATGATTTTCATCACGACACTTTGACCTTCGCGGCGGATCGTGACCTTGATATGCGTGGCATCGGCGTGACGTTCGATATTGGTCAGGGTTTCCTGCAAGACCCGATACAGTGTCGTCTTTTTCGCGATATCAAGAACAACATCGATATTGTCCGATTTGACATCAATCTGCATGTCGGACCGGTCTGCCAGTTCCTTGCACATGCTTTCAATGGCCGGGCGCAGGCCAAGATCATCGAGAACCGCCGGGCGTAGGTCGCGCGATATGCGACGGACTTCGTGGATGGCATCCTGCAATCGCTTGGCGGCCTTTTCCATCGGTTCGGTCGCGGCATTCTTTTCCGGTCCCAGGCGTGCGATTGCGGTTTCTACCGAATATTTGACGGAAACAAGAATCTGGCTGATGCCGTCATGCAATTCGCGCGACACCCGCAAACGTTCCTGTTCCTGCACATCAACAACCCGATGGGTCAGTTCCTTTAGCTTGGAATCAGCAAGTTTGCGTTCCGAAAGGGTGACGACGGTGCCCGAAATGCCGACGAGCAAAACCGCCAGAATGGTGATGCCGACAATCGATATTGTCGTGTCACGGATATGGGATGATACCTCGGTCTCGATTTCCTTCACCTGTTCGGAAATGTCATCGATATAAATCCCGGTACCGATCATCCAGCCCCATTTTTCAAGCATCAGGGAATAGGCGATTTTTTCGGCGGGTTCGCCGGTTGACGGTTTTTCCCAGACATGGCGCAGGAAACCACCACCTTTTTCGGCATTGAAAATCAGCGCCTGAATGACGGAATTTCCGTTCAAATCGCGCAGGTTCCAATATGTGCGCCCCAGACGCCATGGCTGTGGCGGGTCGACAAGGGCCGTACCATCACGGTCATAGATAAAGAAATAGCCATCCTCGCCATAGGACAGGTCTTCGATGATGCTTTTGACCCGTTCCTTGGAAACGGCATCCAGCGGGCTTGCGACCGAATAAATGTGATCTATCGAAGCAAGGGCGAGTTCAAGATAGCTTTTAAGCTCTTCCTTGCGGGCTTCGAGAATGTTGCGTTCGAACGTTCTGATTTCTGCTTCGGCCAGTCGTTCGGCCTGTGCAAATACCAGATACGATATTGCCGCAGCGGCCAGAACCAGTGGCAGGATCGACAGCAGCAAAAACTTTAGTCGAAGATTGATTTTCCGCATGGGCACAACAGTCTCGGATACAGGAAGAATTTTCGGGCCGGACAATATCACAAAAGCACCAAAAGTCTGCGCCTGATAACAGGTTTTGAACCTTTGGGTTGCATTAGGCGCAGGCGCGATTTTCCACATGGTGAAAAGACACTGGCTGCGATAAAGTGAAATTGGTATTACCAATTTCGAAGATCATGCTTTGACAGAGGCAGCGCATTGCGCATATATCAGACACGTCGCCTGCCCACCGGGCGCCAGGAACCCTGGATGCGCTGCACGCGTTTTAACGTGACAGACATCCTTTATCGCCACAGATGGTATGGCGTTGCAGGCATCCCGCACCGCAACGCATTCCGGGATCATATCGTGGCGTTTCTCTTGGTTTTCGGCAGGGGCGCACAGGGACGCACCTGCCCTACAAATCTGGTAGGAGCCCGGTGTCCATGACGCGTTCTGCACCAAAGCGTATCCGTAAACTTCTGGTCGCGAACCGCGGTGAAATCGCGATTCGTGTTCTGCGTGCCGCCAACGAGCTTGGCATTCGCACAGTTGCCATCTTTTCCGACGAAGACCGTTTTGCCCTGCACAGGTTCAAGGCCGACGAAAGTTACACCGTTGGCAAGGGCAACAAACCCATTCGCGCCTATCTTGATATCGAGGATATCCTGCGTGTTGCCCGTGAAGCTGGCGTTGATGCCATTCACCCGGGCTATGGGTTTCTGTCTGAGAACCCCGATTTTGCCGACGCCTGTGCCGAGGCCGGAATAACGTTTATCGGTCCTGATTCCGAAGTCATGCGGACATTGGGCAACAAGGTTGCCGCGCGTAATCTGGCAGAAAGTGCCGGTGTGCCCGTAATGCCGGCATCGGGTGCATTGCCTGACGATATGAATGAAGTTACCCGCATCGCCGATCAGGTCGGTTATCCGATCATGCTGAAGGCCAGTTGGGGCGGTGGTGGCCGCGGGATGCGCGTCATCGAGAATTCCAAGGATCTTTCCAAGCAGGTTCTGGCCGCCAAACGCGAAGCCGCCGCTGCATTTGGCAATGACGAGGTTTATTTTGAAAAACTGATCCGTCGCGCCCGCCATGTCGAAGTCCAGCTTCTGGGTGATACGCATGGCACTTTGGTGCATCTGTTTGAACGCGACTGTTCGGTTCAGCGCCGCAACCAGAAGGTCGTTGAACGCGCACCCGCCCCCTACCTTGACGAAGAACAGCGCAAGGAACTTTGCGAAGCAGCCCTTCGTCTGGGCAAGGCTGCGAATTACGTCAATGCGGGGACCGTCGAATTCCTGATGGATGTTGATACATCCAAGTTTTACTTCATCGAGGTCAATCCCCGCATCCAGGTTGAACATACCGTGACGGAATGCGTGACCGGATTTGACCTTGTGAAGGCGCAAATCCTTGTTGCGCAGGGGGGACGCATCGGTTTCCCGTCGGAAACCGGCATTCCGTGGCAGGACAAGATCAAGCTGCGTGATCATGCGCTTCAGTGCCGCATCACGACGGAAAACCCTGAAAACAGCTTTGTGCCCGATTATGGGATCATCAAGGTGTATCGCGGGGCCAACGGTTTTGGCATCCGTCTGGATGGTGGCACGGCCTATTCCGGGGCGGTGATCACCCCGTTTTATGACAGTATGCTGGAAAAGGTCACCGCATGGGGAAGTACCCCGCGCGAAGCGGTCGACCGTATGGACCGTGCCCTTCGCGAGTTTCGTATTCGCGGTGTTGCGACCAACCTGGCCTTCCTTGAAAACCTGATCAATCATCCGAAATTCAGGGCCGGTGAATATACCACGCGGTTTATTGATGAAACGCCCGAACTGTTCAAATTCGTGCGCCGTCGCGACCGCGCGACCCGTTTGCTGCGTTTCATTGGCGAGGTTACGGTCAACGGTAACCCGGAGGTCGAAGGCCGGGTGGTGCCGACAAACCTGCATGCGCCGGTGATGCCGAAATCGATTGATCTGGGTGAAATCCGCCCGGGCACCAAGCAGAAGCTTGACCAGTTGGGGGCCGAGGGCTTTTCACGCTGGATGAAGGATCAGAAACGCGTTCTGATCACCGATACCACGATGCGTGATGCCCATCAGTCGTTGCTGGCGACCCGGATGCGAACCTTCGATATGCTTGAAATCGCGCCTTATTATGCGCATGGGCTGCCGGAACTGTTTTCGCTGGAATGCTGGGGCGGGGCGACGTTTGACGTCGCGATGCGGTTCCTGAAAGAAGATCCGTGGGATCGTCTGGTCAAACTGCGTGAACGGGTTCCCAATATCCTGACACAGATGCTGTTGCGGGCGTCGAATGCGGTCGGTTACACCAACTATCCCGACAATGCGGTCGAATATTTCGTCAAGCAGGCGGCAGAACACGGCATGGATGTTTTCCGTGTGTTCGATTCCCTGAACTGGGTCGAAAACATGAAGGTTGCCATGGATGCGGTTCTGAAAACCGACAAGCTGTGCGAAGCAACCATTTGCTATACGGGCGATATCTTTGACGAGAAACGCCCGAAATATAACCTTGATTACTATGTCAAAATGGCCCGGGAGCTTGAGGCATCCGGTGCGCATATCCTGGGGCTTAAGGATATGGCGGGGGTTCTGCGTCCGGCGGCGGCAACGACCCTGATCAAGGCGTTGAAGGATACGGTCAATATTCCGATCCATTTCCATACCCACGATACCAGCGGCATTTCGGCGGCCACCGTGATTGCCGCGATTGATGCCGGGGTGGATGCGGTGGATGCAGCCATGGATTCGATGTCTGGCCTGACATCTCAGCCAAACCTTGGTTCGATTGCCAATAACTATATCGGGCAACCACGTGATCCGGGGCTTAATACCGAGGCGCTTAAAGAAGTTTCGACCTATTGGGAACAGGTCCGGCGGTATTATGCCGGATTTGAAAGCGATATCCGCAGCGGTACATCGGATGTTTATGTCCATGAAATGCCCGGCGGCCAATATACCAACCTGCGCCAGCAGGCACGTTCCCTTGGTATCGAGGAACGCTGGCCGGAAGTGTCCAAAGCTTATGCCGCAGTCAACAAGATGTTTGGCGATGTCGTCAAGGTGACGCCAAGCTCGAAGGTTGTCGGTGACATGGCGTTGACGATGGTGACGTCGGGCATTACCGAAAAGGATGTGCTGGACCCGAAAAAGGACATCGCATTCCCCGATAGTGTCATTTCGTTCTTCCGTGGTGAAATCGGTCAACCGGTTGGTGGCTTCCCGCCAGCCCTTCAGCGCAAGGTGCTTAAGGGGGCCGAAGCCCTTTCGGATCGACCGGGCAAATCCATGGCCCCGATTGATTTCGAAGCAACCCGCAAGGAAATCGAAAAGAAAACCCATCGCAGCATCAGTGATGCCGAGGTTGCATCCTATGTGATGTATCCCAAGGTGTTCCTTGAATATGCCGAACATCGTAGTCACAACGCCGATGTTTCGATCCTGCCGACCCCGATCTTCTTCTATGGCATGAGCCAGAATGACGAGATTTCCGTCGATCTGGAAAAGGGCAAGACGCTTGTGATCCGCTATCTCGCGACCTCCGAAGGCGGGGACGAGGAAGGCAATCGGACCGTGTTCTTTGAGCTGAACGGCCAGCCCCGGACAGTCAAGGTTGCCGATAAGACATTGGCCGCCACGGGCAAGGTCAAGCCAAAGGCCGAGGATGGTAACCAGCTTCATATCGCGGCCCCGATGCCGGGCCTTGTCGTCGAGGTCCATGTTGCCGAGGGCCAGAAGGTCAAGGCGGGCGATGTGATGTGTTCGCTTGAGGCGATGAAAATGGAAACCGCGGTTCATGCGGAAAGGGACGGGGTTGTGGCGACCATTCATGCCCCCGCCGGTACACAGGTCGACAGCAAGGATTTGCTGATCGAATTAAGGGAGTAAACGTCGCATGCTTAGGATGCCTGAGCCGGATCAATCGACCCTTGCACGTCGCAAGGACATCATTGCTGCCATGCGGAACATCGTTCCCAACGACGGCGGGGTTATTGTTGATGAAGACCGGCTCCGGCCCTATGAATGCGACGGGTTGATGGCCTATCGCCAGCTTCCGATGATCGTGGTCCTGCCCGAAAATACCGGGCAGGTCGCGGCCATTCTGAAATATTGCCATACCCACAAAATTCGTGTCGTTCCACGTGGGGCGGGCACCGGCCTTTCGGGCGGTGCGTTGCCGATGGCGGATGCGATCACGATCAGTATGATGAAGTTTAACCGCGTTCTGGATATCGACTGGGACAACAGGGCGGTCGTCGTGCAGCCCGGTGTGACCAATCTTGGGATCACGCGCGCGGTCGAACATAAGGGGTTTTATTATGCCCCGGACCCGTCCAGCCAGATCGCCTGTTCGATTGGCGGCAATATCGCGGAAAATTCGGGTGGTGTGCATTCCCTGAAATACGGACTAACCACCAACAATGTCCTTGGTGTTGAAATGGTCACGATCGAGGGTGAAATCCTTCGGATCGGGGGCAAGGGACTGGATCAGTCGGGCTATGACCTTTTGGGGGTGATTACCGGGTCCGAAGGGTTGCTTGGCATCGTTACCGAAGTCACGGTGCGCATTCTGCGAAAGCCTGAAACGGCGCGCGCGCTTCTGCTTGGCTTTAACAGTAGCGAGGAGGGCGGCAATTGCGTTGCCCGGATCATTGCCGACGGGATCATTCCGGGCGGTCTTGAAATGATGGACGCCCCGGCCATCAAGGCGACCGAGGATTTCGTCCATGCGGGTTATCCGCTTGATGTCGAGGCGTTGCTGCTTGTCGAACTCGATGGGCCAAAGGTCGAGGTCGATTATCTGATTGAACGGGTGGGCGCGATTGCCAGTGAATGCGGTGCGGTTTATTCGCGTATCTCCGAAAGCGAGGATGAAAGGCTGCTGTTCTGGTCGGGGCGCAAGAATGCCTTTCCGGCGATTGGCCGTATTTCGCCCGATTATATCTGTATGGATGGCACCATCCCGCGCCGACGTCTGGTCGAAGTCCTGACCGGGATGCAGGTTTTGTCGCAACGCCACGGGTTGCGGGTTGCCAATGTTTTTCATGCAGGCGACGGCAATCTGCATCCGCTGATCATGTTTGATGCCAATCAGCCCGGCGAACTGGAACGGGCCGAGGCATTTGGTGCCGATATCCTGAAACTATGTGTCGAGGTCGGCGGGGTTTTGTCGGGCGAGCACGGGATTGGCGTCGAAAAACGCGATCTGATGCCTGAAATGTTCACCGAAGATGACATGAAACATCAGGAACGCCTGAAGCTGGCGTTTGACGAGGATGAATTGCTTAATCCCGGCAAGGTTTTCCCGACCTTGCATGGCTGTGGCGAACTTAAAACCCTGCATGCGCGCGAAGTCGCCAACAAATTCCCGGATATCCCGCGCTTTTAGGTCGGAACGAGAGACGAGAAGAAAAATAATCCTGCCACCGGTTCCCACCAACCGGTTGGCAAGGATCAGGAGAGGAAGAGAGAAGCCGCAATGACGGAAGTCATATCCCCCACCACGCCCGAACAATTGCGTGAGGCCATCAGTTGGGCGCTTGGTTCAAAAAACCCGCTTGAAATCATTGGATCGGGCAGCAAGAAAACATATGGGCATGCGGTAGCAGCCGACCATGTTCTGGACCTGTCGAAATTGACCGGGGTCATGTTTTATGAACCGGAAGAACTGGTGGTTTCTGTGCGGGCGGGCACGTCTCTTGCCGAAATTCACGCGTTACTGCGCGATAAGAACCAGCAATTCCATTTTGAACCCGGAAATTTTCCGGGGTTGCTCGCCGATGGTGTTGCGGATCATGCCGGAACGATTGGCGGACTGATTGCGTCCAATCTTTCGGGACCGCGCCGGATCAAGGTCGGTGCGGCACGCGATCATCTTTTGGGATTTGAAGCCATCAGCGGCCGGGCCGAGGATTTTAAATCCGGTGGACGGGTCATGAAGAACGTAACCGGGTTTGATCTGTCAAAGCTGATGGCGGGATCGTTTGGCACGCTTGGCGTGATGCATACCATCACCATGAAAGTCATGCCGCGCGACGAGAAAACCCGAACTGTTCTGATCGCCTGTGACGATATGCAAATTGCAGGCAGTGCCATGACGCGCGCCCTGGGCAGCGAGAACGAGGTTTCGGCCGCCGCATGGATTGCGCGGGAACAGGTTGTAAAACTTGGTCTGGACATTGTGACCGGCATCGGGACCGGTATTGTCGCGCTGCGCGTTGAAGGTCCTGCACCCTCGGTTGCCTGGCGGTGCGAGGCATTGCGTAAGCTTCTGGCCGATATCGGTGCCAGTGAAGAACTTCATAGCGCCAACAGCAACGCGTTCTGGCAGGCGGTTGCCGATGTTGCCCCGTTTGCAGGGGGGATCGGATTGCTATGGCGTGTTTCCGGGCCACCGGCATCTGGCGGTGCGATTGCTGCGAAACTGGCCGACGAAACCGGCGGGAAGATCATGATGGATTGGGCCGGGGCGCAAACCTGGCTGCAACTGGCCGGGGGTGATGCGATGGCCGATAAAGTGCGCGACATTGCCGTGTCTCACGATGCGCGGGCGGTTCTGGTGCGCGCGCCCGAAGATATTAGAAATCAGGTGCCGGTTTTCCATGCCGAGGACGCGGCTTTGGCCCGCATCAATGCCAAAATCCGCGAGAATTTTGACCCTGAAGGTATCCTTAATCCGGGCCGGATCGGACACATGATTGCCAAGCGGGGGAACGCGTAATGCAAACGAACTTTACCGCCGCCCAGCTTGCCCACCCGGCAATTGCCGAAAGTGAACAGATCCTTCGCAAATGCGTGCATTGCGGGTTCTGTACCGCGACATGCCCGACTTTTGTGACCTTGGGGGATGAACTTGATAGTCCGCGCGGGCGGATTTACCTGATCAAGGACATGCTGGAAAACGATAAACCGGCGACAGAAAAGGTGGTCAAACATCTTGATCGGTGCCTGTCGTGCCTGTCCTGCACAACGACATGCCCATCGGGTGTCGATTACATGCACCTGATCGACAATGCGCGCGCCCATATCGAAGAAACCTATGACCGGCCGTTTGCAGATAAATGGTTGCGCCGGATTTTATCGATTGTCGTGCCAAATCCGACGCTTTTCAGGCTTTCCCTGATCGGGGCGAAACTGGCATCGCCATTCGCACGCTTTTTGCCGGGCCGTCTGAAGGGCATGGTCAAAATGGGGGCGCGCCATATGCCGCCGCCAAGCTGGGTCGACAAGCCGCAGGTGATCCCGGCAATTGGTCAACGCAAAGGCCGGGTCGCCATCCTGACCGGCTGTGCGCAACAGGTTCTTGAGACCGAGATAAACGAGGCAACCGTTCGTTTACTGACACGCCTTGGCATCGAAATCGTTGTGGCCCAAGGGGCGGGTTGTTGCGGGTCGCTTGTCCATCATATGGGAAAGGAAGCGCAATCCCATCAACAGGCCAAAGCCAACATTGATGCCTGGAGCCGGGAACTTGCGGGCGAGGGGCTTGATGCGATTGTCATTACGGCATCGGGATGTGGCACAACGGTCAAGGATTACGGGCACATGTTGCGCCATGATCGGAACTACGCGGCGAAAGCGGCCAAAATTTCCGACCTTGCCTGTGATGTGACCGAATATCTGGCAGGGATTGATGTCCCGGCGGATCGTTTTGCCGGGGCGACTCATGGCGGGGCGCGGGTTGCCTATCATTCGGCATGTTCGATGCAGCATGGTCAGAAGATCATTCGTGAACCGCGCGACCTTCTGAAAAAGGCCGGGTACGAGGTGCTTGAAATTGCCGAAGGGCATTTATGCTGCGGGTCGGCGGGGGTTTATAACCTGTTGCAGCCTGAAATCGCGGGCAAATTGCGCGACCGCAAACTTGGCAATATCAGAAACACGGCACCGGATCTGGTTGCGACGGGCAATATCGGCTGCATGGTGCAGCTTGAAACCGATGCGTTGAAAGTTGTGCATACGGTGCAATTGCTTGACTGGGCAGCGGGGGGACCGACCCCCGAAAAGCTTTTGCCGTACTATGCTGAAAAGATCGCCTAGACAACGGTTTGGACGTCTAAATGCAAAAGCCCGCCGACGTTGCGTCGTGCGGGCTTTTATGCAATCTGGCAGAGACTGCTTGCGAAACCGCTTATTTCGCAAGCAGGCTGGTGGCGATACTTTCGGCGGCAGAACCTTCGCTGCTGTCTTCGGCAAAAGCAGCGGTTTTTTCGCGAATCCAGTTCTGAACTTCGGCTTCGCTGACATCGACCTTTGTTGCCATCACCGCAATGACGGCTTCCATGGCAAGGACATGAGACGCAATGTTGTTGACCGCGACATGCAGGTCATCGATGTGGCGTGATGCGGCTTCGGACATGTCGCCCAGTTCACCGGAAAGCTTCTGGATCAGTGCCTGAATCTCGTCGAGCGAAGTGCTCATGGTCGTCTCCCTTTTGCGCAGTTCTGCGCTACTTTGTTCCCAACGGATTGATATCTTATGAACAAGCTTCGTGTTTTCAGGGGACTTTGTAAAGGCAGGGAAACCGAAAACAGTTGATGGTCTGCTGCCGTGGCGTCGTCTATCCAGTCCGGGTGATGTTTCGGGGCAATGTTACAGTTTATGTAACGAAGACTGTAAAACCTGCGGCTGGAAACAGGAAAAATGCCGGTTCCAGTTTTGATTCCGGCCCGGATCTATTTTAGAAAACCTTTGATAAATAAAGGTTTTTTCGAGGTCTTTTTCATCTCCGATGCGTTGTCACATAATGTTAACAAAAGTGACGCAATACCGTAAGCACCCAGCGTTAGAGTCCGCCTCGCAGATCGTTGCACCGTTCCGGTTTGGAACAATTACTGGGGAATTTACCATGAAGAAGACTCTTGCTGTTGCGGCGCTGATGAGCGTTGCCTTTGTTGGCGCGGCTCAGGCACGCGACCAGATTCGTATCGTTGGTTCGTCCACCGTTTTCCCGTTCGCAACTGCGGTTGCTGAAGAATTCGGTAAAACCACCTCGTTCAAGACACCGGTTATTGAATCGACCGGTTCCGGCGGTGGTCTGAAGCTGTTCTGCGCCGGTGTTGGCGAACAGCATCCGGACATTACCAATGCTTCGCGTCGCATCAAGAAGTCCGAAGTTGAAACCTGTGCCAAAAACGGCATCAGCGAAATCACCGAAGTCAAAGTCGGTTACGACGGTATCGTTCTGTCGAACTCCAAAGATGCTCCGCGTCTTGACCTGACCAAAGAACAGATCTTCCTGGCGCTGGCCAAAACCGTTCCTTCGAAAGACGGCAAGTCGCTGATCGATAACCCGTACAGCACCTGGGCCGAAATCGACCCGAGCCTGCCGGACGTTAAAATCGAAGTTCTCGGCCCGCCCCCGACCTCCGGTACCCGTGATGCCTTCACCGAGCTGGTACTTGAAGAAGCCTGTGACTCCTTCGAAGCCATTAAGGCAATCAAGGACAACAAAGATCAGCACGGTGCAGTTTGCAAAGGCGTTCGTGAAGACGGTGCCTATGTTGAAGCCGGTGAAAACGACAACCTGATCGTTCAGAAACTCGAAGCAAACCATGATGCGCTTGGCATCTTCGGCTTCTCGTTCCTTGATCAGAACGGCGACAAACTTCAGGGTTCCCTGATTGCCGGTGTTGAGCCGACCTTCGAAGCCATCTCTGCTGGTGATTACCCGGTTTCGCGTTCGCTGTACTTCTATGTCAAGAACGCCCATGTTGGTACCATTCCGGGTATCAAAGAATATCTGACCGAATTCACCTCCGACAAAGCATTTGGTGACGAAGGTTACCTTGCTGACCGTGGTCTCATCCCGATGGATGCGGCCGAGCGTGAAGCAGTTCGTAATGCTGCGCTGAACCTTGCTCCGCTGAGCATGTAACGCGATCTTTCAACCGGTGGCAGCCTTTTCTGCCACCGGTTTCTTTGTTTTCAGGCTTTAATTGATTTATTCTTGGACCTGCCTTAAACGCGCACCAAGTTTTTTGGTCATTCTTTGGCAAATGGATTAATCGCAATGTCCCTGACCTATTTGCTGCTTGCTGTGGCACTCCTGTGTGCCGTGTCATTTTATTTCGGTCGACAGCGCGCGGTTGCCCTGTCGAACGGTCGATACAGCAATCTTCATTCGCTGCCTGCGCATTACGGGATGTATACGGCGTTGTGGTGCGGCCTGCCGGCTTTGGGCCTTTTGCTGGTTTGGATGATGTTTGAAGGGACGATCATTCAGACAATGATCGTTGCCGATCTTCCCGAAGAAGTGACGTCCAATTCCGGGCTGTTATCTTTGGCGCTTAACAGCATCTCGCAAATTGCTGCCGGAGGCGGGGAACATCTTACCGTTTCTCCCGAGATTGTAGAGGCCGGCCATCGGCTTGCCAATCTTAACACCATCGCAAATGCTGCTCTTATTGTTGTGATGGTGTCTGTTGCCCTGGTGGGCTTGGCTCTGTCTTACCGCCGGATTTCTTCGGAAATGCGCGCGCGAAACAATGTCGAACGGCTGTTTCGCTATATCATGATCGTGTGTTCGGCGATTGCCATCCTGTCGACGGTCGGCATTGTTTTCTCGCTTTTGTTTGAAGCGCTGCATTTCTTTGGCAAGGTCAGCCCGCTGGACTTCCTGTTCGGTCTGGAATGGAGCCCGCAGACGGCCATCCGCGCAGATCAGGTGGCGTCCGACGGTGCATTTGGCGCAATCCCGCTTTTTGTTGGAACATTGCTGATTACGCTGATTGCAATGTTTGTGGCGGTGCCGGTCGGTTTGTTCTCTGCCATCTATATGGGTGAATATGCATCGCCGAAATTCCGGGCGGTTGCCAAACCTGCCCTTGAAATTTTGGCCGGTGTTCCGACGGTTGTGTACGGCTTCTTTGCTGCCCTGACAGTTGCTCCGTTCTTGCGCGACAATGGTGCTGTGCTTGGACTTGATGTCAGTTCCGAAAGTGCGCTGGCTGCGGGTCTGGTCATGGGGGTCATGATCATTCCGTTCGTGTCATCGCTGTCTGATGATGTCATGTCACAGGTGCCGAAGTCGTTGCGCGACGGATCATATGGCCTTGGTGCAACAAGGTCTGAAACCATTCGGCATGTGATTTTCCCCGCAGCCCTGCCCGGTATTGTTGGTGCGGTATTGCTGGCGGTGTCGCGTGCGATTGGGGAAACCATGATCGTTGTGATGGCTGCCGGACTTGCCGCCAACATGACGGTAAACCCGTTGCAGGCCGTGACCACTGTTACCGTGCAGATCGTAACACTTCTGGTCGGTGACCAGGAATTCGACAGTGCCAAAACCCTGTCGGCATTTGCACTGGGTCTGCTTCTTTTCCTTATCACCTTGGGTCTGAACGTGTTTGCCCTTAAGGTTGTTCAGAAGTATCGCGAGAAATATGACTGATATGGCATCGCTTATGGAAGACAGAGCCGCCGCAAAAGTGATCTCTGGCAATCTGCACACGCCGGTTGACTGGGACAGCCCGAAATTGGCACGTAACATTAAAAAACGTTACGCAGCGGAACGCAGGTTCAAGATTTACGGCTTAAGCGCAATTGCCATCGCTCTTATGGCGCTGGTTGTGCTTGGCTATTCGATCATTTCGAAAGGTTATAGTGCCTTTTTCCAGACCTATGTTCAGATGGAAATCTTTTTCGACCCGGCCAAGATTGATCCGGACGGAACAGGTGATCCGGCAATTATTGGCAGGGCCAATTTTGATAGTCTGATCAGGGATGCACTGAGCAAACAGTTCCCGGAAGTGAGCGGACGTAGCGAACGGCGTGATCTCTATGACATTGTTTCGGGCGGGGCATCTTATGATCTGCGCGAGAGGGTGCTTGAAAATCCGTCTCTGATCGGACAGACCCGGAAGGTCTGGCTGATTTCCGGTGACGACTTTGATATGCTCAACAAAGGTTATATCAGTGCAAACACAGACGAAGGCGACCGTCGCCTGAACGATCAGGAAATTGGTTGGTATAATACACTGGTCTCTCAAGGATCGGTCGAAAAGCAGTTCCATACGCGGTTCTTTACCAATGGTGATTCCCGCGAACCGGAATTGGCCGGGATCTGGGGCGCTGCGGTCGGGTCTTTCTATACCCTGGTTGTGACACTGATACTGTCGTTTCCGATTGGTGTTCTGGCGGCGATCTATCTGGAAGAATTTGCACCGCGAAACCGGTTCACGACGATTGTCGAAGTCAACATCAACAACCTTGCGGCTGTGCCGTCGATCGTGTTCGGTCTTCTCGGGCTTGAGGTTTACCTTAATGTCATGCACCTGCCGCGGTCGGCCCCGGTTGTTGGTGGTCTGACGCTGGCCCTCATGACATTGCCGACCATCATCATCGCATCACGTGCGGCGATCAAGGCAGTGCCGCCGTCGATCCGGCAGGCTGCCCTTGGTCTTGGGGCGTCGCCGGTTCAGACGGTGACCCATCACGTGTTACCGCTGGCGATGCCCGGTATTCTGACCGGGACCATCATCGGCATGGCGCAGGCTCTTGGGGAAACCGCACCGCTTCTGATGATCGGTATGGTGGCGTTTATTGTTGATATCCCGGGCGGGGCACTTGATCCGGCGACAGTTCTGCCGGTGCAGATTTATCTGTGGGCGGATAGTCCGGAACGTGCCTTTGTCGAGAAGACTTCGGCGGCCATCATGGTCTTGCTGGGCTTCCTGATTCTGATGAACGGATTGGCCGTGTATCTGCGCAAGAAATTTGAACGGAAGTGGTAAAATGGCTGTTGTAACTCAAAGCGCAATGACGGCAGAGCCGTCAGTCACTAGCCCGAAAATGACGGCCCGTGACCTCAATCTTTTCTACGGCGACAACCAGGCGCTTTTTGATGTCAATCTTGACATTGTCGAACGTCAGGTCACAGCACTTATCGGCCCGTCGGGCTGCGGCAAATCAACCTTCCTGCGGTGCATGAACCGCATGAATGACACGATTGACGGTGTCACGATCAAGGGCAAGGTAACGCTTGATGACCGTGATATCTATGACAAGGCAATCGACGTTGTTCAGTTGCGCGCGCGCATTGGCATGGTGTTCCAGAAACCGAACCCGTTCCCGAAGTCGATTTATGACAACGTGGCCTATGGCCCACGTATTCACGGTCTGGTGAATTCGCGCGACGAGCTCGATGAAATCGTCATGACCTCGCTTGAACGGGCGGGTCTACTGAAAGAAGTCAAAGACCGTCTGCCGGAACCGGCAACCGGTCTTTCTGGTGGGCAGCAGCAGCGTCTTTGCATTGCACGTGCGGTTGCCGTCAGCCCCGAAGTCATCCTGATGGATGAACCGTGTTCGGCACTTGACCCGATTGCAACCGCAAAGGTCGAGGAACTGATCGACGAGCTTCGTTCGAACTACACCATTGTGATCGTGACGCACTCCATGCAGCAGGCTGCCCGCGTGTCGCAGCGCACGGCGTTTTTCCATCTCGGCAAGCTGGTCGAAGTGGGCGAAACCGATCAGATTTTCACCAATCCCAAGGACGAGCGCACCAAGGGATACATTACGGGTCGCTTCGGTTAAGTCCGGGCAGGAGTATTTTCGATGGTCGATGAGAAACATCATATCGTCAGTTCGTTTGACGAAGAACTGACCCGTCTGAACAACATCATTTCGCAGATGGGCGGGCTTGCCGAAAGTCAGCTGATTTCCGCCATTCGTGCGATCGTTAAACGGGATTCTGAACTGGCCGAGAAGGTCATTCTTTCCGATCACCGTATCGATACGCTGGAACAGGAAGTGCAGGATTTTGCCGTACGTCTTCTGGCCCTGCGTCAGCCGATGGCAGATGACCTGCGACAGGTGGTGACCGCGCTTAAACTGTCCAACGATCTAGAACGTATCGGTGATCTGGCGAAAAATATCGCCAAGCGTGCGCAGGTTCTTAACCAGGTGCCGCCGATCCGCCCGGTTCAGGTGATCCCGAACATGGCCAAGCTGTGCCAGGAAATCATCAAGGACGTTCTGGATGCCTATATCGAAGGTGATGCGGAAAAGGCCCAGCGTGTCTGGGCGCGCGATCAGGAAGTTGACGATATGTACAATTCCCTGTTCCGTGAACTGCTGACCTATATGATGGAAGATCCGCGTAACATCACGGCATCGACCCATCTGCTGTTTATCGCCAAGAATATCGAACGTATTGGCGATCATGCGACCAACATTGCCGAAACGATCTATTACCGGATCAAGGGCGAAGACCTGCCGATGGATACTCGGCCAAAAAATGACGCGGCGAACTTTGCCGTCGTAGAACCGAATGAGTGACACTGGAGCATAGGAAGATGGACCCAACGGTTCTTATCGTCGAGGACGAAGCTGCAATCGTAACCATGTTGCGCTACAACCTCGAACGCGAGGGGATGCAGGTTGTCGAAGCCGGGGACGGTGACGAAGCGTTGAAAATTCTGGCCGAAACCCATGTCGATCTGGTCCTTCTGGACTGGATACTGCCGGTGATGTCAGGGATCGAGGTTTGCCGCCAGATCCGCCGGAAGCCTGAAAGCCGCGATTTGCCGGTGATCATGGTTACGGCGCGTGGCGAAGAAGGCGACCGCATCCGCGGCCTTGATACCGGGGCCGATGATTATGTAACCAAGCCGTTTGCGATTGGTGAATTGCTGGCCCGTATTCGCGCACTTCTGCGTCGATCCGGTCCGGCGCAACCACAAGGGCAGTTGATCTATTCCGATATCGAAATGGATCTGGCCGCCCATCGTGTCAGTCGTAACGGCAAGGCTATCCATCTTGGCCCAACCGAATTCCGTCTGCTGCGTTATTTCCTGGAACATCCGGGGCGGGTTTTCTCGCGCGAGCAGCTTCTGAATGCGGTTTGGGGGCCGAATATCTATGTCGAAACCCGCACGGTTGACGTTCACATTCGTCGTCTGCGCAAGGCATTGAATGACGTCAAGGGAACGCGCGATGTGATCCGCACGGTTCGTGCTGCTGGCTATGCACTGGATGTCGAAGCCGCTTGATTGCGGTTATTCTGGAAGACGAAACGAAAGACCCCCATTCTCGTGATGGGGGTCTTTGTGTTTCAGGTGCTTTTCCTGGATTTTGCCGGTTTGGCAGTTTTTTGTGCCTGGTCTTCGGTTTTTTGGCGCGCGGTGCGCGGGGCAAGTTCGTTCATCAGCAGCATATCGGCACGCCGGAACTTGGCTATTTCGATATCGATATCTTCCTGCGGGATATCGCAGGCCGCCAGAACGTGATCGGACAGGCGTAAACCGGTTTCAAGTACCTCGGGGATGGCCGCATCGGCACCACTGCGTGACAGCGGACCGATATGGGTGATGTCCTGGGCACGGGCAAAGATTTTCAGATGCGGATAATGCTGTCGCAGCAAGGCGACGGTCTTTTCGGTTGCGTGCGGGTTGCCCATGGCAACGGCGGCAATATGGGCCTGTTCGGTATGGG
This sequence comes from Thalassospira sp. MIT1004, assembly GCF_001858545.1. NCBI lineage: Bacteria > Pseudomonadati > Pseudomonadota > Alphaproteobacteria > Rhodospirillales > Thalassospiraceae > Thalassospira > Thalassospira sp. MIT1004. The sequence goes on along the minus strand of NZ_MCAO01000011.1, from coordinate 349,395 downwards.
CGGCACGAAATGTTTCCGGTCGGGACCCATCGGCAAAATAAACAGGCAGACCTTCGGCTCGGCCACGCGAAACCTGTTGGGCATCGGATTCCAGAACGATAAACGGGATTTCCTTGGTGCGCAGCAGACGGGCCAGAACCCGGCCGACGCGCCCGCAACCAATCACCAGAACATGTTTCTGAATGCCGTCGGTTTCATCCGAGATCTCGCTTAGCTGATCGGTTTCCTTTGGATGAAGCTTCTGTTCGATGCGGTGGCCGAGCGAAATCAAAGTCGGCGTCAGACCCATCGAAATCGCAACCACCGGGATCAGCATCACGGCGATGTCAATCGGAACCGCCCCGTTCTGCGATGCCAGTGCAAGCATGACGAAGGCGAATTCACCACCGGCGGCCAGGCTCATGGCGACCCGAATTGAAGATGCACGGTTAAAGCCGATCAGCAGGGACAATCCGAAAAGAACCGCTGCCTTTATGACCAGAAGCCCGATCAGCCACAAAATGATCGTTCCGGCCTGACCGATGACCACATTGGCATTGACCGACATTCCCACAGACATGAAGAACAGCGACAGGAAAACACCGCGAAATGGCGAAATGTCGGCTTCGATCTGATGGCGGAATTCGGTTTCGGCCAACATTACCCCGGCGATAAAGGCACCAAGCGCCATTGAAAGGCCCGCGGCTTCGGTCAATGTGCTGGCAGCCAGAACGACAAACAGGGTCCCGATTGCAAAAAGTTCCGGGTTTTTAAGAGCCGCAATATACCGAAACAGTCGCGGCAGGAGATAACGACCGGTCAGCAACAATACAGCAACCGCCCCCACACCGCTTAGTGCGCTGATCCAGGGGCTGGTTTCGCTCCCGGCATTGCCAGCGGCCTGCACCATGATCAGGAAGGGACCAACCGCAACGTCCTGCAACAGCAGGATGGCAAGGGCTGCACGCCCGAAACGTGTGTGCAACTGGCGTTCATCAGAAAGCTGTTTAAGGATAATGGCTGTTGATGACAGGGCCAGTGCTCCGGCAATCACGATGGAGGCGGGCATATCGTAATTGATCAGCAGCAATACACCGAACATCACGGCCATCGTGACGCCGATCTGCAGGAAACCAAGGGTCGCGAACCGGCCCCCAATCACGCGCAGGCGTTCGCGCGACAATTCAAGACCGATCATGAACAGCAGAAAGACAATGCCAAGCTCGGCGACGGTTGAAATGTCTTCGCGGTCACTGATCAGGCCAAAACCGAAAGGGCCGATGCAAAAGCCGCCGATCAGGAAACCGATGATCGAGTTCGCACGTAATTTCTGTGCCAGCGGGACGGCAATCACCGCGGCGGTCAGGACAAGGAACAGCTCGAAAAGAACGCTGTGTGACATGATGGATTATGCGTCCGGCGCAGATAGGCGTGTAAAGGAAGTCGTTCAAATCAGGATAGCGGAAATACCCCTATGATTTCTATGGAAATTTCGCGTATGAGAGGGCATCTGTGATGGATGACACGTCTTAAGAGCAGGCGACCGCGACGATTGCTTTCGGTATGCGTGCCAGTGTGGGAACCGCATCACACCGATGTGACGAATGGTATTACGACGGGACGACGCAGCTTGCTATTCTACGTTCGCAATGCCATGTTCCGCTGGCCCGTAAAAGGGCATGGAACAATCAGAAATTTCCCCAAACGAGCAGGCCGGAATTGGAACAGTTCATCCCCTATTTGCAGATTATCGGTGGTCTTGTGCTTTTGACTGCCGGTGGTGAGTTCATTGTTCGCGGTGCTGTCGGTCTGGCGCTGTTGATGGGGGTTTCCAAGATCATTGTTGGTTTGACCGTGGTTGCCGCTGGGACGTCGGCCCCCGAATTTGTCGTGTCGCTGAATGCGGCGCTTGCCGGGTCGGGCGACATCGCGATGGGGAACGTGGTTGGTTCTAACATTGCCAATATTCTTTTGATCCTCGGCGCAACAGCGGTTCTAAAACCGATTACGGCATCGCGGACCATGGTTGTGCGCGATGGCGGCACCATGCTGCTGGGGACCGTTCTGTTCATCGGGCTTTGCATGTTTGGCGTTGTCGAACGCTGGGCTGGGGCGGTGATGCTGCTGGTTCTGGCAGCGATCTGGTACTTTACCTATCAGCATGACAAAAAAAGCCCGGGTGATGCCAGCCACCTGCATGAGGAAGAAGTCGACGAAGTCGGCGAAGTACCAAGCGGTTGGCTCAAGCCGATTGTTGCCACTGTTATCGGGATTGTCGCCTTGACCTATGGGGCGGATCTGCTGGTGGATGGTGGTGTTTCTGTCGCGCGTCAGTTCGGTGTGTCCGAAGCCGTCATTGGCTTGACCCTTGTCGCATTCGGAACATCGCTTCCTGAACTGGCGGCATCGATTGTTGCGGCGTTCCGCGGGCATTCCGACGTTGCACTTGGCAATGTTGTTGGTTCCAATCTTTTGAACCTGCTGGTGATCATCGGTGGTGTATCGCTGATTGCGCCGATTGCCGTGCCAGACCAGATTCTGCAATCCGATCTTTGGATCATGCTGGCAGTTACCATTCTTTTGCTGGTGGTCGGCTATTTCCTGCGCGGAGTGTCGCGGATCACCGGGATCGTCTTTGTTCTGGCTTATCTGGGATATGTTGCGAGTCTGGTTACGGCATGATTGATCTTCATGCCTGAAACGATAAATGCGGTTATGGACCGGCTGGCGGGTTTGATTGTAAGTTCCGGAATGACCAAACATAAATGACGGCGGCCGATATTTAAGGGGGCTGCCTTCCCCGGGAAGGGGCGCATCTTGATGAACGGGATGGAAACCAGATGACAGGGAAAATGCCTAAAACGGCTCTTGTAACCGGGGCTGCCAAGCGTATCGGACGGGCTTTATCGCTTGATCTGGCGACACAGGGTTATGATGTTGCCCTTCATTGCCATTCCTCGCGCAGGGATGCGGAACAGCTTGCCGAGGAAATCCGGTCCCTTGGTCGTCGCGCCTGCGTTATTTCCGCTGATCTTGGCAAGGAAGAAGACAGCAGCCGTGTCGTACGCGAAGCAACGGCTGCACTTGGCCCGATTGGTGTGCTGATCAATAATGCATCCACCTTTGAATATGATGATATCAGCACCGCCACGCGTGAGGGCTGGGACTATCATATGGAAGCCAATCTGCGCGCACCGTTTGTGTTGTCGCAGGATTTCGCCAAACGGCTGCCCGCCGGGCAAAAGGGCGTCATCATCAACCTGATTGATCAGCGTGTCTGGAATCTGACACCGCATTTCATGACTTATACCTTGTCCAAGGCCGGCCTTTGGACGCTGACCCAGACACTGGCACTGGCATTGGCGCCGCACATCCGGGTCAATGCGATTGGTCCCGGCCCGGCACTGCCTAGTGTCCGGCAAACACAGGAAGTTTTCGATCAGCAATGCGATCAGACGCCCCTGAAAATTGGGACAAACCCGCAAGAGATTTGCGACGCGGTACGATTTTTCCTTGCCGCGCCAGCCATCACCGGGCAAATGTTAGCGCTTGACGGCGGGCAGCACCTCAATTGGGCGCCCAGTGGCGAACAGAATATGCCAGAGGAATGATGCGTCGGGCTTGGGTTCCGGACATCTGGCCGCACCAAGCGCAGCACAAGGAAGACCAGACCATGACCGCAGGCCTTAAGCAGGACGATAACATTACGACACTGCCCTACGCAGATCATGCCGGCAGTTTGCGTCGTGTCTTCGTGCGTGACATGGTCGTCGAGACATCCATTGGCGTATATGATCATGAAAAACATGCCCCGCAGCGGGTGCGTATCAATCTGGACCTTGCCGTTCTGGAAGGCGAGGGTGTCCAGAATGACGATATTGCCACTGTTTTAAGCTACGAAGATCTGGTGACCGGCACGCGGGAAATTTGCCGTGACGGTCATGTGAACCTTGTGGAAACCCTTGGGGAAAAACTGGCCGATATGTGCCTGGCGGATCGTCGGGTACGCAAGGTAAACGTCCGAGTTGAAAAGCTTGATGTCTTTGACGACGTTGCCGCGGTCGGAGTGGAAATAGAGCGCTTTAATATCGCGCGCTGATCCCATCCGTAAATCTGCTTAAAATTTACTTTTGTTAACGGTTTTGGACGGGGACTCTGTGATTCCTCTAGGCCGAATCGCTGTCTCCCTTATGCACAAGCATCTGGGGGCATGGAATCAAAGGAAAATATTCTTTTTTGACTCCTGTATTACCGAATGTTTTCAGGTTGACAGTATTTTTTGTGTTTAAAAACAATAACTTAGATTGTTTGCTCAATAAATGTGCACTTCATAGAACGTTAAGACTCTCAAGGGGTGCAGCAAAGAGCCCCCCTATTACCCACAAACTTATCCACAGCCTTGGTGGACATCTTTTTTGGGTTGCGATTCTGTGAAGTGATGTTGCGACGTTAATCTTTTTGGGTATTGTCGGAAGCCACTTTGAGAAGTGACAGCCGTCACAACTTTTGATTTTTAATAAATCTGCCGGAGACGCCTGATGAAGCCTGAAACCCCCTCCGAAAACCCCGCTCGGGAAATCGGATTGTCGCTTGAAGGCGATGATTATGACGGGGGGGCTGCGCGCGGTGTCGAGGCCATCAAACATGCGCTGAAAACCATGCCGGGATCGGCCGGTGTCTATCGCATGATTGATGACAAGGACCGGGTTCTTTATGTCGGCAAGGCCAAGAACCTTAAAAAGCGCGTGGTGGCTTATACCCGTCTGATGCAGTTGCCGATACGGATTGCCCGTATGGTCGCACAGACGGTGCGGATGGAAATCATCACCACCCACACCGAAGCCGAGGCGCTTCTTCTTGAATCCAACCTGATCAAGAAGCTTAAACCGCGTTACAACATCCTTCTGCGCGATGACAAAAGTTTCCCCTATATCCTGATCACCGAGGATCATGATTATCCGCGCATCGTCAAACATCGCGGGGCACGGGCCAAGGATGGCAGTTGCTTTGGTCCGTTTGCGTCCGCCTGGGCGGTGAACAACACGATCAACCATTTGCAGCGTGCCTTTTTGCTGCGCTCCTGCACAGATGCCGTATTTTCCAACCGGTCGCGTCCGTGTCTGCTGTATCAAATCAAACGCTGTTCCGCGCCGTGTGTGGATCGGGTTGCCAAAGCCGAATATGACGCGCTTGTCGATATCTGCCGTGACTTCCTGACCGGGCGCAGCCAGAAAATCCTCAAGCAGCTTGAAAGTGACATGCTTGCCGCGTCTGAGCGGATGGATTTCGAGCAGGCCGCGATGTATCGTGATCGTATCCGTGCGTTAAGCCAGATCAGGTCGCATCAGGACATCAATCTGGAAGGCGTAGAAGAGGCCGATGTGATCGCCCTGCATCACGAAGGCGGGCAAAGCTGTGTTCAGGTCTTCTTCTTCCGCTCGGGCTCGAACTATGGCAACCGGTCCTATTTCCCGCGCCATGAACAGGGGGCGGAAATTGCCGAAATCCTGTCGGCCTTTGTCGGGCAGTTCTATGCCGATAAACCGGCCCCGAAACAGGTGCTGCTATCGCATGAGATCGAAGGTCAGGAACTGGTCGAAACCGCATTGTCGATCAATAATAACCGCAAGATCACCTTGCAGGTGCCCAAGCGTGGCGGTCGACGCAAGCTTGTTGAACATGCGTTGACCAATGCCAAGGACGCGCTTGGGCGGCGCATGGCCGAAAGTGCTTCGCAACGGAAATTGCTGGAAGATCTGGCCGATAAACTCGAACTGGACGGCACGCCAGAACGGATCGAGGTTTACGATAACAGTCATATTCAGGGCACCAACATGGTGGGCGGCATGATCGTTGCCGGACCCGAGGGTTTTATGAAAAGTGCCTATCGCAAATTCAACATCAAGGGCGATATCGCACCGGGTGATGATTTTGCCATGATGCGCGAAGTTCTGACCCGCCGCTTTGCGCGTGCGCAAAAGGAAGACCCGGACCGGGAAAACGGCACATGGCCGGACCTTTGTCTGATCGATGGTGGCTTGGGGCAGCTTGGTGTGGCCCGCGAAGTGCTTGAAGACCTTGGGATCGAAGACGTGATGCTTGTCGGCGTTGCCAAGGGTGTTGATCGCAATGCGGGCAAGGAAGTGCTGCATATCCCCGGAAAACCGCCCGTGCGTCTTGATATGCAGGATCCGGTTTTATATTTCATCCAGCGTTTGCGCGATGAAGCGCACCGTTGGGCGATTGGCACGCATCGCGCCAAACGGTCCAAGCAGATCGGCAAAAGCGTTCTTGATAATGTGCCCGGCGTGGGCGGGGCGCGTAAAAAGGCGTTGCTGCATCATTTCGGGTCGGCACGCGGGGTGGCGGATGCCGGTTTGACCGACCTTGAGGCGGTAGATGGCATCAGTGCCGCCCTCGCCCGCAAGATTTACGATCATTTTCATGACACGGAATAAAAAACCTGCGGCAGGCATCTTGCTTTTTGCCGGTCAGGGCGCGATACCCGACGCGGTTTGATAACGCGCCATGCTGATCGGGCAGAGTGCGTTACTGGGGTAACGTCTAAAAGTCAGCTTAAGGAAACCGATGCGATATTTTCCTTCCTGGTCTCTGACCCGGTCTTCTACCGTCATGCCTGACGAACGTCTGCCGTGGGGGGCAATGTTCCCGATGGGCTTGCAGCACCTTGTCGCCATGTCGGGTGCCACCATTCTTGGCCCGCTTCTGATGGGGTTTGATCCGAACCTTGCGATCCTGTTTTCCGGGATCGGCACGCTGATCTTCTTTATTTGCACGGCGGGACGTGTACCAAGCTATCTGGGGTCATCCTTTGCCTTTATTGCGGTGGTTATTGCCGCGACCGGCTATGCCGGATCTGGGCCCAACCCGGATATCGGTGGCGCGCTTGGCGGTATTATTGCGGCAGGTGCGCTTTATGTCGTGATCGGTTTGATCGTGATGGCAACCGGAACCGGCTGGGTTGAAAAACTGATGCCACCGGCTGTGACGGGAGCGGTGGGGGCGGCCATCGGTCTTAATCTGGCACCCGTCGGGATCAACGGTATTTCCGGCGATAACATGCATATGCTGGTGGCGCTTCTGACATTGCTGTCGGTGGCGATGGTTTCTGTCTATGCGCCGGTTTCAGTGCGCCGTGTTTCGATTCTGATCGGGATTCTGGCGGGTTACGTGCTGGTTCTGGTGTTGGGGAACGGGTTTGGCCTGATGCCAGCGATTGACTTTACAGAACTCTCGCAGGCAGCGTGGTTTGGCATGCCATCCTTTGTCGCGCCGCGCTTTGAAAGTTCGGCAATGTTCATGATCGCCCCGGTGGCCTTCATTCTGGTGGCGGAAAACCTCGGCCATATCAAGGCGATTGGTGGCATGACCAAACAGAATATGGATCGCTATATCGGCCGTGGCTTTGTTGGCGATGGTCTGGCAACCATGCTGGCCGGTTCCGGTGGCGGTACGGGGGTGACCACCTATGTTGAAAACATGGGTGTCATGGCCGTAACGCGCGTCTTTTCGACCCTGATCTTTGTGATTGCGGCGGTAATTGCGATTTTACTCGGCTTTTCGCCGAAATTCGGGGCGTTGCTCCATACCATCCCGGGGCCGGTTCTGGGCGGGCTTGGTGTTGCGGTATTTGGACTTATTGCGGCGGCAATGGTGCGCCTTTGGGTGGATAACCGGGTCGATTTTTCCGATCCGCGCAATCTGTTCACCGTTGGTATTACCCTTATTTTCGGGGGCGGCGACTTCACGGTGCAATTTGGTGGTTTCGCGATTGGCGGGATCGGCACGGCGACGCTTGCGGCAATCATTCTTTACCAGTTGCTCAGCATTGGTCGCAAATCATCAGAGGCCCCCGCGGACTGAGGCGTTTGAAACGCAAGGGCGATGTTTCGGTTGTTTGACATCTGAAACATCGCCCTTGTTGTCATATATTCAAGACTTTAATAATTGTGCGGTTTGGCTCATAACAGGTCATCCGAAATTTTATTACTGCCGCACATACCCGCAAACAGGCCCCTCATGAAAAACCAGATTCCCAATCTGCTGACCTTGTCGCGCATCATCGTGATTCCAGCATTGGTCGCGTCCTTCTATATCAACGGGCCGATTGGCAACTGGATCGGGTTTGTGCTGTTTGCCTTTGCCGGGGTAACGGACTTTTTTGATGGCTACCTTGCGCGTAGCATGAATGTGGTTTCGCCGCTGGGCCGGTTTCTTGATCCCATCGCGGACAAGCTTCTGGTTGCCGCCGCCCTGATGATGATGGTGGCGTTTGAACGTATTTCCGGTCTGGCTGTTTTGCCGGCTGTGATCATCATGTGCCGGGAAATCATGGTGTCGGGCCTGCGCGAACATCTGGCCGAACTGAAAGTACCGCTACCGGTGACGGTGCTTGCGAAATGGAAAACCACGGCACAAATCCTTGCCATCGGGTTTCTTCTGGTTGGCGATGCGTCGCCGGACATGATCCCGTCGATCCTGATTGGTGATATCCTGTTATGGATTGCCGGGCTGGTGACGGTTCAGACCGGGTATATCTATCTTCGCACCGGGCTTAAGCATCTCGACTAAGAGCTGCATAGGATAAGATTCCGCATGGCACGCGTATCCGTTCAGGAAAACGATTTTGATCCGGGCGCCGAACTGGCAGCCCTGACCGATGGCCGTGCCGATATCGGGGCGGCGGTCAGTTTCGTCGGACTGGTGCGTGATATTCATGGCGGTGATCAGGTTTCGGCCCTGACCCTTGATCACTATCCGGGGATGACCGAACGCGAACTTGAAAATATCGCAGACGAAGCCGCCAGACGCTGGCAGCTTGATGATGTGCGGATTGTGCATCGGTTCGGCCGTATGTTGCCCGGTGAACGGATTGTCCTGGTGATCACGTTGTCGGCCCATCGTCGCGCCGCGTTCGAAGCCTGCGACTTCATCATGGATTTCCTTAAAACCCGTGCACCCTTTTGGAAACGCGAACAAACCCCCAAAGGCGATCACTGGGTCACAGCGAAGGCATCGGACGATGCCGATGCCGATCGCTGGAACACGGATTAACCGACAAATTTTGCCAGCAACCCGACAAATTGCAGCAGGGCTGTCTGGATTTGGGCGGCATCGTCGATCCGGTCTTTAAGGTTCTTCATCTCGGTTATATCCGCATCGGTAATTGCCGATGCATTCCGGATAAGTCGCTTGGCCTGAAGCGCTATAAGCTGATCGGCGGCCTTGTTGCGCGTTTCGGCCATCACGAGTTTTTCGTTGATGTCGGCTGCCTGATAGGCTGCGTCAATTTCAACAAAGCTGTTTTTGGCCGCACGGATCAATTCATCAAGATTGTTCATGGGAATCTCCCTATTGTGCCGGTGTGGCTGTTGTGCTGCCGGTTGCGGTCTCAAACAGATTGCGGCCCTCGGCGACAAGTTCCGTTGGGGACAGGCTGCGCACTTTTCCGGCCAGTGTTATGCCTTGTTCGGCAGCCCCGATCAGGGCATTTACATCCAGCTTGGCGTAATTATCGATCTGCGTTTGCAAATGTCTGCCTAACGCAGATGCCGCCATGAAACTGCGCAATGTATGTGCCTGAAGCAGTTTTTCTTCGGCCATCAAAGCGTTCCAATCCTGCCACCAGATTTGCAGACGCAGTGATTTGGCATCGTCATCATCGTTCGGTTCGGAACGGATTTTGTTCAAATCGGCAATCAGTGTGCCACGGCGCACCAGAAATTGCGGCGGGTCTTTGGCCAGATCGCTGGTGATGGCGTCAAGCTGATTGCGTAGTTTTTCAAGGATCGGACCGGTATCCGTTACCGCCGATGCCCCAAGTGCCGATCCGGCTTCGATCTGATCGAAAATCGCGACAAATTGCTGATACTGGTTTCGCAGGCTGGCCAGTGTCTTTTGCCATTGTTGCGCAACATTCGGATCGATTTTAACCGCATCCGGATCAAGCAGGGTGGGCAGATTGGATGGCGTCACCTTGCCTGTGAAGGCTTCCATATTCGCGATGAATTCCGATTGCCGGGCGTTTTGCGATTTTGGTGATGGCGCAAATTGCGCGGTCTGTGCCGTGCCATAGGCATCAAAGGCATCCTCGGTCGCGCTGCCAAACTGGGTGACCGTGATTTTCAGGGTTTCGGCCTTTTGCGAACAGGCGGCCAAAAGCCCGATGCCAATAATCAGAACTGCCTTGCGTGTGAATTGGTAGATCGATGAAACTGCCATAACGTCCCCATCACGTGATCATGCTCGTCATCTGACGGGGATGGGGGGCAATTGTGATGGCAAAAATGACAAAGGCGTTGGCAGGAACTACTTGCTCAGCATGAAAAGCGCCTGATTGCCAAAGAAGTTGGCAAGCCGTGAATGGCTATCCAGACTGACTTTCGATCCGCTTTCATTCAGCACCATCGACCGTTCGATTTTAAAGCCGCATTCATCACAAAGGGCCACAAAATCCCGGACGGTACAAAAATGGATGTTCGGGGTTTCGTACCACATGATCGGCAGGTTCGGGTTTTGGGGCATGCGCCCGCGGAACATCAAATCAAACCGCGCACGCCAGTGACCGAAATTCGGGAAGGAAACGATGGCTTTCTGACCGATGCGAAGCAGTTCGCTCAGAACCTGTTTCGGGCGGTTGGTCGCCTGCAATGTCTGGCTGAGGATGGCGTAATCAAACGCCCCGTCGGGATAATCGCCAAGATCACGATCCGCATCGCCCTGCATCACCGGAAGACCCTGTGCCACGCAATTGCGCACCCCCTCGTTGGAAAGCTCAAGTCCGCGACCGTCAACATCCTTGCTGCGCGTCAGATAACCCAGCAATTCACCATCGCCGCACCCGATATCAAGCACGCGCGTACCCGGTTCGACCATATCGGCAATCAGCTGCAGATCGACACGAATACGGTCATTAGGGATAACGCTGGTCGCGTTTGGTAAAGAATGATTCATAACCTATTTCAATCCCCGGATTTCAGCAGCGCCCTCGATAAAGCCGCTTAACACCATATGGAAATCCGGCTCGTCGAGCAGGAAGGCATCATGCCCCTTGTCGCTTTCGATTTCCACACAACTGACATTGCATGACGACGCATTCAGTGCATGGGCCAGCTGGCGGCTTTCGGCGGTGGTAAAGCACCAGTCGCTGGAAAAAGAAATGACGCAGAAACGGGTTTTGCAGCCAACGAAGGCTTCGCCAAGGCGGCCTTCGGCATCGGCGGACAGATCGAAATAATCCATCGCCCGCGTGATATAGAGATAGCTGTTGGCATCAAACCGGTCGACAAAGCTTTTGCCCTGATGGCGCAGATAGCTTTCGATCTGGAAATCATGATCGAAGCTATAGGTGATCGCCCCGCGGTTCTGAAGCTTGCGGCCGAATTTGCGATGCAGGGCCGGTTGCGACAGATAGGTGATGTGCGCGGTCATCCGCGCCACGGCCAGCCCGCGGGAAGGCTTTTTGCCTTCCAGCAGGTAATTGCCCCCGCACCAGTCCGGATCGGCCATGACCGCCTGACGCCCGACTTCGTGAAACGCGATGTTTTGCGCCGAATGGCGGAAGCTGGTTGCAATCGGCGCGGCGGCAAAAACGCGATGGGAATAGCTTTTGCACCATTCAAGAACCTGCATGCCGCCCATCGAGCCGCCAATAACCGCAAACAGGGTATCGATGCCCAATGCATCAATCAGCATGGTCTGCGCACGCACCATATCGGCAATCGTGATCACCGGGAAATCAAGGCCCCAGGGCTTGCCGGTAGCCGGGTTGATTTCCTTGGGCCCGGTGCTTCCCAGGCAACCGCCAATCACGTTCGAACAAATGACGAAATATTTGTTGGTATCGATGATTTTGCCCGGCCCGACGATTTCACGCCACCAGCCTTCCTTGCCGGTGATCGGGTGGACTTCATCGGCGACATACTGATCGCCGGTCAAGGCGTGGCAAACCAGAATGGCGTTGGTCTTGTCGGCGTTAAGTTCACCATATGTCTGATAGGCAATGGTGAACGGCCCGAATTCGATGCCGCTATCAAGACGCAGCTTTTCCGTTTCCCCAAGGACCATGTGATGGCCGGGAAGTTTGCTGCGCTGATTTGTGCTGGCGGCGGTCGACATGAATGTCCGTTTCCCTTGGATTAGGTTGTTTTTGTTGCAGGCAGGGCTGGCTGTTCCTTGGCATCAAAGAAAACAAGCCTATTCTAGCTAGGAATAGACCGGGATTTAGTCAATCTTTTCTTTGCTTTTCGGCTGCCCTGTCCTAATACTGGGCCCCGTTTGACAAAAGAGCGGATCATGGCGCAAAGCGACGAAAATTTAGCAAATCTTGATCTGAACGGGCTGAGGGCGGAAATCGATGATATCGATCAGGCACTGCAATCGCTGATCATTCGGCGCACCAAGGTTGTGCAGGCAGTCGGGGCCTATAAGGACCGGGTGATTGCGGCCGGTGGCAAGGTCAAGGTGCCGTATCGTCCGGCACGTGAAGCCCGTATCATGCGTACACTGGTTGATCGTCACGATGGTGCCTTTCCGAAAACGGCCCTGATCCAGATCTGGCGCGAAATGATCGCTGCCGGAACGCGCCTTGAAGCGCCTTATACGGTCGCCCTTTGCCGCAATGCCGACGGGGTGGATTGCTGGGAACTTGCGCGCCTTAACTTTGGCTGCCTGAACGAAATCGTCGAATTCGATACACCGCGCGAAGCATTTTATGCCCTTGAAGAAGGGCGCGCGGCGGTCGGTGTGTTCCCGAAACCCGAACTGGGCGAAGCACAGCCATGGTGGACCTTGTTGTCCGATGACAGCCCGGTGCGCATTGTCTCGAAACTGCCATTTGGCGGACGTCCGGTCGGACGGGGTGAGCAGACCGAAGGATTTGTCCTTGCGGCAATCGAGCTTGAAGAAAGCGGTGATGATCGCACGCTGTTTATCGTCAGCCTGCCAAACGAGATTTCGATGGATACGGCGCGCAAAAAAATTGCGAGTGGCATCGATGGATCGGCAATCCTTGGCTTTTCTGCCGATGAAACCGGTGATCGGCGTTTTGTTCTTGTTGATGTGCCGGGATTCTTTTGTAATCGCGCCGAAGCGTTTCAGCGTGCACTGACCGATCAGGGACTTGATCCCGAAGGGCTCAGTGTTGTCGGTGCCTATGGCGTGCCGATTCCTGAAGACGCGCTGAGTTGATAATACCGGTCGGTTGATTGTCACCGGCCCTGCCCACTGGGAGAAACTAGGAAATGTCTGCGCCCACCCCACGTCCCGGCATTCTTGATATTGCGCCTTATGTTGGCGGCAAGTCGCGCACCGATGGTGCAACCCGCGTGATCAAGCTTTCATCGAACGAAGGCGCGCTTGGTCCGAGCCCCAAGGCCATCGAGGCGCTCCGCAAGTCGGCTGAAAAGCTGCATCGCTATCCCGATGGCGGTTGCGAGGCGCTCCGCAAAAAGCTGGCCGAGAAATACAATATTGAAGCCGATCAGATTGTCTGCGGTGCCGGCTCGGACGAGTTGATCACCCTTCTGATCCGTGCCTATGCCGGTCCGGGGGATGAAGTGCTGTATTCGCAGCATGGTTTCCTGATGTATCCGATTGCGGCCAAGGGTGTCGGTGCGGTTCCGGTGACTGCGGCCGAAACCAATATGACCACCAGCGTTGAGGCGTTGCTGGCGGCTGTTACCGAAAAAACCAAAATCGTTTTTGTCGCGAACCCGAACAATCCGACGGGCACCTACATCAATGATGCGGAAATGAAACGCCTGCGTGATGGTTTGCGCGAAGATATCGTTCTGGTTGTTGATGCGGCTTATGCCGAATTCATGACTGGTCAGGAAGATTATTCCGCCGGTGAAGAACTGGTGCGTGCCGGTAAAAATACCGTCATGACCCGCACTTTTTCCAAGATTTATGGTCTTGGTGGCATTCGCCTTGGCTGGTGCTATGCGCCGGTTGATATTGCCGATGTTCTGCAACGCCTGCGCAATCCGTTTAACGTGGCCCTTCCGACACAGGAAGCCGGTCTTGCGGCACTTGATGATGATGAATTCGTCAATGCCTGCGTGCGTCATAATGCTGAAACGCTGGCGTGGTTCCGCGATCAGGTGAACGCGATTGACGGCCTGATCGCCCATCCGAGCTATGGCAACTTTGTTCTGGTCGAATTCCCCAAGGAAGAAGGCAAAAACGCCGATGCTGCCAATGATTTCATGATGGCACAGGGCGTTATCCCGCGCAAAATCGGTGCTTATGGCCTGCCGCAGATGTTGCGTATTTCGATTGGTACGAAGGAAGAAATGGAAATCTGCCTTCAGGCGATCAAAGACTTTGTGAACAGGTAAAATGACCAACACCGCATCCGAACCGCTTTTTGATACCGTTGCCTTTATCGGCATGGGGCTGATTGGCTCGTCACTTGCCCGTCGTATCCTGCGCGACGGTCTGGCGAAAAAAATCACCTGTGCCGTGCGTTCCGAAGCCACCCGTGACCGGGTGCTTGAACTGGGTATCGCCGATGAAGCTTATTGCGACATCAAGGAAGCGGTTAAGGATGCCGATCTGGTGATGATCTGTGCGCCGGTGGGGGCCAATGAAGCCATCGGCGCACAGCTTGCCGGAAAACTTAAAAAGGGTGCGATTGTTTCCGACGTCGGGTCGGTCAAACAGGCGGTCATTCGTGACATTGCGCCGCATCTTGACGAAGGCGTCTCGTTCGTGCCGGGCCATCCTTTGGCCGGGACCGAACATTCCGGACCGGATTCAGGTTTTCCCGAACTGTTCGAAGGCCGGTGGTGCATCCTGACCCCGGTTCCCGGTGAAAAGGAAAGTGCGACCGCGCGCGTGCAGGCCCTTTGGGAAGCATGTGGCATGAAGGTTGAGTGCATGGATGCCGATCATCATGATCGCATTCTTGGCATCACATCGCATCTGCCGCATCTGATCGCCTATACCATCGTCGGGACGGCAACCGATCTTGAAGATGCACTGCGTCAGGAAGTCATCAAGTTTTCCGCATCGGGTTTCCGTGATTTCACCCGTATTGCCGCATCCGACCCGACGATGTGGCGCGACGTGTTTTTGAACAACCGCGAAGCGGTCCTTGAAGTTCTTGGCCGTTTTCAGGAAGATTTGATGGCGTTGCAGCGCGCGATCCGCTGGGGCGAGGGCGAAAAACTGTTCGACCTGTTCAGCCGTACGCGTGAAATCCGCCGTGGTATTGTCGATGCCGGGCAGTATTTCACCAATTTCTCGGCCGAAGGTGAAGACCGCCAAAGCGACGCCAAGGGCAAAAACAAGACCGATAAATAATCAATTCACGGTTTGCAAATGGCAGGCCGTCGTCGGGTGGAAAGATGCGCCCCAAACAGCATCTTTCGCCGGAAAAAGGGGAACGTCATGCCTGCCACCGATCATCCGGCTTTTGCAAGGATTATGCCGTTCTTGTTTGTGTTCCTCTGGAGCACGGGCTTTGTTGGCGCAAAGTTCGGACTCCCCTATGCCGACCCGTTTACCTTTCTGTTTGCCCGTTTCGCCATTGTGATTGTTCTGATGGTGCCGGTGATTTCGTTGCTAGGTGCCAAATGGCCCAAAAGCTGGCAGCAGGTTGCCCATATCAGCACGACCGGTGTTCTTGTCCACGGGATTTATCTGGGCGGTGTTTTCTGGGCAATTGATACGGGGCTTCCGTCGGGCTTGGCGGCCTTGATCGTCGGATTGCAGCCGGTCGTGACCGCATCGGTCGTCGGTGCCCTTCTTGGGGAACGTGTCAGTGGACGCCAGTGGGCGGGGCTTGTTCTTGGCCTGATCGGTGTGGCGTTGGTGCTGGTGCCCAAAATCGGTGACGGGATCGGTATTACGGCCTTTGGCATCGGGCTTGCCATCATGGCGCTGTTTGGCATGACGGCCGGGACGCTTTATCAGAAGCGGTTCTGCACGGGCATGGACCTGATGAGCGGTACGGTTATCCAGTATGTTGCCGCGGCGGCCTTTGTCGGGGTGGTTGCCCTGATCAAGGAACCCTTGGTGATCGAATGGAGCATGAACTTCATTCTTGCGATGGCGTGGCTGGTTCTGGTGTTGTCAATCGGCGCGATCATGCTTCTGATGGTTTTGATCAAGCAGGGCGAGGCAACCCGGGTTGCAAGCATGTTTTACCTTGTCCCGCCCACGGCTGCCTTCTTTGCCTGGCTGCTTTTTGATGAACATCTGGGCATGCTCGGCTTTGCCGGATTTGCAATTGCCGCACTTGGGGTGGCATTGGTAATGGTGAAACGCTAGGTTCAGGGCGAAACTTGAAAAATGCCAGCGTGACCGGAGGAAATTTTGACTGAGCCCCAGGAAAGATGGGTATTTGGATATGGATCGCTGCTGTGGCGTCCGGGCTTCGAATTTGAAGAACGGGCACGCGCGACGCTGCGCGGCTATCACCGGTCCTTTTGCATCTATTCCCATCACTATCGCGGCACACCGGAAAATCCGGGGTTGGTCCTGGGGCTGAATGTCGGCGGGGAATGTGTCGGGAACGCGTTTCGGATCGCGCCTGACAACTGGCCGCTGGTCAAGGCCTATCTTGATGAACGCGAACTGGTGACCAACACCTATATTCCCGCCGATGTCGAGGTCGAGCTTGCCGACGGACGCACGGTCATCGCGCACACCTATGTCGCCGATCCAACGCATGAACAGTTCGCCGGAAACCTGCCGGTGCGAACGGCGGTTGAAATCATTGTTGCGGCACATGGCAATATTGGCCCGAACCTGGAATATCTTGAAAACACGGTCTGCCATCTTGACGAGATGGGAATTGTCGACCCGCCGTTGCACGATCTGATGGATATGGTGCGCCGCGAATACGGTGAAATCAATATGGGAGCCGGAATCTGATGTCGGACGCCACCACAACGTCCAAAGGTGCCAATGCCCCGATGATGGCTGCCTATCTGATGCTGGTTGCCTGCGCGATGATGTGGGGGTCAAACCATGTCGTTGCACGCGGGGTGAATGCCACGGTGCCGCTTGAAGCATTGGCGTTCTGGCGTTGGGTTGTGGCCGCCGTATTACTGTTTCCGGTTTGTATTCCGCACCTTAAACGCGATCTGAGGCTGATGGCCGATCATAAAATGTCGATGTTCCTGATCGGAACAACCGGCGTTTTCATGTTTTCAATCGTCATTTATCTGGCGGCTTACAACACAACGGCGGTCAATACCGGGCTTCTCAATGCGACAACTCCGGTCTGGGTTCTGTTATTTGCAGCGGTGCTTACGGCCGATAAACCCAAGCTTGGCCAGTGGGCCGGTGTGCTGATTGCCGGTGTCGGGACGGCGGTGATCATTGCCAAAGGCGACTTTTCGGTCTTTGCCGAGATGAACTTTGTCTCGGGCGATCTGTTTGCGATGATTTCAGCAATGGTCTGGGCGGCATACTCGATGCTTTTGAAACGCGCCCCCAAGGGGGTCCATCCGCTAAGCCTTGTGTTTGTTTCGGCCCTGATCGGGTTGGTGTTCCTGACTCCGCTTTATATCTGGTCGGTGACTGTTCGCAATGAGCCGTTCTTTACCCATCTTGATCCGGCATGGCCCGATATGCTCAAGATTTTCTATATCGGCGCGGGGCCCGCTTTTTTGGGCTATCTGTTCTGGAACAAGGGGGTTGCGGTTGTCGGCCCGGCAAATGCCGGTGTGTTTCTGTATCTGATGCCGGTTTTTGCCAGCATCCTTGCCATCATCTTTTTGGGCGAGGAACTACACATTTACCATCTGGGCGGGATCACATTGATTGCCTTTGGCATCTGGCAGGCAACACGCCGGAAAGCATAAAAGCTGCCGGACGGATAGAATCGAAAAGGCCGGATCAAACTCCGGCCTTTTGGGTGTTCGAACGATCCGTATGATCAGGAAGGTGTTTTTTCCTGGTTGACGGATTTCATCGGAATCGCGGTTTTGGCTTCCTGCTGTTCGGCTTCGGCTTTTTCGCGGGCTTCCTCGATCTCGACGTCACGTGATGTCAGGGTCGGCAGATTAAACTCCGCCTGTGCTTCGCGTTCAAGTTCCCGTGTGCGGTCATCAATCCTGCTTTTGATGGTTTTCATAAATGTTTTGCGATCCAGATCCGGCTCAATCGCGGGCAGGAATTCCATGGTGACCTCGCCACCGTATTTCATGAAGCTGTGACGTCCCCAGAACATGCCGGAATTGATGGCAACGGGAATGACCGGCGTATTGGGGAACGCCTTGTATAGCGCATAAATACCGGGATGATACGGCCGATCCGAACCGGGCGGTGTGCGGGTTCCTTCGGGGAAGATTACGATCTGCCTGCCGTCCTCAAGCGCACGTTCAGCACCCTTGATCATGTCTTTCAGGGCGGATGATCCAGCCGATCTGTCGACCGCAATCTGCCCGGAAAACAACAGGAACTGCCCCATCAACGGAATGCGGGTCAGTTCCTTTTTCAGGATATATGCCGGGTCAGGCACGACCGTGTGAAAGGTCAGGGTTTCCCACGCAGACTGATGTTTGGCAACCAGAATACAGGGGCCTTTGGGCAGGTTTTCAAGGCCGCGAATACGTTTATACATGCCAACAGAGATGGCCAACGCGCCTTGCGTCAAATGACACCACATATGTCCAACAAGCTGATTGGCCTTGCGACCAAACGGCATCAGGGGAACCATACAAATGCAAAGTGCTGTTGTACCGGCGAAAAACAACACGTTAAACAAAAACGCGCGCAGGGCTCTCATGCAGACAGATCCTTCAAACACTTAGTCAAAGGGTTTGTAACAGTTATACGACACGAGTGAAACGCTGTATCTTCAACCCGATTTCTGCGCCGGGCGATTTGATGCGGAATAATCCTGTCCGGAGGGGTCTGGTGTCGGGGCGGGGCCATGCAGGTTGGCGCGATCACCGTCTGGCAGCAGCCGCAGGATATAGTTCCTGAGGCTGGCAAACAGGAATTTGTTATATTCGCTTGCGATCAGGCTGGCGCTTCCCGGCCACCGCCACCAACTGTCGACCTTGACGTTATCGGGGAACACCGGGTGGGCGATGATTTCGACATCGGGCATCAGGCTGCGAAATTCCAGAAGCGACCTCGGCATGTGATAGTTTGCCGTGACGATGCGCAGGCTTTTATAGCCTTCCTCATACACCCAAACCGCCGTTTCCTGCGCATTGCCGCGGGTGTTTTCCGCAACATGACCCAGAACTACACAGCATGAAACCAGCCGGGGATCGGCTTTGCCCGCCGATAGAAGCTCGTCGACTTCAACCCCGCGATAGACGCCGGAAATAAACAGTTTTCTGGCAAGCTGGCGGGTCAGAAGACGGCGCCCTTCCGAAAGCCGTTCACTGCCACCGGTCAGAACAACGATGGCGTCAGTCTTGCGATCAGGTTCATCAACCGCGGTTGGAATGATGTCGACATACCAGATAAAGCCACCCGCCCAGACCAGCCCCAGCAGGATCAGGGTCGATAGCAAAAACCGGAACCGGCGAAAGCGTCGTCGGTGCTGAACGGAAAGGGGCGGCCTATTCATATGATTGGGCCTGGCGGGACGCTGGCATGCGACGGGGCTCTCCTTTTGGGACAAGGTCATGATCCGAAACAGTAAATGATCACGACGCTGCAGGCCGACTATACGGAGGAGTGAGGCAGGTTACAACATTCTGCGCAAGACACGCAGCACAGTTCTTTTGGCCGTCATCTGTGCGACACCGGCGACCACGAACGGAATGGCGATGATGATGCCGATGAAAAGCGGGCTGAAAACCAGTGTCGGGATAGGCCATCCGGCGCGCAGGCCAAGCCACGCGATCACACCCGAAACCGGCAGGGCGATCAGAAGGCCGATCAATGCCCCGAAAAATGCCAGCCGCAGGTTATGGCGGGCAAACTGGCCCGCGATATAGGAATCCTGTGCCCCGATCAGATGCAGCAATTCAATGATCGTCCGATGGATTGAAAGACCCGAACGTGTGGCAAAAACAACCGACAGCATCGTTGCCCCAAACAGCACGACGATTAACGCCATCAATGCCAGTTCCACCGAAAAGGCAACATCGGCAATCCGTTCGATCCAGATGCGATGATCGTCCAGAACGGCTTCGGGGGCGATTTCACCCAGACGGCGTTCAAGCATATCGAAATTAAACCCGGTTTCCGGGGTGATTTCGATAATGCGCGGGATCGGTAATTCGCTGACGATTTCATCGGGGCCAAGCCACGGTTCAAGAAGGGCCGACATGGTTTCGGGGCTGAGTTCCTCGATCCGGGAGATGCCGGGCATGTCGGCGAGCTGTTCGATAATATCGTCAACGGTTGCCTGCAAAGCCTGTTCGCGTTCTTCGGGGTCGCGATCCGCCATGCCGGTCGGGGGAACCTGTATCGAAAGGCTGCCTTCGATCTGACCGGACCATTTGCCGACACTGTCATGCAGGGCCGCCAGGCCAACGATCGAAAACGTCAGCAAGGCCACCATCAATGCGACGATGCTTGGCAAAAAGCGCGTCGATGAGTCGCTATCAAGTGGCAGATGTGACGGTTGCGAACGAAAAGCCATGATCGATTTTGGGTCCTGTCTGAGCCAGTTGCCGTCGGTTTGGTCGGTTACGCGCTATGCGTGATGTCGTGCAGGGTGCCAGCCTCAAGCAGCCATTGATTATGGCCAAAGCGACGCACAAGTTGCCGGTTATGGGTGGCGATCAGCACCGTGGTGCCAAGTTTGTTCAGTTCTTCAAAAAGATATAACAGCCGCATGGCGATCCGGTCATCAACGTTGCCGGTCGGCTCGTCAGCCAAAAGCAGGGCCGGGCGACCTATAACCGCGCGCGCAATGGCAACGCGTTGCTGCTGCCCGCCGGAAAGCCGGGACGGCACCGCGTTGATCTGATCACCAAGGCCGACCCATTCAAGAAGTTCGGTCACGTTCTTGCGGATTTGCAAATCCTCGACCCCGGCGACGCGTAGCGGCAGGGCGACATTTTCAAAAGTCGTCAAATGATTGATCAGGCGGAAGTCCTGAAACACCACGCCGATCTTGCGGCGGATGGCGGGCAGTTCGTCGCGCGGAATGCGGATATTGTCGCGTCCGAAAATATTGATCTCGCCGCGTGTCTGGCGCAGGGCAAGATAGAGCAGGCGCATCAATGTCGATTTGCCCGCGCCCGAAGCCCCGGTCAGGAAATGAAAGCTGCCACGATGCAGGGTAAAGTTCAGATCGCGCAGAATCTCCGGCCCGGATTCATAGCGGACACCCACATTCCTGAAACTTACGACTTCAGTCAAAACTTGCGCTCCATATCGCAGCACGACGTATCAGACCCGACATAACATGATAATGATGGGGCCGGTTGAACAATTGCAAAAGTCCGATCTGGCTGATCCCAAAGTGGGTATCATTATAGATTGGCCGAAAATATGACGACTTAAACAGTTCTTCGGATGTCATCTAAGCACCATATGTGCAATGCTGTGCTATCCAAATTGGGGCAGCTTCAGTTATCTGTGCTTAACAGTCTGTTAAATCGCCGCTATTTACATATAGTGTAGGTTCTGCCCTACCCGGCGAATTCGGGGGATCGCCGGAAATCACTAGGTTATGGCCGTGCCCCGGGTTTCATGCCGCTGACATCGAGATGCCAGGTTTGCAATGATCATTACTTGCCCAGATTGTTCAAAAAAATACTCTGTGAAAACAGAGGCGATCGGCCCAAAGGGCAGAACCGTACGCTGCAAGAACTGCGGCAATAGCTGGCATCAGGACCCGCCGGGAATGAAAACCCCGTCGCCAGCACAGGAAAACAAGCTGCCGCCGCCTTTCGATCAGGATGGCGCGCTTGGTGCCGATTTCAATGCCGATCAGATGCCAGGTCAGGTTGATCCCGGTTTCGAGGACGCGGACAAAATTCCCGATCCGCCCCCCATCCCGCAGCAGCTGATTCGCAACAATCCGAAACCGCCTGCGAAATCGAAAAAGGGTGTGATTGGCTGGATCCTGTTCTTCCTGATCCTTGGCGGGATTGGTGCGGGCGGATATTTTGCCAAAGATATCCTGATCAATTTGTGGCCGCCGATTGCGAAGGTCTATGACATGGTCGGGCTTGACGTCCCTCATGTTGGCGAAGGCCTTGATATTCGTGAATTGCCGCCGACTCGCGAAGAAGAAGACGGTGTTGACGTTCTTGTCGTTCGCGCCGAGATCGTCAATATCGATGAGATCGACCGGGCGTTGCCCTATTTGTTGATTGAGCTTCTCGATCCGCTGGATCGTGTGGTTCAGCGCAAAAAGGTGCCGCTGATCTATGACGAAAGTGCGGTGCAGGGCGGGGCGGACATGCCGATGGAAGCCCAGATGCTGCCGGTTGGTGAAACCATGACGGTCGAAACCAAAATCCGCCGTCCGAACCCGACAGCAACCCGTTTGCAGGTCACATTCCTTGACCCGCGGGAAGCGGTTGAACCCTGACCGGTTTGATCTGAAAATGACAAAGGGCAGCGATCCGTCGCTGCCCTTTTGTTTTATCTGTGTCGTCCTTTGGACAGGCCTTTAGAACCGTTTCAGCAAGCGATCAATATATTCCTGTTCGATCACCGGGCGGTCCGGGTCGCCGGAACGACGGCGGAGTTCCTGAAGAATGCGCCATGCCCTTTCAAGGGTGTCGACTTCGGGGATGACGGTGGTGCCATCGCCGCCCACCGGCCGACCAAGCGGATCACGATTGCCCGACCCCTGAAGTTCATCGAGCATCGGCATCATCTGGCTTAAACCTTCAAGAGCACGGCTTAACTCGCCAATACCCTGTTGCAGGGCTTCCATGGCCTGTCCCTGTTGTTGCAGGGCTTCGTGGGCACGGTTGTGGTCAAGGGCCTCTGCGGCGCGTTGCATGGCCTCTATCGCGGTTTCAATGCCGCTGAGATTGCCAAACTGGCCAAAGCCGGAATTATTGGTCAGGTTCTGTGCGTCCCCGGCAAGATTTTGCTGCTGCTGGGCGCGGTTGCCATTTCCGCCGGGGCTTGACGGATTGTCACCCTGGTTCATCAGGTCCTGCTGGCGGCGGGCAAGATCACGAATGCCATCAAGCATTTCGCGCAAGGTGGATGTGATATCGGCCCCGCCGTCGCCCGATGTGATCTGCATGTTTTCGACCAGTTCGCGCAGGCGGTCGATCAGGGCGCGCGCCTGATCACGCGCACCAGCCTGCATGAGTGCTTCGATCTGATCGACGATACGTGACAGGTCCTGCTGTTCAAGGATGGCGGCGGGGCCCTGTTGCTGGCTTTGCTGATTCTGCGGTGCCTCGCGGGCGAGGGCGGCCATATATTCGTTAAGGGCGCGGCGATAGTTTTCGATCAGATCGGCGATTTCGGCTTCGGTCACGTCCGGGTTGGCAAGGGCATCCAGCAGCCGTTCCTCGGCCTCCATCAGATTGCGTTCGGCCATGCCATAGCTGCCGCGTTCGATCTCTTCGGCGATGTGCCAAAGCAAACCGGCCACGTCTTGATGGACCGCGCGGTCGCGCAGATGCGCCGAAAGCCGTGCCTCGGTCACGGAAAGTGCCAGAAAAATGCCGATATGGCCGTTGAATGCCTGCGGGGCATAAATGACAGGCAAAAGGGCGTTGCGCATTTCAAGGGCCTTGTCGGGATAGCGCAGCAATCCGCGGCGGATCGTGATCAGTTTTTTGGCGACGGGATGGGTGAACTCGCGTTCGGGCAGGATAATCGAACGTATGTCGCTTTCACCATCCTGTCCGGCATTGTCTTTTGATACCAGTTGCAGGTTAACCGGGAGCCCCGCCCATGGATGGGATACCAGATCAATGAAACGTGGTCCTTCGATCCGTGTTGGCATGGCGGCCTCCCCCCCCGGGGTGTCGCCACCAGACAGATCGATACGGATATTATCGATGGTGCCAAACTGTTCCCGACCAATGCCGTCGGTTGCGGGTGTGATAACCAGTTCAAGATTTTTCATGCCGTAATCATCGGTCGCAACGTAATCCAGCCGGATATGTTCGCGCCGGGTAATCGAAGGCGGGCTTACGAATGAAAGGGCGGGTGGTTTATCGGCAACCAGATTGACATTAAGGGTCAGCCGATCCGTGCCCCACACCGAAATGCGCCATGGTCCGGCCTGATCAAGAGCGGTCGAGAGGACATAGCTGTTGTCGCTGCTTTCGGAAATGTCGCGTTCACCGGTCGGCGTATGCAGGGTCGGTTGCCAGACGCTGCCGATGCTGCCGGCCAGTGTCGATCCGACAGGCACGTCGACATCAATGACGCGTGATGCGTCAGAGCCGCCATCATCCTGCTTTTGCGCGCCTTTAACCTGTTCAAACCGCAGGACGCGCGGGATTTGTCCGGTATAGGCCGGTGGGGTCACCCACAATGTGGTGCTGAAATCGGCGGTACCCAGCCGTTGCAGGGGGCTGAATGCCTTGTAAAACCGCTCGCTGATACGGTCATGGCCCGCAAACAGCCCAACGCTCAGGAGCAATACCGGCAAGACGACCAGCCCGTATCGATCCACCCTGGCAAGGGACGGCGCGGGACGCGGCAGATGCAGATGGTTCAGCATCGCTTCGTGGCGTTGCAATTGTTTTTGCCACAGATAGCTGGTCAGTGGGTCGTCGCGATCTTCGATATGGTCTTCAAGGCTTTGCAGCGGGTTGTTTTCAAGGCCGTTTTCCTGTTCCATCCTTTGCAGGACAGCACGGCGATTGGGCCATGTGAAATGGCGCCACGGCAGGATAATGGCAGCAAGACCGGCAACCGACAGGATCGACAGCAAAATGATATGCCCGGTCGCGGGCAGTATTTCAAAGGTACCGGTCAGGGTCAGACCGGCAATCAGCATCACGATTGTCAAAGGCGGGATCAGCCGGGGCCACACCCGTTCCCACGACATGATCATCCGCGCCAGGCGCAGATGCCGTTCCAGTCGGGGATTGGGTGGTATGATCGACATATCGATTTCAGGCCCCTGCAATCGCCCCGTGTCCGGGACATGTGACGCCAGCGTGGTCCTATGAACAGATTTCAGACCTTAATCTAAGTTTGGGGCTTTGGCGGGGCGGGTCAAGTCAGGATCGCGGCCAGGCCAAAATAAAAGGCGGTCCCTGAAGGGCGGCAGCCTTGGACGGTATATAAAGTTTTTTCAAAAAGTTCTTGATTTGTTCTTTTGATTATGGCATAAGAGAAAAGTCAACGGGAGAAATGCACCCGGACAGAAACCCGCAAGGCCCTGAGCCTCGCGGGTTTTTGCGTTTGGGGCCGGATCAAAGAGGGGATCAGGATGCAGCGGCAAGGATTGAGGCAGGGTGGAGGGGCAGTCCGCAGGATATGCGTCGGCGGATGGCGGAGCCATTACGGCGGTATTACGCGCCGGTTCTAATACGCTTTTAACACGCTTGTTTGTCATGACGGGAGAGGTGCGTCTTGTCGGGGAACGGACCCCGGATTTGCCGGAAGCGGCAGCAATGGCAGCGGTGGCGGCAGTGACGGCATCGGATTGTGGCCCGTCGGTGGTGGACAGGTTGGTGGCAGTGCGCCCGAAGTCCGTCTGCCGGTGAAAATGGCGGATGCCCGAGGTGTGTCTGAACGTCGGGGTAGTAGGTTGTCGCCTTGGCCGGACGGTGATCGATGCGGCAGAGAGCCCGATGATGGTCCGTCGGCGACGGTTGCTGGAGGCCCGAGTTGTGTCTGGGCTTCTGAGGTCACGGCATTGCTGAATTTGGCCGAAGCGGGCAACGAGGGTGCGGGCGGTCGGCGAGCCGTCCATTGGTCAGGCTGGCAGGGGACCGAGGCCCGACCGGGGTTCGGTGGTCGTGGCCGGAGCTCGCGGTAAGCCTGTGGCTGGGGTCGTCTGTTGCCGTGCTTCCAAAGTTTGGCGTTCCTATCCTGTCATTGTGTGAATTGACGCATAAAAATGGAAACGCGACACATAAAATTAGAATGGGCAGAGCAAGTTCATTTGAGTGAAATGAGTTCGCTCTGACTTTCTTTCCCGCAGATATTTTTGCGACGCGGTGTCTGGTTACCGATACTCTTATCAGCTCCGAAACCGAACTTTCTTTTTCTGGCACAATAACTAGACATCCCTGTTTTGAGCAAAATACTGAGCTGGTGTGCTGCCCAGGGCTTTTTTGAACATTGTGATAAAGGCATTCACGGACTCATATCCCAGCGCACCTGCAACATTCTGCACCGCCTCACCACTGGCCAGTTCCCGCAGGGCAACAACCAGATGCAGTTGCTGTCGCCAGCGCCCAAAGGTAAGACCCGTTTCCTGCACAATCAAACGGGCGAGAGACCGTTCGCTCATCGCGACATGCCTGGCCCAATCCTTCAGCGTGGTGCGATCAGCAGGGTCGAGCGTCAAGGCATCTGCCATCAGCTTAATTTTTGGATGATTGGAAATTGGCAGATTAAAACGCTCTCGTGGCATGTCGGCCAATTCATCAAGCATGACACGCGCAAGCCGCGCCGCATGGCTATCGGGCGGATACGCACAGCAATCCCGGGCCAGCCGATCAATCATTTCGCGGATCATCGGTGAGATCGACAACGTACAACAGGTTGCAGGCAAATCAGCCGCCCCTGGCGCGACAAACAGATAATTAAGGCATGCGTTCGCCGTGGCACGCGCGCTATGCGGAACATCACCCGGAATCCAAACCCCGCAATTGGGTGGCACCACCCAAAGCTCGTTACCTGCACGACAGGTAACAGCCCCGCGCAAGGCCAAAATCAACTGCCCTTTGCGATGCACATGCAAAGGTACTTCACCAGCGTGGTCCGAGAAATTCAGCTTATAGGCGAGTGCAGGCACAGGTATGAGGTCAGGATCAAAAACAGAAACAGCAGATCGTAATTCCGTCATGAGAATGGCAGTTTTTAGTGATTTTATGTCATAATATCGAATTTATTAGTTTTTGCAAATCATTCACAATCGCGGGCATTGAGGACAACACGCTCCAGGAGGTCCCTTTTGACCCAGGCCATAAAAATTGGAATAAACTTCTTTTGTTCTCCCACCCTGAAGATTGATGCAAACGCAATCCTATTTTCCGCCAAAACCTTCATTGCGGCGATGCTGGCCTATTACATTTCGCTCCGGATCGGGCTGCCCCGCCCGTTCTGGGCGATCATAACGGTGTATATCGTCTCGCAAACCTCTGCCGGTGCATCCCTTAGCCGGGGTGTATATCGCTTTGCAGGCACCTTCATCGGGGCTATCGCAACCGTAGCCATCGTCCCGAACTTTGTGAATGAACCGATTTTATGCAGCCTCATCCTCTCTGGCTGGATTGGTTTGTGCCTGTTCTTTTCGCTGCTTGATCGCACGCCCCGCGCCTATGCCTTCGTTCTTGCAGGCTACACCGCAAGCCTGATCGGCTTCCCCAGCGTCCTTGATCCCGGTGCGGTTTTCGACATCGCATCCTTGCGCGTGCAGGAAATTTCCATCGGCATTCTCTGTGCCGTACTGATACATCGTTATGTCCTGCCAAAACGCATGACGGGCCTATTTACCGGTAAACTTGCTACAACAATGCAGAATGCGCATCAACTGGCCAGGGATGCGCTAAATGGCACGCCAGAAGAAAACCGTAGCGACCGTAAACAGCTCTCGCTTGACCTGCTGACGCTTCAGGATCTGGCCACCCATCTGCCTTATGATCCAGCACCTGTCATACCCCATCGCAGAATTCTGCGTCTTATTCATGATCGTCTGGCGCGGTTGCTTCTGCTCACGACAGAAATCGAAGAACGCATTCATTTTCTGCGTCATGATGGCGATTTTGCCCCTGCCGAACTTACCCGCCTGATCGATGACGTCAGGACATGGTGCACACTCGCAGATATCGCCGATGAGAGCGACGCAACGTTTGATCTGATCGCACATGCACGAACCGTGCAAAAACAATTGGCGAAAGAAAAGGCATCTTCGGTTGATTTGGTTGGTGCGAACCTTGCCGGCCATCTTGCCGAGATGATCGGCCTGCT
Source organism: Thalassospira sp. MIT1004 (assembly GCF_001858545.1). Lineage (NCBI taxonomy): Bacteria > Pseudomonadati > Pseudomonadota > Alphaproteobacteria > Rhodospirillales > Thalassospiraceae > Thalassospira > Thalassospira sp. MIT1004. The sequence continues at coordinate 321,387 of NZ_MCAO01000011.1, read as the reverse complement.
TCATGACTGCAAGCAATTGAAGTTCAGTGCAACTCTTATCAATCCTCTTCGGAACACAAGATCGCTGCATGGTCCCAAACACGCCAGGGGCTATGTTTATCACCGGGACTCCCAGATGGCCGCGCGTGCTGCACTTGGCGCCATTACGGGCATTTTATGCGGCTGTGCATTCTGGATATGGTCAGGCTGGACAGAAGGGGGAACCGCTGTTTCCGTTCTCGGTGTCTGTTGCACCCTGTTTGGCAATTTCGATACGCCGGTGCCCTTTGTTGTCAAATATACCATTGGCACATTGTATGGCATCGCCTTCAGCCTATTTTACAGTTTCTTCATCCTGCCGCAGGTCATGGATTTCGCCGTTCTTGTCGCAGTTCTCGCACCGGTTTTCCTGCTCGCGGGCTCCCTTCAGGCGCGCTTGCCTACCATGATGACTGCCCTTGGCATTACCCTGACCATTCCAATCCTGTCAGGCCTCGGCACCAATTATTCAGGTGACTTTGCTGCCTCGCTCAATATCTCGATTGCAGTCTTGGTCGCCGTAAACTTCGGGGCACTAAGCATGTCCATATTTCAAACAGTTCGCGCTGACACTGCGATCAAAAGACTGCTCGACCTTAGTCGACGGGATATCGGACGCCGCGCATTGGGCCATGCCCCCAACGAAGCGCGCTGGATCAGCCTGATGATAGACCGGACAGCACTGTTGCAGCCCAAACTTCGGGCATCCGGCAAGGCCTATAGCTCTGTCCTGGACGACACGCTGCATCATCTTCGCATCGGCCATGTCGCAGGTCGGCTCCACAAGATGATCCCCCTGCTTCCGTTCGAAACAAGAGCCCCGATAAAGGACCTTCTTTTGGCAACCGCAAACTATGTCAATGCCAGAAAGCCGACAAAGAACCATGACCCTGTGCCGCTTAACCAGCACATCGCGACTGTGATGGCGATCAGCACACAAGGCCCAAAGAAAAACCGGGCACAAATACGCGATCTGCTCATTGACCTATGCTTTGCCCTGGGTGCAGCGCCCCTTTCGCAGGCGGGAAAACCTGAATCATGACCCAGGATGTCAATTTCTGGGGAGTTCTGATTCCCGGCTTGGTGGTTCTCGCCGCTATGGCACTGGTCGGAACCATCGCAACCATACGCTTGCTGTTCGCTACCCGCTTATCCCGCATCTTTACCTACAGACCGCTCATCGAGCTCGCCCTCTTTATCACCATTTACGGTCTGCTCACGCTATACCTGCCATTAAACGGACTTTTACCGTGAAAACTGTTATTTCTCTCGTCGGCCGCTACATCGTTACTCTTTGTCTGGTCGCTGTATCGGCCTTTGTCGCGTTCAAGGCTTGGAGCCATTATGACAAAACACTCTGGACCCGAGACGCCCGCGTTGGCGTTGATGTCGTACAGATCGCCCCGGAAGTTTCCGGCACGATCCGTTCTGTTTCCGTTGCGGACAACCAATATGTAAAACAGGGCGACGTTCTATATCAGATAGAGCCAGAACGCCTGGAACTGGCTGTAGCCCTGGCCAAAGCAGATGTCGAAGCAAAACAACAGGACATGATTGTCCGGCAGGCAACCGCCCGGCGACAGCGCCAATTAAAGGATTTCGCATCCCGGGAAGCCATTCAGCAAGCGAATGGTGCCGCAGCAGTTGCCAGCGCGGCCTATCAATCGGCGCAGGCCTCCCTCGATCTGGCCAAACTCAACCTCGCCCGATCGACAATCCGTTCAACAGTTGACGGCTATGTAACCAATCTAAAGCTCCGCCCAGGCGATTATGCGACGGCAGGTATAACAAAAATTTCCGTCATCGATGCCTCCAGCTTCTGGGTCACCGGATACTTTGAAGAAACGAAGATAGGCCGGATTCATATTGGGGCGCCCATATCGATACAGCTGATGGGTTTTGACCAACCGGCATTTGGTCATGTTGAAAGCATTGGCCGCGGCATAGAAAACAGCAATGACACACCGGGGCATCTCGGCCTCCCCAATGTCGCCACAACATTTTCATGGGTTCGCCTTGCCCAACGGATCCCTGTTCGCATCAAAATTGACAAAATCCCTGCCAGCATAGAGCTGGTGGCTGGCATGACCGCAACGGTCCAAGTCATGCGTCAAGATAAAGCGACAAATACCGACAACCACGCCTTATCTGCGTCCCCCGATCTTGACGGCCTATATCGCCTCAAACATAGCGAAGACTGATACAGGCCAAGCTCCCCGTCAAACTAACCGGCAATATATTGCCGGTTAGTTTGCATATTCCGGTCCGGGTCAGTCCAGCCAGTCGGGAATGCGGTCCAGACCGATCAGGTCGTCAATCGACTGACGTGGGCGGACGATGGCGAAATCGTCGCCCTTGACCAGAACTTCGGGCGTCAGGGCACGGGTGTTGTAGGTCGATGACATCACCGCACCATAGGCACCCGCCGACATGACCGCGACCAGATCACCCGGTTTCAGGTCATCGGGCAGTTTGCGGTCCTTGCCAAAGGTATCGCCGGTTTCGCAGACCGGGCCGACGATATCGACGGTTGCCTGTTTGTCGCCTTCAGTCTGTTCATCGACCGGGATGATTTCGTGATAGGCGTTGTAAAGGGTTGGCCGGATCAGGTCGTTCATCGCGGCATCAAGAATGACAAAGCGTTTGGCCTCGCCATCCTTGATATACATGACGCGCGAAATCATCACCCCGGCGTTGCCCGCAATCAGGCGGCCCGGTTCGAGCGTGATGTGACAGCCAAGGTGACCGACGGTTTCACGCACCATCTGGCCATAGGCATCGGGCAGGGGCGGGGTTTCGCCCTGATAGGCAATGCCAAGCCCGCCACCAAGATCAAGATTGCGGATATTGATGCCTTCGGCCCGAAGCTTTTCGACCAGATCGGCAAGACGGGTGAAGGCTTCGCGGAAGGGTGCAAGATCGGTCAGCTGTGATCCGATATGCATGGCAATGCCGGTCACGTCGATCCCGTCCATGGCGGCGGCCATGCGGTAAACCTCGATCGCGCGGGTCCAGTCGATGCCAAATTTGTTTTCGGCCTTGCCGGTAGCGATTTTTTCGTGGGTTTTGGCATCGACATGCGGGTTGATGCGGATCGCGATCCGGGCCTTTTTGCCCATATCGAGGGCAACCCGGTTGAGTTCTTCAAGTTCCGGGATGCTTTCGACATTGATCTGGGCGATATCGGCATCAAGGGCTTCGCGCATTTCGGCATCGGCCTTGCCAACGCCGGAAAAAATGACTTTGCCCGGTGCGACACCGGCGCGCAGGGCACGGCGCATTTCACCAACCGAAACCACATCGGCACCGGCCCCCAGTTTGGCGAGTGTTTTCAGCACAGCCTGATTGGAGTTCGCCTTGATGGCGTAGCAAACCGTGGCATCAAGCCCGTCAAACGCACTGGCATAAACGTGATAGTGACGTTCAAGGGTGGCGGTGGAATAGCAATAGAACGGCGTGCCGACTTTTTCGGCAAGCTCGGGGATGGAAACGCCTTCGGCGTGAAGGACGCCATCAATATATTCAAAATGGTTCATTGTGCCGGATATGTCCGTGGATAGTTGCGGCCTTCGTCGGTCGGTGGTTCAAGCGGGCCTTTTTTGCCACACGCGGCAACAGACAGGCCCAGCATCACCGCCAGTACGATCACTGTGCTGCGTTTGAAGATCGGGTTGCTCATTTCAGGAACCTTTCCTTTGCCGCCGCAACCTGTTCCTTCACCCGGACCGGCGCGGTGCCGCCAAAGCTTTGACGCGCACTGACCGATGCCTCGACGGTCAGGACATCGTAAACGGCCTTGGTGATTTTGGGTTCGATCCCCTGAAGGTCTTCTAGCGAAAGCTGATCGAGATCACACCCCTTGCCTTCGGCAAGTTTTACGGTCGCACCGACCACGTGATGGGCGTCGCGGAACGGCATGCCCAGTTCGGCCACCAGCCAGTCGGCCAGATCGGTTGCGGTGGTGTAACCGGCCCCGGCAGCCGCACGCATGTTGTCCTTATGGACCTTCATGTCGGCAATCATGCCGGTCATGGCGGCGACACAAAGACCCAGATGGTCGTGGGCTTCGAAGACCGGTTCCTTGTCTTCCTGCATGTCCTTGGAATAGGCCAGCGGCAGCCCCTTCATCGACAGCATCAGGGAATTGTAGCAGCCAACGATACGGCCGATTTTGGAGCGGATCAGTTCGGCAGCATCGGGGTTGCGTTTCTGCGGCATGATCGAGGAGCCGGTCGAAAATTTGTCCGACATGCCGATAAATTTGAACTGTGCGGAACACCAGATCACCATTTCCTCGGCCAGGCGCGACAGATGCATGGCGGTGATCGATGCCGCGTTCAGATATTCCAGCGCAAAGTCACGATCCGACACCGCATCGAGCGAGTTCGCGGTCGGGCGATCAAAGCCAAGCGATGATGCCGTCATGTGACGGTCAATCGGATAGGGCGTTCCGGCAAGGGCCGCCGAACCCAGCGGGTTTTCATTAGCACGCGTGCGGCAATCGGCAACGCGGCCACGGTCCCGGCCAAACATTTCGACATAGGCCAGAAGATGATGGCCAAAGGTGACCGGCTGGGCGGCCTGAAGGTGGGTAAAGCCCGGCATGATGGTTTCGGCATGGGTGCCGGCCTGTTCGATCAGGGCTTCCTGAAGGCCCTTGAGCCCGGCTTCAAGATCGGCCAGTGCAACGTCGCGGACCCAGAGTTTGAAATCGGTTGCGACCTGATCATTGCGGGAGCGCGCGGTATGCAGGCGACCGGCGGCAGGCCCGATCAGATCACGCAGGCGGCTTTCGACATTCATGTGGATGTCTTCAAGGGCGGCCGAGAAGGTGAATGTGCCGTTTTCGATTTCCTGAAGGATCTGGTCTAGACCCGCGACTATTTTGTCGCCATCTTCTGCGGGGATGATCTTCTGCTTGACCAGCATGGCGCAATGGGCTTTGGAACCCTGAATGTCCTGGGCGTACAGGCGTTTGTCAAAGCCGATGGAAGCATTGATTTCTTCCATGATGGCGGACGGGCCCGCTTCAAAGCGGCCTCCCCACAGGGCGTTGGCATTTTTCTGGTCGGTGGCGTTTTGATCGGTCATTGTGATCCGCAAGCGTTGGAAAGGTGAGTATTGTGAAGGCATTGCTTCGTTACGTAAAACTGGGCGTGATTGTCGCCATATCGGCCATTTATGCAAGCCCTGCCTTTGCAGATACGCAATTGCCGCAAGAACTTTCGAAAATGGAGACGGTGCCTGAGGGCTCAAGCCTGCCGGAAAAGGCGGTTTTCATCGAGGCCGATGGCAGCGAAAGTGACCTTAAGAACCTGAAAGGAAAGGTTATTCTGGTCAATCTTTGGGCGACATGGTGCGCGCCCTGCATCGAGGAAATGCCCGATCTTGATCGACTGGCGGCGAAAATGGATGGCAAGCCGTTCCGTGTTCTGGCGCTTAGTCAGGATCGTGGTGGGGCAGAAATCGTGCAGGAATTCTTTGATGAAAACGGAATCGGCCATCTTGATGTCGTGCTTGATCCGCGCGGGGCAACCGCACGGGCCTTTGGCGCGCGCGGCCTTCCGACCAGTTTCGTGATCGATGCCAACGGGCAGGTTATCGGCAAACTGGAAGGCACGGCCAAATGGGATGCCGACGGGGTTATCGACTATTTCAACAATCTGATTGATGCCGCGTCCTGATTGGGATCAATCAGCACTTTCCATCAGTGATAGAACCTGATCAAGGGTCGGGGCGGCGTCGGCAGCACCATAGCGCGTGGTCGCCAATGCCCCGGTCGCACAGGCAAACCGGACGGCATCACGCAGTGGTCGTCCGTCATGCAGGGCAACGGCCAGCCCGCCATTGAAACAGTCCCCCGCGGCAACCGTATCAATTGCGGCAACGTCAAAGGGGTCGACCCTGCCCGACTGGTCGCCGTCGGAATAAAATGCGCCCCTTGATCCCATTTTGATCACCACGATACGCGCGCCCATTTCGTGCAGTTTTGATGCGGCCGCGTGGGCGGTTTCATCATTGTCGGGGTGAATGCCGGTCATGGCAGAACATTCACTGATATTCGGGGTGACGATGTCGGTCAGTTCCATCAGATCGCGCAAAACAACCCGGTCGGGCACCGGTGCCGGATCAAGGATGATGGTTGCGCCAGCTTCGCGGGCGTATTTCATTGCGCAGGCAATGGCAACAACCGGGCATTCGAGCTGCACCAGCAGATAATTGCAATGTTCCAGAAACACCTGTTTTTCGCGGATGTCGGCCCGGCTCATGGTCATGTTTGCCCCACCGGCCACCGTGATGATGTTTTCGCCAGCATCGTCGATGGATATCAGGGCAGTTCCGGTCTGGGCGTCGGTCGACTGGATCAGCTGGTTGGTGTCAAAGCCTTCGGCGTTCAGGGTATCGATCAGGCTGCGTCCCAGAACATCATTGCCGATTTTGGAAATGAAAACAGGCATTTGACCCAGTCGTGCAACGGCAATCGCCTGATTGCATCCCTTTCCGCCCGGGCCGGTCATGTAATCCTTGGCCGATACGGTTTGGCCGGGTTTGGGCAATTGGGCAACTCGGGCGGCAAAATCGATATTGGAACTTCCGACGATGGCAATGGTCATGGACTATCCGATTAGAAAATTTCTAATACCTTTTACTGATATTGGCATCTTTTCAGGTGTTTAAAGAACCCGGATGCAACATTTCAGGTGAAATGCATCACACCGCTGAAAGGCCGGTCAGGTAAGGCAATCGGTATGGTCTGATGACGTATTCAGACAGGTTGGAATTCATCGCGCAGGGCTGCATAGATTCGTCTGAATTTGGCAAATCGCGGCTGATAATCGGCATGTTTGCGCATATCGGGTTCGATCACTTCCTGAATGACCGGTTTCTGACAGACATCCTCGACCGTTTCGTGATCAAGTGCCAGCCGCCCCAGACGTGCCGCGCCAAAGGCCGGGCCCTTGGCCGCCCCTTCGTATCGGGCAAGCGGACATCCCATGATGTCAGATATCAGTTGAATCCAGTATCGGCTGCGCGCGCCGCCGCCAATGACACCGGGCAATTCGCAATGCGTTCCGGCGGCATGCAGGCGCGATTGCCCGTCCAGAAGGGCAAAACCGACCCCTTCGAGTACCGATTGGACCATTGTTTCGCGCGATGTGTCGCTACCAAGGCCAAAGAACACGCCGCGCGCATAGGGATCGTTATGCGGGGTCCGTTCGCCATTAAGGTAGGGCAGGAACACAACATCCGACGGGGCCTTATGCCCGGCTTCGGTGCGTTGCAGCAATGCGCCGATATCCTTTTCGCCCAACAGGTTTGCCGCCCACAAAAGGCAGCTTGCCCCGTTGAGCAATACCGCCATCTGGAACCAGTGCTGGGGCACGGCATGGGCGAAGCTGTGCAAAAGTTCCAGGGGTTTCGGGCGATAACGGTCGGATGCCACGAAAATCTGTGACGAGGTGCCAAGCGAAATGAAGCCGTCGCCGTGGCTGACCGCGCCGACACCGATGCCACCGGTCGCGGCATCGCCGCCACCACCGGCAACAATCACGGTCGGCTTCATGTCCCAGCGCGCGGCCAGTTCACCGCGCAAATGGCCGGTGGGATCGCTTCCTTCGGCAAGGCGGGGTAGTTGGGCAATATCCATGCCGGTTGCGGCAATGGCGTCAAAATTCCAGCTTCGGCTTTCTTCATCAAGCCACAGGGTTCCGGCGGCATCCGACATTTCCGTGACCTTTTCGCCGGTCAGGCAGAAACGGATGTAATCCTTGGGCAGCAGGACGGTTTTGATTCGGGCAAAGATTTCGGGTTCGTGTTTGCGCAGCCACATCAGTTTGGGCGCGGTCATACCGGGCATGGCAACCACACCGGCCTGCGATGGCAGATCGGGCAGGGCGGCCTGCAATTCATCGCATTCGGCCTTGGCCCGGCCGTCATTCCACAGGATCGCCGGGCGGAGTGGCTTGTCATTCGCATCAAGGATTACCGCCCCGTGCATCTGGCCAGACAGGCCGATGGCCCGAACCGCGGCAAGGGCGGCGGGGTTGGATGATTTCAACTGATCCAGCGCCGTGCAGGTCGCCGCCCACCAGTCATCGGGGTGCTGTTCGCTCCAGAATGGTTTGGGGTTGCTGAGCGTCAGGGGCACATCGGTTTCGGCGACGGTGAGCGAATGTTCATCCATCAGAAGCGCTTTAACGGCAGATGTGCCGACATCTATTCCGAGAAACATGTGGGACGGCCTCCTGGGTCCTGACCTGGACTCTTTTTTTGGTCTTGGTTCCTTGGCCGTCATCATAGCAGGGCAATTTCTGATCGAAAGATCAAAAGCTTTGCACGTTGGTTAAATCATCAATCCAATGCAAAAAGGCCACCGCAGCGATGCAGTGGCCCTTGAATGCGTAACCTGGCAATGATTAGCGGGTCGGAACCGGCTCGTCACCGCTATAGTCATAGAAGCCGCGGCCGACCTTGCGGCCAAGCCAACCGGCTTCGACATATTTGACCAGAAGCGGGCAGGGACGATATTTGGTATCGGCCAGACCATCATGCAGGACATGCATGATCGACAGGCAGGTATCCAGACCAATGAAATCGGCCAGTTGCAGCGGCCCCATCGGATGGTTTGCGCCAAGGCGCATGGCATCATCGATGGACCGGACATTGCCGACGCCTTCGTAAAGCGTATAGATCGCCTCGTTGATCATCGGCAGCAGAATGCGGTTGACGATGAAGGCCGGGAAATCTTCGGCACTTGCCGTGTCTTTGCCCAGTTTCTTGGTCAATTCATGAATGGTGCGATAGGTCGGCTCGTCCGTGGCAATGCCGCGGATCAGTTCGACCAGCTTCATCAGCGGCACCGGATTCATGAAGTGCATGCCCATGAATTTCGACGGGCGGTCGGTATAGGAAGCCAGACGCGTCACCGAAATGGACGAGGTGTTCGTCGCAATGATGGCTTCGGGGCCCAGAACCGGACACAGAGCCTTGAAAATCTGTTTCTTGGTTTCTTCGTTCTCGGTTGCGGCCTCGATCACGAGATCGCAATCAGACAGGAAGCTGTATTCCGTACCCGTGGTAATCCGGGCGAGGGCTGCTGCTTTCTGTTGTTCGGTGATCAGGTCTTTCTTGACCTGACGATCCATGTTCTTGCCAATCAGGCCAAGCGCCTTGTCGAGCGCCTCTGCCGATACGTCAAGCAGTCGGACGTCGTAGTCGGCAAGTGCAATCACATGAGCAATGCCATTGCCCATCTGACCGGCACCGATTACGCCAATGGTCTTGATATCTTCAAGCGAAGCCATTTGTTCCCCACTCATCCCCAAGGGTCAAAACAAGGTCAGAACAACGTTCTTTAGATTGTTCTGACCCTAGATGGGATCTGATTATTTGTCGAGTTCGCTCGCCAATGCGGGAAGGGCCTCGAACAGGTCCGCGACAAGACCGTAATCGGCAACCGAGAAGATCGGTGCTTCTTCGTCCTTGTTGATCGCAACAATGACCTTACTGTCCTTCATGCCGGCAAGGTGCTGAATCGCACCTGAAATGCCTACCGCAATGTATAGCTGCGGTGCAACAACTTTGCCGGTCTGGCCGACCTGCCAGTCGTTCGGGGCGTATCCCGCATCGACGGCGGCGCGCGAAGCACCAATGGCAGCGCCGAGTTTATCGGCAATCGGTTCGATCAGGTGGAAGTTCTCGCCCGAGCCCATACCGCGACCGCCAGAGATGATAACGCTGGCTGCGGTCAGTTCCGGACGTTCCGACTCGGTCAGTTCCTGACTGACAAAAGCGGATTTCCCGGCATCTTTCGCAGTTGCGATATCTTCGATGGTTGCGGAACCGCCTTCGGCCGCGACCGGATCAAAGCCCGTGGTACGCACGGTGATCAGTTTCAGGCTGTCGGACGACTGAACGGTTGCCATCGCGTTTCCGGCATAGATCGGACGGACGAACGTATCGGCACTTTCGACATCGGTGATGTCGGAAATCTGTGCGACGTCTTTTAGTGCGGCAACGCGGGGCATGAAGTTTTTGCCCGTGGTCGAAGCCGCCACCAGAACGTGGCTGTAATCACCGGCCAGTTCATTGACCAGACCCGCCATGTTTTCGGCCAGGAAATGGCCATAGGCCGCGTTATCGGCAACCAGAACCTTGGAAACGCCCGCCACCTTTGCGGCCGCATCGGCAACCGCACGGCAGTTTTCGCCCGCGACCAGAATGGTGATGTCGCCACCGATTTTCTGTGCGGCGGCAACGGTATTGAGCGTTACGCCCTTCAGTTCGGTATTGTCGTGTTCGGCAATAACAAGAATGCTCATTTGATCGGCCCCCGCTTAAATCACTTTGGCTTCGTTGCGAAGCTTGTCGACAAGCTCGGCGACGCTGGCAACTTTCACACCTGCCTGACGTGCCGGTGGTTCCGTCACTTTCAGGGTTTTCAGGCGCGGCGCGGTGTCGACACCAAGATCAGCCGGGCTTAACGTATCAAGCGGCTTTTTCTTGGCCTTCATGATGTTGGGAAGCGACGCATAGCGCGGCTCGTTCAGGCGAAGGTCGGTGGTGACGATGGCCGGAAGATCGATCTTGATGGTTTCAAGGCCACCATCGACTTCGCGGGTGACGTCAAGCTTGCCATCGGCAACGGCGACCTTGGACGCGAATGTGCCCTGCGGCCAGTCCAGAAGGGCGGCCAGCATCTGACCGGTCTGGTTGGCGTCGTCATCAATGGCCTGTTTGCCGAGGATCACGAGATCCGGGCTTTCCTTGGCAACGACTTCCTTGAGAAGTTTGGCAACGGCAAGCGGTTGCAGTTCGTCGTCGGTTTCGACCAGAATGCCGCGATCGGCACCCATGGCAAGGGCGGTACGCAGTGTTTCCTGACACTGTTTCACACCCAGCGATACGGCGACCACTTCGGTCGCGGTGCCGGCTTCCTTGAGGCGGACGGCCTCTTCAACGGCGATTTCGTCAAACGGGTTCATGGACATTTTGACGTTGTTCAATTCAACGCCAGACTGGTCCTGTTTGACACGGATCTTGACGTTGTAATCCACAACGCGCTTAACGGCGACAAGAACCTTCATGACAGACCTGTTCGTTTTTGTTGTCGAAGCTATGGGCTTGCTGCGTTCTGCCGGGGCAGTCCGTAGCGGGGCCCGATGTTACTGTTTTCCCCGCGATGCACAATAGGGGGTGCTACGGGGCTTGTCAATTTACGTAAAGAGGTTAACGTTAACGATAACTTCTTTACTGAAATTCTGAAGTATCTGGCGGTATTGATAGGCAACCAGCCCCCGAAAAGACAGGGATTTATTCGAATATTTGCCTAGCGGGTCAGGCCGGGTTGCCACAGGATATCGTCCCTGCCGCCATTATTGGCATGACGGGCCAGAACGAACATATGGTCCGACAGGCGGTTGATGTAACGCACTGCTTCGGGGTTGATCGCCTCGATTCCCGAGAGCTCCACAATCAGCCGTTCGGCGCGGCGCGACACGGTGCGCGCGACATGAAGCTGGGCGGAAAGGGCGCTGCCGCCGGGCAGGACAAAGGATGTCAGCGGGTCCAGATCGGCATTGATCGCATCGATTTCGGCCTCAAGCCGTTCGGTTTGCGTGGCCGTAATGCGAAGGGCCGGGCGTTCCGGGTTATCGTCGCTGCCGTCACCGGGCGTACACAGATCAGCCCCAAGATCAAAAAGATCGTTCTGGATCCGGGCCAGCATGGCATCGACATCACCCGTCGCATGCAGGCGGGCAACCCCGATCACCGCATTGGTTTCGTCCACCGTGCCATAGGCCGCAACGCGAATATCGTTTTTGGCAACGCGGTTGCCATTGCCAAGAGCGGTTTTACCCTTGTCGCCGGATTTGGTGTAGATGCGGGTCAGTTGAACCATCTTGAATTCCGTTATTCTGAGACGTGACTTTCTGAGGCTAGACCTTCGGCGGGCTTGTTTTATTTGCCAAGCGCCATGAAGGACAGGATGACCAGCAGCAAAAGGGCAATCCCCTGTACCAGTACGCGAAGCTGCATCAGCTTGTTGGATTTTCTGGCATCCTTGCCGCGCGCCATGGTGACGATGCCAAGTACCAGAATAACCGCGACCGCGGCCATCGCGATCAGAACGCCAATCTGTAAAAATCCAGCCATACCGGACTACTCCTTTGTGCCGCCCTTGCGGTGGTAATGTGCCGGGCGGGGCGACATGCTGCGTCAAACTGCGGGCGGGGGCAAGGTCGCAGATCGAAAAATCTTTGCGATTTCCGATGACTGGTTCCTAGTGCTGGCCCGATGGCGTGAAATCGCGCCGGTCAATCCGAAGCTTTTTGATCCGCGATGCCAGTGTTGTTGGCTTTACATTCAAAAGGGCCGCCGCGCCATCGGGGCCAAAAATCCGGCCGCGTGTGGTTTCAAGGGCGCGGATGATATTGTCATATTCACGTTTGCGCCGGTCATCTTCGGTGAGGATTGCGGATGCGTGGTTTATCTGATCACGCGCGGGGTCGGCATTGCCGGGGTCGGTTTCGCGGCGATTGGGTTCGGGCAGGTCAAAATTCAGTTTACCATCACGGGCCAGAATGGCGGCGCGTTCGATAATGTTTTCAAGTTCGCGCGCATTGCCGGGCCAGTCATATTTCATCAGGCTTCTGACCTGCCCGTTGGTCAGGGTCAGTTGCGGGATGTTCAGCCGCTGGCAGATATTGCGCAGGAAATGTGTCGCCAATGGCGGGATATCGTCGGGCCGTTCGCGCAGTGGCCGACATTCGATGGGAAATACATTGAGGCGGAAATACAGGTCCTCGCGGAAGCGGCCGAGCCGGACTTCTTCCTTGAGATCGCGGTTGGTTGCGGCCAATAGCCTTACATTGACCTCGCGCGTGCGTTCCTCGCCGATGCGTTCGAACTTCTGATCCTGCAGAACGCGCAAAAGCTTGCCCTGCAGTTCCAGCGGGATTTCACCGACCTCGTCCAAAAACAACGTCCCGCCATCGGCCAGTTCGAACCGGCCAACGCGATCGCGCACGGCCCCGGTAAAGGCACCGCGGACATGGCCGAAAAACTCGCTTTCGAACAGTTCATGGGGGATGGCGGCACAGTTTACGCGCACCAGAACGCGGTCGCGCCGGTGGCTGGCCTGATGGATGGCGCGCGCGATCAGTTCCTTGCCGGTCCCCGATTCCCCGGTGATCAGGACGTTGGCATCGGTAGGGGCGACCAGATCGATCTGTTTAAGCGCACTATTGATCGCCTCGGACTGGCCGATGATTTCGTGATGGTTGTTGGTCGAGAGGATTTCTTCCTGAAGATAGGCGTTTTCAAGTTCCAGCCTTTCGCGAAGGCGATCAACCTCGGCCAGGGCGGCATGCAGCTTTTCCTCGGCAATTTTGCGTTCGGTAATGTCGCGAAACACGATCACCGCGCCAATCACCAGCCCATGATCGCGGATCGGGGTGGAGGTATATTCAACCCGGATCGGTTTGCCGTCGCTGCGCCAGAAGACTTCGTCGTCAACGCGCCGAACGATGCCTTCGCGAAACGCATTGTAAATCGGGCAATGTTCGGCATGGTATGGGTCGCCATTGACATGCGAATGGTGGATGATCGAATGGATTTCCTTGCCCACCAGTTCCTCGGCCGTCCAGCCCAGCATGCGTTCGGCGGCGGGATTGACAAAGGTGGTGACGCCGTCGCTGTTGACCCCGTAAATGCCTTCGCCCGCCGCACCCAGTATCAACTGGTTTTCGCGTTCGATTTCACGGAAAAAACGTTCGGCGCGCCGCCATTCGGCAATGCCTTCGCGCAGGTAATTATCGGCCTCTGCATCAACGTCGCGGCGGTGGCGGGCGTCCAGATCACAAAGGATGATGATCAGGTAATCCGCGCCCTCCCAATGCAGGGCGCGGGCTTCGTGTTCAAGCCGGATTTCGGTGCCATCCGCATGCATCAGGTTCAGGCCCCGTGTCCAGGCAAAACCGTGATAAAGGGCGGCCTGACTGAACACCACAAGGCTTGGCACCTGTCCCTTGTGCAGGCTGCTCATGGCGGTGGATTTCAGATCGGAAATGCTGCGGCCCAGCAAATTCGCCGCGGCCTGATTGGCAAACATGATGCGATCGCTTTGCGGATGCACCAGCAGGGTCGGATGAATATGCGATGCAAGGGCCTGTTGATACAGGGCGTCCGAAACCGTTGGGGGTGGCGGGTTTGCAATCTGATCCATCGTGGTCGGCCTACGATATTTCGTAAATATGGTTACGAAATATCGTAAATTACGAAATTTCGTATGGTCTGAGATTGCGCCTGTTTCGGGCCAAAGTCCAGTCTTTCCCTAGAGTTTTTCGCGCTGCACAAATCTGGCACGCCGGTTGCTGTTATCACCCCGAATATCGGTGTCGCCTGACGGGCGGCGTAAACAAAACAGGGGGTGACCACATGTCTATCAAAAGTCTGGGCGATCCATTCAGTGGCGAAAGCGATCTGCGGCATAGCAAATCTTGCGGCTGCGAGGCTTGCGCAACCGGCAAACATCACCATGCCGGTCATGACCATCACGAAGACACATACGATCTGGCATCGATGCCCGCCCATAGCGATATGGCTGTGGATGGCGTTGCTTCGTCGTCTGGCAAGCTTGCCAGCAGCGAGGAAATGCTGGATCGCGCGATTGAAAGTGCGGTGGTCCGCTCTGTCTTCGGGCATAACGAGATTTCACGTCGTTCCTTTGCCAAAATGGTTGGCAGCGGGACGATGATGGCGGCACTGGCGTCGGTCCTGCCGCTTGATAAGGTCAAGGCGGCGATCCTTGATGATCTGGGCACGCCGGAAAAAACCAAGCTTAATATCGGTTTTGTTCCGATCACCTGCGCCACACCGATCATCATGGCCCAGCCGATGGGCTTTTATGAGAAATACGGTCTTGATGTTGATGTGATCAAGACGGCGGGCTGGGCAGTCGCACGCGACAAGTCCCTGAACAATGAATATGACGCGTCGCATATGCTGACGCCGATGCCGCTTGCCATCACCATGGGGGCCGGATCGACCGCGACCCCGTTCCTGATGCCGGCGGTTGAAAACATAAACGGGCAGGCGATTGTCCTGCATAACGACCATCTTGATAAACGCGATCCCAAACAGTGGAAGGGCTTCAAGTTCGGTGTGCCGTTCGAATATTCGATGCATAACTTCCTGCTGCGTTATTACGTCGCCGAACATGGCCTTGACCCGGATAAAGACATTCAGATCCGTGTCGTTCCGCCGCCCGAAATGGTCGCAAACCTGCGTGCCGGTAACCTTGATGGTTATCTGTCGCCTGATCCGTTCAACCAGCGCGCCGTCTGGGAAAAAATCGGCTTCATCCACACCCTGACCAAGGATATCTGGGAAGGTCATCCGTGCTGCGCATTTGCCTGTTCCAAGGCGTTTGCCGATGAAATGCCCAATACCTATGGCGCACTTCTGAAATCGATTGTTGATGCGACGCAATACGCATCCAAACCCGAAAACCGCAAGGAAATTTCGGCCGCAATTGCGCCGACCAACTATCTGAACCAGCCGGTGCCGGTCATCGAGCAGGTGCTTACCGGGCGGTATGCCGATGGTCTGGGCGAGGTCAAAAATGTGCCGGATCGCATCGATTTCGATCCGTTCCCGTGGCATTCGATGGGTGTGTGGATTCTGACGCAGATGAAGCGCTGGGGCTATATCGACGGCGATGTTGATTACAAGAAAATCGCCGAAGAAGTCTATGTCGCGGCCGATTGCGCCAAGATCATGAAAGACCTTGGTTACGAAGCGCCAGACAGCACCTATCAGAAATACACGATCATGGGCAAAGTGTTCGATCCCGATCAGCCCGAGGCCTATGTCAACAGCTTCCCGATTGGCAAAGGGGTAAGCTGATATGATCGCATCCCTGAATGCCAGGGCGCTGCTGTTGTCTGCTGTTTTGCTGGCGGTTCTTCTTGGAATATGGGAGGCCGCCAGCCCCCAGCAGAAACTGGGCAGTGAACTGACAGAATATGAAATCCTGATGGGCGGGGCAGAGCCAAAGGCCGCTGTGCCGCCGCCATCTGCGGTGTTCGTCAAGGCGTGGGAAGAACTTTCCAACCCTTTCTATGATGCCGGTCCCAACGACAAGGGGATTGGCATTCAGATCGGTTATTCGCTTTATCGCGTTCTATCGGGCTATTTTCTGGCGGCGGCAATTGCCATTCCCGCCGGGTTCCTGATTGGCATGTCACCATTGATGTATCGGGCACTTGATCCGTTCATCCAGATCCTTCGCCCGATCTCGCCATTGGCGTGGATGCCGCTTGCGCTGTTTATCATTCAGGACAGTCAGGCATCGGCGATCTTTGTGATCTTTATCTGTTCGATCTGGCCGATGCTGATCAATACGGCCTTTGGTGTTGCCGGTGTGCGCAAGGATTGGGTCAATGTAGCGCGCACCCATGAACTTGGCACGCTTAAAACCGCGTGGATCGTCATTCTTCCGGCGGCGGCACCGACCATCCTGACGGGGATGCGGATTTCCATCGGGATTGCGTGGCTGGTGATTGTGGCCGCCGAGATGCTCGTGGGGGGTACCGGCATTGGCTATTACGTCTGGAACGAATGGAACAATCTGGATCTGACCAGTGTGATCTTTTCGATCCTGATGATCGGTCTTGTCGGCATGCTTCTTGATACGGCGTTCGCCTATTGCGCCCGCCTTGTGCAGTACCAGGAATAAGGAAAAGCACCATGCCAACACCCTTCCTGAGCGTACAGGGACTAAGCAAACGGTTCCCCGGCCCCAAGGGCTCTGATCCGTTAACCGTGTTTGAAAACGTCAATCTTGGCATCGAAAAGGGCGAATTTGTCTGCATCATCGGTCATTCGGGCTGCGGCAAATCGACGATCCTGAATATCCTTGCCGGGCTGGACGAGCCGACCGACGGTGCGGTGATCATGAATGGCAAGGAAGTATCGGGGCCAAGTCTTGATCGCGGTATCGTGTTTCAGAACTATTCCCTGTTGCCGTGGTTATCCGCGCTTAAAAACGTGACCTTTGCCGTGCAGGCGCGTCATCGCAACTGGACCAAGAAGCAGGTCCATGATCATTCGATCAAATATCTGGAAATGGTCGGACTTACCGGCGGGGCAGAGCTTCGCAAGCCATCGCAGTTATCAGGCGGTATGCGGCAGCGCGTTTCAATCGCACGGGCCTTTGCCATTCAGCCGGAACTTTTGTTGCTGGATGAACCGTTTGGGGCACTTGATGCCCTGACACGGGGCAGCATTCAGGATGAATTGATCCGTATCTGGGCCGGGTCGGATCAGACCGTTTTCATGATCACCCATGATGTGGACGAGGCGATCCTTCTTGCCGACCGCATCCTTCTGATGACCAACGGACCTTATGCGCGGGTCGCGGAATCGGTACAGGTCGATATCGAACGTCCGCGCGTTCGCGCCGATATCATCCATCATCCCGACTATTACGACATTCGCAACCATCTGGTCGAATTCCTTGCCAAGCGGTCCCGCGAACTGGCCGGGAAGCGCGACGAGGATGGCGTTTCCGAACCAAACGTTGTCCGTTTTGGCCTGAACGGGCCGGTTGCCAATACATCCAACAAAGGTACCGGGGAAACACCTGCGCGTGCGCGGGTGGTGAATGGTGCCGACTAATCCGTAACGACACAGACAGTGAAGTGGAGAAAAGCTGTGAAAAAAGCAGATGTGAAAGAACTGATCATTACGTCCAAAAAAGCCAAGGGCCTTGGCTGGGAAGAAATCGCCAGCAAGATCGGCATGTCCCCGGTCTGGACCACCTCGGTCTGCCTTGGCATGAATTCCGCGCCCAAGGAAAAGGCCGATATGCTGGTGGCGTTGCTGGAGCTTCCGGCGGAGGCATCCGCCGTGCTGCAGGAATGCCCGATGAAAATCTGGGAGCAGGCGGTGCCGACCGATCCGGCGGTGTACCGCATTTATGAAATCATGGGCGTTTACGGCGAAACGATCAAAGAAATCATCCATGAGAAGTTCGGCGACGGCATCATGAGCGCGATTGATTACGAAATGTATATCGAACGCAAGGCCGATCCGAAGGGCGACCGCGTTGTCGTGACCCTTGATGGCAAATTCCTGCCTTATCGTGCGTGGTAATATCGCACGCGGTTTAGGCAATCCCATATCGGCAGCGGATGAATACTGATCCGGATGTCGCAGTCCAGTCAGGCCAATCTGCATCAGCGGGTTGGCCTGATCTGTTGTTGCCGCAGGACTGAAACAGGGCGGGAAACAGTCAATTGCCAATTTCGCGCTGGCGGGAAGGCCGTCTTGTCCTGCATCTTGGGGATATCACGTTGGATAAGGGTTGATGGTCTGGCGCAATGCCGCCCCCATCAACCGCCATGACCCAAATCAGGAAGGATAATAATCAGATGGCTGATCTGTCCGCATTTGACATCACCAAACGCTGGTCTGCTACGAACCCGGATATATTGCAGCTTTATTCCCTGCCGACACCGAACGGGGTCAAGGTTTCGATCATGCTGGAAGAAACCGGCATCGATTACGAGCCGCATTTCATTGATATCGGCAAGGACGAAACCTGGACACCGGAATTCCTGTCGCTGAACCCGAATGGCAAAATCCCGGCCATCATTGACCCGAACGGCCCGGATGGAAAACCGGTTGGCCTGTTTGAATCGGGCGCAATTCTTTTGTATCTGGCGGAAAAAACCGGAAAATTCCTGCCTTCTGATCCGATTGCCCGGATCGAAACCATCCAATGGGTGTTTTTCCAGATGGCGGCGATTGGCCCGATATTTGGTCAGCTTGGTTTCTTCCACAAATTTGCCGGTCGCGAGTATGAGGATAAACGCCCGCGGGATCGGTATGTTGGGGAATCCAAACGTTTGCTCGGTGTTCTCGAAACCCGTCTTGCCGGGCGTGACTGGATCATGGGTGATGAATATACCATTGCCGATATCGCGACCCTTGGCTGGGTGCGCAACCTGATCGGTTTCTATGATGCCGGGGCACTGGTGGATTATGACAGTCTGAAAAACGTTCCGGCATGGCTTGAGCGCGGGCTTGCGCGTCCGGCGGTCAAGCGTGGTCTGGAAATTCCGGCGCGTCCTTAGTTTGCCGGGGTTGTGTAATCAATTGGCCTGCCGGATGAAAAATCTGACCAGCCGGTCAGAAATGCTTTTCATCCGGCCGGGCTGGGATTAACACATGGGGGTAATCCAGTATTCGTCCCACGTTTCAAGCGAGCCCACCCATGACCACCTCGACGACCAGCCGCATCAAGGACCCGGCACTTGCCGCCAATATCACCGATGAAACCCTTGCCTGGCGCGAGGTGATCTGCCCGGTGACCGCCAAATACGGCAATTACGTTGCCAAACGCGACTTGCGTGACAAAACCATCGTCAGTTTTCAGCACGTTCTTGAAGACACCATTCCGACCCTGCTGCCGTTTGTCAAAGCAGGCGCCACGGTCAAGGTCGGGGCGTGCAACCCCGATAGCACCGATGATGTTGCCGCCGCCTATCTGGCGGCGAACGGGGTCGAGGTCCATGCCTTTTCCGGCATGACGCCTGATGAATATGCCAAAAGCATCGATATCCTGTCCGACAGCCCGGCCGATATCGTGGCCGATATGGGTGGGGAGCTGATCGAGGCGTTCGTGAAAAAGGGCCATAAGGTCGATGGCGCGCTTGAAGCGACCACGACGGGTGTTCACCGCGTCGAAAAGCTTGATTTCACCTTCCCGGTGTTTAACTGGAACGATATTGCGATCAAGGATCGTCTGCATAACCGCCATCACGTGGCGCAGGAAATGTGGCCGGTGTTTTCCAATGTGACCGGTCTGGCGCTTTATGGGCGTTCGGTTCTGGTGATCGGTTTTGGCCCGGTCGGGCGCGGCGTTGCCGAACGGGCGCGCAATCTGGGGGCTGTGGTATCGGTCGCGGAACGTGATCCGGTCCGGGCGCTTGAAGCCCAGCATCACGGTTGCCGGGTTGTTGGCCTTGAAGACGGGCTTCGGGAGTGTGCGATTGTCGTTACCGCGACGGGTTTTTCCGGCATTCTTGGTGCGGATCAGATCAAGCTGGCGCGTCGTGGCGTCATTCTGGTCAATGTCGGGCATTCCAATACCGAAATTGACGTCAAATGGCTTGATACGCAGGAACGCACCCGGATGCGCCGCTATATCGAGCGTTTCACGCTTGATAATGGCAAGGAAGTCTACCTTCTGAACCGTGGTAGCCTGCTTAACCTCGCGCCGGGCATGGGCGGTTCGGGCAAGGATCTGTTTGATCCATTTTCCGCCATTCTGATCCGCGGGATCGACTGGCTGGCATCGGGTGGGGCATCGTCGTTCAAGCCGGGATTCTATGATTACCCGGCCGATGTCGAACGCGAAATCGCCGAGGCGGTTTTGCATTCGCACAGCTGACAGGACGGAAGATGCAACAGGGCGGGGATATCGATTTCCCGCCTTTTGTATCAGAACCGGTATTTTGATACGGTTTGATACAAGTTAATGCCCCAACTGGCATAATATGGTGAAGTTTTTCTGGTTAGTTCATTGCGCTGTCGGGGTCTTCCCGGCTGCGGGATGACATTCGGGACCACGATCATGAAAAACATATCCTTCATTTATGCCGGTTTTCTTTCTGTGATTACGCTGCTTTGGCTGGCGGCCAATCCGGGCCTGTTCGAAGTTGCCGAATTCATTCAGCTTCGAAATTTCATGGTCCAGTATTTTGGCACCCTGTCGATTGCCATCATGAGCCTGATCATGATCCTGGCGACACGTCCGGTATGGCTTGAAGATTATACCGGCGGCTTGGATAAAACCTATCGGCTGCACAAATGGCTTGGCATTACGGTTCTGGTGACATCCGTGATCCACTGGCTTTGGTCGAATGGCCCGAAATGGGCATCGGCCCTTGGCCTGATTGAAGGCGGTCGGCGCAGGTCGCATGGGGATCAGACCGGATTTTCCCAGTTACAGGGCTTCTTTGCCGGTCAGCGCGGCTTTGCCGAGGGGATTGGCGAATGGGCGTTCTATGTTGCCGTGGCCCTGATGATTATTGCGCTGATCAAATGGTTTCCCTATCGCTGGTTTGCCAAAACACACACCTTCATCGCTGCGGCGTATCTGGTGCTGGTGGTGCACGCTATGTTCCTGTTTGAATTTGGCAACTGGATCAGCCCGATTGGCATTGTGACGGCTGTGCTTCTGATCGCGGGCACGATATCGGCATGTATTGTCCTTGCCGGGCGGGTCGGCCGTAACCGGCAGGTCGCCGGAAAGATCGTCAATATCGTGCGTCTGCCTGATATCGATACCGTGCAGATCACCATCATGCCCGAGGCGGGCTGGCGGGGGCACAAGGCAGGGCAGTTTGCCTGCGTTGCCTTTGGGGATGACGAACGCCCGCATCCCTTTACGATTTCCTCGCACTGGAACCCGGAATTCCCGCAGATCACCCTGCTGGTGAAGGCATTGGGCGATTATACGGAAACATTGCCGGATAATTTGCGCGTCGGGGGTGACGTCCGGCTTGAAGGGCCCTATGGCCGGTTCACCTTTGGGCAGGGCAATGATCGTCAGGTCTGGATTGCTGGTGGTATCGGTTTGACCCCGTTCCTTGCAAAACTTGAAGAACTCGCGCTGAAACCGGCTGCGGGCGAACAGAAGATCGATTTCTATCAGGTCGCCCCGAGCGAGGATGCGACCCTGATGGACCGTATCAGGCAACTGGCGCACAAGGCCGGGGTTACCCTGCATGTCTGGCGTGATGATGAGGATGGCCTTTTGAAAGCGGAGCGGGTTCGGGCCGATATCCCCGACTGGCATGCTGCCAGTTTCTGGTTCTGCGGGCCACAGCCCTTTGCCGCGGCATTGAAACGCGATCTGGTCCGTGAGGGGTTGCCCGCCAAATCATTCCATACCGAACTGTTTGAATTTCGCTAGGTCAAAATGCAAAAGGGGCAGGTCTTGTGATCTGCCCCTTTTTTCAATCTGCGATCTGGCGGGCAGCCCGATCTGATCAGGCGCGATATCCGATGCGCAGATTGCCCCATTGTTCGCCGTTCACGACAATCGGGATGTCGCATTCCTTCATGAACACGACTTCCGATCCCATGTCGCGGAAATAGGTCTGCAACAGTTTGGGTTTGGTGTTGCGCGCCGCCATCAGGCCGGCCCGGTCGTCAAAGATGCGCCGGTTGCGGCAATTGCCCATGTTCCATGCCGGTTCACCGGGGCGCTGTGGCTGGCTGTAAACCTTGTTATGGGTCGGCAGGAAGCCGTTGATATCCACCCCGGCGGCAAAGACGATATGTTTGTCCTTTTGCAGGATTTCTTCCTGTAACGGGGTGAAATGCCGGTCGGTAAAGGGGATATAGGGCGTCATGAACTGTATCGGATCAGAGCCCTCAATCGGTTCATAGCGGGGGCGGAACAGATCATCTTTGCGGATCTCGCCATTGCGGATACCGTTTTCGAGTGTCTTTGCCAGTTGGGCCGCCAAGGGTGCGCCCAGTTCGGCGATCTTGTTGTCGTGATCGCGGGTTTTTTGCAAAAGCCCCATGATCGTGCGGTTGGCGTCTTCGTCCAGTTCGGTGAATTGGACATGCGATCCCAGACCTGAAACCGCTTTTAAAATGCCATGTAAACGTGTGCTGCCATCAAGCAGGATCGAAACCGGTTTGCCATTGTCCTGATCGCTGGCCTTGATGCGCGCCAGAAGACCGGCAACCGACATATCGGCGGAAACACCTTTGCGTTTGTCGCCATTGCCGAAATCCATTTCGATATCAACGGCAATCGGGACGCGTTCCTGATTGCGGCGGTTGCTGCTGTCACTGGTGCGCAGAACAACGCGGAACCGGTTTTCCATTTCGTTGATATCCTTGCGGATATTCGAAGAGAGAATACGCAGGTTTTCCGATGTCTTGCTGGCATTGTGCGATCTTTCACTTGCCAGTGCGATGTCGCTGGAAATGCCCTGCATGTGGGTGGACACTTCCTGCGCGCTGGTTGAAATCTCGCTGATGGCGGCGGTCTGTTGCTGGACGGATGAGGCGATATCCGATGACAGCTGGCTGACTTCGTCAATCGCGCCGCCGATGCCCTCAATCGCGCCAACGGCGTCGGAGGTTGCGTCCTGAATGGCGGTGATCTGGGCGTTGATGTCGGAAATGGCTTTTTCGGTTTGGGATGCCAGGTTTTTCACCTCGTTGGCAACAACGGCAAAACCCTTGCCGGCATCGCCCGCGCGGGCGGCTTCGATGGTGGCGTTAAGGGCCAGCATCTTGGTCTGATCGGAAATGCGTTTGACGATATCGACAACCTTGCCGATCTCGCTTGCGGTGTCTGACAGGCTGTTCATCGTGACCGATGTTTCCTGTGCACGGGTCACGGCCTGACTGGCGATATCGTTGGTTTTGTGGATGCGGTCGGCGATTTCCTCGCTCGATGCCTGCAATTCCTCGGTCGCGGAGGCGACGGTGGAAACATTGTTGCTGGCAATGGCGGTGGTTGACGTGATCCGTTCAACCAGTTCCGACAGATCATGCGCATCGGATGCCATGGTTTGCGCGACGTCATTGGTACGTCCGGCCTGAAACCCGACTTCGGCGATGATGTTATCGGTTTCGCGTTCGATGATTTCCGACATCGACTGGATTTCCGATGCCGACCTTGCCTGTGCCGCGTGGCGTTCGGCCTTGGCCATCAGGCAGGCCATATCGCCCATCAGCATCGAACGGCAGGCATCGAGAACGCCGGGATCGCGTCGGCCGCGTCCCTCGGATGCTGCCAGTCTGGCGAAATTTTCGATTGTGTTGTGGTAGGCTTGGACGATGCGGCTGGCGGGGATGCCGGCAATGGCATCGGCCAGAATGTGATCGGCAAAGCAGGCATCGAAATCCGATCCGCTATTGGCGGCCATCAAGGTGCGCAGGCGTTTGGCCAGTTCGCTGACATGGGCCTTCGGATCGTGCGGATTGCGGCTGCTTTGGCCTGTGCCAAACAGCTCTGCCAGAAGGCTTTCGGCGAGCTTGTCGGCATGTTTGTCAAAGATTTCACGCGCAGCATGTGCACGCGTGAAAATTGCATTTTCCGGTGATGCAGACGCGTGATTCATGAAACGTCTCTCCCTGTTTCCCCATCGGCATATCAGGCCGCGCAGGCTTCGATTTTTTCGATTTTTTACCTGCTGATTGGGGTGATGTTACCACCGCAAGGTAGATATAAAGATATCATACTTTAGGTTGACACAAGAAAGAGGCCCGTCAAGGGTGACGGGCCAAGTTTGCCCAGGTTTTTCACCGGGGCCACGGTTCGCTGGAGAGAGACGACATCAGGGGGCCAATCGTTGGCTATCGGCCCAGAAGACCGCGGGTCACCACCTGTGCCTGTATTTCGGCCGCCCCTTCGAAGATGTTGAGGATGCGGGCATCGCACAGAACCCGGCTGATCTGGTATTCAAGCGCGTAGCCATTGCCGCCATGGATCTGAAGCGCGTTATCGGCATTTGACCACGCAACGCGCGCGCCCAGAAGCTTTGCCATGCCGGCCTCGATATCGCAGCGGATATCCTGATCTTTCTCGATGGCGGAAAAATAGGTGAGCTGGCGCGCGATCATGGTTTCGACCACCATCCAGGCGATTTTGCCGTAAACCCGCGGGAAGCTGTAAAGCGGATTGGAAAACTGGATGCGGTCCTGTGCGTAGCGCATCCCGATTTCAAGCGCGTTCTGGGCGACGCCAACCGCACGCGCAGCCGTCTGGATGCGCGCCGATTCAAAGGTTGCCATCAGTTGTTTGAAGCCCTGGCCTTCATCCCCGCCCAGAAGGTTTTCGGCGGGGACTTCGAAGCCGTCAAACGACAGTTCGTATTCCTTCATGCCGCGATAGCCAAGCACCTCGATCTCTCCGCCGCTCATGCCCTTGGCCGGGAACGGATCATTTTCCGTGCCACGCGGCTTTTCGGCCAGCAGCATGGATAGCCCGCGATATCCGGTTTCATCGGGGTTGGTGCGTGCCAGAAGCGTCATCAGGTCGGAACGCGCCGCGTGGGTGATCCATGTTTTGTTGCCGGTGACCTTATAGGTATCGCCATCCTTGGTCGCGCGCGTGCGCAGATGCGCCAGATCCGATCCGTTATTGGGTTCGGTGAAGACCGCGGTTGGCAGGATTTCACCCGATGCCAGTTTCGGCAGGTAATGTTCTTTCTGCGCGTCGGTGCCGCCAAGGCGGATCAGTTCGGCGGCAATTTCGGACCGGGTGCCAAGCGAGCCCACCCCGATATAGCCGCGCGAGAGTTCTTCTGTCACGACGCACATCGCGGTTTTGCCCATGCCAAGCCCGCCGTATTCTTCGGGGATGGTCAGGCCGAAAACGCCCAGTTCGGACATCTCGTTGATAATTTCAATCGGGATCAGTTCATCGCGTTCGTGCCAGCCATGGGCATGCGGGCTGACCTTTTCATTGACAAAGCGCCGGAACTGGTCGCGGACCATATCAAGGGTTTCGTCTTCAAGCCCGGTTTCGCCAAAGCGGCCGGTATCAAGGCTGTCCTTGATCTGGTCGGCAATCGCACGCCGGGTGGCGTCGTTGTTGCCCGAACCGGTCAGGGTCGCAACCGCGCGGCTGTCGCCAAGGGCGGCAATCACATCAGCCGGAACGCCAAGGGTTGAAAGGCGGATAAATTCGCCCTGCGACATTGGAATGCCGCCCTGAATTTGCGCCAGATATTCGCCAAAGGCCGCCTGAAGGATCAATTGTTCAAGCGTTCCGAATTTGCCCTGCGTTTCAAGCCGATCAGCCCATGCCTTCATCTGCTTAAGTGCTGTGACATAGGTTGAAAACCATGCAAAGCCATGGGCGGCATACTGGTTTTCATCAAGTGCGCTGGCATCGATTTTGCCATCCACCGTCACGCTTTCGCGCATGGCGGTTTCGGCGGCGTGATGCACCGGGGCAAGGGCCGCCAGCGCATCATCGCAAAGCCGGGTCAGTTCGGGCAGCAGGGCATTATCGGTCATCGGTCTGGTCATCGGGTTCGGTCCATCTGGTGCATGAAGCAGACTATCATTGTTGTCCTGCCGGTTGGGCAAGGATTGAAAAGTGGCAGCCCCGATGCGGATCGGGCGAGAACGCATCAGGGCCGCCAACGGTCAGCCGACGCTTTATGTGGGTTAGGCGTCGACTGCTTCTTCAAGGGTGCGCATGCCCGGGCGTTTGGCCTGAACCAGAACGGCCATGTTTCCGGGCTTGTGTTCGTTGCGCATCATTTTCATATGCGCACGCGGAATATCGTCCCAGCCAAACACTTCGGACATGCTGGGATCAATGCGGCGTTCAATCACCAGCTTGTTGGCCTGGGCGGCCTGTTTCAGGTTGGCAAAGTGGCTGCCCTGAATGCGTTTCTGGCGCATCCAGACAAAGCGCGCATCGAAGGTCAGGTTAAAGCCCGTCGTCCCGGCACAGAACACGACCATCCCGCCGCGCTTGACCACGTTGCACGATACGGGGAAGGTCTGTTCGCCCGGATGTTCAAAGACGATATCAACGTCATTGCCCTTGCCGGTGATGTCCCAGATCGCCTTGCCGAATTTGCGTACTTCTTTCATATAGTCGCCAAATTCCGGGCCATTCACGGTTGGCAACTGGCCCCAGCAATTGAAATCCTTGCGGTTGATCACGGCCTTCGCACCAAGGCCCAGCACGAAATCGCGTTTGCTTTCATCGGAAATCACGCCAATCGCATTGGCACCTGCCGTGGTAATAAGCTGGATCGCCATCGATCCAAGGCCGCCCGAGGCCCCCCACACCAGAACATTGTGACCGGGTCGCAGGATATGCGGGCGATGGCCAAACAGCATGCGGTAGGCGGTGGCAAGGGTCAGCGTGTAACACGCACTTTCTTCCCATGTCAGGTGTTTGGGACGCGGCATGAGCTGCTGGGCCTGCACGCAGGTGAACTGGGCAAAGGATCCGTCCGGTGTTTCATAGCCCCAGATGCGCTGGGTGGGGGATAACATCGGGTCGCCGCCGTTGCATTCCTCGTCATCGCCGTCATCCTGATTGCAGTGAATGACGACCTCATCGCCGACTTTCCAGCGTGTGACCTTTGACCCGACCGCCCAGACAATGCCCGACGCATCCGATCCCGCGATGTGATAGGGCAGGTCATGCACGTCAAAGACCGAGATCGGTTTGCCAAGCGACGCCCACACACCATTATAGTTCACACCCGCCGCCATCACGAGGACGAGGACCTCGTGGCTGTCGGGCTGGATGACGGGCAGGACTTCGCATTGCATGGCGGTATCGGGTTCGCCGTGACGTTCACGGCGAATGGCCCAGCCATACATATTTTTCGGCACATGACCCAGCGGCGGGATTTCGCCGATTTCATACAGGTCTTTTTCTTCATGACCACCACGGAACGGCAGAACTTCAGCAGTCGTATTCATGGCCTTCACTCCTTGTTCGGGGTCGATCCGGGATGCGCTGTAAATGGCTGGTAATAAAATTACCTTGTGTTGCGCTGCGGTCGACGAATCCTCCAAGCCACGGAACTTGTGATATTTTCCCTGAAATGCACCGGTGTCCCTTGGGTTTTAGCCGGGTTCCCCGAATGCTTTCTTAGTTTTTGCTTTTATCGCGTTGCACAAATTGTTATATAATTATCCAAGTGATGTCTAGTAGGTAATTTAATAACGTTTTCTTGTAATAAACATAAAGCTTTTGGGTAATAAAGATACGCGAGGTCGCCATGTCGATGGAAAATCAACGCAGTGCAGCAAAGCCGGAACGCGAC
Organism: Thalassospira sp. MIT1004; assembly: GCF_001858545.1. Classification (NCBI taxonomy): domain Bacteria; kingdom Pseudomonadati; phylum Pseudomonadota; class Alphaproteobacteria; order Rhodospirillales; family Thalassospiraceae; genus Thalassospira; species Thalassospira sp. MIT1004. The sequence goes on along the minus strand of NZ_MCAO01000011.1, from coordinate 293,521 downwards.
CGCCCGTGGTTGATCCGTACCTATGCCGGGCATAGTTCGGCCAGCGCATCGAACGCGCTGTATCGCCAGAATCTGGCGAAGGGGCAGACGGGGCTGTCGGTCGCGTTCGATCTGCCGACCCAGACCGGTTACGATTCGGACCATGTTCTGGCGCGCGGCGAGGTCGGCAAGGTCGGCGTGCCTGTATCGCATCTGGGCGACATGATGACCCTGTTTGAGGCTATTCCGCTTGATCAGATGAACACATCGATGACGATCAACGCACCGGCGGCATGGCTTTTATCGCTTTATATTGCCGTTGCCGAAAAACAGGGAACGCCGCGCGACAGCCTGCAGGGCACGACCCAGAACGACATCATCAAGGAATATCTGTCTCGCGGGACCTATATCTTTCCGCCGGCACCCAGTCTGAAACTGATTACCGATGTTGCGGCCTTCACCTATCGCGAGGTGCCGAAATGGAACCCGATGAACGTGTGCTCGTACCATTTGCAGGAAGCAGGGGCGACGGCTGAACAGGAACTGGCCTATGCGCTGGCAACTGCCATTGCCGTCCTTGATGCGGTCAAGGCATCCGGTCAGGTGCCCGAAGAAGATTTCGCCAAAGTTGTCGGGCGCATTTCATTTTTTGTGAATGCCGGTATCCGGTTTGTGACCGAGATTTGCAAGATGCGGGCATTTTGCGAATTGTGGGATGAAATCACGCGGGATCGTTATGGCATTGCCGATGAAAAATATCGCCGGTTCCGCTATGGCGTGCAGGTCAATTCGCTTGGCCTGACCGAACAGCAACCCGAAAACAATGTGTATCGCATCCTGATCGAAATGCTGTCGGTGGTGCTGTCAAAGAATGCGCGCGCGCGTGCCGTGCAGCTTCCGGCGTGGAACGAGGCCCTTGGTTTGCCGCGCCCATGGGATCAGCAATGGTCGCTGCGCCTGCAACAGATCATGGCCTATGAAACCGACCTTCTGGAATATGACGACCTGTTTGACGGCAATCCGGCGATTGAACGCAAGGTCGGATTGCTTAAGGACGGTGCACGCGAAGAACTGGCGAAAATCGATGCCATGGGCGGGGCGATTGCCGCAGTCGATCTTGGTTACATGAAACAGGAACTGGTGCGGTCCAATGCGCGCCGTCTGGCCGATATCGAAACCGGGTTGACCAAGGTGATCGGTGTGAATGCCTATACCGAAACCGAAGCATCACCCCTGACATCGGGGGAAAAATCGATCCTGACGGTCGATGACATGGCCGAACAGGAACAGATTGAAAAGCTGAAAGAATGGCGGGCCGGTCGCGACCCGTCCGCGGTTGCCAGAAGCCTTGCCGATCTTGAAGCCGCCGCCCGCGAAGACCGCAACATCATGGAAAGTTCGATTGCGTGTGCCCATGCCGGGGTTACGACCGGGGAATGGTCGGAAACGCTGCGTCAGGTATTTGGCGAATACCGTGCGCCGACCGGCATCACATCGATGATCGTGACCGGGGATGCAGATGACATCAAAAACCTGCGCAGTCGCGTGGACGAGGTTTCCGAAAAACTTGGCGAACGCATGAAAATGCTGGTCGGCAAGCCGGGGCTGGACGGCCATTCCAACGGGGCGGAACAGATCGCGGTCAAGGCGGGCGATGCCGGGATCGACGTGCTTTATGACGGCATTCGCTGGACGCCTGATGAACTGGTGCGCAATGCCATCGACGAAGGCGCGCATGTGATCGGGCTTTCGATCCTGTCAGGGTCGCATGTGCCACTGGTGCGCGAAGTGGTCAATGGACTGCGTGCGCAAGGGGCGGGGCATATTCCGGTTGTTGTTGGCGGCATCATCCCGGATGCCGATATGCTTGTTCTGCGTCAGATGGGCGTATCGGCGGTTTATACGCCCAAGGATTACCAACTGGTCCGGGTGATTTCCGAAATTGTCGATCTTGTGGATCGCAAGTCAACCGAACATCCGGCACCGCGTAACATCGAAGGCAAGCCGGAAGGGGCCGGAACGGCGATTTATTGATTGCTGCGGTTTTGCGGATTTGCCGTCAGCTCTTGACGGCAACCCGTGCCGGTTGACCGCCCTGGCGTTCAAGAACCCAGCTTTCAAAGGTTGCGGCGGGCAACGGTTTGGCAAACAGGAAGCCCTGAATGAAGTCGCATCCCTTGTCGCGCAGATATTCGTGCTGTTCGACTTCTTCGACACCTTCGGCGACGACTTCAAGATTAAGGCTGTGGCCCAGGCCGATCACCGCATCGACAATCGCCTTGTCATCCATATCGACATGGATGTCGTTGACAAACGACCGGTCGATCTTGATCGACGAAACCGGGAAACGTTTCAGATAGTTCAGCGATGAGTAACCGGTGCCGAAATCGTCAATCGCGATCCGCACGCCAAGGGCCTTAAGCTCGTTCAGTGTTGAAACGGCCTTTTCCGGGTTGTTCATCAGGATCGATTCGGTGATTTCCAGTTCCAGCGTGCCATCGGGCAGGCGGGTCTGATCCATGATTTTGGTAACAGAACGGACCAGTTCGGCATCCTGGAACTGTGCCGGTGACAGGTTCACCGCGATCCGAAGGCCCGGCAACGTGGTTTCCCGCCAGATTTGCGTCTGTTGGCAGGCCTTGTTCATAACCCATGCGCCCAGCCGGTTGATCAGGCCGCATTCCTCGGCCACCGAAATGAATTCGCCCGGCAGGATCAGGCCACGATCCGGGTGGTGCCAGCGCACCAGTGCCTCCGCCCCGACAACCCGCTCGGTGCGGCAGTCGATTTTCGGCTGATAGTAAAGTTCAAGCTGATCATATTCGAGCGCGTTGCGCAGATCTTCTTCGATGGTTTTGCGTTCCTTGACCCTCTCGTGCATCGACGGCAGGAAGAACCGGTAATTGTTGCGCCCTTCGGCCTTGGCAGCATACATCGCCATATCGGCGTTTTTGACCAGTTGTTCGGGATTTTCGCCGTCTTCTGGGAACAGCGTGATGCCGACACTGGCGGTTGAATGCAGGCGGATGCCGCGGCAATCGAACGGTTGGCAAAGTTCATCAATGATGCGCTGGGCAAGGGCAATGGTGTCTTCGATATTCTGGACATCGGTCTGGATGATGGCGAATTCATCGCCGCCAAGGCGGGCGGCGGTATCGGAATCACGGATGATCCGCGACAGGCGCTGCCCCATTTCTTGGATCATCAGATCGCCGACATCATGGCCAAAGTGATCGTTGATGTCCTTGAACCGGTCCAGATCGACAAACAGCACCGTGACCCCGCGCTGGAACCTGCGGGCGGATAGCAATGCCTGACGCAGACGGTCAAGGAACAGGGTGCGGTTCGGCAGGCTGGTCAGGACGTCATGCACGGCGAGATGGCGCATGCGGGCTTCGGTCTGTTTGCGTTCGGTAATGTCGGTATAGGTCGCAACGTAACCGCCGCCGGGCATCGGGTTGTGGTCCACCTGAACGACCCGGCCATTCGGGCGGGTGCGTTCCATGCGGTACGGTTCGCGACGGCGCGCAATCGCCACCCGGTCGGAAATCAGGGCCTGAATGCTGACATCGCCATATTCGCCGCGTTCGGCGTTGTAACGCAGTATATCGGAAAGTGGCGTTCCTTCCTTGACCAGATCGCGCGGCAGGTTCAGCAATTCGATATAGCGTTCGTTCCAGACCATCAGGTTCAGGTCCTGATCGAACAGGCATATGCCTTGGCCGATATTGTGAAGGGTTGCTTCCAGAAGGGCCTGTTTGCGCTGGGCTTCTTCCTGTGCCTGCCCTTGCAGGGTCACCATTTCATTATATTCGCGGATCAGAAGACCCAGTTCATCCGAACTGTTCCATTCCACCGGACGGCGCAGGCGGCCATGCTTGGTCATGCGGATGGAATGCAAAAGCCGGTTCAGCGGTTCCTTGATCGACCGTTTGTTGGCGATCAGAAGGCTGGCGGCGACAACCGCAATCAGCAGACCGAACAGGATCATGTCGATCACCATCCGGCGGAACAGCAAATCCTGAACGCGGGCTTCTGTGAAGTAAATCACAAGTTCGCCGACGTCATGACGCACATTATTGCGTTCAAAGAACACGCGCCGTGACAGACGCAGGGTGTCGTTCAGTTCGGATTGTGACACGCCGGTATGGGCAAATTCGGTGCCGTCAGCGCCCAGTGCCAGCACGGCGACAATATCGCGATCCCGGCTCATGGCATTCAGGGCGGATTCGATATTGTCGACATCCAGATACCAGAACGGTGTCGCCAGAACGCGGGCATTGATGTCGGCGGTCTGTTCGATTTTTTCAGTCAGGTCGTCACGCAGAACCGTGTAACTGACGTATCCGAAGACAACGAACAGCGCGAGGGAGAACAAGGAAACCAGCGGCAGCGCGATAAAAAGCAATCGGCTGCTAAGCGACTTCCGTTGTAAAAAGCCGTACGATCCGCGCGACAAGCGTATTTCTCCTCGGCACCCACTATCGACTAGTTAATGGCAACCATACCCGACCTTAGGACGGGGTCCAACATCCCTGACACTGACGTTACTCAATCTGGAAGTCAGCCCAAAAGCAAGTTTGATTTCATTTTTTTCATATAGCGTTCACAAAAAGCAATCCGATCCATCTATTTTGGATCGAAGTGCAGCAGCTTCAAGCACTTGTATGCCAGTTTATTTCGGATTTCTTATTTAGGGCGGATTTATTTCGGCACGGCCTGACGGGCGAGTTCATCGCATCGTTCGTTTTCCGGGTGTCCGGCGTGTCCTTTGACCCAGTGCCATTCAACTTTATGCGTTTTAAGAGCTTCCAGAAGCCTTTGCCAAAGCTCGACATTCTTGACGGGCTTTTTATCCGCCGTTTTCCAGCCGCGTTTCTGCCAGCCGAAAATCCATTTGGTAATTCCGTCGCGGACATAGCTGCTGTCGGTGTAGATATCGACCACACAGGGGCGTTTCAACGCTTCAAGCGCACTGATGGCGGCCATCATTTCCATGCGGTTGTTGGTGGTTTCCGGATCGCCGCCCGACATTTCCTTTTCCACGCCATTAAATCGCAGGATCGCGCCCCAGCCACCGGGGCCGGGGTTGCCGCTGCACGCGCCGTCGGTATAAATCTCGACGCGTTTATTGTCCGTTCCGGTCATGTAATTCTATTCCTCGCCCAGGCCATAGGCGCTGGCACTGTCGATCCGCTGATGAAAGCGCAGTTTATTGATGTATTCGCGTGGGTTTTTCGGTGTGACCAGCGCATCCTTGGGCGTGTTGATCCAGTCATAAAGACGGGTCAGCAGGAACCGCAATGACGCCCCGCGCGCAAGGATCGGAAGGGCGGCCATTTCGTCATCGGACAATGTGCGCACCTTGCCATAGCTTGACAGAAGGTTGCGCGCCTTGGTGACGTTGAAACTGTTATCAGGTTCGAAACACCACGCATTCATGCAGATCGCAATGTCATAGGCCAGAAGGTCATTGCACGCGAAATAGAAATCGATCAGGCCCGATACGTCATCCTTGCCCGGGAAGAAAAACACATTATCGGGGAAAAGGTCGGCATGGATCACGCCCGCAGGCAACTGATGGGGCCAGTTGGCTTCAAGAAAGGCCAGTTCATCCTCGATCAGTTTTTCAAGGCCGGGCTGAACGCCGTTAGCATCGGTACGGCAGCTTTCAAACAGCGGGCGCCAGCCCGTAACACTTAGCGCATTGCCAAGATACATGTCGAAATCCTGACCGGCGGTGTGCAAGTGTGCCAGTGCCGCACCAAGCCCGGTGCAGTGATGGGGCATGATCCGGCGCGGCGACATGCCGTTCAGGAAGGATGTGATGGCGGCCGGACGTCCGCACAAACGGCGTAACGCGACCCCGTCCTTGCCGTGGATCGGTGTCGGGCAATTCAGCCCCTTGGCCGACAGATGATCCATCAGGCCCAGATAGAACGGCAGGTCATCCGGGTTCACACGCTTTTCATACAGGGTCAGGATGAAGGATGCCTGATCGGTCTGAAGCAGGAAGTTGGTATTTTCGACACCCTCGGCGATTCCCTTGAACGAAATCACGGTGCCGATATCGTATTCGGCAACAAAACGGGCGATATCTTCGTCAGAAACGTCGGTATAGACGGCCATGGGATATCCGGATTTCCTGCATCAGGGCGGGGTTAGCTGGCAAGCTGGCGGGGCAGCTTGAAGGTGACGTTTTCATTGGTCAAAGTCAGGGTTTCGACCGTGACGTTATAACGTTCCCGGCAGGCATCGATGACTTCCTCGACCAGAATTTCCGGGGCGGATGCGCCCGCAGTAATGCCAAGCGTCGAAATACCGTCAAGCTTGGACCAGTCGATATCCTTGGCGCGTTCGACCAGAACCGAACGGTCACATCCTTCGCGTTTCGCGACTTCGACCAGACGGTTCGAGTTTGACGAGTTTGGCGCGCCCAGAACCAGAATGGCATCGGCATCGGTTGCGATCAGCTTGACCGCGTGTTGGCGGTTGGTGGTCGCATAGCAGATGTCTTCTTTCTTCGGGACCTCGATCGCCGGAAAACGGCGTTGCAGGATCGAGATGATCTTGGCCGTATCGTCCAGCGACAGGGTGGTCTGGGTCACAAACGCCAGGTTTTCGGGGTTTTCGACCTGAAGGTTTTCGGCGTCTTCTTCGGTCTCGATCAGGGTCATGCTGCCCGGTGGCAACTGCCCCATGGTGCCGATGACTTCGGGATGACCGGCATGGCCGATCAGAAGGATATGTTTGCCATCTGCATGGTGGCGTTCCGCACCACGATGGACCTTGGACACCAGCGGGCAGGTCGCATCAAGATATTCAAGCTGGCGGCTTTCGGCAGCTTCGGGGACCGATTTCGGTACACCGTGCGCGGAAAAGATTACTGGCACGCCATCCGGGACGCTATCGAGTTCATCGACAAAAACAGCCCCCATGTCGCGCAGGCGGTCGACCACGAATTTATTGTGGACGATTTCGTGGCGGACATAGACCGGCGCGCCATACTTCACCAGCGCCTTTTCGACGATCTCGATCGCACGATCCACCCCGGCACAGAAACCGCGCGGGTTGGCAAGGATGATCCGAAGGTCGGCTTTGTCAGACATGATACGGGTCCGAATGTTCATGATGTGCGCCATGCGATGGCACGGTTATTCAAATGTCTTCGTTACATAACCTGCCAGCACCGTGCACGCAATGACAGACACCGTGTAAAGATGCATGTTCAGCTATGTCCGGCCATGTATTTAGGCCCCATGCCGCGATTTGAAACGGAAGCGGGTTGTGTCGCCATATCGGAGCGAATAGACTGCGCGCGGTTGTGCCCGGACCGGGCATGACAGCGAATTTGACCAGTTCTATAGAGGCTTGGATGACGATTGCGAACGGACTGCGGCGTGTTTGTGCATTGGGTTTGGTGTCGTTTGCCGGTTTTCTGGCGGCGTGCAGCAGCAACCCGTTCGAAGAGCAGCCGGTTCCGGCATGTCCGCGGGCCTTCCTGCCCAATGATACCGCCCGATTGGTGCAGTTCAGCGGTCAGGGCAAGGACCTGACCGATGTGATCCTTGAAGCCGAATTTGGCGGTTATCTGGGCGATTGCGGCTATGACCTTGATGACAAGATCCTGAACGTCGTGATCAGCCCGGTGATCAATGCCGAACTGGGCCCGGCCGCACAGGGGCGCAACGCAAAACTCCAGTATTTCGTAGCACTTAAGGACCCGTCTGGCGAGTTTATCCAGAAGAATCTGTTCGATGTTCAGATGGCGTTTCCGAGCAATTTGAACCTGGCGCGCTATCGCGACGAGCAGGTGACTTTGAACGTGCCGCTGGATGATGTCTGGGCCGGTCCGGACTATGAAATTTACCTTGGTTTCCAGCTAAGCGCCGATCAGCTTGATTACAATCGACGCTTCGGAAAAAATTAATAATCCGGCCTATTATTCATTTTTGGTGAATAATCAAATCCCGCCCGCCTCGCGTGGCGGGATTTTCGTTTTTGAACAAAAGTTCGTTTTCGGTAATCCTCATACAAAATAATGGGCATTTGCCGGAGGGGCAAAAAAAGGGCTTTTAATCCTCATACCAATGGATGGGGTGGAGAGGATATGATTTTTGGGGCTGGTCTGGTCGGATTCAAATCCGTATAAGGGGGCATACCCAAATGATCCCCGTGGGAGAGTGCCACGGTCTTGATCGATGTGCGTGATTACATCGATAGGGATTGCGCGGACGCCGAAGGAGCAACCACCCCGGAAACTCTCAGGCAAACGGACCGCGGGGAGATGGGACTCTGGAAAGCAGGCGGCATCGAACATGGATGTGCGTCTCGCCGAAGATGTAAGCAGACCGGTATTCAAACCGGCTGTGATTCTTTCAGGCTCCAAGACAGAGGGGGACGTGGTTGGCCACTGGTCGGCTATGTTTCGCAACGACTGTCTGGAGACCTTGATGGCCGATCATCAAACCGAACTGCTGAAAACCGCCCTTTATGATTTGCATGTGGAACTGGGTGCCAAGATGGTGCCGTTCGCCGGTTATGACATGCCGGTGCAATATCCGTTGGGGGTGAAGGGCGAACATCTGCATACCCGCGCGAAGGCCGGTCTGTTTGATGTTTCGCATATGGGGCAGGTCCGCCTGACCGGCGAAAATCGCGTGGCCGAGCTTGAAAAGCTGGTGCCCGGTGATATCGCGATCCTCAAACCCGGCCGCACCCGTTATTCCGCCTTTACCAATGACGATGGCACGATTTTGGATGATCTGATGATCACCAATGCGGGCGACAGCCTGTTTCTGGTGATCAATGCCGCGTGCAAGGATGATGACATTGTCCATATGCGGGCCAATCTGGATAACGGTGTCGAGCTGATCGAGATTGATGACCGCGCGTTGATGGCCTTGCAGGGCCCGGACGCCGCCCGCGTGCTGGCGCGGTTTGCACCCTCGGTTGCCGATATGAAATTCATGAGCTTTGCCGAGATCGATATTGCCGGTATCGCGTGCTTTGTTACCCGGTCGGGCTATACCGGCGAAGACGGGTATGAGATTTCCGTGCCGAACGAGCGCGCCGAAGAGCTGGCGCGCAAGTTGTTGGCCGAGGAAGAGGTCGAGGCGATTGGCCTTGGCGCGCGTGATTCGCTGCGTCTTGAAGCTGGTCTTTGCCTGTATGGCAACGATATCGATACCACGACCACCCCGGTCGAAGGCGACCTTAACTGGATCATCAACAAGCGTCGTCGCGAAGAAGGCGGGTTCAAGGGGGCGGATGTCATCCTTGATCAGCTTGCCAATGGCGCGGATCGCAAACGTGTCGGGATCAAACCCGAAGGCAAGGCCCCGGCGCGTGAACATACGCCGGTCTTGAACAGTGACGGCGAAGAAATTGGCGAAATCACCAGCGGTGGTTTCGGCCCGACCGTGGATGGCCCGATTGCGATGGGATATGTCGCAATTGAATTTGCCGCCCCGGGTACCAAAGTCGATCTGATGGTGCGCGGCAAGGCACGCCCGGCGGAAATCGTCGAACTGCCGTTTGCGGCACATCGTTACTATCGCGGCTGATCATCAGAAAAAAAAGAGTTCGGGCAGCGTTTGCGGCCCGCAAAAGATACCGAGATTTTAGAGACAACTGATCTTACAGGGACGAATTACCATGGCTAAAAAATTCTCGCAGGAACATGAATGGGTTGAATATGAAGACGGTGTCGCGACCGTTGGCATTACCGATTACGCCCAGCAGTCGCTTGGCGATATCGTTTATGTCGAGCTGCCGGAAGTTGGCAAAAAGCTGACCAAGGATGGCGATGCGGCGGTTGTCGAATCGGTCAAGGCCGCCAGCGACGTTTATGCGCCGCTTGATGGTGTCGTTGTCGAAGCCAACGAAGAACTTGATGACAATCCGGCACTGGTGAACGAAGCCCCGGAAAGCGATGGCTGGTTCTTCCGCATGGAACTTTCCGATGAGTCCCAGCTTGATGAGCTGATGGACGAAGCTGCGTATAAAGACTTTGTCGAAGGCCTTTAAGATATGCGTTATCTTCCGCTAACCAAGGCGGATCGCGCCTCGATGCTTGAAACCATCGGGGCAAAGTCCGTTGATGAATTATATAGCGACGTGCCCGAAGGCGCGCTGCTGTCCGAGCCGGTCGATCTGCCCCATCATCTGGGCGAATTGCAGGTCGAACGCGACATGGCGAAAATGGCCGCCAAAAACATGGGCACGGCCAGCGTGCCGAGCTTCCTGGGTGCGGGGGCGTATCGCCACCATGTTCCGGCCACGGTCGATTACATCATCCAGCGTGGTGAATTCCTGACGGCCTATACCCCCTATCAGCCGGAAATCGCGCAGGGTACGTTGCAGTATCTGTTCGAATTCCAGACCCAGGTGGCATCGATCACCGGCATGGATGTGGCCAACGCATCGATGTGGGACGGGGCAACGTCGTGCGCGGAAGCCGTTCTGATGGCGTGCCGCGCAACACGGCGCAAGAAAGCGGTTCTGTCGGGGGGTCTGCATCCGCATTACCGTGAAGTCACGGAAACCTATTGCCAGTATAGCGATACCGAAGTTGCCGGTCGCGACGGGCACCCGGAAAAGCAGGCAACCGCCGACGAGCTTGACGATCTGATTGATGATCAGACCGCCTGCGTCGTGGTCCAGTATCCAGACGTTTTCGGCCGTATTCAGGACCACACGAAGCTTGCGGATGCGTGCCATGCCAAGGGTGCGCTTCTGATCGTGGTCTTTACCGAGGCGATGGCGTTTGGCGCGGTCAAATCGCCGGGCAGCTTTGGCGCGGACATCGTCTGCGGCGAAGGCCAGTCGATTGGTAACAACCTGAACTATGGCGGGCCATATGTTGGTCTGTTTGCCACGACCAGCAAACTGGTACGCCAGATGCCCGGTCGCCTGTGTGGTGAAACGGTTGATCAGGACGGCAAGCGCGGTTTTGTTCTGACGCTTTCGACCCGTGAACAACATATCCGCCGCGAAAAGGCGACATCGAACATCTGCACCAATTCCGGTCTGTGTTCGTTGGCCTTTACGGTGCATATGAGCCTTCTGGGGGAAGACGGGTATCGTGGTGTGGCAACGCTTAACCATGAAACCGCCTGCAAGACCGCCGATGCGATTGATGCGGTACCGGGTGCGGAAGTTGTCAATGACAGCTTCTTTAACGAGTTCACCGTCAAGCTTGCCAAACCGGCAGCCGAGGTGGTCGAGGCACTGGTTGCCAAGGGTATCCTTGGTGGCGTTCCGTTGTCGCGCCTGTATCCGAACCGTGACGATCTGGACCATTACATGCTGGTGGCGGCGACCGAAACCAACACCGACGAAGACATCGCGGACCTTGCGTCTGCATTGAAGGAGGTGCTGGCATGAGCTTTACCACCCATACCGGTAACCGCGGCCTCGTTCTTGAGGAGAAGCTGATTTTCGAACAGGGCGAACCGGGTCGTACCGGTGTTGACCTTCCGAAGCCAGCGGGCATCAAATCACGCCTTGGCGGCCTTGATCGCGATAGCGATGTTGGTTTGCCGGGCCTGTCCGAGCCGCAGGTGGTGCGTCATTTCACGCGCCTGTCGCAAAAAAACTTTGGCATTGATTCCGGCTTCTTCCCGCTGGGTTCGTGCACGATGAAACACAACCCGCGCCTGAACGAAAAGGTTGCGCGTATGCCCGGTCTTGCCGACCTGCATCCGATGCAGCCCGAAAGCACGGTGCAGGGGGCGCTTGAACTGATTGACAGTTGCGCGCACTGGTTGCTGGTTCTGACCGGGATGCCCGCCGTTTCCATGTCGCCCGCAGCGGGTGCGCAGGGTGAACTTTGCGGCATGATGGCGATCCGTGCGGCCCTTGATGCGCGCGGTGAAAACCGTCGTCGTGTTCTGGTGCCGGAATCAGCCCACGGGACCAACCCGGCAACGGCCGCGGCATGTGGTTTCACGGTTGATTCGATCCCGGCCACCGAAGATGGCCGTGTGGACCTTGCCGCGTTCGAAGCCAAGCTTGGCGACGATGTGGCGGGTATCATGCTGACCAACCCGAATACCTGCGGGCTGTTTGAGCGCGACGTTCGCAAGATTGCCGATCTGGTCCATGCGGCCGGTGGGTATTTCTATTGCGACGGGGCGAACTTCAACGCGATTGTCGGACGGGTGCGCCCGGCCGATCTTGGCATTGATGCGATGCATATCAACCTGCACAAGACCTTTTCGACCCCGCATGGCGGCGGTGGACCGGGTTCGGGTCCGGTTGTGTTTTCCGACGCACTGGCCCCGTTTGCACCGATCCCCTATGTCGTGCGCAAGGGCGAGAAATTCCATCTGGTGGAAACCGCCGAAGAACAGGATGGCAAAAAGCCGTTCGGTCGTCTGAAAGGCTTCCACGGTCAGATGGGCATGTTCATTCGGGCGCTGTCTTATATGAAAAGCCATGGCGCGGATGGATTGCGTCAGGCATCGGGCGATGCGGTGCTGAATGCCAACTATCTTCTGGCGCGTCTGAAAGACAAGCTGAGCGTGGCATTCCCCGGCTATTGCATGCACGAAGCGCTGTTTGACGATGATTTCCTGAAAGATACCGGTGTTTCGACGCTGGATCTGGCGAAGGCGATCATAGACGAGGGCTTCCACCCGATGACCATGTATTTCCCGCTGGTGGTGCATGGCGCGCTTTTGATCGAGCCGACGGAAACCGAAACCAAGGAATCGATTGATCAGTTCTGCGATGCGGTGCTGGCATTGGTGGCCAAGGCAGAATCGGGCGATGCGGAATTCTTTAAAAATGCGCCGTATCTGACACCGCGTCGTCGTCTTGACGAAACGGCAGCGGCAAGAAAGCCGGTTCTGCGCTGGATGCCTGAAACTGCTTGATTTGCAACGCAACATAACCTTTTTGCGCACCCCGGTCATCTGGCCGGGGTGTTCTTTTTCAAAGGCTTGTTCTTGAAACCCATTGGACTTGTAGCAATCTGGACCCTTATACTCGTTTTAATGTGATCATCTGACCACGGGGGTGGGTGATCGGGGGAACAGGGATCGGGTCAAGCCCGTTGCCGGAGGATTGAAGTCAGCCATGACACGTCGCGTGCAGAAGGTTTTCACCGCAGAACGCCGTTTAAAAGAACGTTCGGGTGGTGTGGTGGAAGATTGGTCGGATTCCTTTTTCGATCCGACGCTTGAAACCGGTATGGGTGCAGGTGCGCCATTGCCAGCGCCGAAACCGGCTGCGACCGTTGAGGCATCCGGGATCAATCAGGCTGTACTTGATGAAATTCGTGCCCTGAGGTCGGAAGTCGCCCAACTGCGCGATGCGGTGCGTGCCGGTGGCAGTATTGATGCCGCCCATATCGCACCGGCATCGGATGGTGATGCGATGGATGTATTGCCCGATCCGGTCAGCAGCAATTTTACCCATAGCAATCGTCCGGGTGCGTCGGAACCGGACAAAGACGACCTTGAACTGATCCGCAAGCAGATCGAGGAAATGAACGAACATATTCACAGGGCGAAGATGCAGATCGCGTCGCTGCGTCATCCGAAGGCCGAGGATGACCGCCTTGTCAGTGCGACCACCGAACTTGATGCGATCATCAAGGATACGGAAATGGCAACGCATACGATCCTTGAATCCGCCGAACAGATCGACGATCTGGCGATGACGCTTAAAAATTCGGCACCATCCGACTTTGTGGCCGAACATGTCGAACAGATCGCGTTTCTGGTCACCAAGGTTTTCGAGTCCTGTAACTTCCAGGACATCACCGGCCAGCGCATCAACAAGGTGGTTCGGACCCTTGAATTCGTTGAAGAACGGGTTCACAACATGATCCTGATCTGGGGCGAGGATGCCTTTAGCGATCTGCCGGTTCCCGAAAATGATGACGGGACGCCGAAGAACGAGGATGACGATCTTCTGAATGGTCCGCAGTTGGAAGGCGAGGGGATCAGTCAGGACGACATCGACAAATTGTTCGACTGAGTATTTCCAAATCGGGGTGATGATCTTATATTCAGGGTTGAAACCCTGAAGAAGTCTTGTTCGGAAACAAGATTTTACGAATTTCCGACTTCTCATCGGTCAACCAAAAGTTTACGGTTTTCCGATATAGTCGAATTCACAAAAAACAAAAGCAGCGTTGGGATGCGTGTGACGGGCAGTTGCGCGCGTTTTGGTGCGCTTGGAGGATGAAATGGGATTCTGGTCGCTTGGCACTTTGCGCCAGCCAAAGGCACAAGATATCAAATGGCGGAAAAGCCCGCGTGGCGAGTATTATCGCCTGTTCATGATCGATGATTTCAGCGAGCTGAAACTTGACAATGTTGGCGGTGTCTATCTGCTGTGGCATGGCGGGATCAAACCGTCATGGCTTGTCGCCGGGGCCACCGAAGATCTGGGCCACAGTTTTGTTGAACTGTCCCATGACCGTGACATTCGCGAATATGACAATCGCGGCGGTGTCTTCATGAGCTGGTCGCCGATCAAGGAAGATTTCCGCGAAGGTGTGGTGCATTTCATTGCCAAACACACCGACCCGACTTTTGAATGCGATTTTGACAGCCGGTCAGAACCAATACCGGTTTTGCTGCCGCGTTAGGGGCCTGCCCCCAAGGATGCGGCATCAAAATAAAAAGCTCCGCGGATCAGGCGGAGCTTTTTGCTTTTTGCAGGTGTTTCGGGCTTAGAGTTTGCCCAGCACGGTTTCGGCACTCGACACGTCAAAGGCGCCGGGTTCCTCGACCGCAAGATCGGTGACCTTGCCGTCATCGACAATCATGGCAAAGCGGTTGGCGCGTTTGCCAAGACCGCGACCGGTCAGGTCGAGTTCAAGGCCGGTCTTGCTAACGAAGGCGAGGTCGCCATCGGACAGCATGGTGATGTTTTCACCGGCATTTTCGGCCTTTGCCCAAGCGTTCAGAACAAAGGCATCGTTCGATGCCAGGCAGACGATTTCATCAACACCCTTTGCCTTGATGGCATCGGCATTGGCAACGAAGCCCGGCAGATGTTTGGCCGAGCAGGTCGGGGTGAAAGCGCCCGGCACGGCAAAGACAACGACCTTGCGACCGGCGAAAAATTCGTTGGTGTTGACGGCTTCGGGGCCGTCGGCGGTGGCGCGGAAAAGCGTGACTTCGGGAAGTTTGCTGCCGACTTCGATGGTCATGGGGTTTTCTCCGTCATGCGGGGGGCTTGATTGCCGCCCTTGTTCTGGTGATTGGGTAGAGCCTTTTCCGTTGGGATTGAAGCGATTTTGTTCGCCAAACCCGAACCCTTCGGGCCGGGACATTCTTCTGCCCCGCAGCGTCAGGGATCTTGACCGTAGCCCCGCTACGCTCTGCGATCCCTTCCTTGCGGGACAGAAGAATGCCTCCGGCAAAACGCTTCAATCCCAACGGAAAAGGCTCTAGGGCCATCAAACAGCAAAACGGGTTGATCTTCAATCATATCCGTTGGGGTTTCGATGGTTTCAAATCTTTGTCACGGTTTATCGTGATCCCGAAAAGATGTGCATCACATCACTTTTTCACAAGGTCGGTACCACCAGATGCGCGGGCGATGGCATCAAGGACTTCCTGTTTGCCGAGCAGTTCGGACAGCAGAACACCGTCCGGTGCCTTGGGCCCGAATACGGCATTGAACGGAATGCCATAGCGGCCATAACCCGCCAGATATTGCGAAATCACCGGATCGGGACGGGTCCAGTCGCCCTGCATCAGGATGACGTCATCGGCGGTCAGGGCAGCGGTCATATCGTCGGTTTCAAGGACCAGCTTTTTATTGACCTGACAGGTCACGCACCATTCGGCGGTAATATCGACCAGCACGGTTTTGCCATCGGCAACATGGCGGGCGATTTCATCCGGGGCGAAGGGCCGCCACGGCAGGGTTTCGGTGCTGGTGCGCGATGCGGTGTTCTTGAGCGGGGCCTTGGAAAAGCCCGGTGCAAACAGGGCGGCCAGCACGCCAAGGGTGGCAAGTGCTGTAAAAGCAAATTTGCGTTTCTGCACCGTCGTGCGGTGGCGGGCAAACAGAAGGATGCCCGCGATCACAAGGGCGACACCAACTGCAATCGCCCCGCCCATGCCGATCTGAACCGCCAGAACCGACAGCAGCCAGATGGCGGTCCCGGCAAGGGCCACGCCCAGAACCCCTTTGACAAAGCCCATCCAGCGGCCCGGCTTGGGCAGAAGGCGGGCGATTTCGGGCCGGGCGGCAATCGCGAGATAAGGAATGGCAAGCCCGATACCCAGCAGGGTGAATATCCAGAAAATGTCAAAGCTGCTGCCTGCCAAAGCAAAGCCAACGGCGGTGCCAAGGAACGGGGCCGAGCACGGGGTTGCCAGCAGGGTGGCAAACATGCCGGTCAGGAAATGACCGCCAAGGTGGCTTCCGGATTGTTCGCGCGTGGTGATGGCATCATTAGCAGCATTGCCGAGTTCAGCCGGACCGTTGATTTCAAACAGGCCCCACATATTGAAGGCAAACAGGGCGACGATGATGGTCATCACGGTCAGGAACAGCGGTTGCTGGAACTGGATGCCCCAGCCAATCGTGCCGCCCGCAAGCTTGATGCCGATCAGGACGGCCGCAATCAGCCAGAAGGATGTGATGATGCCCGCCGCACTGGCAAGGAAGCCACGGCGGGTGGCACTGCGTTCGGCACCCTGGGCCTTCATCGCCGACATGACCTTGATCGAGAGGACCGGCAGGACGCAGGGCATGAAATTCAGGATAAAGCCGCCCAGAAGGGCCAGCGCGCCGATCAGCCAGAGGCTGGTGGCGGCGATGCTGGTGCCGGAAACGGTGTTGCTGCTGGTGGCAGAACCAGACGGGGCAGCGGCGATCTGGCAGTCCTGTTCGATGGCAAGGGGCCCCGCAATGACGGTGACGATCACGTCATCGCCAATCGTGGTCTGACCGTCTTTCAGGCCATAGATCGGGATCCGGAATTGCTGTGTGCCGGTTGCGTTATCGGTTGCGGTCGGGACCGGCACGCCAAAGCCAAGGCGGACATTGCCTTCGATCAGGATTTCAACCGGGTCGGTCGCGGTTTGATCAAGACCCGAGACGGCGACATTGAGAAATGTTTTGTCCTTTTCGCCCGATGCGTCGACCGACTGCCAGATATCGGTGACCGACATTGGCAGGTTGTCCCCGCGAAGCGGGACGCGGGATGCGAATTTTTCGATGTCATGGGCAAAGCTGCTGATGGCGGGGTTATCGCCATCCGTGCCGCCCGAAAGACTTGCCGGGATATCAAGGGTAAGGTGGGCCTGTGCGGGGATGCAGACATCGCTGCAGACCAGATAATCGACATCAAGCTCGATATGGGCGGCCTGTGCGGGATCGGTCACGGGGACATCAATCGGCAGGATGATGTGATCCTTGTAGCCGAATGTTTCGAGGCCAAAGATCGAGAAACGGTGCGGCGCGGGCCAGCGGATTTCGCCATCGCCGATGTTGGTTGATCCGGCCCAGTCGAGCTGCGGCGGGAAACCGGCATCACCGGCACTGCGCCAATAGATTTTCCAGTCGGGCTCAAGTTCGAATTCAAGACCAAGGCGGATTTCATCGCGGCCATTGATGGCGTCGCGCGCGCTTAGCAGGCGGACCGATGCGAAATCCTCGTCAACCCGGTTGCTGGCGGCGGTTTGCGCATGCGCCCCTGTGCCCGCCCCGATACCCAGGGGGGCGAGGGCTGCGATAAACAGGCCAAGGATGACAGGCAAAGACCGGATCACGGGTGGTTCCTTCTGGTTTTCGAAACGGGCACGATGACATTCCGTTTGGTGGATATGGCACAAAACCGGGCTTTGTGCCACCGGCACGCCCCAGGATGCCATGGAAATGATGGCTAATCCCGGTTGATGTTCAAAGCAAGGCACGACTGCGTTACCGGCTCGTGTGCCTGGTGGGTTGATCGGTGGTGTGCCCGGTGATGTGATCAGGAACACCATCTTTTTACCAGGCGATTGCTGTCGATTGCCTGTCTGGCTACCTACATGTAAAGCAGTGGCGCGTTTCGGCTTTGATCAATGTCATTTTTGGACTGTTTTCAGGCAAAGGTGGCTTTCGGTGGTAATGGGCGACGGATCGCGTTAGGTTTGTATGAGCAAAACAGGAAAAGTTCGGGAATGGGAATTAAAGAACACACTGGCGAATATCTGGAAGGGAAGCTGCTTGTGGCGATGCCGGGCATGCGTGACCCCCGCTTTTCGCAAAGCGTGGTCTATATCTGTGCCCATAACGAGGATGGGGCGATGGGGCTGGTGATCAACCGGCTGATTGACAGCATCACCTTCCCGGAATTGCTTGAACAGCTTGGCATTGCGCGCCCGGCACCGACGATTGAAGATATTCAGGTGCATTTCGGCGGACCGGTCGAAAGCGGGCGGGGCTTTGTTCTGCACAGCACCGATTTTGAGAACGAGGCGACATTGCATGTCGATCCGGGTGTTTCGGTGACGGCAACGGTCGATATCCTTGAACAGATTGCGCTCGGCGAAGGCCCGAAAAGCAGTATTCTGGCCCTTGGCTATGCCGGATGGCGCAGCGGGCAGCTTGAAAACGAGATTCTTGCCAATGGCTGGCTGCATGTCGATGCCGATGCCGACCTTCTGTTTGGTGTTGATTGCGAAGACAAATGGGAACAGGCCTTTGCCAAGCTGGGTTTTGCCCCGGAACTTCTTTCAGGCGAAGCGGGCCACGCCTAAGGCCACGGGACCAAACTCTGCACGTGAAAAAGCCTGCCGTTTCCGGCAGGCTTTGGTGTTTTGGTGACGTTTCAGGCCAATAAACGGATCAGTCAAACAGGGCGTCGATTTCTTCCTGCGAGAAGATCTGATCGATTTCGTCCTGACTGACGCGTTCGACGTTTTGCGGCGCGCGGGTAACGGTTTTATCGAGATTGTCCTGACCTTTGGGGTCGGCGGGCAGATCGAATTCGCCAAAGTCATCCTCGCCCCAGATTTCGATCACGCGGGTGACGCGTTCCTCGATATATTTCATGGTGTTGACGACTTTGGTGATGCGCTGCCCGGTCAGATCCTGGAAGTTGCACGATTCAAACACCTTGACCACCAGATCAACGATGTCGTCGGCAAGCCCCTGGGTATAGTCATCGGGGGCGGCAGAGCGGATATTATGGGCAACCGCATCGATTTTTTCGACGGTTTCAAGGATGTTGGCGGTGGCATCCTCGGTCGCGGCGACGACGGAATCAAGTTCGCCCTTGACGATGTTGATCCGCGTGCCGCTGCTGTCGTCCGGCGCGGTATAGAGGGCGGCGATTTCGCGCTTGGTTTCCTGAATGGAATTGGCAAGGGCGCGAATTTCGGTCTTGAGCATGCGAAGCTCTTTGCGGGCGTCGTCCTGATCATCATCATCGGCGCGCGCATTCAGCTTCTTCTGTTCTTCCATCATGATGCGGATGTCGGACAGAAGTTCTGCCTTCAGATCCTCGATCGCATTATGGAGTGTCGACATATCCGTGCCACCCACTGCGCCGCCGCCATCAGGGGACGGGGCCGGTAGCGGCAGGGAGACGATATCACTCATACTTTCCAGCTTGTTGAGCAGCCGGAGCTCTGCGGTGAAAAGCTTTTTGCTTCCTTGGCGGGACATGAGCGAACCTCGATCTGAAACGTCACGGTAATCCTGTTCCGATGATAATCCACAAATCATCCCGGAACAGAAAAATATAATACTTTTGCATAGAATGGTTTCAGCCAAACGATCAGTTTGGCAAGACCATTCCCCTGATATTGGGGAAGATTCCCTCAATTAAAGGCATCTGCGCGTTTTTATGTAGGTTTCGTGTCCCGAAATACGGAAGCCGGTGCGCTTTTTTCCGGTGATTTCCTTGTGATTACAATCACAGAGATCGCAGCGTTTATCAACCTTTGTGCGGTGCATTCGAAAAACTTCATGCGTGCGGTCGGGGCATGCCGGGCCCGGTGTTGAAACGGGGAGTGATGATTTTACGACTCGGAACAGGGTAAATGATTGATTGTGATGGTTTTGCCTGTGGATAAAGTGGGCAAACGGGGGTGATTCTGGCGGTAAAACACGCGTCGTTCGGGGGATGCCGATAAATCCGTACTTAAATAAGGATTTTACCTGCGGTTTGTATCGCCTAAAGGATAATTTTGCCCTGTCTGTTGCGTGGCAGCAAAGCGGGCTATGATGGTCCGGCGCGATGAGGAATGGCACCATTTCTATCGCAAGGGTAGGCGATTGGATTTAGAAAAAAATTGAACCCATGCGCTAAATTCCTGAAAGGAAAAGTAATATTTTTGTGCAACGCAGCGAGGTTTTTTCTGGAACAGGCTGTTAAGATAGGCTATTCGCCTTCCATACCGTTGTGCCGCAGTGCATGCGGGTTTGAAAATCAGGTTTGTCTGATGTTACGTCGCGATCCTGGTGGCTATGCCGATTTATGGTTGAGTCATCACGGCATACCTTTTCGATGAACGAACAACCCGTTATGTTCGTATATGTCGAGGGTCACGATGTGGCTTTCCTTTGGACAAATTGCCTTGAGATGTAATGCGAGGGGGCAGATTCGCATGTCGATCAAGATGCTGTTTCCCATTCTTTTGCTGGGATTGGCAGTTCTGACCGGACTGGATAGTGCCGCGCTTGCCGCGGTTGGTCAGCCTGAGCCATGGCAACTGGGTCTTCAGCACCCGGTTTCGCCGGTGGCTGTACAGGGCCATGATTTCTTTATTCTTCTGACATGGCTGATGACCGCCGTTACGGTGATCGTCCTGCTGTTGTTGCTTTATGTTCTTTTCCGCTTTAGCCGGAAACGGAATCCCATCCCGTCCAAGACCACCCACCATACGCTTCTTGAAATCGTATGGACCGTGGCGCCGGTCCTGATCCTTCTGATTATCGCGATCCCGTCGTTCCGTCTGCTGTATTTCGCAGACCGCGTCGAAGACGCCGATATGACGCTGAAGATCATCGGCAAGCAGTGGTACTGGACGTATGAATATCCCGACAGCGGCAATTTCACGTTCGATTCCCTGATGATCGACGAGGAAACCGCCGTTGCAGAGGGCAAGATGCGCCTTCTGGATGTGGACAACCCCGTCGTTCTGCCGGTTGACACCAATATCCGCCTGATCATGACATCGGACGATGTGATCCATAACTGGGCCATGCCGTCGCTGTTCATCAAGCTGGATGCCGTGCCGGGCCGCCTGAACGAAACCTGGACCCGCATTCCGGGCGAATATGCAGGCACCACCTTCTATGGTCAGTGTTCGGAACTGTGTGGCGTGAACCACGCCTACATGCCGATCGCGGTCAAGGCCGTGACCATGGAAGAATACGAAGCATGGGTCGCACAGGCCCAGGAGAAATTCGCGTCGGTTGATCTGCCGTCGCCGGTTTCTGTGGCTTCGGCAGAGTGAGGGAGAGATTTATGGCTCACGCTGACACACATTCGCATGATGATCACATGCCCGGTTTCTTTACCCGTTGGTTCCTTTCGACCAACCACAAGGATATCGGCACGCTCTATCTTGCATTCTCGCTGGTTGCCGGTCTGATCGGTGGTGCGTTTTCGGTCTGGTTCCGTATGGAACTGGCCCATCCGGGCACCCAGGTCATCGAAGATCACCACTTCTTTAACGTTCTGGTCACCGCACATGGCATGATCATGGTGTTCTTTGTTGTCATGCCCGCCATGATTGGCGGTTTTGGCAACTGGTTCGTACCGATCATGATCGGTGCGCCCGACATGGCGTTCCCGCGACTGAACAATATTTCGTTCTGGCTGCTCGTGCCGGCCTTTGCACTTTTGATGCTGTCGGCGGTGGTCGGTAGCGGTGCCGGGACCGGCTGGACGGTTTATCCGCCGCTGTCGGCCTCGCTTGGCCATCCCGATGCATCGGTTGATCTGGCGATCTTTGCGTTGCACCTTGCCGGTGCAAGCTCGATCCTGGGGGCGGTGAACTTCATCACCACCATTTTCAACATGCGTGCGCCGGGCATGACGCTTCACAAGATGCCGCTGTTTGCGTGGGCGATGCTGGTGACCGCGTTCCTGCTGCTTCTGGCGGTGCCGGTGCTGGGTGGTGCGATCACCATGCTTCTGACCGACCGCAACTTTGGCACGGATTTCTTCAATCCGGCCGGTGGCGGTGACCCGATCCTGTATCAGCACCTGTTCTGGTTCTTTGGTCATCCCGAAGTTTACATCATGATCCTGCCGGGCTTTGGCATCATCAGCCACATCATTTCGACCTTCTCGCGCAAGCCGATTTTCGGCTATCTCGGGATGGCTTATGCCATGGTCGCAATCGGTGTTGTCGGTTTCATCGTGTGGGCGCACCACATGTATACCGTCGGCCTTGATGTTGACACGCGTGCCTATTTCACCGCGGCAACGATGGTGATTGCGGTGCCGACCGGGGTTAAGATCTTTTCGTGGATTGCAACGATGTGGGGCGGCTCGATCGAGCTTCGCGCACCGATGCTGTGGGCGATTGGCTTTATCTTCCTGTTCACGGTTGGTGGTGTGACCGGCGTTATCCTGGCGAACTCCGGCATGGATCTGCCGCTGCATGATACCTATTTCGTGGTGGCGCATTTCCATTATGTGCTGTCGCTGGGTGCGGTGTTCTCGATCTTTGCGGGCTTCTATTACTGGTTCAGCAAAATGTCGGGTTACGAGATTTCCGATCTGGGCGCCAAGATTCATTTCTGGCTGTTCTTTATCGGTGTCAACCTGACCTTCTTCCCGCAGCACTTCCTGGGGCTGGCCGGCATGCCGCGCCGTTATGCCGATTACCCGGATGCGTTTGCAGGCTGGAACCTTGTTTCGTCCTATGGTGCGTATCTTTCATTCGCAGCGACGATCTTCTTTGTCGGGGTGGTGGCGCATGCCTTCATCCGTGGCAAAAAGGCCGAAGCCAACCCATATGGCGAAGGTGCGGATACACTGGAATGGACCGTCAGCTCGCCGCCGCCGTTCCATACCTTTGACGAACTGCCGCGCATCAAGTAATTGATCCGATCTTGCGTTCCCCGCCGGTGACCATGGGTTCCCGGCGGGGAACATACGACCGCCCCGAGAAAAGAAGACCAGAATTACATGACCAAGCAGGCCGCCCAGCAGACCCTTGCAATCGATAACATCGCCGCATTACCGGTATCGGAAGTGCGCGACTATATTGCGTTGCTTAAACCCGGTGTGATGACCCTTGTGGTGTTTACCGGTGCCGTGGGTCTTTTGATTGCACCGGGAACAATGCATCCGTTCCTGGCACTGGTTGCGATTGCCTGCATTGCCGTTGCCAGCGGTGCGGCGGCGTCGATCAACATGTGGTACGACCGCGACATCGATATCCACATGAAACGCACCCAGAACCGTCCGATCCCGGCGGGGCGTGTGCCCGCCGACGAGGCGCTTTCGCTGGGGATTGCGTTATCCATTCTTTCGGTGACCGTGATGGCGGTTGCGATCAATTTTGCCGCCGCCGCCCTTCTGGCGGTGTCGATTGCGTTTTACGTGTTCGTTTACACCATGTGGCTGAAACGCAGCACACCGCAGAATATCGTTATTGGCGGTGCCGCCGGGGCATTTCCCCCGATGATCGGCTGGGCGTCGGTGACCGGCGGGATCGATATCAATTCGATTGCGCTGTTTCTGATTATCTTTATGTGGACGCCGCCGCATTTCTGGGCGCTGGCCCTGTTCCGGTGTGGCGATTATGCCAAGGTCGGGGTTCCGATGATGCCGGTTGTGGCCGGGGAGGCCGCAACCAAAAAACAGATGCTGATCTATACGATCCTGTTGTTGCCGATCACGTTTGTGCCGGTCGCGACCGGATTGCTTGGCGTGTTTTACGGTGTGACGGCGGGACTGACCGGGCTTTGGTTCCTGCGTCATGCGGTTCGCGTGTTGCGCAATGCGGAAGAAAAAGCACCGCACAAGATGTTCGGATATTCGATCCTGTATCTGTTCGTTCTGTTCGGGGCGATGGTTGCCGATGTCTGGATCAAAGGATATCTGGCATGACCGAGCCCAAAATGACCAAAGCCGAAC
This sequence comes from Thalassospira sp. MIT1004, assembly GCF_001858545.1. Classification (NCBI taxonomy): domain Bacteria; kingdom Pseudomonadati; phylum Pseudomonadota; class Alphaproteobacteria; order Rhodospirillales; family Thalassospiraceae; genus Thalassospira; species Thalassospira sp. MIT1004. Next base: position 269,475 of record NZ_MCAO01000011.1, on the reverse strand, counting down.
TCGACGCGTTTTACGCCAAACGGCGCAAAAAGAACTGGGCGTTTCTTGTCATTCTTGGCGGGTTGGCGGTTCTGTTTTTCGCCATCACCATTCTTAAGATGAGCTAGGGCATATATGGCTGATCAGAAGCATGCGGACAAAACAAAGGCGCGCAACAAGCGCGTATTGCTTGGTTGTGTTGCCGTTGTTGGCGGCATGATTGGCCTGTCTTATGCTTCGGTCCCGCTTTATGCGCTGTTCTGTCAGGTGACGGGATATGGCGGCACAACGCAGGTTGGCACCGATGCGCCGCGCGATGTTTCGGAACAGACCATCAAAATCCGGTTCAATGCCGATGTGAATTCCCGTCTGCCGTGGCAGTTCAAGCCCGAGCAGCGCGAAATGACCGTGAAACTGGGCGAAGACAACCTTGCCCATTACATGGCCGAAAACATGTCGGTCAAACCGATCACCGGTCAGGCGGTTTACAATGTAACGCCGCTTAAGGCCGGGCAGTATTTCAGCAAGATCGCCTGTTTCTGTTTTGACGAACAGACGCTTGAACCCGGCCAGCGTGTGGATATGCCGGTCAGTTTCTATGTCGATCCGGCGATTGCAGAAGACCCGAATACCCGAGACGTGAAGACCATTACCCTGTCCTATACCTTCTATAAGGCCGAGGCATCGGTTGAAGGGCCGGACGGGGACGAAGAAAATGGAGGCTAGGGCCTGATGATTGTGCAGGTATCCCGGTTTCCAATGAAGAGAGCTTTAAAGGTTTCATTTGTGAGGATTGAGGGGGGCGAGGAATGAGTGATCACGCTCAGAAACATCCGTTCCATCTGGTAGACCCGAGCCCGTGGCCGTTGGTGGCTGCGATGTCGGCAGGGCTGTTTACCGGTGGCATGGTCATGTTCATGCATTCGGATCGTGCGCCGACAGATTTCTGGCTGGCAGCACTTGGTTTGGCGGGCATTCTTTTTGTGATGTTCCGCTGGTGGAGCAACGTGATCAGCGAGTCCAGCATCTACCACAACAAGGTGGTGCAGATCGGCTTGCGGTATGGCATGTCGCTGTTTATCGCGTCCGAGGTGATGTTCTTTGTCGCCTTCTTCTGGGCCTTCTTCCACAACGCGTTTGTGATTTTCAGCCCCGGCGTGACCGAATGGCCGCCCGCAGGCGTTGAAGTCCTTGATCCGTGGGATTTGCCGTTCCTCAATACGCTGATTCTGCTTCTGTCGGGCTGCACGCTGACCTGGGCGCATCATGGCTGCCTTGAAGGCAAGAAAAAGGATATGGTGCAGGGGCTGGCGATTACGGTTGCCCTTGGCGTTATCTTCCTGTGTCTTCAGGCTTATGAATACAGCCATGCCGCATTCGGTTTTGCCGATGGCATTTATTCATCGACCTTCTATATGGCGACGGGTTTCCACGGTTTCCATGTGTTTGTCGGTACGGTGTTCCTGGCGGTGTGCCTTGGCCGCGCGATCAAGGACGGCTTCAAACCCGATCATCATTTCGGTCTGGAAGCCGCAGCCTGGTACTGGCATTTCGTTGACGTTGTCTGGCTGTTCCTGTTCTTTGCCGTTTACATCTGGGGCGGCGAATAAAGGATACCGGTCACCCAATGACCATGGATTATTATCCAGCACTTTCCCCCATACGCACCGGGCTGGCATGCAAATGCCCCCGCTGCGGTGGGGGAAAGCTGTTTTCGGGCTTTCTGACGGTTCGCGAGAGTTGCGAGCAATGCGGTCTTGACCTTCGTGGTCATGATGCCGGTGATGGCCCGGCGATTTTCATCATTTTCATCCTTGGTTTTGTCGTGGTGCCGCTGGCGCTTTGGGTCGAGATGACCTATATGCCGCCTTTGTGGTTGCATGCGGTGTTATGGTTTCCGACCATCATCGGGGTAACACTGGCCTTGCTGCGACCGTTAAAAGGCCTCATGGTGGCGCTGCAATATCGCCATCGGTCGACTTCCGAACAGGATTGAACCCAATAGATGCCCCTTCTGACGACACGCCCCAGCCCTGCGATCAAAATCTGTGCCGGTCTTGCCCTTGTGATCCTTCTGGGACTTGGGTCCTGGCAGGTGGATCGCCTGTTCTGGAAACAGAACCTGATCGCGGAACGTCAGGCGCATGCGTCCGAGCCGCCGATTGCCGTGCCAACCGATGTGGCACCGGACCCGGCGATGGCATTCCGGGCCGCCTATGCCGACGGTCATTTCCTGAACGATCAGGAAATGTATCTGATGGCGCGCACACGCCGGGGCAATATCGGGTTTCATCTGATCACGCCGCTGGAACAGGAAGATGGCCGGATCATTCTGGTCAATCGCGGCTGGGTGCCGCAGGATTATCGCGATCCGTCAACCCGCCCTGACAGCCTGATTGAAGGCAATGTTCGGGTGACGGGTGTGTTGCGCCTGCCGCAGACCCGACACTGGGTTCAGCCGGAAAACGAGCCGCTGGAAAACCAGTGGTTCTTTGTCGATGTCGATGCGATGGCCGAGGATAGCGGGGCGGATCTTGCCAGCCGCTATTATCTTGAACTTGACGAAACGGAAATCCCCGGCGGGTTGCCGATTGGTGGTCAGGCCAAAATCGATCTTCCGAACAATCATCTTCAATATGCGATCACATGGTACAGCCTTGCGCTTTCGCTGATTGTGATCTTTATTCTGTATCACCGCCGCCCGCAGAAGGATGGCGCAGACAGCTGATCTGGCTGCCTGTGATCCAGCCCTTTGATTGCCGGATGCCGCCATTGTGCGGCATTTTGGCCGTGCTTTTTTTTTGCCCCGTTTTCCGGTTCCGCCGAACAGGAGTTTCCATGACTGACGCCTATAAATCGCTTGAAGCCCGTTTTCGCCGCATCAATGTTCTGTCCGATATAGGCGGCATGCTGCATTGGGATATGGCGGCGATGATGCCCAATGGCGGGGCCAATGCCCGGTCCGAGCAACTGGCGACCCTTGATGTCATGGCCAATGAACTGATCACCGCACCCGATATGGGCGATCTGATCGAAGCGGCCGGGGGTGAAAACCTTGATGCGTGGCAGAAAGCCAATCTGGCGGAAATGAAACGCAATTGGGTGCATGGCACGGCGGTGCCGTCCGATCTGGTGGAGAAAATGTCGCTGGCGGCGACCAGTTGCGAAGTCGCATGGCGCGGGGCGCGTGCCGATAATGACTTTGCCGGGCTTTTGCCGAAACTTCAGACGGTTCTTGACCTGTCGATAGAGGCGGGCAAAGCCAAGGCCGAAGCCCTTGGCACGTCGGTCTATGACGCGCTTCTCGATCAGTATGACCCGATGATGCGGTCTGATCGGATCGATAGCCTGTTTGCCGAACTGGAATCGTTCCTGCCGTCCTTTACCGCCGAAGTGATTGAACGCCAGAAGTCCGAACAAGCCCCGATCAGCCCGGCCGGGCCGTTCCCGGTTTCGGTTCAGAACAGGGTCGGCCTTGATCTGATGCAGGCGGTCGGTTTTGATTTCGAGCATGGCCGTCTGGATATTTCGCATCATCCGTTCTGTGGCGGCATTCCCGATGATGTGCGCATTACGACGCGCTATGACGAGAATGATTTCACATCGGCGATCATGGGGGTTCTGCATGAAACCGGCCATGCGATGTATGAACGCGGATTGCCCGGCGCGTGGCGCAATCAGCCGGTAGGCAAGGCGCGCGGCATGACCCTGCATGAAAGCCAGTCGCTTCTGGTGGAAATGCAGGCCAGCCGGTCGGAAGAATTCCTGACCTATGCCGGGCCGGTCTTCAAGACGGCGTTTGGTGGCGATGACGCGGCTTGGAATGCAGGCAACCTGCATCGGCTTTATACACGGGTCGAGCCGGGCCTGATCCGCGTGGATGCCGATGAGGTGACGTATCCGGCGCATGTGATCCTGCGCTATCGGCTGGAGCGCGCCCTGATCGAAGGCGACATGAAGCTTGCTGATCTGCCCGGGGCGTGGAACGAAATGATGGGCAAGTTGCTGGGCATTACGCCGCCCGATGACAGGGATGGCTGCATGCAGGATATCCATTGGCCATCAGGTGCGTGGGGATATTTCCCGACCTATACGCTGGGCGCGATGGCAGCGGCCCAGATTTTTGCCGCAGCGAAAAAGGCCAAGCCGGAAATTCCAGGCGCATTGGCACGGGGCGATTTCAGCCCGTTGATGGGGTGGCTTGGCGAAAATATCCACGGCAAGGCATCGAGCAAATCAACCGACGAGATTCTGATCGAGGCAACCGGTCAACCGCTTGGCGTGGCGGCCTTCAAGGCGCATATGGAAAACAGATATGGCGGGTGAAACTGATTGATTGGCGATAGGTATCTGCTAGCATCACTCGTCCTTCCGGCACAGGTGACGGCAGGCAAATAGCCCCACATCAGGATATTCTGATTTAATGTCCATTTTCCCGGAAGTGTCATGGGGATAACCGACGGCAACAAGAAAGTGATGGATCGGCAGGTATATGCCGCCGATCAGGTGATCTTCCGGGAAGGAAAACCCGGCAGTGCAGCCTTTGTCGTGCAGGAAGGCCGGGTTGAAATCTTCAAGACCATGAATGGCAACGAAGAAGTCATCCTTGGCACCATCGAAGCCGGGGGGCTTTTCGGTGAACTGGCATTGGTGGACAACCAGCCGCGGATGGCATCGGCGCGGGCGCGTGAACGCACGGTCCTGATTGCGATCAATCGCCAGACGTTTGAGCAGAAAATGGCGGCGTCCGATCGCTTCATCAAGGCGATCCTGCGGATTCTTCTGAATAACTACCGCACGGTGGTGCGCCGTGCCGCGGTGGCGGAAGCCAAGCTCAAGGAACACGGGATCGAGCTTGATAAATAGGCAGCGATCACGCGGCGTTACGCGATATTGCGCAAAGCACGCCTGATCTTCCGGATTGACCCTTGACTATGGCGGCTGTTCCCCTCACTAACTTTCGGTTTGGAGTGTCTTTGCCCGTTTGGGGCAGGGGTGCCTGAATGTTGTGAAAGCCCAGTTCAGGAGCATAGGTCGTTGCGTTATGTCAGCACGCGGGGAACCGCGCCGGTTTTGCAGTTTGATGATGTCCTTTTGGCCGGTCTGGCCCGTGATGGTGGATTGTATGTGCCTGAAAGCTGGCCGACTTTTACTGCCGATGACATTCGTGCGCTGCGGACCCTGACTTATGCCGAGGTTGCCTATAAGGTGATCCAGCCCTTTACGACCGGATCGGTCGATGATGCGGCGCTTAAAACCATCCTTGAAGAAACCTATGCCGGGTTTGATCACGAAGCGGTCGCACCGCTTAAGCAGCTTGGTGCCAATGACTGGGTGATGGAGCTTTTTCATGGTCCGACCCTGGCGTTCAAGGATTATGCGTTGCAGGTGGTCGGGCGGCTGTTTGACCATGTTCTGGCCAAGCGCGGCGAACGGATCACGATTGTCGGGGCGACGTCGGGCGATACCGGGTCAGCCGCGATTGAAGCCTGCCGGGATCGGGAAAATATCGATATTTTCATCCTGCATCCGAAGGGGCGCGTTTCCGAAGTCCAGCGCCGCCAGATGACGACCATCCTGTCGGACAATGTGCATAACATCGCGGTCGAGGGATCGTTTGATGATTGTCAGGACCTGGTGAAGGCATTGTTCAATGATCATGCGTTTCGCGACGAGGTCGGCCTTTCGGCGGTCAATTCGATCAACTGGGCGCGCATCATGTGCCAGATCGCCTATTATTTCTGGGCGGGGGCGCAGCTTGGATCGCCGGAACGCGAAATATCGTTTTCCGTGCCGTCGGGCAATTTCGGCAATGTCTATGCCGGATATGCCGCGATGCAGATGGGGCTTCCGATCAAACAGTTTGTGGTCGGGGCCAATCGCAACGACATTCTCGCCCGCTTTTTCGAAAGTGGGGTGATGAAGATGGAAGGTGTCGAGCCGTCCATCAGCCCATCGATGGATATTCAGGTCAGTTCGAACTTTGAACGGTTGATGTTTGATCTTTATGATCGTGATGGCCTTGCGATTGCCGGGATGCTGACGAAGTTCCGCGAAACCGGGATCATGGAAATGTCGCAAGGGCAGTTTGCCCGGGCGCGGGAACATTTTGACGGTTATCGGCTAAGCGATGATGAAACCCGGGCGGCGATCAGGGATGTGCTGGCGACCAGTGGCGAGCTTGTTGATCCGCATTCGGTGATCGGTATTGTCGCCGGGCGCAAATGCAATCGCGATAAATCGGTGCCGATGGTGGCCCTGGCGACAGCACACCCGGCGAAGTTCCCGGATGCGGTCAAACAGGCATCGGGGATTTACCCGGACTTGCCCGAACGGCTGTCTGACCTATATGACCGGCCTGAGAAGGTCGAGCCCATGTCCAATGATGTTGGTGCATTGATGGCGCATGTTCGCGACAGGCGACGTGCGGCCTGAAATACAGTAATACGAGGGCATGAAATGAAACACAGGAGTAAAGCTATATGACAGTCGAGCTCACCCGGCTTGACAACGGGATGATCGTTGCGACCGACCGCCTTGAACATGTTCAATCCGTAGCGCTTGGCGCGTGGGTTGATGTGGGTGCGCGCAACGAAACACCCGATATCAACGGCATTTCCCATATGCTTGAACATATGGCGTTCAAGGGAACGCGGCGTCGCAGCGCGCTTCAGATTTCCGAGGAAATCGAGAATGTTGGCGGGCAGATGAATGCCTATACCTCGCGCGAGAATACGGCCTATTACTGCAAGGTCCTGCATGAAGATCAGGAACTGGCGATTGATGTGATTGCCGACATTTTGCAGAACTCGACCCTTGATGCGAAGGAACTTGAACGCGAACGTCAGGTGATTTTGCAGGAAATCGGGCAGGCCAATGACACGCCCGATGACATCATTTTCGACTATTTCCAGGAAACGGCCCTGCCCGATCAGGCGCTTGGCCGGTCGATCCTGGGCAGTCCGGAAAATGTATCGTCGCTGTCACGCGATGATCTGTTTGATTTCATGTCGCGGCGTTACAGCCCGAAACGCATGGTGTTTTCGGCATCGGGCAAGGTTGATCATCAGCAGATTGTCGATCTGGTATCGGAAAAGTTCGATAACCTTCCGGCGCATGAAGATCATGAAATGGAAGCCCTTCGCTATGAGGGCGGCAGCCGGATCGAGCAGCGCGACCTTGAACAGGTGCATGTGATTTTCGGTCTGCCGACGGTGTCTTATACCGATGACAGTTTCTATGATCTGCAGGTGTTCAACACGCTTCTGGGTGGCGGCATGTCTTCGCGGCTGTTCCAGGAAATCCGTGAAAAGCGCGGGCTTGTCTATTCGGTCTATAGCTTCTCGTCACATTATGTCGATGGCGGGCTGTTTTCGATTTATGCCGGAACCGGGCCGAATGACATTGGCGAATTGATGCCGGTGATGTGTGACGAACTGGTGCGCGCCACGGTCGATTTGACCGAGGAAGAAGTGAACCGGGCGCGCGCACAGCTTAAGGCATCGGTCGTGATGGGCATGGAAAGCAATTCCGGTCGTTGCGAAACGCTTGCGCGCCAGATCCAGATTTTTGGTGGTCCGCAGACCATGGAAGAAATCATTGCCAAGGTCGAGGCGGTTGACCTTGAACGGGTGCGTGCGGCGGGCAAGTCGCTTCTGGGCGGGACGCCGACGGTGACAGCGCTTGGGCCGGTCAAGGGCATGCCGGGTTATGACGATCTGGCGGCACGGCTGCGCGCCTGATCAATCTGATTGTCGATATGGAACGGCGTTCGCACATGTGGCGGACGCCGTTTGTTTTTGCGGGCGGCGGTCCTGTGGTATATCCGATAGGAAAGATCACGGGGTTTTGGGCAGGCTGGCATGCAGTACGCATTTGATATTGGCGGATCGAAAATCGAATTCGGGGTGTTTGATGGCGGGGGCGATATCCGGTCCCAGATCAAGGTGCCGACACCCGCACAGGATCGCGATGCCTTTGTTGCGGCGATTGCCGGGCTGATTGCCGATGCGGACGGTGAATTTGGCGAGAATGCCGATATCGGCATCAGCTTTGCCGGGGGGCTTGACCCGCAGACCGGGGCGGTGATTTCGGCCAATATTCCGGCGATCAAGGGATGGCCGTTTGGCCCGGAACTTTCCAGAATCCTGAACCGCGATGTGCGGGTTGCCAATGATGCCGATTGCTTTGCACTTGCCGAGGCACGCAGCGGGGCGGCCAAGGGCGCGCGGACGGTTTTTGCCATCATCCTTGGCACCGGGGTGGGCGGCGGCATTGTGGTGGATGGGCAGTTCATTGGCGGGCGCAGTGGCATTCGCGGCGAATGGGGGCATGGCAATGATGTGTCGGGTGCGCTGATCCGTCATGGGCTTGCGCCGGTGGTGTGCGGCTGTGGCCGGACCGGGTGCCTTGATGCCTGGGGCGGGGCGCGGGGGCTTGAACGGATTTACGCGCAGATTGCCGGACTTTCCCCCCGACAGGAACGGCCAAGTTACGAGATCACCGACGGCTGGCAGGGCGGGGACGCGATGGCAGGCCGCGCGGTGGAGATTTTTGTCGATCTTATCGCGGGGGAGCTTGCATTGATGGTCAATGTGCTTGACCCCGATTGCGTGCCGGTCGGCGGCGGGCTGGCATCCGAAAGCCGCCTGATTGCGATGATCGATGACGCGGTCCGCAAACGGGTTCTGGGCCGTTATGACGCGCCCTTGGTGGTGCCGGGGCAGCATAGCCGCGATGGCGGGCTTCGCGGGGCGGCGATGCTGCATCTTCTGGATGGCGGGGCGGGTGTATGACAGCCGGGATCAAACCGCTTCTGGAAATCTGTGTTGAAAGTTTTGACGATGCGATGGTGGCCGCGCGTGCCGGGGCGGATCGCATTGAATATTGCGCGGCCCTTGCGGTCGGCGGGGTGACGCCAAGTGCCGGGGCGATGGCCCGTTTGCGCGATATTCCCGTGCCCTGCCGGGTGATGATCCGGCCAAGGCCCGGCGATTTCATCTATGGCGCGTCTGACGTGGCTATGATGAAACATGACATCGCCCTTGCCCGCGACCACGGGGCAGAGGGGGTCGTGATTGGGGCGGCGATGCGAGACGGGCGGCTTGATCGGGATATGCTGGCCGATCTTCTGTCCGTGGCGGGCGGGCTTGGGGCGACATTGCATCGGGTGTTTGACGCAGTGCCCGATCCGTTTGACGCGCTTGAAGGTGCCATCGATCTTGGCTTTGACCGCATCCTGACATCGGGCCAGCAGCCGACCGCCGAACAGGGGGCGGACATGATTGCGCGCCTGATCACGCAGGCAGACGGACGGATCACGATCCTGCCGGGATGCGGTATTACACCGGAAAATGCGGCGGTATTGTTGCGCAAAACTGGGGCGGTGGAGCTGCACGCATCGTGCAAGAAAGCCATTCCGGCGGGGGTCGGTTATGCCGCCGGACGGGTGGAGACCGATGGGGATGCGATCCGGGCGCTTGTGGCGGTGATGGCGGGGTTAGTTGCACCGTAATGCATGTGTGCACAAGGTTCTATTCGGGCTTGAGGCTAAGGATACCCGTCACATAAGAAATCATATCTTCCAAAGTGAGAGTTTGGTCGTCGTTCGTCTCGGAAAGAACGAGTTCTGTTCCAAATTTGTCTGCTAAGGTATTTAATCGTTCCAGCATTGCCCCAACGCGATCCCAGTCGCTATTTTTTCCGGCAGCGTTAGTGAGGTTGACAGCGGCCCTTACTTCTTCCACAGCGATTTCAGGATGATCGCTGAATTGGTTACGAAGGGCATCCAGTCGGGCCAGCATGTCGTCAACCCTGACTCGGTCGCCCTTTTCTCCAGCAGCGTTTATGACGTTTACGGCGGCCATTGCCTGTTGCAAAGCGATTTCAGGATGATCGCTGAATTGGTTACGAAGGGCATCCAGTCGGGCCAGCATGTCGTCAACCCTGACTCGGTCGCCCTTTTCTCCAGCAGCGTTTATGACGTTTACGGCGGCCATTGCCTGTTGCAAAGCGATTTCAGGATGATCGCTGAATTGGTTGCGAAGGGCATCCAGTCGGGTCAGCATGTCGTCAATCCTCACCCATTCGCTCTTTTCTTCAGCAGCGTTGATGATGTTGAAAGCGGCCATTGCCTCATGAAAAGCGATTTCGGGATGATCGCTGAATTGGTTGCGAAGGACATCCAGCCGGGCCAGCATGTCGTCAACCCTGACCCAGCCGCCCTTTTCTCTAGCGTCGCTAGTGACGTTTACGGCGGCCATTGCCTCATACAAAGCGATTTCTGGATGGTCGTTGAATTGGTTGCACAGAGTATCCAGTCGGGCCAGCATGTCGTCAACCCTCACCCACTCGCCCTTTTCTCCAGCGTCGCTAGTGACGTTTACGGCGGCCATTGCCTCATACAAAGCGATTTCAGGATGATCGCTGAATTGGTTGCGAAGCGCATCCAGTCGGGTCAGCATGTCGTCAACCCTGACCCAGTCGCCCTTTTCTCCAGCAGTATTGATGACATTGACGGCGGCCATTGCCTCACGCAAAGCGATTTCAGGATGGTCGCTGAATTGGTTGCGAAGGGCATCCAATCGGGCCAGCATGTCGTCAACCCTGACCCCGTCGCCCTTTTCTCCAGCAGCGTTGATGATATTGACAGCGGCCCTTGCTTTTTCCACAGCGATTTCAGGATGATCGCTGAATTGGCTGCGAAGGGTATCCAGTCGGGCCAGCATGTCGTCAATCCTGACCCATTCGCCCTTTTCTCCAGCAGCGTTAATGACATTGAGGGCGGCCCGTGCCTCATGCAAAGCGATTTCAGGATGATCGCTGAATTGGCTGCGAAGGGTATCCAGTCGGGCCAGCATGTCGTCAACCCTGACCCAGTCGTCCTTTTCTCCAGCAGCGTTAATGACATTGAGGGCGGCCCGTGCCTCAGGCAAAGCGATTTCAGGATGATCGCTGAATTGGCTGCGAAGGGTATCCAGTCGGGCCAGCATGTCGTCAACTCTGACCCAGTCGCCGTTTTTAAGAGCGGCGTTGGTGGCGTTGAATACAGCCTTAGCTTCTTGCAAAGTTATACGGTTGCTTTCGGGGAATTTATTAGTCAGGCCTTGGATACCATTTAAGAAGTTGTTTGCGGCTGGAATGGCATTTGATCTCAGGTAGTGTGTTGTATAGTTCGGTGCCAGAAATGAATAAGTATAAGCAGCCTGTTCGGTGTTGCAGATTTGCATGGCGGACGGGAGATCAATTTCTGCGATTTTTTGTGGGAAGTCTTGTTGCATTCGCAAAAGAGTGATCACGGAGCCGACTTTACCTTTTTCCAAGACTGCATTGAGAAAGGTATGCCGGTGTTTGGGAATATCTTCCATCAGGGTTTTGGCCAGAAAATATTCGCCCATGATATCGGGTTCAAGCGGTGGCAAGAACGTTCCGGTGCCGCTCAGTGCCAAGATAAGATGGGTGTTTTCATCGGGTGGGGGATCAGGAAGATATCGCGCAAGTGTGGCCCCATAGTCCGCTTCTTTGGAAGCGAGATCGTTAAAGTCCAATACTTCTTGTTGGAGAGTTGCAAGGGCCAAAGCCAGTTTATAGCGCTGCAATACGCCTTTTTCATCCTTGGCTGCTGGTCGCCAGTGCATATATTCTTCGCGCTTGAGCATGCCTTCAAGGACGTCTTCTTGGGTCAGTTGGACGACAATCTGTTCGGTATTTGATTGGGAATCTTCATCGGCTTCGGCCATGAGGGCATCTGCGGTGGCCAAGGCGAAAAGCGGACGAGGAAGACCAGAATCATTTGGACGTGTATCGACCTTTTTTGCAGCAGATAAAAGGGTTTCATCATCCGGCGGGGTTTTTCCGTCTTTAATGAAACGACCACGCATCATCTGGATAATGGCGGTTTCATCCACCGGTGGGATGGGAAACCCATTTTTGTCTTCATGACCAAACACATGATTCAATATCATTATGTCGTCGCCGTTCGGGGGGATCATTTGGTTTAGCCAGTTTTCGTCCGCTTTGCGTTCGAGCAAAAGGACGCGGACTGGAAAATCATAATGTTTGGCCTGACTGGCGAAATTGCGCAGAAGATTGCCGGTTTCTTTCGGTTGGCTCGCGACATAGTCAATCACAATGAAAGTCGGTTTTTGTGGCCGCCATTTTGCAATGTTGCTGGCAGATTGCAGGTCCTTTATCGACAGTCGGCCAGCATCCCAAATTGCCGAGTTTAATTTCTTTTGGGTGAAATCATAGGCCAGTCGTGTCTTGCCGGTCCCACCATCACCCGTGAGCAGCATCCAGCGAAAATTGAATATCGGTCCGCACAGCGATAGATCGCCAACGAATTGGTGCAGAAGGGTGATTTCGTCGTTGCGGCCATACAATTCATCAAGGCCAGAAGTATATTTCACCCGGTCAAAAGCACCAAGGTTTTGGGGCCTGTGTGCAGTTTCCGGCCAAGAAAGAACAGGAGCGTAGTCACTCTGAAACGCATTTGTGATGTCCTGACGAAAAGTCTCAATCAAAGTGCTTGTTTGATCGTCTATCGCGTTCAGGATTTTGTCCTGACCTTGGACGTTATACAGTGCCAGCATGGTTTCAAGTGAGGTTGCCGAATCGATATTGATATCGGAGGTATCAACCGTGCGGCCGTCTGTAATGGCGGTAAGAACGCTGTTTTTGAGGGCGTCTTTGGTTTTTTCGCCATGCTGAATATTGATCAGGCGTTGCAGCAAGCCTGCAAGTTTTGGTTGCCGGTCAATGAAGGCGGCAAGGCGAGAGGTGATTGACTTGCCAATAAAGGATTCAGACTTGGAAGCAGTCGAAGTGATCAGTCGAAAGGCAAGATGATGAAGTGGGGGCTTGAAGCCCAAATCGCGCAGTTCGGCAAGTAAGGTTTTCTTTATGTGTTCATCAGCCAGAAGACCGGACAGTAAACCGGATTTTGCCAGTTTTTCTTTGATGTCGTTGGCATCGGAGGCGCCATCTGATTGATTTGCCGTGGCGCTTTCTGTCTGGGTATCTGACACGGATGATCCTCATATTCCTGACGGTTTATTAGGACTATACAATGCAGGGTTGTCGATACCAGATAAAAACCGCAATTACGGTGGGCGTCGTAATTTTTCGCGTCATGTCAGGTTCTTGGAAAGCGGTGGCGCACTGGCAGATGGCGAGGCGTAAAATCGCTGCTATCGGTCGTTTTGAAGCAGAAAAAAGAAAACCGCTTTGAGGAAAACCTCAAAGCGGTTTGTCTTGGCTGGGGCGGTAGGATTCGAACCTACGGTACACGATACCAAAAACCGATGCCTTACCACTTGGCCACGCCCCATCAGCGTGTGTGGCGCGGAAAATAGCGTTCCCCGCGCCGGAGTGCAACCCTCTATTTGAACCTTTTTTTGCCGGGGATTTAGGTCGGGAAGGATGCGCCGATTTGCGCGCGGGCGCGATCCTGCATTGTTTGAATTCCGGTGGCCTGTACCCACCAGTCGGGCTGGCTTTCGGCAATCGCGTTTGCGGCACGTTCCGCCTGATTTTCGGTGTCGTAAATCGCAAGGCAGGTCGCCCCGCTGCCTGACATGCGGGCGAGTAAACAGCCGTCTTCGCGGGCCAGCGCATTGAGCACATCACAGATTTCGGGCAAAATGCCCGATGCCGGAAGGGTGAGGTCGTTGCGGCAGTCCTGAAGGGCGGCGGCAAGGGTGGCGGCACTTTGAAACCGTGCCGTGCGATCCCATAGATTTTCATCAGTAAAACCGGCATCGCGCGCAGCAAAGATTTCAGGGGTTGAAACCGCCTTGCCCGGATTGACCAGCACCAGTGACAGGCTGGGCAATTCCGGCAGATCAATGAGTTTTTCGCCGATGCCCTGCATCAGGACGGTCTTGCCATGCAGACAAACCGGTACATCGGCACCGAGTTTAAGGGCGAGTTTTTCAAGGGCGTCGGTCGGGATATCAAGTTGCCAGACCCGGCAGAGCACGCGAAGGGTCGCGGCCGCATCGGCCGATCCGCCGCCGATGCCCGATGCGACGGGCAGGTTTTTTTCAAGTGTGAGGTCGGCACCCTGCGTTACCGCGCCTTCGGCCCGGAGCAGGCGGGCGGCACGCAGGATCAGGTTGTCTTCGATATTGCCATGGCCAAGATCACCCGCCATCGGGCCGGTGATCGCAAGGGTCAGTTCACTATCATCGCGCGCGGTTGCGGTGATCACGTCGCCGCAATCGGCAAAGCAGACGAGGCTATCGAGCAGGTGATAGCCGTCATCGCGCCTGCCGGTGACATGCAGGAACAGGTTGAGCTTGGCCGGGGCCGGTTCGGTATGGGTCGAAGACATGATGCGGATGCCCTTTATCCCCGATCAATCAGTTTGCGGCAACGTCACCGGCATGGGGTGTTTTGCCGTCAAGCTTGGCCTGGACATCTGCGCGCAGTTCGTCGGTCGGATTGAACGAAAGCGCACGGTGCCACTGGAAGCGGGCCTCGTGGAAGCGGCCGATCTGCCAGTAGGCATCGCCCAGATGATCGTTGATGGTCGGATCATCGGGTTTGAGTTCAACCGCCTTTTCGAGCTGTTCGACGGCATCATCATAACGGCCGAGCTTGTAATAGACCCAGCCAAGGCTATCGATGATGTAACCGTCATCGGGTTGCAGTTCGACGGCACGTTTGAGCATGTCTTCGGCCTGATCGAAGTTTTTGCCCATATCGACCCAGCTATAGCCAAGATAGTTCATGACATAGGGCTGATCGGGTTCAAGTTCGAGCGCCTTGAGGAAGTCGGCCTCGGCCTTTGGCCAGTTTCCGGCGCGCTCATAGGCAATGCCGCGCCGATAGAGCAGACGCCAGCCGACAGCATCCGTGCCGCCCAGACGTTCAATCGCCCGGTCATAGGCATTGGCCGCCCCGGCAAAGTCCTGATCGATGCGCAGGATATCGCCAAGCTGGATCAGGGCATCGGGACGGTCGCTGCGTTCATTGACCATGGTTTCGAGCAGGGCAATCGCATCGTCGGTCTTGCCAAGCTGTTCATAGCTTGCCGCAGCACGCAGGCGCGCGTTCCAGCTATGCGGGGAGTCTTTGGGGATCGATTGATAGACAATGACGGCTGCGTCAAAGCGTTGCTGGATTTCCATGATCTCGCCGACCAGAAGGCGGGTGATGTCATCACCGGGGCGCAGTGACAGCGAATAACGCGCCATGAGCAGGGCCGGATCAACCGCGTTTTCCTGGCTAAGCAGGGTCGCGATATCAAGATAGGCCTCCGCCAGACCCGATGCCGGGGTCAGGATGACGCTGGTGGGGGGCTCCCCCTTTGCCAGACGGTCAAGGTGATAGGGCATCGCCAGCGACTGCGGGTGGCGGTCCATATAGCTTTCATAGAGAAGGGATGCCTTTTGCGTCTGGCCTTTGCGTTCATAGACCGACCCCAATGCTTCGGCCGCGCGCAGCGGCGCATCTGCCGGGTCGCCATAGGCGCTGGCAAGGGCGACTTCGGCGGCGTTCAGGTCATCGAAATAGGCCAGGATCAGACCGCGATGATATTCCGACAGCGGATTGAGCGAGCCGTTGCCCTGCAATTCGTTAAGGGCGGCCATGGCGTTTTGTGGCTGATCAAGGCCGGTATAAATCCATGCCTTGGCCAGCGGCACGATCAGGGAGGTGATCCCGCGTTGCGGCAGGGTCGATACGGCATCAAGGGCGGCCTGATAATCCTGATCGCGGATTTCGGCATCCATCACCGTCATGATGGCAAACAGGTCTTCGGGATTTTCATCGACGAGCACGCGCGCAACCGGTTCTGCATCGGCAATGCGGCCTTCGGCGATCAGGGCCAGAAAGGCGCGGCGGCGCAAATCATCATTTTCCGGGTCGATTTCATGGGCGCGCAACAGATAGCGCGCGGCATAATCGGTGCGGTTTTCGATCTGGGCGGCCTTGCCGGCAAGGAAATTGCCCGAGAAGCTGTTGCTTTGCGGATATTCGAACTCGGCACGATCAGCGGGCTGCGACATGGTGCCGCAGGCCGAAAGGGCAAGAGCCGTCATCGGAATGACGATGTTTAACAGATGGCGTTTCAAAAACTTGTCCTGCGTCTGCAATTCCCAACCGGCCGCATTTTCTGCGCTCAATGCGGGCCACTAACTTTTATGGAGCTAACCCTAACCAGTCGGCAAATATAAGGCAAAGCATTTGCCATTTAGCTTGGTATCTACCGGGCGCAGCATATGTGATTGTACGGCAACTTCCCACAGGTGGTTGCGCAAAGCCAAAAACGTTCCCGTGATGAGGATATAGCTAGCAGTAAAGCGGGCGTTTGGCGGGAACATCAAGCTGGGGCACGATGATGTCACGCGCCTGTTTGGCAAAATGCGATTTCTGGCCGACCGGGGCGACATATTCCAGAATGGCCATCGCCTTGTCGGTGCCAAGCGCACGTGCGAGAACCCACCCCGCCAGATAGTGTGATGACAGGCAGCCGCCGCTGGTGACGATATTGCCCTGTGCGACCAGCGGGCGGTCTTCAAGCACGGTATCGGTGCGCACCAGAAGGGATCGGGTTTTGGTATCGGTCGTGATGGTCGCGGGCAGAAGGCCCAGTTTGTGCAGGAACAGCACACCCGAACATTGCGCGCCGATCATCTGGCGCGACGGATCAAGTTGGATTTGCGCCATCAGATCGGGATCATTGATATGATCGCGGGTGTGGATGCCGCTGCCAAACAGGACGACATCGGCCGTCGCGGTGAAGGATAACGGTTCCTGTATCCTGACTTCGACCCCGTTCATCGAGGTCACGGATGGGCCGGGCCCGGTAATGACCGCACGAAGGCCATTGCCCCTGGCCCGGTTCAGGATCGAGAGGGCGACAAAGCTGTCGATCTCGTTAAAACCATCAAGCGTTACAATCGCGATCTCCATCACACATCCATCGCCAGTCAAAAAAGGGCGGACATTGAACGCGCAGATTGGGGATTAGACAAGGAAAATGCGATATTTCCGTCAGAAAATCACACTGATAGGTATTCCTCGACCAGTGATATCCCGTAACTGACGCCGCAAGGGATGGCATCGTCATTGAAAATTCCGAACCGACATATGATCCGATTGGAGTGAATGCCCTTGGGTTGAAATGGAAAAATAAAATATCAATAAATAAGTTCGGTGTGTTGCTACCTTGATGTTGTGAGGCCAATGACGCAAGAAATAGGGCGAGGCGAACTGAGGTGAGGGATGTTGCAGATATTCAAGAAAAGAATGCCACTCGATCAACAGCGGCAAGCATCTCTAATTCTGGGATCAGAGATTGCTATGTTCTCAAAGGAAAACAATGGAAAATCGATGCCTATTCCATTGGTGATGCAGTTTGCCGGTGTTTTTTTGATATATATGGTTTCAAGAGACACCCGGAAGACTTACGGAATGTGATAGAAAACGCTGTGCAATCAGCCATTTTATATGGCGAAGGGCATCCAGTTAGTCATGAAGTCCGGCAAATATTGACTGAGGATGAAAACTTGGAAAAGAGAAAGGCGCTACTTGACGCCGCATTGAAAAAGAAGGCGAGCGGAAGATGAGGCTGATAGTGCTTTTATTTGCTACTATTCTAACAGCCTGTGGCGAGAGCGACTATGATGATCGTGTGCGTCGTCTAGAAAAAGCAGTTGAAGAACCAATCAGTAGTGGTGGAGACTACTGGATATATAAGCGGGGAGATTTCTATTCAGATCAGCAATACAAGGTAGGCTTGATCTTTGGATACGGAGACAACAAGCTTGTTTGTGATGAAATGATTGAGGTCTATCGTAAGACTTACAGCAAGGAACATTTAAGCTGCGTTCCAGCGAATTAAGGTAAACTGACTGAAAGCTTGAACAATCACTCTGAGAGGCATTCCTCGACCAGTGATATCCAGTAACTCACACCATATGGAATGGCATCGTCGTTGAAATCGTAGGCAGCGTTATGCAGCAGGCAATTGCCATCGGTCGGGCCATTGCCAAGCCAGACATAGCTTCCGGGTTTTGCATTGAGCATGAAGGCGAAATCCTCGCTCGCCATCGAGGGTTCGGGGGTCTGGTCGATCTGATCGGCCCCGACGACGCGCGATGCGGCGGCAAAGGCGATGGCGGTTTCGGCTTCGCTGTTGATCGTGGCGGGGTAGCGGCGCTGATACATCACGCGCGCGGTGCAACCGAATGCGCGCGCGGTGGCATCGGCCACGGTTTTAAGGCGGTCTTCGACCAGATCCTGAATGTCGGGTGCGAAGGTGCGCACGGTGCCGCGGATGGTGGCGGTGTCGGGGATGACATTCCATGTGTCGCCCGCGAAAATCTGGGTCGGCGAGATCACCGCACTTTGCAGCGGATTGACATTGCGCGCGGTAATGGTTTGCAGGGCCAGCAGCACCTGACCGGCGGCGGTAATCGGATCGCGGCCCAGATGGGGCATGGCGGCATGGCAGCCGCGGCCATCCACAATGATTTCAAAAATATCGTAGCTGGCCATCATTGGGCCTGGCTTCATCGCCATGGTGCCGACATCACGGCCGGGCCAGTTATGCATGCCGTAAACCGCATCGGCCGGGTGGCTGTCAAACAGGCCTTCTTCGACCATTTCGCGCCCGCCGCCTTCGTTTTCTTCGGCGGGCTGAAAGATGAAATCGACCGTGCCGGTGAAATCGGGATTTTCAGCGAGAATTTTGGCAGCCCCCAGCAGCATCGTCATATGGCCATCATGACCGCAGGCATGCATTTTGCCCGGATGTTTCGAGGCATAAGGTAAATTGGTGGTTTCATGGATATCAAGCGCATCCATGTCGGCGCGAAGGCCGATGCGTTTGCCCGAACCCTTTTTGCCGTGAAGGGTGGCGACCACGCCGGTTCTGGCGATGCCGGTTTTGACATCAAGCCCGAAGGATTGAAGCTTTTGCGCGATAAAGGCGCTGGTCAGCTTTTCCTCGAACGCGGTTTCGGGATGGGCATGCAGATGGTGTCGCCATTGGGTGAATTCATCAACGAGTTCGGTGGCGCGAGGATGAAGGGAGGATTGGGTGACAGTCATCTGCATACTCTGTTGCGTGTCATAAAGAACGGGGGCGTGATGGCCCCCGTTTATATGGTGTTGGATCAGACGCCTTGCAGGCGCAGGATCAGTTCGGCAACCAGAACCGAACCGGCATAGGTGCCAAGAAAGACAAGGCAGGCAACCAGTGCCAGTTTCCAGCCGGAATGCTTGGCGACTTCGATTTCCTTTTTGGCAATCGCAAAACCGGCATAGGCAAGGGCCGGGGTGGCAAGGGCCAGGAAATTGACCGATTTGGCCTGTGCGACGATCCATTCCGACCCCGGGGTCCAGGGCAGGGTTGCAAGAATACCGACCAGCGAAATCCATGCGACACTTGGCAGATAGAACGGTGCAAAGCGGGTCAGAAGCAGGCCGGCCATGGTGATCAGATAGATCACCACCATGCCGACAAAGCCATCGGCAAGCGGGATGGCCGGGCCGACCGTATTCATCACCAGCCCGACAAGGCAGACGATGACAAGGGTAACGGCGTGATCTGTCAGATCAATGTTCGGACGGGTACGTTCCATTGCAATTGCATTCTCGGACATGATCAGGCCTCCTTCTTGTTTGCGGTGGCGATATCGTTTTTGCCAGCGGTCGCGTTATAGAGTTTTTCAACAATCGGAAGGGCGATGAACAGGCCGGCATACAGCCCGGTCGCATAGGTCAGAAGGTTGCTGGCCCCGGCAAGGGCAAGGATTTCGTCCTTCATGGTCGGGATGACTTCGGTCAGCGCACCGGTGCAGGCCGCCATCATCGAGCCACTGCCGATGCCACATGCCATGGCAAGGGCGCGCGGATCAAAGATGTCCGCACTGGCGAAAAGGGACGCCAGAATGGCAAAGATGAAGGTCCCGAACAGGGTGCCGATCACGTAAACGCCCATCACACCCGTGCCCTCGGGGCTTTTGAGGGTATAGCGGTCGGCGATGATCGCAAGGTTGGGTTCACGTGCAATCGAGAAGGTCGCACCAATCGCCTCGCGGCCCATTTTCAGGCCCCAGACCGCCAGCGGGAAGGCCAGAACGATGGTGCCAAGGTTGCCCAGTTCCTGCAACAGAAGGGCCGGACCGGCATCAATGATGGTCTGGATTGCCGGGCCAATGGTGGTGCCGAATTTCGCAATAAACGGCATGATCGCAATCACGATCAGCGGCGATGCGGCCTTGACTTCCTTCTGGCGGATGAATTTCCCGAATTTCGGCATGATATTGGGGTTCATCAATGCCGCCATGACGAAGGCATAAAGCAGCGGCAGCAGCAAAATCGCGCCGATGCCAAATGGAATTTTCTGAATGCCGATCAGTTCGGCGATGGCGCCGAGTACGATAACGGCGAGGTGGAGCCGCCAGAGCTCCAATTGTCCCCGAAGCGCGTTCATTTCCCAGTCTCCTTGACGTGGCGTGTTCGACGCAACCATGGCCACGGTCAAAAAAGGCCAGAACTGTTGCATCATCCCTGCGGTATCCCGGCATTGGCATATTTCACAATTCTGCCATTTTTGGCGCCGGGGATTTTGTCCGACAATGAAAACTCGACCGGGGTGGAGCAAGTGCCATTTTGGGATGCTTGTGTTGCCAGAACGGCAACAGGTGCCTTGATGCTATGCGTGTTCTTCGGGATACCAGGCGGAGCCGAAGGCTTCCATCCGGTCGCGGATCATGCCGGTAACCGCCCGAACAGCGGCGGTTTTCGGGCGTCCCTTGCGCACCAGAAGATGGGATGGAACACGGGCGAGAAAAGGGTCGGTCATCGGGATCGCAACCACCTCGCCCCTGCGTAATTGTCGCGATACGGCAAAGGCCGGAAGAAAGGTGATGCCGCCGCCTGACAGGACGAAATGCACCGCGACATTGATCGAATCGGCGGTCAGGAACGCATCGCGGGCCAGCCGGTTGCCCTGATCGACATTGGCCAGAAGTTTGGCAACGCCAAAATGCGGGTTCAGCAAGGCCGCCGGGTAATTCAGCGTATCGGAAAGCGTGCAGCTTTCCTTTTTCGCCAGATCAAATCCCGGCGGGACAAGGGCGCAAAGCGGTGCGTGATCCTCGGCCAGCAGTTCCAGATCGGGATTGCGCGGCGGGTTGAAGACAAGCCCCATATCGTAATCATCGCGCAGGATGCCGTGGGTGATTTTTTCGGTGCCCGCGACATCGATTTCAAGGCGGATATCAGGGAATTCATCGCGAAGCGGGCGGACAACGTGATTGACCAGGTCGACCACAAAGCCCTCGCCCGTGGCGATGCGCACCTTTCCGGCGATGGCACCGCGCGCAGCCGCCAGATCCACCGAAAAGGCCTCGTCCATTTCAAAGCGGCGTCTGGCATGGGCGGCGACCATATGGCCCGATTCCGTAAAGATGATGCCGCGTTTGGTACGTTCCATCAGAAGCGTTTCAAGATGGGCTTCGAGGGATGCGATCTGGCGGCTGATGGCGGATGGGGCGATGCGCAGATTTTCGGCCGCGGTTCGGATGGATCCGGCCTCGAACACGGCAAGGAAATAACGCAGTGGCTTGTCGTCGATCTTCATGGTGTTCGTGCCTGTTTGGGGTGCCTGATTGGGTGGTTGATGTCTGGTGCTTGTGAAGCTGATCACGTAATCAGAGCATATGTGTTGCTGTTTCGGCAACAACATGTTCCGGCAATTGATCTTGAGTTCGCCCGATATCCACCGGAAAGTTCGGGGGCAAAATCAAAAAATCACATCGGACCGCATCGGTGCCGTGACGGGAAGGCGCGTGCCTTCACCGGCTGAGCCCGGCTGTCTGAAAGCAAAGAGGCAAATATCGTGAGTAATCCAGAAACCGGCACCATTGGTGTCGTTGGTCTTGGCAATATGGGGCTGGGCATGGCGCGCACCCTGTTGCGGGATGGTTTTTCGGTCATCGGGTTTGATGTTTCGATGGAATGTCAGGCCAAGGCCGCCGCGTCGGGGGTGACGATTGTCGCCGGACTGTCCGAATTGTTTGAGGCGTGCCCGACGATCATCCTGTCATTGCCGACGGCAAACCATGTGCGCAAGGTTCTTGGCGGTGATGAGGGCCTTGGCGGACGCGATATCGATCCGCGATTGGTGATTGATACCACCACGTCCGAGCCCGATGTGACCCGCGAACTTGATACGGTGCTGCGCATGCAGGGGCATATCCTGATTGATGCCCCGGTCAGCGGCGGACCAGCCGGTGCCAATAGCGGCAATCTGACCATGATGGTTGGCGGCGGGGATGCCGATGTGGCGCGTGCGATGCCGGTTCTAAGCTCGTTGGGTGGCAAGATCACCCATGTCGGGCCGGTGGGGGCGGGGCATGCGGTCAAGATCGTCAATAACATGCTGGTGGCAAGCCACCTTCTGACCATGAGCGAGGCGGTGCGTTTGGGCAACGCGGCGGGGGTAACCACCGAAAACCTGATTGCGGCGCTGAATGCCGGATCGGGCCGCAGTGCGATCAGCGAGGTCAATTATCCGAAATGGGTGATGAATGGGGCCTTTGACAGCGGCTTTACCATGGGATTGATGCGAAAGGACGTGCGCCTTGCCATGGCGTTGGCCAAGGACAAGAGTGTTGCGATGCCGGTTTCGGAACTGGCGGGGCAGATCTGGGCGGCGAGCGAGGAACTGCTGTCTGACAATGCCGATTTCAACCGTATCACCGAATGCGACCCGACCCACAAAGGAGCCAAATCATGAGCAGCGATAGCAAACTGATGGCACGTGACTATCACAAGGCGATGGCGCCGTTTTTTGGCAGCGATGAGATCGGAAGCTGGGTCAATGGGGCGATGATGCCCGGACGCGGTGATATGTTCGACCTGATCGATCCGGCGACCGGCAAAGCGTTTTTGGCCCTTAAGGATGCCGGGGCGGACGTCGTGGATGCCGCGATGAAGGCGGCCAGTGCCGGGCAGAAAGTCTGGTGGGGCATGACGGCGGCCGAACGTGGCCGCATCCTTTGGCGGATCGGGCAGCAGGTGCGTGATCACCTTGATCAGTTGGCGTTGCTGGAAACCGTGAGCGCGGGCAAGCCGATCCGCGATACCAAGGTCGAGGTGCTTAAAGTTGCCGAGATGTTTGAATATTACGCCGGTTGGGCCGACAAGTTGCATGGTGATGTGATCCCGGTGCCGACCAGCCATCTGAACTATACCCGGCCCGAGCCGTATGGCGTGGTGACACAGATTACGCCGTGGAACGCGCCGATCTTTACCGCCGGATGGCAGTTGGCCCCGGCCCTTTGCACCGGGAATGCTGCGGTGTTGAAGCCATCGGAAATGACGCCGTTGACCTCGTTGGCCCTTGGGGTTTTATCGAAAAAGGCCGGATTGCCCGATGGGGTGATTACGGTTCTGACCGGGCTTGGCACCACGACCGGGGTTGCGGCGACCACCCATGATGTGACGCGCAAGGTGGTGTTTGTCGGATCGCCGCGCACCGGGGCAATTATCGCCGCACAGGCGGCCCAGAATATCGTGCCCTGCGTGCTGGAGCTTGGCGGGAAATCGGCCAATATCGTGTTTGGTGATGCCGACCTTAAACGTGCGGTGCTGGGTGCGCAGGCCGCGATATTCAGCGGGGCGGGGCAAAGCTGTGTCGCGGGATCGCGGTTGCTGGTGCAGCGTAATGTGGTTGACCGTTTCCTTGATATGCTGGTCGATGGGGCCAATCGCATTCCGGTTGGTGATCCGATGGATAGCGCAACCCAGATCGGCCCGATCAACAATGACGCACAATATCAGACCGTGCGCCGGTTGGTGGCAGCAGGCCAGAAAGAAGGCGCGGAATTGCTGGCCGGTGGTATTCGCCCGGAAGGGTATGACGAGGGTTATTTCCTGCGTCCGACGGTGTTGGGCAATGTGCGCAATGACATGGCGATTGCGCGCGAGGAAATCTTTGGCCCGGTGGTTTCCGTCATCCCGTTTGACGATGAGGCCGAGGCGGTTGCGATTGCCAATGACAGCAAGTTTGGTCTGGCCGGGGCGGTGTGGACGCAATCGGTGGACCGGGCGCACCGGGTGGCGGCGAATGTCCGTGCCGGGACGTTCTGGATCAACAGTTACAAGACGATCAATGTCATGTCGCCGTTTGGCGGATTTGGTGCCAGTGGGTATGGAAGGTCGAGCGGCAAGGAAGGGTTGATGGAATATATGCAGCCCAAAAGTGTCTGGACCGAAACGGCGGCCAATCCGCCCGCCGCATTCGGATATGCCCCGGAATAGGGCGCATATCGATCATCGACATTACGAAAAAGGGCCGCACGACGCGGCCCTTTTTCAAGCATTACATATTGGGATAGTTCGGGCCACCGCCGCCTTCGGGCACCACCCAGACGATGTTCTGGGTCGGGTCCTTGATGTCACACGTCTTGCAATGCACGCAGTTCTGCGCGTTGATTTGCAGGCGTTTGCCGCCTTTGTCCTCGTCCGCGACAAATTCGTAAACGCCAGCCGGGCAGAAGCGGGCTTCGGGCCCGTCATAAACCGCAAGGTTGACGTCGACCGGCACGCTGGCATCCTTGAGCGTCAGGTGGATCGGCTGGTCTTCTTCGTGATTGGTGTTTGACAGGAACACCGACGAGAGTTTGTCGAAGCTGACCACGCCATCCGGTTTCGGATAGTCGATTTTCGGCATGTCGGTAGCCGGTTTCAGGCAGGTATGGTCCGCATGGTTCTTGAAGGTCCAGGGGGCCTTGCCGCCCAACAGATAGGTATCAACCGCACTATAGGCCATGCCGCCCCAGAAGCCCCATTTGGCGAAGCTTGGGCGGATGTTGCGGACCTTGTGCAGTTCGGGATAGACCCAGCTGTTTTTAAGTTTTTCCGGGTAGCTTTCCATCGAGGCGGGTGGCGTTTCGGCAGTTAGCGCCTCGAACGCGGCCTCGGCGGCGAGCATGCCGGTCTTCATCGCGGTGTGCGAACCCTTGATTTTCGGGACATTCATGAAGCCAGCCGAACAACCGATCAGGCAGCCACCGGGGAAGACCAGATCGGGGATCGATTGAAAACCGCCTTCGTTCAGCGCACGCGCACCGTAAGAAATGCGGCGGCCCTTTTCGAAAATCTTGCGGACTTTCGGATGGGTTTTGAACCGCTGGAATTCGTCAAACGGGCTGAGATGCGGGTTTTCGTAATCAAGCCCGATGACAAAACCGACCACGACCTGATTGTTATCAAGGTGATACAGGAACGATCCGCCATAGGTGTTTTTATCAAGCGGCCAGCCGGTGGTATGGGTGATTTTGCCTTCTTCGTGAACTTCGGGATCAACTTCCCACAGTTCCTTGATCCCGATGCCATAGGTTTGCGGATCGGAATTTTTGCGAAGGTCGAATTTTTTGATCAGCTGTTCGGACAGCGAGCCACGGCAGCCTTCGGCAAAGAAGGTGTATTTCGCATGCAGTTCCATGCCCGGTTCGTGGTTCGGGCCGGGTGTGCCATCGCGTTGGATGCCCATATCGCCGGTCGCGATCCCCTTGACCGAACCGTCCTCGTTAAACAGGACTTCGGCGGCGGCAAAGCCGGGATAAACTTCGATCCCCATGGCTTCGGCCTGTTCACCAAGCCAGCGGCAGACATTGCCGAGGCTGACGATATAGTTGCCCTTGTTATGCATCTGCGGTGGGGTGGGGAGCTTGATACCGCCGGTTTCGCTCAGCATCAGGAACTCGTCCTTGCCAGCGGGGACATTCAGCGGTGCGCCGCGTTCTTTCCAGTCGGGGAAAAGTTCGTTCATCGAACGCGGTTCCATCACCGCACCCGAAAGCGTATGCGCGC
This sequence comes from Thalassospira sp. MIT1004, assembly GCF_001858545.1. NCBI lineage: Bacteria > Pseudomonadati > Pseudomonadota > Alphaproteobacteria > Rhodospirillales > Thalassospiraceae > Thalassospira > Thalassospira sp. MIT1004. The sequence goes on along the minus strand of NZ_MCAO01000011.1, from coordinate 243,660 downwards.
CGACCTCGGAACCTTTTTCCACCACACATACGGTGATTTCTTTTTCATGTTCCTGGGCGAGTTGCATCAGTCGAATGGCAGCCGACAGACCGGATACACCGGCACCGACGACAACCACGTCAAATTCCATGGATTCGCGTTCCATATGGCCTCTCTCCTTTGGCTGCCGACCGTTTCGGACTGTTTTCGCCCGTATGGGTCACAAGCCGGTATTCACCGATCAGAGTCTCGCCCAAGCCCTGATTTCTCACATTCATTGTTTAATCGGTATAGGTGTACCGATTTGAGTCACGTTTGTATATGGTGCAAGTGATCCAAAATCGTTAAAGTCGATTGAAATCCATGCGCCATTCCAAAGAGTGCGCCGCAACATACACCGTTCCTGTGTAGATGAGCAAACCAATTACAGATTTTGATGTAAATAACCTGGACCCGCTGCAGGCATTGATCTGGCAGTTTGAAATGGGCGCGGACGAGGCGATTGCCGACGAGCCGCTGGACCGTTTCAAGGCATCCGAAAGCCTGAGCCGACAGGCAGCAGGCCAGCCCGGCCGTGCTTCATTGCCGCCCAATGGTGGCGCGGCTGCCCGCCCGGCGATGCCACGGCCCGCCGGTGGTGCAACCCCGATGACCCCGCCGCCGCCCATGCCACCGGGGGCAGGGTTCCTGTTATCCGATACGCCACATGAAGCCCGCCAATCGGCCCGTGACCTTGCCGCGGCGGCAACAAATCTGGCCGATCTTAAGGAAGCGGTCGAAAAGTTCGAAGGCTGCGCACTTAAGAAATCGGCCAGCAATACCGTCTTTGGCGTGGGGAACCCGGAAGCACGGCTGGTGCTGGTGGGTGAAGCACCGGGGGCGGAAGAGGACCGGCAGGGCGAACCCTTTGTCGGACCGAGCGGCAAGTTGCTTGATGCGATGTTGCGATCCATCGGCTTTGCGCGCGAGGAAGTCTATATCACCAATATCCTGCCCTGGCGTCCGCCGGGAAACCGGCAGCCGACCACCGCCGAAATCGCGGTGTGCGAACCATTTGTCCGCCGTCATCTTGAACTGATCGGGCCAAAGGTTGTTATCTGCCTTGGCGGCAGTGCGGCCAAGACCCTGATGGAAGAAGACCGCGGCATCACCCGGTTGCGCGGCACGTGGAAAGAAATGGCGCTAGGGGCTGCCAGTGTTGCCGATGTGACGGCCATGTTCCATCCGGCCTATCTGCTTCGGACACCGGAACAGAAACGGATGGCGTGGCGCGATTTGCGGGCCGTGGCGCAGAAATTGTCGTAAATTACCTTACGAAACGCACGATGCATGGCCGATATGCAGCGGGCAGGCAATGTGCGGCCACCCCCGCCAAGTGGTTGATTTCGGAGAAATCATTTCGCGGCACCGGCTTTTGCTGGTATATATCTTTGCCAAATGCGGGGGGACACCGCACTCTACAGGTTGCGACGAGAAACTGCTTCGGGATACAAACACGGCTTTGCCGGAGTCTCGTAGGGGAAAGACTGGTTTTGATCGAAGCACTACAAACAAGCCTGCCGCGTGCCATATCGGCATTTCGGCGCACCGTTTTCATTACCGCACTGGGTGCCATTGCATTGGCGCTGCCTGTAACCGACGCCCAGGCGACCAAGGAACAGGCCGCCCTTAGTGCGCCTGCGGCCAGTGATGATGCGGGCTCGGTCAAAACACCGACTGTGCTGTCCAAGCGTGATGCAGAACTTTATGAACAGATTTTTGTCGTGCAGGAGCAGGGCCGCTGGAAGGATGCGGACAACCTGATTTCGCGTCTGTCCGATGACCTGCTGATGGGGCATGTCCAAGCACAGCGCTATCTGCATCCGACGGCGTATCGGTCGCGCTACAAGGAATTGAAGGACTGGCTGGCACTTTATGCCGATCTGCCCGAAGCGCCGACCATCTATAAACTGGCGTTGCAACGTCGTGGCAATGCCACCTATCCGAAGAAACCGGTTGGCGGGTATGTCAACGGTGCCGGATATGATTACGAAGATATCCGTCCCTATTACCACAAATCGACCAAAAGCCTTTCATCGGCACAGCGTTCGCGCGTTTCGGTTCTGAAACGCCGCATTCGCCAGCGGATCGGCGGCGGTTGGCCGACAGGCGCGCTTGAGGTTCTTGAGGCACTGGAAACCAAGCGTTTGTTTGATGCCTATGAGCAGGACGAATCCAGAACATCGATTGCATCGGGATATTATTATTTCGGCAAGCCCGATCTGGCTTTGCGCCATGCCGCCGAAGCCGCAAAGCGGTCGGGCAAATATCTGCCGCAGGCGCATTGGACGGCGGGTCTGACGGCGTGGCGGCTGGGCAAGATGGATCAGGCGCATGACCATTTTGTGGCCCTGACCAAGAACGACTATGCGTCAAGCTGGACGCGGTCGGCCGGGGCGTTCTGGGCCGCACGTATTGATCTGGCCGCCGGGCGTTTTGTTGAAGCCGACAAATTGTTGCAGATGGCCGCGGAATATCCGCGGTCGTTTTATGGGCTTCTGGCGTTGCGGTCGCTTGGCCGGGATGACGTGTTTGACTGGGACAGTCTGGCGCTTGATGAAAATCGCGCCAACAAGCTGAAACTGGATCCGCATGGCCGTCGTGCCCTTGCCCTGATCCAGATCGACAGGCGTGAAGAGGCCGAACAGGAATTGCGCAAGGCTGCAGCCAGCGACGATGCCAAGCTGCGCCGTGCGGCCCTGGCGCTTGCCGATAGTGCCAATTTTGCGTCGCTGACCATGCGTCTGGGCGGTTATATCGCGCAGAAAACCGGCGAGGTCATCGTCAATGCGCTTTATCCGATTCCGCCATGGGCACCGGAAGGCGGTTATGAAGTCGACCGGGCGCTGATTTATGCGTTGATGCGTCAGGAATCCGGCTTCAATGCCGAGGCGCGGAGCCACGCCGGGGCGCGTGGTTTGATGCAGCTGATGCCCGCAACCGCAAGCTATATCGGCAATACCCGTTATCGCGGTGAAAAGCGTGCAGAACTTTACGAGCCGGAAGTCAACCTGTCGCTGGGTCAGAAATATGTCGATCATCTTCTGGGGCAGAACGGGGTCGATAACGGCTTCTTGCAGTTGATGGCGGCTTATAATGGCGGGATCGGCAATCTGGGGCGCTGGCAGAAGGCGCTGAAGGATAACGAAGATCCGCTTTATTTCATCGAAAGCATTCCGTCGCGTGAAACGCGCCTGTTTATCGAGCGTGTGATGGCGAACCTTTGGATGTATCGTTCGCGTCTGGGACAGGACAGCCCGTCGCTTGATCGTCTTGCTGCGGGGAAGTGGCCGGTTTACCAGTCGCAGGACCTTGGTGCTGGTGATGACGGCCTGACCGCCGAACGCTGACCGGGATTGATGACCGCAGACAATAATCGCAATGGTGAACCGGCATCTGATCGTCGTGATCAGGGAACGGTTCTCGACCGGATGCAGATGCCACCGATGAGTGGCGATGAGGCGCTTCGCCGGTTTCACAAGGAACGCGAAGCAGGCGGCCATAAATCACAGAGCGATGAAACCACGGAACTTGCCAAACTGCATCCGGTGATGCGATTTGTGGCGGTCGCGGGAACTTTCATTCTTATTGTCGCGGCTTTGCTGGGTGTGCTGTATCTGATTGGTTCCTAGGGGACGGTGCAATCTGTGCCGTGTCGTCGGACCACATAAAAAACGGGCGCAGTCTCCTGCACCCGTTTTTTTGTTGTCCGAAGATCAGACCTGATTACAGCGATTGGCAGAACTTTTCGAAATCCTGCACGGTTGCATATGATTTCTGCGTGCCGGGACGGGTGATGCTGTCAGCCGCATACCGCACGGCCATTTCAAGGGCGGCTTTGACGTCACGGTTTTCGGCATAGTAGCGCGCAAAGCTGCCGATAAAGGCATCGCCAGCACCGGTCGTATCAACCGGTTTGACCGATACCGGATCAATATGAACCGCCGCATCGTTCCCATTGATCAGAAGCGCGCCATCACCGCCCAGTGTCACAATTACGGTTTTGACACCACGTGCGATCAGGCTTCTTGCGGCGGCTTCGGCATCGGCCAATGAATTCACGGCCATACCCGAAATCGTCGCAAGTTCCGTCTGGTTCGGGACGAGGAATGTGGCCTTTTCGATTTTGGTGCTGTCGAGGTCAGCCGGGGCCGGGGCCGGATTAACCAGCGTTTCAATGCCATGTTCGGCACCAAAGGCGACGGTGTGATACACCGTTTCCAGCGGAATTTCGAGCTGCATCAAAATCAGGTCGCATTCCTTGAGCGCATCGGCAGCACGGTCGACATCGGCCGGGGACAGTTGTGCATTGGCCCCTTTGACAATCAGGATGCAGTTTTCGCCTGACGGTTCGACAAAGATCGGGGCGACGCCGCTTGAGGTGCCCGGTACCCGTTCGACAAAGCGGGTATCAATGCCCGATGTTTCGAAATTGCGGATGGTGTTATCGGCAAAGATATCGTCGCCGACCTTGGTGACCATCATGACATCGGCGCCAAGACGTGCAGCCGCGATGGCCTGATTGGCCCCCTTGCCGCCACATCCCATTTCGAAACGTGGTGCTTCGATGGTTTCGCCGGGCAACGGCATACGATCCGTATAGGTGATCAGATCGACCATGTTGCTTCCGACAATGGCAATTTTGCCTGCCATATTCATTCTCCTGATTTACAGCGAACGGATCGCCTGTTCGGCCGTGTCACTTTCGGCCTGCGTCATATAGCCCAGCCTTACCGAGAAATTCCGGCTTTCGCCAGATCGCAGGGAAATGACATGTCCCTTGGCTTTTTCGGCGTTGAAGCCTTCGGGTTCGCAGGTGGATGGCAGGGCAAAGGCCGCGACCTTCTGATCCTGATTGGCCAGTATCCAGCGGACCGTTTTGGGAAAATCATTGGTGTTATAGGCAATGTGAAACGCATCGCCTTCGACGCGGCGCATCATACAGGCAGTGTTGCCATGCGCATCGGTTTTGGCGTTGCGGATGTAAAACACCTGTTCGGGATCATAGCGATGCGGTTCGTCGAGGGTTTCCATCGCCGCCGGATTTTGCGCCAGCGTTTCAAGAAACGCATCGTAATCCGGGTTGCGCGGCACATGGGCCGGGACTTCGGTGCGAACGATGGTGTCGGTGGGAGTGAAACCGGCGGGCTGGATGATTTGTGCGCCATCACAGAACGCGAAATTGACGTGGCACATATACATCAGGTCCATTGCCGCACCCGACAGGTTTTCGACATTCATCTGAATATCGAAAAGCGTCGCATCCGGGCGCAGAACCACACGGGGCCGCGCCATGTAATGCGCCCCGAAGCCCATGACATATTCGCGGGTGCCACTGATCGCCATAAAGGCACCGTCGTCGTCATGGCCAAATTCAATGGCGGCACTGTCCATTTCGGCACAGGGCATTTCGCCATGCAGCGGATGGGTATCGGTCGGACCGGGGCAGCCATTGGTCAGCAGCCCCGAATGGAACGCAAAACAGCCATAGGTTTCGACAATGACGTTGGCCGGGCGCGGCATGCTGAACATGTTTTCCATGGTCAGATCCACGCCATCAAACACCGCATCCCAGATCATCTGCCCCATGAAGGGCAGAATGACCAGATAGCCGCGTTCGTTTTTCAGCCGGACTGCTTCGATGCCGGTTTCATAGCGAAACAGGCTGGCCGTCATGCCACCATGCGATGCGATGACATGTTCGGCGTCGCCGAAGAAGGTTTTGCGCAGGTTAACCTTGGTTGACGCAGTCATGAAGTCACCTCGTTTAACGCGAACGGTTTTTATAGGCGTTGAGCGCAATCACCAGCAGAAGGAACACGCCCCAGATAAAATCGATCAGATGGTTGGAAAACCGCAGAATCTGGAAGCCGCTTGACAGCAGCATCAGGGCCGCAACCGCGATCGACACACCGAGCACCGTGCCACGGCCACCGGCCGGGTTGGTGCCGCCCAGAACCGCAATCAGAACCGCCTGAAGCAGATAGGATGTGCCGTAATCCGACTTTGCCGCATTGGTACGCCCCGAAAGAATGATTCCGGCGATGGACGCCATCACCCCGGTCAGCATGTAGCTGAGCAGGACCATCTTTTCGCGTTTCAGACCGGCAAACAGGGCGGCCTTCGGGTTGGTACCGATCAGCATCAGATTGATGCCAAAGGTCGTGCGGCGCAACATGAAGGCGATCAGGCAGGCCAGAACCACGAACAGGACAAACGGCGTTGCCAGCCCAAAGATCTTGCCATTGCCGATAAAGGCCCAGGCTTCGGGGAAGCCGACAATTGCCGGGCCGCCGGTCATGACAATGGCAAGGCCGGTAAAGACCTGCCCGGTGCCAAGGGTCGCCAGAATGGGCGTGATTTTTAACCGGGTAATCAACAGACCGTTCAAAGCCCCGGCGACAAGCCCGGTGCCAAGGGCGACAACGCCACCCAGCAGAACAATGCCAAAACCGGTATCGGCAACACCGGCGTCGGTAGCGAATTTCTTGAACATCACCCCGGCAAAGATCCCCGACAGGTTGGCAATGCCGATCACCGAAAGGTCAATGCCGCCGGTCAGCATGGCAATCATCATCGCAATCGACAGAAGGCCGAGTTCCGGGAAGGTGTAGGTGATGGATTCAAAATTGTAATAGCGCAGGAATTTATCCGGGCTAAGGGCGGTCATGACAACAAAGATCAGGATCGTCATGGCGATCAGCTGAACGATATTGTTGTCCTTGTTCAGAAGGTTGCGGAAATCGAGTTCACGTTTCATATCGGCCCCCTCACGCATTCGCACGGCGGTCACGCCATGCCGTAATGGCGGTGGCAATTACAATGATGACGCCGACAACAACGCGCTGCCACGTCGTGTCGATCTTCATGATGATCAGGCTGTTTTTCACCATCACCAGCATGAACACACCCAGCATGGTTCCCAGAACGGAACCGCGCCCCCCAAAGATGGAAGCACCGCCCAGAACCACAGCCGCGATGACGTCCAGTTCAAGACCGACGAAATCACGCGGGTTGGCAAGCCAGATCATGCCGCTGTGCAGGAGGCCGGCAAACCCGGCCAGGGCCCCGGCCACACAATAGATGAAGAAGGTGATCTTGCGGATGTTGAAGCCAACGCGGCTGGCGGCTTCGGGATCGCCGCCCATGGCATAAACCCCGCGGCCGATCATGGTATAACGCAGCACAATATGCAGGGCCACGGCCAGAACGACATAGACAGCAACCATCGCGGTCAGGCCATAGGTTGTGCCATCGGGTTTGACCATGCTGATGATATCGGACTTTCCGAAATCAATCAGGGCATCGGGCATTTTGTTGATGTTGATCATGCTGGTGCCAACAACACCCAGCAGGAACCCGCGCACCATGCTGCCCGTACCCAAGGTCACGATCAGCGGGATCATGCGGAATTTATAAACAAAGAACGCATTCAGACAGCCAAACAGCGCCCCCATGGTCGCCGCGGCAACGAAGGGCAGGACAACACCGTCATAATTGAAATACAGCATGCCCTTGATGGTCAGATACATCGCGGCAACAGCGAATGCCGGGAACGAAACATCAATCCCGCCGGAAATCATCACCAGCAAAACGCCAAGCGCCATGATGCCGATGATCACGTTGCTGCGCAGAAGACTGAACATGTTGTCCAGGCTCCAGAAGGCGGGGTTGACCAGCCCGATCAGGATCATGGCAAGCACAAGAATGCCCGCGATGACCACCTCTGATTTTTGAAACCAGGCCATCGAGTTTTTCCTTACGTTAAATTCTTGAGCTTGTCGCTGATCTGGTCTTCGGAGGTATCGGCAGATGCCATTTCCTCGACAAAGGCTCCGCGATGCATCAGGACAATACGGTTACAGTTATGGACCAGTTCCGGCACGTCGTCGGAAATCATCAGCACGGCCAGCCCTTCTTTTTGGGCCAGTTCGCGAATGATCCGGTGAATTTCCGCCTTCGATCCGACATCCACCCCGACGGTCGGGCCGTTCAGGATCAGGAATTTGGCATTGGTCAGAAGCCAGCGGGCAATCACCACACGTTGCTGGTTGCCGCCAGAGAGTTCCTTGACCAGCTTTTTGCCGGTGGGGGTTGCGATCTGCATGTCGCGGATCATGGTTTCAACCCATTCTTCGGCCTTGTTCTGATCAATCAGCAGGCCGGGGGCCAGTTTTTCGTAACTGGTCGCAAGCATGTTGCGATCAATGCCCTGGGTTAGAAACAGTCCTTCGCTGAGACGGTCTTCGGGAACATAGGCAACCCCGGCCCTGATCGCCTTTTGCGGCGTATCGAGCACGGTTTGCGTGCCGTTGATCGAAATGGTGCCGTTGTAACCGGGCATCATGCCAAACAGGGACAGGGCCAGTTCGGTACGACCCGATCCAAGCAGGCCGGAAACACCGACAATCTCGCCCGGTTTGATCGCGAGGTTGATATTGTCGAGATCGTTTCCGTGGGTCAGGTTTTTGGTTTCAATGCGCGGCGGCATCGAACCATATTTCTGCTGGTCCCAGATATAGGGTTCGGAAATGATATCAGACCCGGTCATGTGACGGGTGATCAGGGCTTCGTCAAAATCACCGGTCGGGCCGTCGGCCACTTTCTGACCGTTACGGATGACGGTGATATGTTCGCTGATTTCCAGCATTTCGCGCATTTTGTGACTGACAAACAAAATGGCAATCCCGCGCGACTGGATATCCTTGACGATGCGAAAAAGCGTTTCGATTTCCTTGCCGGTCAGGGCGGTTGTCGGTTCGTCCATGATGATCAGACGGGCATCTGACATCAGCGCACGGGCAATCGCGACAAGCTGTTTGCCCGCCGTGGACAGTTTTTCGACATCGGTATCAAGGTCAAGATCAACCCCGAGACGTTTGACCGCTTCCTTGGCAATCTCGCGGACCTTGCGCCAGTTCAGAACCTGACGCTGTTCGCGAAGCTGCACATTCATGGCAAGGTTTTCGGCCACGGTCAGGTTCCCGAACAGGGAGAAGTCCTGATAGATCACCTGCACCCCATGTTCGATGGATGCCATGGGAGACAGGCTTTCAACCTTGTTGCCATCAATGTAAATCTCGCCGGCATTTGGCTGATATACACCGGACATGATCTTGATCAGGGTCGATTTGCCCGAACCGTTTTCACCGGCAAGACAGTGGATTTCGCCTTTTCGGATCGTCAGCGAAAGATCCTTAAGCGCAACAACGCCGGCAAATTCTTTCCGGACGTTTCGCAATTCAATGAAATTTTCAGACATGACAAGCCCGTCAACGTGAAACAAAGGGCCTGATCTCATAATAAAATGAAGGCGTCCTTAATGGACGCCTTCACCAAAGGATGAAATCAGAAGTTATACTTGTCCATGTTTTCCTTGGTCACACCGACCCAGCCCTGGCCATAAACCAGGTTGGCATTGCTGCCTTCCGGGGTGCTGAGATTGGTGTAACCCGGAAGGCCAAGGTCGAGACCAGCCTTGATCTGGTCGCCTTTGCCGTCGAGCGCCATAATGGCCAGCATGTTCATGGCATAGCCAGCAACCGCCGGATCCCAGAACTGGATGTATTCGATGTCGCCATTTGCCAGATATTCACCGGCAACCGACACCAGACCGGTCCCTGCGAAGTGCAGTTTACCCTGAAGACCGCGTTCGGCGATCAGACGACCGGCACCTGCCGAGGTCGGCATCGGGCCGCCAACGATACCCTGAAGGTCCGGGTAGGTGGTCAGGGTTTCTTTGAGTTTGGTGTAGTCGGTGTTGGCGTCGTCATAGGTTTCGAGACGCTCGGTCGCCAGTTCCATGTCCGGGAAATGTTCTTTCTGGTATTCGACGGCACCGTCGATCCATTCATTCTGGGATTTGGAGGTCAGGCTGCCGACGGTGGCGGCATATTTGCCCTTGCCACCCATGGAGGTCCCGAGGACTTCCATCAGCTTCGCGCCATATGCCTTGTTATCAAACGCTTCGAGGATGTAGTCGGCGTTTTTCAGGTTTGATGCTTCGTGGGCGATCACGATGATACCGCGGTCACGGGCCTTTTTCAGAACCGGTTCGACGGCTTCGACCGAGAACGGCACGATGTTGATGGCATCAACGCCCTGTGCGATCAGGTTTTCAATCAGCTGCACCTGTGCGGCAGCGTCCGCGGCACTCGGTCCGACCATCCAGGTATCGTGACCGGTGTCTGCGCCGAACTGTTCGACACCTTCGCGCATACGGTCAAACCATGCGATACCGTCAACCTTGACCACGGTGGCGATGGAATATTCCTTGCCGGTGGTTTCGGATGTGAATTTCGAAATGATGTCCGGCGTTTTGACCGCTTCGTCTGCATGGGCCGCACCTGCAAGCAGGGAACCGGCGACGACAAGCGATGAAAGAAGCTTGTTCATTGTTACCTCCAAATTGAAATCGTTTTTTTAGCTGGCAGTTTTCTGCGTCTTATTGGCATGAAAGCCAAGGCTTTTCATGCGGTTCGTTCCGAAAACAGCAATTTTCCGGTGGCCGGGATGCGGCCACCGGCACCGTTTACTGACCGATAATCTTAATGCTGGCGCTGGCACCGATGCGTGATGCCCCGGCTGCAATCATCTTGAATGCGTCTTCGGTGGTGCGAACCCCACCCGACGCCTTGACCCCGATATCCGGGCCAACGGTTTTGCGCATCAGGGCGATGTCTTCGGCAGTGGCACCACCGCCGGCGAAACCGGTCGAGGTTTTGACGAAATCAGCACCGGCCTGTCTGGACAGTTCGCAGGCAAGGACTTTCTGTTCGTCGGTGAGCAGGGCTGTTTCGATGATGACCTTGAGGGTGGCATCGCCACAGGCTTCTTTTACCGCGGCAATATCGGCGCGAACGGCATCGGTATCGCCAGCCTTGAGCAGGCCAAGTGCTATGACCATATCGACTTCGCGGGCACCCTGTTCAACCACCCAGCGGGTTTCGGAAACCTTGGCGGAAACCGGATCGGCCCCGAACGGGAAACACACCACCGAGCATGCCAGAACATTGGTATCGGCCAGTTCGCGCACGACCAGCGGGATATAGATCGGATTGACACAGACCGCCTTGAAAGCGTGTTTTCGCGCATCGGCGCACAGCGAGACAATCTGATCGGGGGTGGCATCGGCCGCCAGAAGGGTGTGATCAATATAAGCGGCAAGATCGCCTGCAACGGCGGGAAGTGGAGCATTCGACATGTAACGTTTCCCTCGACGATAACGGGTTGCTATCGCCGTTTTGTTAAATTTTTAACATTTATTGAAATGATCCTGTCATCGGGTTAACATCCGGTCAAGCCAAAAACATATCAGAACAGAACTTGATTGAGTTGCTGCCCGTCTCGCTATAATCAGGGGTTTTAGGATGAAATTTATGGTTGTGCTGAGTGGCTATCGACATCATTTCAGGTGTGTCTGTGGCCTGTCAGCCAGTATATCGGCAGTGAACGGAGTCTGAATGTCGATCAAATCGCAGGACCGGATAGAAGCCCTGACCCGCAATCTGGAGGTCAGCAATGTCATTCGGTTGAAGGATGCCGCCGATCTGCTGGGCGTTTCGGAAATGACGGTCCGCCGTGATGTCGCCAATTGTGAAAATATTTTCACATATATGGGGGGGTACATCACGCTCAAGTCGCCAGCAGCCGGTGGCCTTGGATACATCTTGGACCGTGAACGCGGTTCGCATACCGATCTCAAACGCACAGCCTGTCAGATTGCCGCGCGTTATGTCAAACCGGGCGATACCATATTTCTTGATTGCGGGACGACCATTCCCTATCTCGCCAATGCGTTACCAGAAAATCGGGATATCACGGCGATCTGCTATTCGATCAATGTTGCCGAAATCCTGTGCAAAAAGCCGGGCCTTCGGGTCATCATGCTGGGCGGGATGTATCACGCGTCTTCGGCATCCTTTGCCGATAGCAACAGCGTGAATGCCATTCTGAACCTGAATATCAATACCGCCTTCATGTCGGCGGGCGGGGTCAATATCAGCCGGGGTGTCAGTTGTTCCAACCCCCATGAGGTTGATATCAAACAGGCGGTTCTTGAGACCGCGGCCAACAAGATCCTTGTTGTCGATTCAACAAAGTTCAATGTCATCAAGCCGATGCTTTTTGCCAAGCTGGAGCAGTTCGACATGATCTGTACCGATCCGAAATGTGATCCGGAACTGGCAACCAAAACCGGTTGTCCCCTGATTACGCAATAGCGAAGGGCACAAAACGCTTTAGTTCGGTTCGGCCTGTGTTGCGTCGGCGATTTCTGCGTTCAGCAATTGTATTTCCGCCTCGGTCGCACCGCTGAGCGGGTCGTCCTTTGGAATGTCACGGTAGAGATCGGTAAAGACATTCAGGGCCTGCTGATACTTGTCCTGCTGTTTGAGCATCATGCCATAGTAATAGCGGCTGAGCTGATGGTTTGGCATCTGGCCAAGCGCATGCAGGATCAGATCGCGTGACACCTTGTCAATCTGGCCTTGTTGGGCGGTAATGCGTGTATCGGCATATTCGATAGCGAGTAACGGATTATGACCGGAAAGCGCATAGGCACGCGCAAAGGCGGCAACCGCCCGCTCGATATCGCCCAGACGCAATGACCCACGCGCCAGAACGACCCAGCCCTGCAAATTGCGGGGATTGGCTTCGAGCGACAGGACGATCTGGCTGAGCAGCCGGCGGATTTGCTGATCGGTCTGAAAGTCTGGATCGGTCACATCGTTTGCCGCGGCCGCAGCGGCGGCAAGATTGCGTTCGCCCGCCCGTTCGGAATAGGGACGCGACGGAATTTGTGGCATGCCGATCGCGCTATACAAAATAACTGCGGCAATCACGGGCAGGGTTGAAAAGCCGATCCGCGCCATCGGGCCAAAGGCGCGGCGGGCATCGGGTGTATTGTGGTTATCCACCCCCGCAGGCCGACGCGGCAGGCTGGCATAGATTGCAAGCCCGCCAAACGCGGCAAGTATGACAAGGCCAAGCCAGATCAAAAGGAACCTCGCGACGGGAGAATACTATATGCGGGGCGGCCAAACTGCATCGTTAAGAGCGATCCTGTGACGTGCCAAGGATTTCATCAAGCCGCTTCTGTTCCTGATTGGAAAGCGATTTCGGGCCTGCACCGTCTTCGCGCTGTTTGCGGCGGTAAAAGGCGATCACCGCAATCAGGGCCAGAAATGCCAGAACGGCCGGGCTGATCCACAGGATGTAGGTTTCGGGTTTCAGCGGCGGGTTCAGCAGAACATAATCGCCATAGCGTTCGACGATGTAATCAACGACTTCTTCGTTGCTGTCGCCAGCCACCAGACGTTCGCGCACCAGAATGCGCAGATCACGGGCCAGATCGGCATCGGAATCGTCAATAGACTGGTTTTGACAGACCAGACAGCGCAAGCCCTGACTGATGTCGCGCGCGCGTTCTTCAAGCTTGGGATTGGTCAGCATCTCGTCGGGATTGACGGCAAGAGCCGGGGCCGTATGCAGGCCCAGCAGAATGACAAGGGCCGCGAACAGTGAACAATTTCGACGGATCATCCTTTTAACTCCGCAATCTTTGGCAGCAAGACTTCTTCAAGAACCTGATTTGAGATGGGCCCGACATGTTTGTACCGGATCTGACCGGTGCCATCGATAATAAAGGTTTCCGGCACGCCATAGACCCCGAAATCAATACCGGTTCGCCCGGATAAATCCATCCCGACCGCGGCATAGGGATCGCCAAGTTCATCCAGCCAGTTGACACCGTCCTGCGGGTCTTTTTCCTTGTAGTTCAGGCCATAAACCGGAACGTCAGCCTCACGCGCGAGGCGCTTGATGAGCGGATGTTCCGCACGACATGGAATGCACCAGCTGGCGAACACGTTCAGAACCGACACCTCGCCCTTGGATATATCGGCGCGTGACAATCCGCGGTCACGGCCTGGCAATGGGGGCAACTGGAAATCGGGTGCCGGTTTACCCAGCAAGGCCGACGGCACAACAGATGTATCTTTACCAATATTCGTCAGAAAGACACCGGCAAGAGCAGCAAAGAGTACCAGCGGGATGACTGCGATCCAGAATCTCATGAAGCGGGAACTCCGTTTTTCTTATAGCGCAGGATAATGCGCGTACAGATACTGATAGCACCGCCGATCAGCATCAGTAACATTCCGCCCCAAACCCAGGGCATCATTGGCAGGAACCGGACGGTCACGACACGCCCGCCATCTTCGGCCCGTTCGCCAACGGAAACATGCAAATCCCCATCGCGTCCATGCCAGATATCGGCTTCCTTGGTTTCGATGCCGCGGATCGGATAATAGCGGACTTCGGGGAACAGTTCGGCGACCGGCTGGGCGTTGCGATAGATGATGAAGGTCGCCTTGCGGGTGGCGAAGTTTTCACCGGGCAGCAGCGCCACACCTTCGTATTGCAGGTTATAGGGGCCGATCTGAATACTTTGTCCGGTGCGCGCCGAAAGCGATATCTGCTGTTCCCAGATGGCACTGGCCGATCCCCCGGCGATCAGGATGGCGATCCCGATATGGGCAAAGGTCATGCTGAGATAGCGGGGGCCAAGAAGCTGGAGATTGCGGTATTTGCCTTCGCCGTGGTCGGGTTGACGCCACAGGCGTTCCCAAAGATCACCAAGGGCGGCGGTAAAGACCCAGGCCGCAAGACCGATCCCGAGCAATGGCAGGGGAGACGCATCGATAAAGCGCATCCAGACAAACAGGATCACGATCAGCGACATCATGGCGGCCAGCTTCATCCGCCGCCCGATCTGCCATGCCTCGTCCTTGCGCCAGCGCAGCGTCGGGGCAAAGCCCATCAGAAACAGAAGCGGCAAACCGATCGGGATCAGGGCCTGAACAAAGAACGGTGGGCCAACCGTGATGATATCGCCGCCCAGCCAGCGCAGGAACAGCGGATAAATGGTGCCGATCAGAACGGTGGCCGCCGCAACCGAGAGCATCACACTGTTGAGGAACATGCCGCTTTCGCGCGATACCAGCGAGAAGTCCTTGTCATCGATCATGTCGGTCGCGCACCGCCAGAACATGAAATAGGCCCCGCCAAACAGAACGCAGAAGGCAACCAGAAGGGCAACAGCGTCGCCGCTGCTGAGCAGGGCGGTTGGCAACGGACCCAATAGATCGGAGCGTACGAGGAATGTCCCGAACCAGCCGGCAGCAAAGGCCGACAGCGCCAAAAGAGCCGTCCAGGGTTTCAGGGTTTCGGTTTTTTCAAGAACGGCCCGACAATGCAGGAATGCCGTGGTCAACAGCCAGGGTAGCAATAATGCATTTTCGGATGTATCCCAGTACCACCAGTTGCCCCATGCCTGTTCGGTATAAGCACGGTAGGCGTTGATGGCGATGGCACCGCCCAGCAATGTCCAGGAAATCATCGTCCACGGGCGCAGTTGTTCCGACCATGCACGGTCAAGCTTCGCACCCGGCAGTGCGGCAAAGGTCACCGCGAAAATCACCGATAATCCGGCAAGACCGGCATACAGGATCGGCCCGCGTGCCATACCGGCAAGGTCCTGCAATTCCGGATCAAGACCGTTGCCGTCAAGCGGTGCGATGCCCGACCGGATAAACGGATCGGCGTCAATGATTGTTACCGCCGCCAGAAGGGCGACAATGATGCCAAGGATACCAAGGGCGACACGATCCTGTTCGGTAACGCCGCGCGCAATGCTTTGCAGCGCGTATATCAGTGTCGCCAGTGTGCTGGTCGCAACCCAGAACAGCATGGCGCCGCTATCGGAGATGACGGAGGCACCGATACGGTAAATCATCGGGGTAGATGAATGACTGTAATCGGCCACCACGGGCAGGGTAAAATCACTGACAATAAAGGAATGGATCAGGGCGGCTTCGGCAATGATTGCCAGAACGCACATGGCAAAGGGCAGGGGCCAGACACCGAAACCGACATTTTCGGAAGTCCGGATATTGCCGGTCAGTCCATCTGGCAAGGTTCCGCCGGCAATTGCCGGTGTCATTGTCGTTGTCGGGCCGAGCGCGCGATAGCTTGCGCGAAACAGGGCCGGACAGAACAGGACGGCCTGACAGGTTCCCAATGCAAGAATCAGGATAAGGGCAAAATGTCCAAACTCTGCGATCATGCGTTCTTCAGATTTCCCCGATATGTGGTGTTCACCAAACGAACACCACTCAGCCCCTGCTGTCAAACAGCAAGGCATCCACCCAGTTTAATGCCGCTTTGATGGCTTCAATATGAGGTTTTTATGATGGCAGAATGTGGCTTAATTACGCATCTCTTCGGCGTTGCGGGCTTCGATTTCTTCCCAATAACCGCTTTTTTTCAATGAGTCAGCGACCTCGGGCGGCATGTAGTTTTCATCATGCTTGGCCAGAACTTCGGATGCGATGAACTGGCCCTCGGAACCCATATGGCCCTCGGCGACGACGCCCTGGCCTTCGCGGAACAGGTCGGGAAGGATGCCGGTATAGGAAATGGTGACCGCATTTGCCATGTCGGTGACGATAAAGGTGACGGTTTCACCGCCGCCGAGTTTTTTAAGCGATCCTTCTTCGACGAGGCCGCCGACGCGCAGGCGCTGATCGGGATCAATCGGCGATTTTTCGGCGATTTCGGTCGGGCTGAAGAAGAACACAACCGAATCTTCAAATGCCGTAAGGGCCAAGGCAGCCGCCGCCCCGACCGCCAGAAGGGCAGCCATGACGATATACATGCGTTGACGTTTGCGGGATTTGGCACGCGAAAGAGACACTTTGATATTCTCCGCTCAGGAAGGCTTGGGCTCAGGAAGTCGGGGACTGGTCTGTTGTGCGGGCACGTCTGGGACGGCGAGCTTTCAGAACAGTTTCAAGCTGATCAAGTTCGGTCTGGCTTTGACGAAGGCCACGCAGGGTCATGATCAGAAGAATGATCATCGCAAGGGCTGCGATACCGTAACTGGCCCAGATATAGCTGCCATAGCCGCCCATTGAGAAGAATTCGTTCATTTGCTGGCTCCGGCGTTGTGACCCTGATCATAGGCGAGTTCGTCATGATCGCCGCTGGCAACGGGGCGTTCGTCAAACAGGCCGCTGAGTTGAAGCGCACGGATGCGCCGCTGGTTGAGTTCAAGGCGAACGCGCAGCACCAGAACGATGAAATAATAACCGGTGAAGGCAAAGGCCATGATCAGAAGCGGGGCGAGCATGCTGGGATCGATGCTGGGCCCGCCCATGCGGGCAACCGATGCCGGTTGATGCAGGGTATTCCACCAGTCGACGGAAAATTTGACGATCGGCACATTGATCGCGCCCACCAGTGCCAGGGCCGATCCGGCCTTTGATCCGCGTTCGGGATCGTCAAAGGCATTCACAAGCGCGATATAGCCAAGATAGAGGAACAGCAGGATCAGCATTGATGTCAGACGCGCATCCCACACCCACCATGTTCCCCACATCGGTTCGCCCCAAAGCGACCCGGTAACAAGCGTAAGGGCGGTGAATGTTGCGCCAACCGGTGCGGTGGCGCGCGCGCAGATATCGGCAAGCGGATGTTTCCAGATCAGGCTCATGGCCCCGCAAAGAGCCATGCCGACATAACAGAACAGTCCCATCCATGCCGCGGGCACGTGGATATACATGATGCGGACGGTGTTGCCCTGCTGATAGTCAACCGGCGATCCGATCAGGGCCAGATAAAGCCCGGCGGCGGTCAGAATGACGGTCAGCGCGACCACCCAGGGCATCATGGCCCCGGTCAGTTTCAGAAACACGCTTGGTTTGGCGAAACGATGCATTTTCTCTCGTCCGTTTGCGGCGATGCCGCCGAAGGTCGTCTGTTTTAAGTTATTCCACGGCCTGCCGGATGGCATGGGCCGTGGCAAACGGGGCGGCAGCCAAAGACAGTAACAGGATCGCCCCCATGATCTGTAACTGTGCCTGGGCGGAAATGCCAAGCAATGCGGCCTCGACCGCACCGGCACCGAAAATCAGTACCGGTATATATAGTGGCAGGACCAGCAATGACACCAGCACACCGCCGCGTCGTGCCCCCAAAATCAGTGCCGCACCAATCGCCCCGATCAGGCTGAGTGCCGGTGTGCCGATCAGCATGGCGATCATCAGGGTGCCAAAGCCATCCTGATCCATATTGAGCATCACGGCCATCACGGGTGCCGCAATAATCAGCGGCAGGCCGGTCGTCAGCCAATGGGCGCACACCTTGCCCAGAACCAGCAATTCCAGCGGTGCAGGCGACAGGGTCAGCAATTCCAGCGTGCCATCCTCGTAATCGGTCTGAAAGACACGTTCGAGTGACAGCATGGCCGCCAGCAGGGCCGAGACCCAGATCACACCCGATGCAATGCGCGCCAGAATATTGGCTTCGGGGCCGACACCGAACGGAAACAGGGTGGTGGTTACGATAAAGAAGGCAACCACCATCACGGAATCCGCACCCTGACGCAGGGCCAATCGCAAATCACGACGCAGGATGGCGACAAAGGCATTCATATCGCGGCCTCCGTCGTTCTGCCTTGATCCATGTCGAGTGAGAGATGCTGGTTGGCATCTTCATCATCATGTTCGATCAGCCATTCCATCATCGGGATGGCAAACGGATCAAGATCAAGGATGATCGGTGCCGCGATATCCAGATCGACATGGGTGGAATAAATCACGATGCCGCCTTTGGCCCGGAATTCGGCGATCAGACGCGCCAGTTCGGCACAGCTTTCGCGATCAAGGCCAACGGTCGGCTCGTCGAGCAGCCAAAGGTCGCTTTGGCCCAGCAGGATACGGGCAAGGGCGGTGCGGCGTTTTTGACCACTTGAAAGATATCGCCCGGCGGTTTTGCCAAGGTGATGAATATCAAGGGCGCGAAGCGCCTGATCGATTTCGGCATCAATATCGGAAATACCGCGCAGTTCGGCCCACAGGCGCAGATTATCGCGAACGGTCAGGACCGGTTTGATCGCGTCCTGATGACCAAGGTAATGCAGGCGCGCGCGATGGCCGATTTTATCATCGGCGATATCGTCACCCTGCCAGCGGATGGTGCCGCGGCGCGGGGCCATGAGGCCCGCCATCAGGCGCAAAAGGCTTGATTTTCCTGCACCATTGCGACCGCGCAGCATCACGGCATCGCCGGTATTGGCGCTAAAGGAAAGATCGCCAAAGACCAGACGTTCGCCACGCAGACAGGTCAGATCAGAACCGGTAAAAACTGTCATCTAACTCGTTTGACTGTCGGAATTCATGCCGGATGCGCTTTTTCTATACCGCGCCCGACGTCATTAATCATGCTTTATCCGACATTGGATGTGATGACATTGTTTCAAATCAATCCAAAAAGACGCGAAACGCCGCAGCGATCAAAAATCGGCTGCGGCGCGGGCAAAGCGATAGCAGATCAGAAGCGGATGACCGAGGCACTTCGAACCGGGCCGCCGCGGCCTTCCTGCACAAGGACCGCGACACCACCGTCGCAAGGCTGGTTCAGGGCGAAATCAAGTTCGCGCGGCTTGCCGTCCCACTGCCCAAGATCGATCATTTCGCGCACGACATTGGCATGAACCAGACGCCGCCCGGCATTTTCGCCAGACCGGACATCGCGTGCCTGTTCGCGATCAAACCCGATCAGCCAAAGCTGATAGGACTGCCCGGCAGGCGGGGTATTGAGCATGCCGAGCTTTAATTTGCCACTGGCGGGGCTGGTTCGATTATCTGATAGCAGGGCCAGTTCCGCCCATTCCCGAAGCGGGGTCGTTTCATTGCTGGTGGTGACGATTCGGCCTTTGTCGGTGGCGCGAACGACCTGATCGCCGTTGATCACGACCTGCGGGGTATAGACATAGCGTTCACGCATGCGACCAGCATATTCGCGTTGCCGTTCGGTATTGGCCGCACTGGAAAACGGATCTTCCCAGCCCAGATAGTTCCAGTAATCGACATGAAACGACAGGGCAAGAAGGTCACCATGTTCCTGATTTAATTCGTAAAGAACACGATCCGCCGGAGGGCAGGAATTGCATCCTTCGGATGTGTAAAGCTCGATCACGGCGCGGGGTGACGTGGACTCGCCAGCATGTGCCAGCGATAAACCACCCATGAACGCGGTTCCAAGCATGAAGATAATGGGGCGAAGCTGTTTCATGGATGGATGATGCCCCAAAATGCCTATCAACCACCAATCACAAGGCGTTGAAAGGTCCGTTTGCGCCAAAACGACCGATTTTTGCGCAAAACACGGCAATTTAGACAGGAGATTTCGGGAGATCGGTGTTATTAGCTCCGGTCAATTCCGAAAGGAGGCAAAAGGTCTTCACGGAATGCGTGAGGTGAAATCACCTTTGCGTTTATAGAGAAAAATGAGGAACCGGCACTGCGGCGGGAGCGACTTACCGCGGATGCCAGTCCAAGAAAGGTTTGCAGGCAATGATTAAACGAGAGCATTGGGGGTCACGCCTCGGCTTTATCCTGGCGGCTGCTGGGTCGGCGGTGGGGCTGGGCAACATCTGGAAGTTTCCCTATATGGCGGGCGAGAATGGCGGTGGTGCCTTCTTGCTGATTTATCTGGCGCTGGTTTTCACCATTGGCCTGTCGGTCATGCTGGCTGAAATGGTCATTGGCCGGATGACGGCAAAGAACGCCATTGGCGCGTTTGCAAAGCTCAAGGGCGGTGCATGGCCGCTGGTGGGGCTTTGTGGTGTTGCGGCTGCCTTTATCATCCTGTCATTTTACAGTGTCGTCGCCGGCTGGACGATTTCCTATATGGTCAAATCGATCACCGGGGCGCTGGCGATTGAAGATCCGGCCGCATTGGGCAGCATCTTTGGCGGGTTCATTGCCGATCCGGTTTCGCCGCTGATCTATCATGCGATCTTCATGGCGTTGACGGTTTTTGTCGTCCTGGCGGGTGTTGGTTCGGGTATTGAACGTGCGTCAAAGATTTTGATGCCGGCCCTGTTTGCGTTGTTGCTGGTGCTGATCGTGCGTTCCGTGACCCTGCCGGGTGCGGGCGAAGGCATTGCCTTCCTGCTGTCGCCGGACTTTTCCAAAGTGACATGGGCAACGGTATCGGAAGCGCTTTCGCAGGCGTTCTTCTCGCTTTCGCTTGGGATGGGGGCGATGATTACCTATGGCTCGTATCTGAGCAAAAAGGAAAATATCGCCAGTTCGGCCGGTTGGGTGACGCTGCTTGATACGTCGGTTGCGGTCATGGCCGGTCTTTTGATCCTGCCAGCCGTGTTTGCATTCGGCTTTGATCCAAGTGCCGGTCCGGGGCTGACCTTTATTACGTTGCCAGCGGTGTTTGCGCATATGCCGATGGGGTCGATCTTTGCGTTCATGTTCTTCCTGTTGCTGGGTATTGCGGCATTGACGTCGGCGGTTTCGATCCTTGAGGTGGTTGTTGCCTATTTCGTTGATGACCGTGGCATCAGCCGCAAATGGGCATCGATCACGGTGGGGGTGATCATCTTCCTGCTGGGGATTCCGTCCTCGCTGTCGATGGGGCTTATGGGCGAGTTCAAGATCTTTGGCCTCGGCTTCTTTGATCTGATGGATTATGTCAGCTCGAAATTGCTGCTGCCGATTGGTGGCCTGTTCATCTCGCTGTTTGTCGGCTGGGTTGTCTGGGGCAAGGCCAAGGAAGATATTGCCGCCCATAATGGCGTGGTGCCGTTCTGGATCAATGGCTGGGGCATTATCGTGAAGTTCATCGCACCGCTTGCGATTGCCTTCATTCTGCTGAAGGGACTTGGCGTGCTTTAGGCCGCTTTTTTCACAGCAGAAGACATGCGAAGGGCGGGGAATTTCCCCGCCCTTTTTGCTGGGGATCAAACCGGATCAGGAGGCTTCGGCCGGTCTTTGCTGAGACAGGGTGAGGATTTCATCAGCGCACATCGGTTTGCCCAGAAGGTATCCCTGTATGTAATCGCATCCGGCATC
Organism: Thalassospira sp. MIT1004; assembly: GCF_001858545.1. NCBI lineage: Bacteria > Pseudomonadati > Pseudomonadota > Alphaproteobacteria > Rhodospirillales > Thalassospiraceae > Thalassospira > Thalassospira sp. MIT1004. The sequence continues at coordinate 221,710 of NZ_MCAO01000011.1, read as the reverse complement.
GCGCAGCAGTTTGAGCTGCGCGTTGGTTTCGACACCTTCGGCGACGCATTTTTTGTGCAGGTTCTGCGCCATATTCAGGATGGTGATCGCAAGCGCACTGCCTTCGCGTCCCTGATTGATGTCGTCGACAAAACTGCGATCCATCTTGATCGTGTCAAACGGCAGTTTGCGCAGGTAGCTGAGACTGGAAAAACCGGTGCCAAAATCATCGAGTGCGATTTTGACGCCCAGATCGCGAATGCGCTGCATGTTGGCGCGCATTTCTTCGATATTCTGCATGAACAGGCTTTCGGTGATTTCTATTTCCAGCCGGTCTGCCGCCATGCCCTTTTCGACCAGAATGGTTCTGATCTGTTCGGCAAGATCAATGGTGCCATAGAATTGCTGGACCGAGACATTCACCGCCATCGTGACGTTGTGCAGGCCCTTTTCACGCCATGCGACCGCCTGACGGCAGGCGTGACGCAATACCCAGCGCCCCAGTTCGCCGATCACGCCCATTTCCTCGGCTACCGGAACAAAGACCGAGGGGGGGATCGCCCCCCGTTGCGGATGGTTCCAGCGCAACAGGGCTTCGACGCCGTGCAGGTTGCCGGTGCGGGCTTCGAATTGCGGTTGATAGACCAGATGAAATTCATCGCGATCCAGCGCCTGACGCAGGGCACTTTCAAGGGCAAGGTCGGCATCGCTGCGTGAATGACTGGCGCGGTTATAGCGGCTGAACCGGTTTCGGCCCTGTTCCTTGGAATGCATCATCGCAATTTCGGCATTGCGCAAAAGATTGGCGGTATCGTTGGCGTCGTGCGGGAAGGATGCGATGCCGATGCTGGCCGAAATATAGATTTCCTGTCCCTTGCTGGTCAGGTGCGGTTGGTTTAACGCTTTTAAAAGATCATCGGCCAGTGCGGCATCATCATCGGCGGAAGTCCCCCCCGAAAGCAGAATGGCATATTCATCCGCACCAACACGCGCCAGAACACCCCCCTGATCCAGACGGCGATGCAGCCGACGGGCAACTTCGACCAGAACGTCGTCACCGTCACTGTGTCCCAGTGTGTTGTTCACCCGCTGGAAATTATCGATATCGAGCAGCAGGATCGTCAGGCGGGTTCCCTTGCGGCGGGACTCGCCGATGCCGTGGGCCAGCAGTTCAAGGAACCGGCGGCGATTGGGATAGCCGGTCAGTTCGTCAATATGGGCAAGCCGCAGAATGTCTTCGCGGTTTTTCTTGCGTTCGCTGATGTCGGTAAAGATCGAGGCATACTGGCTGATCTGGCCATCGGCATCACGGATCGCGATGATCGACAGCCATTCGGGATAAATTTCGCCGGATTTGCGGCGGTTCCAGATTTCGCCTTCCCATTTGCCGTGCTGTTGAATATCGCGCCACATCGAGGTGTAAAATTCGCGAGACTGACGACCCGATTGCAGGATATTGGGGTTTTTGCCGATCACGTCCGATGCGTTGTAACCCGTGACCCGGGTGAAGGCCGGATTGACCAGTTCGATCGTGCCATCGGCGGCACAGACCATGATCCCGTCCGGCGATGTTTCAATGATCTTGTCTGCCAGAAACAGCGACCGGCGGGCCTTGGTCAGTTCGACATCGCGGCCCTCCATCACGGACCTGAGATGGGCGAAGTAATCCTGTTCGATGAATTCCAGCAGATCGGCGAATGACAGAACACCGATGACATTGCCGGTTTCATCAATGACCGCAAGATGGCGGATATGTTGGGCCAGCATCGTGTCGCGGGCGTTGTTCAGGCTGGACTTGGCGGAAATGACACGCAGCGGACGGCTGGCAATTTCGATGGCCGGTGTTGCGTGATCGCCATTGGCAAGATTGCGCAGGATATCGCGTTCGGTAATGATCCCGGTGTGATCAAGCATCGAAACCGGGTCGGTCGCGACCGACGGATCATAGACAATCGCACAATCGCATTTGGCATCATGCATGCGCGCGCGCAGTTCCGACATCGGGATATCGCCATCGACAAAGATTGTCGTGCGGCGGATGGCGGCCCCGACATCCCCATCGCCCAGTTTGCGCCAACTGCCCTGTTGGCGGATCAGGTCAGACTGGCTGATGATTCCGGCAAGGCGGTTTTCCGCATCCACGCTGACCAGATGACGGACATGGCGTTCGCGCATACGGATGATGGCGGCCTCGGGCGTGGCATGGACCGATATGCTGTGAACCGGGGCCGACATCCATTTCGATATCGGCTCGTTCAGGGTGGCTTCGCAGTCGGCGGGCAGGGACAGGCAATCCTTTTCCGTCCAGATTCCGATCGGCAGGTGATCCTGTGTCACGATGATGGAGCTGCAATTGGCTTCGCGCATCATGTCGATGGCCTGACCAATCGCGGTTTCCGGCCCGCAACGCAACACGATGCCGGGGGAAATCGTACCTACAGTCAGGTGGGTGGTATTGCCATCGGCAAAACTGGGGCGCGTCATGATAACCTGTTGCTGTCCAAATCCTGTCAGGTGCCCGGTTTGCGGGCATTATTGGTTAGAGTCAGGACCCATCCCTATCAAATCGTCGGGACGGCTGACTTGTTATAAATCAATGGATATATGTGGTTTGGGTTTGTCGCAATTTAAAGATGCGTTCCACGCAAAAACACCCCCGTCCTTGACAGACGGGGGTGTTTCGCATTCAGCAGGCTTCTGATTTCAGGCGAAATCAGGCAGCTTTCATCATGTTACGCAGAACGAACTGCAGAATGCCGCCGTTCTGGTAGTAAAGGACTTCGTTTTCGGTATCGATACGGCAGGTGGCAATGACCTCTTCGGTGGAGCCATCCTTGCGCGTGATACGAACCGTAACGTCCTGCATCGGGTTGATACCGTTGCCGATACCCAGAACGTCGAAGACTTCGGTGCCGTCGAGCTTGTAAGTCGCACGACCTTCACCATTCTTGAACTGCAACGGCAGGACGCCCATGCAGACCAGGTTGGTGCGGTGGATACGTTCGAAGCTTTCGGCCAGAACAGCTTTGACGCCAAGCAGGTTGGTGCCTTTGGCTGCCCAGTCACGGGACGAACCGGTGCCGTATTCCTTACCGGCGATGACAACCAGCGGGGTGCCCTCGGCCTGGTAACGCATGGCAACATCATAGACCCAGCCCTGTTCGCCGGACGGGTAATGAACCGAAACACCGCCTTCGGTGCCCGGTGCCATTTCGTTGCGGATACGGATGTTGGCAAAGGTGCCGCGCATCATGACTTCGTGGTTCCCGCGGCGTGCGCCATAGGAGTTGAAGTCACGAACCGCAACGCCGTGCGCCTTGAGGTATTCACCTGCCGGGCTTTCTTCCTTGATCGAACCGGCCGGAGAAATGTGGTCGGTGGTCACGGAGTCAGCAAGGATCAGGAGCGGACGTGCACCATGAACTTCCGAGAACGCACCCGGTTCTTTCGCCATATTGACGAAGTAGGGCGGGTTCTGGACGTAGGTCGATTTGCCATCCCATTCGAAGGTTTCGCCTTCGGTGACTTCGATTTCCTGCCACGGTTTCGGGCCGGCAAAGATGTTGTCATAACGATCTTTGTACATCGAAGCAGAGATCGAGGATGCGATGGTGTCCGCGATTTCCTTGTTGGTCGGCCAGATGTCTTTCATGAAGACGTCTTTGCCATCTTTGTCGGTGCCGATCGGGTCTTTGTTCAGATCGACCTTCAGGTTACCGGCAAGGGCATAGGCAACAACCAGCGGCGGGGAGGCAAGATAGTTTGCCTTGACCTGCGGGCTGATACGACCTTCGAAGTTACGGTTGCCCGACAGAACGGCGGTCACGAGCATGTCGTTGCCGTCAATTGCCTCGATGATCGGGTCGGCCAGCGGACCGGAGTTCCCGATACAGGTGGTGCAACCGAAACCGGCAACGTTAAAGCCGAGCTTGTCGAGATAGGTCTGAAGACCGGCTTTTTCGAGATAGTCGGCAACAACCAGCGAGCCCGGTGCAAGCGAGGTTTTCACCCACGGTTTGCTTTTAAGGCCGAGTTCAACCGCTTTTTTCGCCAGCAGGCCGGCTGCGATCAGCACGCTCGGGTTCGAGGTGTTGGTGCAGGACGTGATGGCGGCAATAACGACGTTACCGTCTTTCATTGCGAAGTTTTCGTTCGAAACCGGAACAGAACGATCCGCATCAACACCCGGTGCCATGTCGGCAAAGGTCTTGGTGAAGCTTGAAACGGCATCTTTGAGCAGAACGCGGTCCTGCGGACGTTTCGGACCGGACAGAGCCGGTTCAACGGTCGAGATGTCGAGTTCAAGGGTCGAGGTATATTCGGCTTCGAAGCTCGGGTCGCGCCACATGCCCTGTTCTTTGGCATATGCTTCGACCAGTGCGATCTGTTCTTCGGAACGACCGGTGTTACGCATATAGTTCAGCGTTTCATCGTCAATCGGGAAGAAGCCACAGGTCGCACCGTATTCCGGTGCCATGTTACCGATGGTCGCACGATCCGGCAGGCTCATATGATCCAGCGCGTCGCCATAGAATTCGACGAACTTGCCAACAACGCCCTTCTCGCGGAGCATCTGAACGACGCGCAGCACGAGGTCGGTTGCGGTGATGCCTTCTTTCATCGAGCCGGTCAGTTTGAAACCGACGACTTCGGGGATCAGCATCGAGATCGGCTGGCCGAGCATGGCTGCTTCGGCTTCGAGACCGCCAACACCCCAGCCCAGAACGGCAAGGCCGTTGACCATGGTGGTGTGGGAATCGGTACCAACCAGCGTATCGGGGTAGGCAACGGTTTTGCCGTTATCATCCTTGCCGGTCCATACGACCTTGGCGAGATGTTCGACGTTCACCTGGTGGCAGATGCCAGCCCCCGGCGGAACGATGCGGAAATTGTTGAACGCATTCTGGCCCCAGCGCAGGAACTCGTAGCGTTCGCCGTTACGTTCGAACTCGACTTCCATGTTTTTGTCGAGTGCGTCGTCGGTGCCAAAGAAGTCGATCATGACCGAGTGGTCAATGACGAGGTCAACAGGTGAAAGCGGGTTCACCTTCTGGGCGTCGCCGCCCATCTTGACGACGGCATCGCGCATCGCGGCAAGGTCAACAACGGCAGGAACGCCGGTGAAGTCCTGCATCAGGACGCGGGCCGGACGATAGTTGATCTCGTGCGAGCTCGAACGGGATTTGAGCCACTCGACAACAGCTTTGACATCGTCGGTTTTGACAGTGAAATCGTCTTCGTAGCGCAGAAGGTTTTCCAGAACGACCTTCAGCGTAAACGGAAGCTTGGAAACGTCGCCGATTTTTTCGGAAGCAACTTTAAGGCTGTAATAGTCGTAGGACTTGTCCCCGACATTCAGCGTGCGGCGCGTTTGCAGGTTGTCTTTGCCACAAATGGACATCAGACCCTCCTCAAGGTGGTTAAAGGGCTTGTCGTGACAAGACACCCCGACCGTCGGAGCGCCGAGCGGTGGGCTATCTGTATCTCGTGACGCGGGTCACGGCTACATATGTATGTGCCACGGGGTTACACCACAATTCCCCCTGAAAGTCCAGACCCGCAAAAGGGTCATTCTTGAAATCCCTGCGATAACAACGAATTGGTGAATGGTTGGCGCGTAATGGCAATCAGAAGGTATCTGATTCGGGTGAAAAACACCGTAAATCCGCCCGGAGATCATTCGCGAGTCCACAGGATCACCGCCATATCTGGAAAGACTCGAATGTAGAGGATGGCCTGTACTATTGGGGGAAATCCTGTCCGAAGGGGAACGAATCGGGTGATCGCCTGAATGCAACAGGGGACAATTTCGGCATTTGTCAGAACACAGTTGGTGCAGCGCGAACAGGAACCTGAATGTTGCGATGCAATAATTTTCAGCCTTTCAGTATGCGGGTTGTGTCGTGATGACCTTACGGAATTATAGGTAGAAGTGCATTCATCAGACCAGAACGCAAAAATTGTGCGGCGCGAATTTGTGAAAAGTGTCAATCCGTTGCTGTGCAACACGTTGACGTCATTTGCTGAAATTGGTACTTAAATACGTATTAAATGTGCCAAGCCCGGTTTCCGTAAGGTCCGGGTCAGATAAAAACCGGTACATCATCAGGGAAACTGAACAAGAGGCACGGGGTATCCACCTTAAAATCCGGTCAACCGGAAAAAGGGGTGCCTGCGGCCCAAGTCAGGGAGGATAAGCGACGTTATGACGTCACAGGGTCCCATTTTGCAGATCAGCGACGTATCGCTTGTGTTTGGCGGCGTGCGCGCGCTAAGCGACGTCAGCTTTTCCGTCCAGCCCGGCGAGCTGTTTTCAATCATTGGCCCGAACGGGGCCGGCAAGACATCGATGCTGAACTGCATTTCGGGTCGGTATCAGCCAACCACCGGGTCAGTGTCCTTCAAGGGGCAGGATGTCACGGGGCTTAAGCCCAATGACCGGGCCGAGCTTGGCGTTGGCCGTACCTTCCAGAATCTGGCGCTGTTTGGCCATATGAACGTTCTGGACAATATCATGGTCGGGCGGCATCACCTGCTTAAGAACAATTTTCTGACCGGGCCGCTTTACTGGTTTTCCGGGGCGCAGAAGGAAGAGCTTGAACATCGTCGTTTCTGCGAGGATGTGATTGATTTTCTGGAAATTTCCCATATTCGCAAGGCGACGGCGGGCACGCTGTCCTATGGCCTTCGCAAACGGGTCGAACTGGCGCGTGCGGTGGCGCTGCGCCCTGATCTGATCCTGCTGGATGAACCGATGGCAGGCATGAACCTTGAAGAAAAAGAGGACATGGCGCGCTTTATCATCGACCTCAATGAAGAATGGGGCATGACGGTGGTGATGATCGAGCATGACATGGGGGTTGTGATGGATATCTCCAACCGGGTCATGGTTCTGGATTTCGGGCGCAAGATTGCCGAAGGGTTGCCTGACGAAGTCATGGCCAATGCCCATGTCAAAAAAGCCTATCTGGGCGAAGACGACGACGTGACCGACGAAGACGAGCAGGTGGCCTGAAGATGAGCAGCAATACCCCGGAATATGCCGATGTCCAGGCGCTCGATACCTTTCCAAAAGTGCTGGCCTATAATGCGCGCCATTGGGGCGATGAAGTTGCGATGCGCGAAAAGGAATTCGGCATCTGGCAGGAATTTAGCTGGAAAGATTACAATGACCGGGTCAAGTGGATGTCGCTTGGCCTGCGCGACATGGGCATCAAACCCGGCGATGTGATCGGCCTGATCGGTGAAAACCGCCCGGAATGGGTTTGGGGCGAAGTTGCCGCCCATGCCCTGCGCGCCATGTCGGTCGGGCTGTATCAGGACAGCCTGCACGAAGAGGTTGCCTATCTGATCACCTATTCCGGCGCACGGGTTCTGATCGCTGAAGACGAAGAACAATGTGACAAGCTGATTGAGCTGGCCGACCAGATTCCGACGGTTGAGCATATTGTTTACTGCGATCCGCGCGGTATGCGGAAATACGATGATCCGCGGTTGATGGATGTCGAAAAACTTTATGAACTGGGCCGGTCGATCGAGGCCAGGGACCCCGGTGCCTATGATGCGATGGTGGCTGATACGCGCGGTGATGAATGCGCCATTCTGTGCACCACATCGGGCACGACGTCCAAACCGAAAATGGCGATGCTCAATGCCGGTGATTTTTTGGATCATTGCGCAGCCTATTTGCGCGCTGACCCGAAATATCCCGGGGATGATTATGTTTCGGTTCTGCCGCTGCCATGGATCATGGAACAGGTTTATGTGGTCGGTCAGTCGCTGATCAGCCGCCAGATCGTGAATTTTGTTGAAGAACAGGAAACCATGATGGCCGATCTTCGCGAGATCGGACCGAACTTTGTCCTGCTGGCGCCGCGTGTATGGGAATCCATCGCGGCCGATGTGCGGGCACGGATGATGGATTCAACCCTGTTCAAACAGAAAATGTATGATTTCGGCATGGCCTTGGCCCGGACCGCGCTTGATAACGGCGGGCATTCGAAATTTGCCGATGTGATCCTGATGAATGCGCTTAAGGACCGGCTGGGCTTTTCCAATTTGCGCTCGGCGGCGACCGGCGGGGCGGCCATGGGGCCGGAAACCTTCAAGTTCTTTCATGCCATGGGCGTTCCGTTGCGCCAGCTTTACGGTCAGACCGAGCTGTGCGGGGCCTATACCATCCATCAGCCCGACGACATTGATTTTGATACGGTCGGCAAGGCGTTTGATAATTCGGAAATCCGGGTCATCAATGCCGATGAAAACGGGGTTGGCGAAATCGTTGCCCGGACATCGGGCATGTTCACCAGCTATTATAAAAATCAGGCGTCCTATGACGAGGATGTCCATGACGGCTGGATGCATACCGGGGATGCCGGGTACTTTAAGGAAGGCAATCAGCACCTTGTGGTGATTGACCGTCTTAAAGATCTGGCGGAAACATCGACCGGGGTGCGGTACTCGCCGCAATTTATTGAAAACAAACTGAAATTCTCGCCATTCATCGCCGAGGCCGTCATCCTTGGCAAGGGATTGCCGTTCCTGTCGACCATGATCTGTATCCGGTATTCGATCATGGCCAAATGGGCCGAGCAGCGCGGGATTGCCTTTACCAACTATACCAATCTGTCGGCCCAGCCGCAGGTTTATGACATGATCGTTGATGAAATTCGGCAGGTGAATGAAACCCTGCCCGAGGCCCAGCGGATCAAGCGTTTCCTGCTGCTGTATAAAGAACTTGATGCCGATGACGGCGAATTGACCCGCACGCGCAAAGTACGCCGCAGTGTGGTTGCCGAAAAATATGCCGACATTATCGATGCGGTTTATGCCGGCAATGACAAGGTTGATATCGACACCATGATCACCTTCCAGGACGGGTCAAAAACCCGCATCCAGACCAGTGTCAGGGTTGTCGATCTGGACGGGAACAATGCCGCAAAGACGGCACCCAAAGCCGCCGAGTAAGGCAGCGATAAAAACTGTGCGCCCCGATTGCCTGATCGGCAGCGGGGCCGCCATTACAGGGATGGCAACATGAATTTCGAACTTCTGTTTCAGCTTCTGCTTAACGGGCTGATTGTCGGAACATTGTATGGCGTCGTCGCCATGTGTTTCGTGCTGATCTACAAATCGACCCAGATCGTGAACTTCGCACAGGGCGAGTTCCTGTTGATCGGGGCGTGGGTCTGTTACGCATTCCTTGTCGAAATGCATATGCCGTTCTGGCTGGGCTTTATCTTTACATTACTGTTCATGATGGCGTTTGGCATCATTTTGCAAATGGTGGTTCTGCGCCCGATGATTGGCGAGCCGATCATTTCGGTGATCATGGTGACGATCGGGCTTTCGATTTTCTTCCAGGCGGCGACCAAATGGATATTCGGTGCGACCACGGCGACCTATCCGCAGGTGTTTGAAACACGGTCGGTCAACCTGATGGGGATGCAGATCGAAACCGCCTATATCATGAGTTTCGTGATCTCGCTGGTGATCATGGCGGCGTTCTACTGGTTCTTCAAATATTCCAAGCTGGGCCTTGCGATGCGGGCCACGGCCTTTGATCAGCAGGTCGCGCAAAGCCTTGGTATTTCGGTGAAAACCGTGTTTGCGATGTCCTGGGCGATTTCGGCCCTGGTATCGGGGGTTGCCGGTATCGTGATCGGGATGGTCAACGGGGTTTCATCCGCGCTTTCGGTGATCGGGATCAAGGTGTTCCCGGCGGTTATTCTGGGCGGGCTTGATTCAATCATCGGTGCGATTGTCGGGGGTGTGATCATCGGACTTCTGGAAAACACCGCCGAGTTTGTCGACGGTCAGTACCTGCACTGGGGCAACCTGTTTTCGATCGCACCGTTCTATGTGCTGATCATCATTCTTTGCATCAAGCCATACGGTCTGTTTGGCACCAAAGACATCGAACGCATCTAAGGGGCGGAGTAATAGGTTATGGCTGGATTTTCGATGCGTCCCTGCGGTGATTTTCGCACCACCTACCGACAGGATACGCGGATTTTTGATACCACCTTTGTCCGCAATGCCGCGATTTTGGGTGTGATCGCAACCGCGCTGATCCCGTTTGTTCTGGACGGCTATTACGTTAACCTGTTCATTCAGATCTCGTACTTTGCCATCGCCGCCCTTGGTCTGAATATTCTGGTCGGCTTCACCGGGCAGATTTCATTGGGTCATGCGGCATTCTTTGGGTTTGGTGCCTTTGCATCGGCCTGGATCAACAACACGACCGGCATTCCGGTTTTGCTGTCGATCCCGCTGGCCGGTCTGATGACGGCGGCTGTCGGGCTTTTGTTCGGTCTGCCTGCGGCCCGGATCAAGGGCCTTTATCTGGCGATTGCAACATTGGCCGCCCAGTTCATTCTGGAAGATTTTTTTGCCCGGGCTGACTGGTTTACCGGCGGGTCTTATGGGGCGGCGGCAAATCCGGTCAATGTGTTTGGCTATGAAGTGCTCGATGATTTCAGCTTCTTCTATGTCTGCCTGTTCTTCCTAGTGATCATGTACTTGCTGGGCACCAACCTGATGCGGACCCGTGACGGACGCGCCTTTGTTGCGGTACGGGATCATTATCTGTCGGCGGAAATCATGGGCATCAATCTGACGAAATACCGTCTGATGAGCTTTGCGATTTCATCCTTCTATGCCGGGATCGGCGGGGCAATGTATGGCCATTACCTTGGCTTCGTTTCCGCCGAGGGCTTTACCATCCTGCTGTCGATCCAGTTTCTGGGCATGATCATCATTGGCGGTCTTGGCTCGGTCAAGGGCACGCTGATGGGGACCATCTTTATGGTTCTGCTGCCCGAAGTCATGGAAAACGGTGTCGGGCTTTTAAGTGTTTTCGACTGGGCCAATTCGACGGCTGTGACCGACGGGCTGGCCTATATCAAGGAGATGGCGATCGGTCTGGCCATCATCCTTTTCCTGATCTTCGAACCGGATGGGCTCGCGCACCGCTGGCAGCAGATCAGGGCGTACTGGAAGCTTTATCCCTTCTCGTACTGATCAATATCGCCGAAACCCGGTCGCTTAAAAACAAAGATCGGGACGAAAATCGGCGAAGGCCGGGAGGCTACTTTGTTTAGAAAAACGTCCAAGGGAGACGTCGTGATGAAAAGACTGATTGCTGCGACAGCGATTGTTGCAACCGGCCTGTCGGTTTCGGCAGCCAAAGCAGATGACGACATGGTTTTTGTCGGTCATCTGATGGACATCACCGGGGCGACCGGGTTCATTGGCAAATTCTATGCCGATGGTGTCCGTGACGCGCTTATGTATATCAATACCCACGGTGGCATTGACGGGACGGTTCTGGATTCAGAATCGGTCGATTACGCCTATAAGGTTCCGCAGGCGATTGCGAACTACAAAAAATGGCGTTCGCGCAACAACATGGTCGCCATGCAGGGCTGGGGCACGGGCGACACCGAAGCCCTGATCAGCTTTGTGGCCCAGGACAAGGTCCCGGTTTATTCCGCGTCCTATTCCGGCCATCTGACCGACCCGACCGGCAAAAACCCGAAAACCGCGAAACCGGCACCTTATAACTTCTTCTATGGCGCATCCTATTCCGACGCCTGCCGTGCATTGGTTCAGTGGGCCGCCGAGGATTGGAAAGCATCGGGTGGTTCGGGCAAACCGGTCTTCTCGCATATCGGGGATAACCATCCCTATCCGAATGCACCGAAAGAAGCCTGTGCCGAATACGCAACCGAACTTGGCTTTGACGTGACCGAGCCGGTCGTCGTTTCGATGAAGCCGGGCGACTTCAAGGCGCAGTGCCTGACGATCAAGGAAGCCGGAACCAATTATGGTTACCTTGGCAACCTCGGCCCGTCGGTCGTTTCGCTGGTCAAATCCTGCGATACGGTTGGTGCAAGCCCGAAATGGCTGGCCAATATCTGGGCAGGTGACTACGAAACGCTGAAAACCATCGGTGATGTTGAAAACTATGTCTTCCCGGCCATGACCAGCTTCTGGACCGACGAGGGCGTACCGGGCATGGATCTTGTGCGCGAAATTTCGAAAATGTCCGATAGTTCGGGCGAACAGTTCCGCACCCATCACTATATCCGCGGCATTTGCTCGGCCTATTACATGAAAGAAGCCATGGAATGGGCCAAGGCCAATGGCGGCATCACCGGCGAAAACATCAAGGCCGGCATGTATGCCCGTACGGATTGGGTGCCTGCCGGTCTTGAAGGCGTTTGCATGCCTGCAACCTGGACTGCCGAAGACCATCGCGGCATCAACACCGTTAATATCTATAACGGCAGTGCCAAAGGCGGTGAGCCGACCGTAACCAAGGCGGCAACCGTGACCCTGCCGCGCCGTGACGACTGGCTTGGCTATTAAGTCGTAGTCAGAAGACGGATGTCTCCCGATGGTGCCGGGGCGGGGTGGCGAAAAGCGCGCCCGCCCCGGCACCGGGGGATGTAATCAGAACGTGATCGAAGGGGACACCATGGCAGAGCCGGTCCGCAAAACCGAAACCGCAGAATCGTTGCTGTCGGTCAATAATATCGAAGTCGTGTATGACGAGGTGATCCTTGTCCTGCGCGGGGTGTCGCTTGAAGTCCCGCAAGGCAAGATCGTGACCCTTCTGGGCCCGAACGGTGCGGGGAAATCGACGACGCTGAAGGCTATTTCCGGTTTGCTCAAGACCGAGGATGGCAAGGTGACCCGCGGCGATATCAATTTCATGGGGCAGCAGATTGCCAATGGCAATCCCGAGGATATCGTGCGTTCCGGCCTGTTTCAGGTCATGGAAGGCCGCCGCATCATCGAAGACATGACCTGTGTCGAAAACCTTCGGCTTGGCGCCTATACCCGCAAGGACAAGGGCGTTAAGGACGATATCGACATGGTGTTTGAATATTTCCCGCGCCTACGCGAACGGACCGGACTTGCAGGTTACCTTTCGGGCGGGGAGCAGCAGATGCTGGCAATCGGCCGGGCCTTGATGGCCCGCCCGAAAATGATTTTGCTTGATGAACCGTCGATGGGTCTGTCACCCTTGCTGGTGAAAGAAGTGTTCGGGATCATCGAAAAGATCAACCGCGAACAGGGCATTACCATGCTGATCGTGGAACAGAATGCCAATTTTGCGCTGAAGGTTGCCGATTACGGTTACATCATGGAAAGCGGCAAGGTGGTTCTGGATGGTACCCGTGACGAACTTCTGAACAACGAAGACGTCAAGGAATTCTATCTTGGCGGTGGTTCGGAAGAACGCAAAAGCTTCAAGAACATCAAATCATACAAGCGCCGCAAACGCTGGCTTTAACACGTGTTCGCCGCCTTTCAATGACCAGAAAACGGACCCGGCCATCATGCTCAATACCTTCTTCGATGCCAGTGAAACCCGAAGCCCCAAAGACCGTGAAACCGGTTTGATGGCGGCATTGCCGCGGGTTATTCATCACGCAAAAAGCAAGGCCGCCGGGTTTGGCCGTATCCTTGAAGGTGTTGATCCGCAGACGATCAACAGTCGCGAGGCACTGGCAAAATTGCCGGTGACGCGCAAATCCGATCTGATCACCATGCAGGCGGAAAACCCGCCCTTTGCCGGGTTGAATGCAACACCGGTTCCGGCCCTTGGCCGTATTTTCCAAAGTCCGGGCCCGATTTATGATCCCGAAGGCAAGGGGGATGACTGGTGGCGGATGGGGCGCGCGTTTTTTGCTGCCGGGTTCCGGCCGGGCGATATCATCCATAACTGCCTATCCTATCACCTGACGCCGGGGGGCTTTATTTTTGACAGCGGCGCACGTGCGTGTGGCTGTGCGGTGATCCCAGCCGGTGTTGGCCAGACCGAAGCCCAGATCAAGGCGATCAGCGACCTGAAACCGACCGGTTATTCAGGGACGCCGTCGTTCCTGAAAATCCTGATGGAAAAGGCCGACGAACTGGGCGGGGATGTTTCATCCATCACCCGTGCACTTGTTTCAGGCGAAGCATTGCCACCGTCGTTGCGCGACTGGTTTGCCGAACGCGGTGTTGCCATGCTGCAATGTTACGCCAGTGCGGATCTGGGGCTGATTGCTTATGAAAGCGATGCCAAAAGCGGCATGATCGTTGCCGAGGACATCATCCTTGAAATCGTGCGGCCCGGCACCGGCGACCCGGTGGCCGAGGGCGAGGTGGGCGAGGTTGTCGTTACCAGCCTTAATATGGATTATCCGCTGATCCGGTTTGCCACCGGTGATCTTTCGGCGATTGCAAGCGGACCAAGCCCGTGCGGGCGGACCAATATGCGTATCAAAGGCTGGATGGGCCGTGCCGATCAGACTACCAAGGTCAAAGGCATGTTTGTTCATCCGCATCAGATTGCGGAGGTCGTCAAACGACATGCTGATATCGGCAAGGCGCGCCTGATCGTGACCCGTGAAAATGATGTCGATGTCATGACGCTGGCCTGTGAAACCGATGCCGCCGGGTTCAGTGCCGATGCGGTGATGGATAGCCTGCATTCGATCTGCAAGCTGCGCGGCAAGGTCGAAATCGCAACACCGGGCAGCTTGCCCAATGATGGCAAGGTGATCGACGACCAGCGCGACTATTCCTGAGCAAGCGCCAGAACCCTTTTTGACGCTGTCCCGTCACGGGACCGGACCCGTCAAGAGGGCTTCGATATTTTTCATTCCCGCTCGGGAAACTTGATGCCGTCCGGCTTCGTTCGGGCGGCATTTTTTTGTTTTGTGCATGGGGACACTGTTCATCGCCCTTTGGGAATGTATGATGGCGCATAAGTTTGAATGATTACAGGGGAAAGCATGGCGCAGGCAGGCAAGCCATTTGCCGTTGGCATGATTACGATTTGCCAGTTGATGGCGCTTTCGCTGTGGTTTTCAGCAACGGCGGTATTGCCGCAATTGCGCGCCGAGTTTGACCTTGGTGCCATTCAATCATCCCTGTTTACCAGTTCGGTCTTGCTGGGGTTTGTATTGGGGACTTTGATCAGCGCCTTTTTCGGTCTGGCCGACCGGGTCGAAGCGCGGCATTTCTGGGCGGCATCGGCATTCATTGCCGCGACGGCCAATATCCTGATCCTTGCTGTGCCCGTCGACGGGGTTGTTGTGATCGGGCTTCGCCTGATTACCGGTATCTGCATGGCAGGGATTTACCCCATTGGCATGAAAATGGTCGCTACCTGGTCTCGCGGTGATACCGGGTTTCTGGTCGGCTTGCTGGTTGGGGCATTGACCATGGGGTCGGCTCTGCCGCATCTGTTTGCGGTGGCGGTGCCACTCGATTGGCGCATGGTGATCGTGGCAGCTAGTATTTCGGCCTATATCGCGGGTGTGGCGATCCTGTTTGTCAAACTGGGCGGGACACCGTGCAAATCCCCGCGATTTGATCCGCGTATGGTCGGGCACATCTGGGCGAACAAACCATTGCGTCATGCGTGCTATGGCTATTTCGGGCATATGTGGGAACTGTATGCCATGTGGGGCTGGATCGGGTTGTTCCTGTATGGGGCGCTTTCCGGGCGGGAATTTGATAATCCCGGTATCTGGGCGGCTCTTCTGACATTTGCGATTGTTGGTATCGGCGCGTTCGGAAGCCTTGCGGGCGGTTTGCTGGCCGACCGGATCGGCCGGACGACGGTGACCATGGCGGCGATGGCCATCAGTGGCATCTGCGCACTTGTTGCCGGTGCGCTTGGCGATGCGTCGATCCCGATCCTGATTGTTGTCTGTATCGTCTGGGGCATTTCGGTGATTGCCGATTCTGCGCAATTTTCATCCTGCGTGATCGAGCTGGCCGATCCCCATCAGGTCGGAACAGCGTTGACCCTGCAAAATGCCATCGGCTTTATCATTGCACTGGGATCCATCCATCTGGTGCCGGTGATTGCCGACGCGTCTGGCTGGTGGGGGGCGTTTGCCATGCTGGCGGTGGGGCCGTTACTGGGTTTCATTGCCATGGGCCGGTTGCGCAACATGCCCGAAGCGATCCGTCTGGCAGGGGGGCGGCGATAATTTTGAACTGAAACAATGAAAATGGGCGGTGATCCGCTTCACTTGACAACCGGAAGGTAAAAAACTGCGCCGGTTGGGTTTTCTTGACCATTTTCAGTACAAATATTACTTTCTGCCAGAATTTTCTTGCTGTTGCGCAAATTGGGGGCGCTGCGGCGTTTTCCAAAAATAAGGGTCTTTCATGAGTCTCACCCTCATTGTTTTGCTTCCCTTCCTTGGGGCGGTGTTACCCGCCGTCATGATCAGGGCCGGGCGCAATGCGTGCGCCACAGCTACCGGCTCGGTCACGCTGCTTGCCTTGATCCTGCTTATCGCCAAGGCACCCGCCGTCATTGGCGGCGAAGTGTTTCAGGTCCGCTATGACTGGCTGACCGATCTTGGATTGAACGTGACCTTCTTTCTTGATGGTCTGGGTTTGCTGTTTGCGACCCTGATCCTCGGGATTGGTTTGCTAATCATCATTTACGCCCGGTTCTATCTGTCGAAAGACGATCCGATGGGGCGGTTTTATGTGTTCCTGCTGCTGTTCCAGGGCGCGATGGTCGGTATTGTTCTGTCCGACAACATCCTGCTTCTGCTGATTTTCTGGGAACTGACGTCGCTGTCATCCTTCCTTCTGATCGGTTACTGGAAGCATCTGCCCGAAGGTCGTCAGGGCGCGCGTATGGCGCTGACCGTGACCGGGGCAGGCGGACTTGCGATGATTGCCGGGATGCTGATCCTTGGAAATATCGTCGGGTCCTATGATCTGACGGTGATCCTGCAAAATGCCGACCTGATCCAGGCGTCGCCGCTTTATGTGCCAGCCCTTGTTCTGATCCTGCTGGGCTGCTTTACCAAATCGGCACAGTTCCCGTTCCATTTCTGGCTGCCGCATGCCATGGCCGCACCGACCCCAGTTTCGGCCTATCTGCATTCGGCGACCATGGTCAAGGCGGGTATCTTCCTGATGGCGCGCATGTGGCCGGTTCTTTCGGGAACGGAGGAATGGTTCTATATCGTGGCGAGTGCGGGCCTCGTGACCATGGTGCTGGGCGCCTGGATTGCGATTTTCAAACATGACCTTAAGGGGCTTCTGGCGTACTCCACCGTCAGCCATCTTGGTCTTGTGACCATGCTGTTTGGTTTCGGAACGCCGATGGCCGCCGTTGCGGGCGTGTTTCATATCATCAACCATGCAACCTTCAAGGCGGCCCTGTTCATGACCGCCGGGATCATTGACCATGAGACCGGAACGCGCGATATCCGCCGTCTGGGCGGGTTGCTGAACCTGATGCCGATTGCCGGGACCATCGGGATCATTTCGGCGGCATCGATGGCCGGGATCATTCCGCTGAACGGGTTCCTGTCCAAGGAAATGATGCTGGAAGAAGCATGGCATACCGTCTGGTTCGATCAGAACTGGCTTGTACCGTTGCTGGCAACGATTGGTGCGGTGTTCTCGGTCGCCTATTCGTTGCGCTTTATCTTCCATGTCTGGTTTGGCAAAACCCGTGACGAACTGCCCCATCATCCCCATGACCCGCCGTTTGGCATGTGGGCACCGCCCGCATTTCTGACGGTTCTGGTGGTTCTGATCGGTCTGTTCCCGGCGGCCATTGCCGGACCGCTGGTTGCGGCCACGGCCAATGCGGTCACGGGGGGGAACCTTCCGGAATATCATCTGGCACTTTGGCACGGCCTGACCCCGGCACTTGGCATGAGCGTGATTGCCCTGATTGCCGGTGCGCTTATTCTTCTGCGTCATGGCGGCCTGATGTCGGTAACCTCCAACCTGTCGCGGCCGGATGCAAAGGCAATGTTTGATTGTCTGATCGTCAAGGTCGTGGCGCTTAGTCGCGTGATTTCCGACAATCTTCAGAACGGATCGCTGCAACGTTATCTGGCGATCATGATCTTTGCCGCCATAGCCATCGGGCTTTCGGGTTTCTATGCCGAACCCGATCACACCGCTGGTACGCGCGAACTTCTGGCCGTTTCGCCGCCTGCCGCCATTGGTTGGGTGCTTCTGGTCGGGACCTGTATCGCGGCGGTCGCGATGCATCATAACCGGCTTCTGACCCTTCTTCTGGTGGGGGTCATCGGTTTGATTGTCTCGCTTGGCTTCATCTATCTGTCGGCACCTGACCTTGCCCTGACCCAAATCTCGGTCGAGGTGGTAACGGTCATCCTGATGTTGCTGGCGTTGAACATCCTGCCAAAGGAAACCCCGAAAGAAAGCCAGCCGGGGCGCAAATTCCGCGACTGGGTGATTTCAATCGCGGCCGGTCTTGGCATGGGTGGGGCTGTCTGGGCGATCATGACCCGTGAACTGCCCAATTCGATTTCGGCGTTTCATCTGGCCAATTCGAAAACCGAAGGTGGCGGCACCAACGTGGTCAACGTGATCCTCGTTGACTTCCGTGGTTTTGATACCTTTGGCGAGATCATTGTTCTTGGCATTGCCGCATTGTCGATCTTTGCCCTGATTGAAACCGTCACCCAGGGCGAGGCCGCCAAACGCCTTGCAAGCTGGGTGGTCGATAATCGCCGGTCGGCAGACCGTCATCCGATGATGATGGTCATTGCAACGCGCGTGATGCTGCCGCTGTCGCTTCTGGTGGGGGTTTACATCTTCCTGCGCGGTCATAACGAGCCAGGTGGTGGCTTTATTGCCGGTCTGGTCGTTTCGGTTGCCTTGGTCATGCAATATATGGCGTCGGGCTTTGGCTGGACCCAGAATCGCATGAAGGCCAATTACCACGGCATGATCGGGCTTGGCGTGATTGCCGCGGCCATTACGGGGCTTTCGGCCTGGGTGGCGGGGCTGCCGTTCCTGACCAGTGGCTTTGTCCATGTTCATCTGCCGATTGTCGGCGAATTTGAGCTGGCATCTGCCATGGGCTTTGATCTTGGTGTGTTCCTGACGGTGGTGGGGGCGGTGACCCTTGCGCTTGCCAAACTGTCGCAGGTGGAACGCATGGCCGAACATGTCGACATCAATCCCGAGCCGATGGACCATGATCCGTCCGCCGCGACCGCGAAGGTCGCGACAGCTGAGAAAGAGGCCTGATATCATGGAGTTTCTTGTAGCAAGCAGTATCGGGCTTCTGACCATGTGCGGGACATATATGTTGCTGCGCGGTCGTACTTTCCCGGTGGTGATCGGTTTGGCGATGTTGTCCTATGCGGTGAACGTGTTCCTGTTCGCCATGGGACGCCTGACCATCGATATGCCGCCCATCCTGCGTGATGGTGTTACCGAATATACCGATCCGCTGCCCCAGGCGCTTGTCCTGACAGCGATCGTGATTTCGTTCGGGATGACCGCACTGATCGTTGTGCTGTCAATCCGGGCCTATCTTGAAATCGGTAATGACCATGTTGACGGTCGCCCGGAAGGCGCACCATCCGAAGCAGGAGATGAAAACTGATGGGTCACTGGATTGTCGTCCCCATTTTGCTGCCTGCCGTGATGGCCGCCCTGATTGTTCTGGCGGTGCGTCACGACATTGTCTTGCAGCGCATATTCTCGATCACCGCGACCGTCGCCCTTGTGGCGGTTACCCTGTCGCTGGTGATTTTTGCCAATAACAACAACCCGGAAATGTACGCGCTTGGCGATTGGCCGGCACCGTTCGGGATCGTGATCGTATTGGATCGTCTGTCGGCGATGATGATCTTTCTGACCTCGATCCTTGGTCTTGGCGTCATCCTGTTTGCATCCAGCGAATGGGACAAGCGCGGCCAGCATTTCCATGCCCTGTTCCAGTTCCAGCTGATGGGGGTCAATGGTGCCTTCCTGACGGGGGATGTGTTCAACCTGTTTGTCTTCTTCGAAGTCCTGCTGATCGCATCCTATGGTCTGATGCTGCATGGGGCCGGGGCGGAACGCCTTAAGGCGGGCATGCAATATATCGTCATCAACCTGACGGGGTCGTCGCTGTTCCTTGTCGGGGTCGGCATGATCTACGCCGTTACCGGTACGCTGAACATGGCTGATCTTGCCGTTCAGGTGCCGCTGGTGGCGGCTGGTGATGCCGCGCTGCTGCGTGCCGGGGCGTTGATCCTGCTTTTGGTGTTCTGTGTGAAGGCGGCCCTTGTGCCGGTTCATTTCTGGCTACCGGGCACCTATGCAAATGCACCGGCCCCGGTGGCGGCGCTGTTTGCCATCATGACGAAGGTCGGGGCCTATTCGATCCTGCGCGTCTATTCGCTGGGCTTTGGTGAAAATGCCGGTGATATGGCGTGGCTCGCACAGCCCTATATCCTGCCAGCCGCGATTGTGACACTGGCGATTGGCATGATCGGGGTTCTGGCGGCCAAGCGGCTTAATGGTCTGATTGCCTTTTCCGTGATCGGATCGATGGGAACGCTTTTGATTTCCATCGCGCTGTTTACGCCCGAAAGCATTTCGGCCGGTCTTTATTATCTGCTGCATTCGACCTTTGCCGGTGCGGCCCTGTTCCTGATCGGTGATCTTGTGGCATCGCGCCGTGGCCAGTATGGCGATCGCCTGAACACCGCGCCGGTTTTCCATCAGTCCGGATTGCTGGCGGTTCTGTTCTTTATTGCCGCCATCGCCATGGCCGGGATGCCGCCGCTTAGTGGCTTTATCGGCAAGCTTCTTATCCTTGATGCTGCGCGCGATAGCGCGTTCGGCGTCTGGATCTGGGCGGTGATCCTTGTGACGTCGTTGATGGGGATTGTCGGTTTCGGTCGGGCTGGCAGTGTGCTGTTCTGGAAAAGCGCGTCTGCCGAAGGCGTGATTGAGGTCGAAGGCGCCAATTGGCCGGTTCTTCCGATCATTGCCGCCTGCGGCATGCTTGGTGCGCTGGTTGTGCTGACGGTCTTTGCCGCCCCGATCACGGATTACCTGCAGGGAACGGCGGCGCAATTGTTTGACACCACGGATTACATCCGGGCTGTGCTGGGTGAAATACCCGCCACACAGTCTGGCCAGTAAGCGGTGATGAAAGGATAGTGATGATGTTGAAACGTTGTCTTCCCCACCCGCTGCTCTCGCTGGCCCTGCTGGTTGTCTGGGTGTTGCTGGTCAATGAAATATCGGCTGGTGCCGTGGTCTTTGGTGCGATCCTGGCGATTGCCATCCCGCTGATCACGTCAAACTTCTGGCCCGCGCGCCCAAAGGTCGGCAATGCCTATGCCATCTGCGAATACGGGTTGATCGTGTTGTGGGACATTCTGGTCGCCAATGTTGTGGTTGCCGGACTGATCCTGTTTCGCAAGACCGAAAGCCTTGAATCCAAAAGCGTGGTTGTGCCGCTTGATCTGACCTCGCCCGAGGCGATCACGACCCTTGCCGGGACGATCACCATGACGCCGGGCACGGTGACCATCGATCTGAGTGCGGATGCCAAAAGCCTTCTGGTGCATTGCCTGCATGCGCCGGACCCGCAGGGCGTGGTTGATGATATCAAGACCCGCTACGAAGGCCGTCTGAAGGAGATTTTCGAATGATCGAATATGCACTGAATTTCGGCTTTATCTGTGTGGCGGTGGCCCTGTTGATGAATCTGTGGCGTTTGGCCAAGGGGCCGACCATTGCTGATCGTGTTCTGGCGGTTGATACCATGGCGATCAACGCCATTGCCCTTCTGGTGCTGTACGGGATCAGCCGCGCGACCTCGATGTATTTCGAAGGCGCGCTTCTGTTTGCCATGTTCGGCTTTGTCTCCACCGTTGCCTATTGCAAGTTCGTCTTGCGTGGCGACATCATCGAATAGGGAGAGACAGGATGCCGTTTATTGCTGAAATCGTCATTTCTGTTCTGATCGTGATTGGCGGGATTTTCCTGCTGGTCGGGTCGTTCGGGATGATCAAGCTGCGTGAATTGCTGCCGCGGCTCCATGCGCCGACCAAGGCAACCACCGTGGGTGTTGGTGCCATTCTGATTGCTTCGATGCTGTTCTTCTGGATCGAACGCGGGCATTTCACCATTCATGAATTGCTGATCACGCTGTTCCTGTTCCTGACGGCACCGATCACCGCGAACCTGATCGCCAAGGCCTATTTGCTGCGTCATGTTGACCCGCATAAGGACCTTCCGGAAAGTGGTCGGGACGAAGGTTGGGCGACCTTTGATCCGGTTGGCCCGGATGGCTATGACCCCAGCGAAGAATATAAACCCGACGAAAAATAGCCGGGTTTGCAAACCTTAAAACGGCACCGTTCAAGCGGTGCCGTTTTGTTATGCTGTTGCGGTGCTCGAATAGCAGGAAAACCGAATGATACTGGAAACCGAACGTCTATGGCTGCGCCCGCGGACATTGGATGATCTTGACGATTGTTTTGCGATGGATCGCGAACCCGGCGTAACCGATTTCGTTCAGGGGCCTTGGGCCGATGAAACCGAACATCGCGCCTTTATCCATGATCGCATCACCATGGATTACGGGCCGGGGCTGGGATATTGGTCGCTGTTTCGAAAAACGGAACCGGACAGTTTCATTGGCTGGGTTCTGCTGATCCCCGAGGACGCCGTTGGACCCGAAATCGAAATCGGCTGGCGTCTGAAACCGGCTTTCTGGGGGCGGGGATATGCATCCGAGGCCGCCAACGCCGTGTTATCGCACGGGTTTGAAAAAATGAAACTGGACAGTTTCATTGCCTGTATCGATGCACGCAATATCGGGTCACTTGCGGTCGCACGAAAGATCGGCATGCGCCATCACAAGACCGATAGTGATGGCGTGCGATATGCCATCACGGCGGATGATTTTGCCAGACGTCATCACAGATGACATTGTCGACCGCCCCACATCCTTGCTATGAGGACAAGGCAGGAGGGACAGGTTTTACATGCCGGATTTCAGCATCGAGGATCAATATCGCGGACGCATTGCCGGGATCGACGAGGTCGGCCGCGGGCCGCTTGCCGGGCCGGTGGTTGCCGCGGCCGTGATCCTGCCGCGTGATGAACGGCTGCCTGAAATCCTTCTGGCGGAACTCAACGATTCCAAAAAGCTGTCGGTCAAGAAACGCGATCTGTTGTTTGACCTGATCATGGGATGTGCCGAGGTTGGTATTGGCGCGGCATCGGTCCGTGAAATCGACCGGATCAATATCCTTCAGGCGACCTATGTTGCGATGCGCCGTGCAGTGGCGCGTTTGCCGCAATGCCCTGATCAGGCGCTGGTGGATGGCAATCGTGACCCGGGGCTGCCGTGCGCGGTGGAAACGGTCATCAAGGGCGATGGCAGATCATTATCCATCGCGGCGGCATCCATCGTTGCCAAGGTCGTGCGCGACCGCGCCATGACCCGCCTTGCCGCGCGCTATCCGCATTTCGGATGGGATGGCAATGCGGGATATGGCGTGAAAAAGCATATGGAGGGGCTTGGCATTGTCGGGCCGACCCTGCATCACCGCCGCAGTTTCAGACCGATTGCCGAACTGCTCGGAATTCTGTCCTGATCCTAGGCCAGAGCGGTCTGGTTTCGTGCCACCACATGGGCACGGACAAGATCAACCCCGTCGCCATCGCGCGTAATCGCGGAAAACCCGTTCGTCTGGCGAACCTTTACCCGTTCGTGAACCCGGCATTCGGTGCGGAACTGGATATCGATGCTTTCGGGTTGGAAGTCCGGTTTTGCATCCGCACCGGTTGCGCCAAGCACCCACTGCATCAGGCGCACATTATTGACATGCCCATACAGGTCAAGATCGGATGGGCGGGCCTTTATGCTGTCGATTTCGGGTAACGGGTCGGTGGTGAAGGGCGGCCGGAATGGTGGTTCGATCAGTTTCGGGCCGGGCGGTTTTGGCAGCCGTTCTTCGATCCAGTCCGGCCAGCTTGCGGCACGGCGTTCCAGCAGGTCAAACATCACCCAGAAGCTTTGCGCGACCGCAATTACATCACCCTTGCCGTCGATCAGACGGAAATCGCGGGTGGCCACACGCCTTGCAACGCCCGATGGCCATGTTTCGACAATGATTTCCTCGCCATTGCCGGGATAGCGTCGGACATGAATGACCATCCGCGCCAGCACCCATGCCATGCCTTTATCAACCGTGTCGTCATAGGCGAGTTTCAGGATGCGTGCGCCCCAACCAGCGGCGTCTTGCATGTAATCGGCCAGGGCCGGCAACATCGCAAGGCCGTTATCGCCAATTTCCGAATAACGCACCCGGTAGATGCCGCGCCATCCGCAATTGGCGGGCAGGGCGGGCTTGGCGATTTCGTTCCATTGGATTGTCATGTTGGCAAATCCTGTGTCATTCCATGACAGTTATAGAAACCCGGTTGGCTGTGTGCAAATCCGGATTGGAAATCCGCAATACGAACCGGGATGTCCCGAAGGTTCATCTTGCTCATTTCGGCAAAGCTGGTGATGATGGTTAAATTCAGGGTTGGGCTGCATCATGTGTATTTTGTGGCTCTTTGGGGAACTACCAAGAAAGTGAATGATCACATGTGTTCATTTAAAATGAAGAACGCAGTTCCTTTGGTTTAAATTTAAAAGAACAGTGATGTTTTATTAAATGGAAAAACGAAAATACAACAAGACGTTACGCGCGGAAAAAGAAGACGAAACGCGCCTCAAGATTCTCGAAGCTGCGATGAAATTGCATGGCGAAGTCGGCCCGGCACGCACAACCATCAGCGCGATTGCAGACCGCGCCGGGGTGCAGCGCCTGACGGTCTATCGGCATTTTCCCGAAGAAAATGAATTGCTTGATGCGTGCTCGTCACATTGGCTGAGCCTTAACCCGCCACCCGATCCCGCATCATGGCGCGAGTCGGTAGCAGAGGGTGACTGGGGCCTCGCGATACTGAGCATGCTTTATCACTATTATGGTGAAACGGCTTATATGTGGGATCATTGCTATCGTGATCGGGAAAATGTCCCAGCCCTTCATGAACAGATGAAGGGCTTTGATGGCTATCTCGACATGTTGTCTGCCGATGCACTGGCAAGCCTGCCTGCCGAACGACGCAAGGGCAAGATGTGCCAAGCGGTTGCGCGACATGCGGTGCAGTTTTCGACCTGGCAATCGCTGTCACAGGCGGGTGTGGAAAACTCGGAAATGGCCGCCTTGATGGACGACTGGCTGCATAAATGCCCGTTGTCCTGACCGGTATCTGCGGCCTAATCCATCGGTCGCTGGCGCATTTTCTTTACGTCGCCGCGTTTCTTTTTCGTGTCGACCCGTTTGCGTTTGGCCGATAGAGACGGGCGGGTTTTGACGCGGAATTTCTTGCGTTCTGCGGCCTTGCGCAACAGGGCCAGAAGCCGTTCGATGGCATCCTGTTTATTCCGTTCCTGGGTGCGATAACGCTGCGCGTCAAAGATGATTTCCCCGTCATTGGTCAGCCTGCTGCCCGCCAGTTCACGCAGGCGATCACGCACGCGTTGCGGCAATTCCGTCAGGTCATCAATACGCACGCGCATCTGTACCGCGGTCGATACTTTGTTGACGTTCTGGCCGCCCGGTCCGGATGCGCGCACGAACTGGAATTGCAGATGGCGTTCATCAAGATAAAGATCATTTGAGATTTCGAGCATGGCGGATCGTCTAAGTAATAGGGGCGGCAAGTTGTGCGGCGATCCCGCACGGCAGAAGCCCGAAAGCCGGTGGGTGCTGTTGATTGAAAAACAATGGCATTCCACCTACATTGAAGGCACTTACCCTGTCAGGGGCGGGCAGGGCTGTAAACAGGAAATAAGACGTGCAGGTATCGTATCTTTATCTGGCCTTGGGCTGGCTTTCGGTAGGGCTTGGAATTGTTGGCGCATTTCTGCCAATTCTGCCGACCACCCCCTTCATGCTGCTGGCCGCCTGGCTGTTTAGCAAAGGGTCACCGCGCCTGCATGCGTGGATTTACAATCATCCGCATTTTGGTCCGTCGATCCGGCACTGGAACGAACATGGCGTGATCCATCGCCGGGCCAAGATCATGGCGATGTCGGCCTTTGTCGTGGTGATTGCCGCATCCCTGATCTTTGTCGAAAACCGCTGGGTGGTGATGATCCAGTTGCTTGTCGCGATCCCGGTCAGCTGTTTTATCCTGTCGCGCCCGTCGCGTCTGCCCGCATCGATGCCGATGGCGCAGGTACAGACGCAGGGCGGGGAGCCGGGTGCAGGCTCCTGATTCCTGACCACGTCAAGGCACACAACAGTGCAGATCAGTTCCCCGATTTGCGGGTCAATTCTTCCTGACAGGTTTCTTCAAGCTTATCGAGCTCATCAAGTGTCGCATCGATATCCTGACGCTGTTTGCGCAGCGTGTCGCGGCGTTCATTGATCTTGCCGACAAGGATGGTCAACTGCATGATTTCGCTGCGGTCGGTGTCATAAAGATCAAGCAGATCGCGGATTTCCTTAAGCGAAAAGCCAAGCCGCTTGCCCCGCATGATCAGGCGCAGGCGCACCCGGTCGCGATGGCTGTAAATGCGGGTCTGCCCCTGACGAGCCGGGGCGATCAGTTCCTGATCCTCGTAAAAACGGATGGTACGGGTCGTGACGTCGAACTCGCGGGCAAGGTCGGTGATGGAATAATTGTCGCTCATGACATCCCGTTCAGGTTTACGCTTACGTAAACGAAAGCTACATGCTTTCTGGCGGGATCACAATCGGCAATTCTTTCGGCAATTCAACGCAGAACGTGCTGCCTTTGCCCGGTTCACTTTCTACCGAAATCGTTCCGCCATGCCGGTCGACGATCTTTTTGCAGATCGCAAGACCGATCCCTGTCCCGGCATATTCACCATAACCGTGCAGGCGTTTGAAGATTTCAAAGATTGTTGCGTGATATTGCGGTTCGATCCCGATGCCGTTATCGGCAACGAAAACCTTCCAGCTTTCATCGGTTTCGGTGGCATAAATCCGGACTTCACCCTTGTCAGGGTCGCTGTATTTAAGGCCATTCGAAACAAGATTCTGAAACAGCAGCAAAAGCTGGCTGGCATCCCCGGTTACGGTTGGCAGGAAGCCGTCACGCACGATATTGCCCGCCGGGCCAAGGCCTGCGCGCCGGAAATTGGCGGCAATCGCATCAAACAGACTATCAAGGGGGACCGCATTGAACGGTTTGCCATGCCGTCCGACCCGCGACAGGGTCAGAAGGTCGTCGATCATGCGCTGCATGCGCTGGGTGCCATCAACCGCATAATGGATGAATTCATCTGCGGTTTCGTCAAGCTGATCCTTGTATCGCCGCGCAATCAGCTGTGTATAGCTTGACACCATGCGAAGCGGTTCCTGCAAATCGTGGGACGCGGCATAGGCGAATTGTTCAAGTTCGCTGTTGGAACGTTCCAGTTCCGCCATGGTGCGCTGGATTTCCATTTCATGGCGTTTGCGCTGGGAAATATCGCGAAGCGTGATGATGTAATGATAGCGTCCGTCTGCCGAAAAATGACTGATCGCAACTTCAAGCGGCACGTTGCGGCCATTTGGGGTGCATGCCAGAACCTCGATCACGCCGGTCCCCAGATCGGTCAGTAACCTGTCGGCTGTCGGGCGTTGTGGTGGGGTATGTTCGCTATCAGGCAGCAGAAACCGGATAATGTTGCTGAGTTCCGGGTCGCCTTCCGGGCCGCAAAGTTCCTGTGCGCGGGCATTCAGCGGTTCTATGTTGCCGTCATCAGATGCGACCAGAATGGCATCAATGGTGTTTTGCAAAATCGCGCGCGTGCGGTCTTCGCTGCGTCGGGTCTGGGTGACCAGTTCGGCCAGTTCGGCAGCCTGTTGGCGCAAAAGCCGGTCACGCTGCACCGCAAGGGTCACATCGCGCACGGTCAGTGAACACAGCTTTTCGCCGCGCGATGTCGTAATCGGATGAACGCGAATGGATTGTTCCATGCGGTCAAATGTTGCGGCAAATTGTGGCAATGGGCGAAGCGGCAGCGCACCTTGATTAAGTGACGGCGAAATTACCGCAGGCATGCCGAATTCCAGGCAATCCTTGATTGCTTGGCAGAGCCGCCCCAAACGTGTTTCGGTGAAAACCGCACTCAGCCGTTTGCCAATTGCCTGATCGGCCGGAATACCCGACCGGCTTTGCATCCACTGGTTCCAGTGACAGATGGCATGATCCGACCCGATCACCACCAATCCGACATCGGCAGTATCAAGCAGATTGCTGTATAGGTCGGCGGCCTCGGCGGCATTCTTGATATCGACAATCGGGGGGGTAGGGTTTGTCATCTTGGCGCTGCCCGTCAACCAAGTGCGTTTTCAAGGAAGCGTCGTACCAGTTCCTTCAGGGTTTGGATGGAGTCAAGATCCATGACAAACAGCACATAGCCATCAATATCGTTCTGGCGCAGCATGAATTGCACATGCAGGATCATCAGAACCGGCATCTTGCCAGACGCGGCATCAAATGCGGTGTCTTCATTTAACAATGCACGGGTTTCGCGTTTGCGAAATGTCGGCATCGAACAATTGATCGGCTCGCCCAGCACGTTGGCAATGCTGCCAAGGCAGGCATTGAGGATGATGTTGCCGACCTCCATCAGGGCTTCCTGTTCAAGATCGGTCAGGGTATCGAGCGGCACATCGACCTTAAGCAACCGCCGCACCAGTTCAAGGCTGCGCTTTTCCGGGAAAACCAGCATCGCCTCGCCCTTGAACGGGCCATCGAATGACTGGCTGACGGCGGAAACCACTTCTTCGGGCGAAGATGTCAGGTTTGAATCGGAAAACCTTTCGACAAAGGTGATCGTCGGAACTGTCAGTTCCACCGGCTGATCAACCATTTCCGACAGGGACGCGGCAGCACGGCCGACCCCGATATTGATCAATTCGCTGATTGTGTCGTGTTCAAGCTCGCTAAGGTCGATCATCGCCCGGCTTCCTTGCCCTTCAGATAATCGCAAATCTTTTCTTCGGTTGGCGGTTTTGCCAGAAAGTCCATGCCAAGCCCGTGGGCCTTGTTCTGGATTTCCTTCTGTATATTGGCCGTCAGAAGCGCAATTGCAGCATCGGGATAAGCCGCGCGCAGCTTTTCCCCCAATTCGAGCCCGTTCATGCCCGGCATGTTGAAATCGATCAAAAGGTAATCATAGGCATGCTCGGCGGCCATTGCCTGGGCTTTTTCGGCTTCTTCGGCCTCGTCCACCCGCCAGTCGGCATAGTTGCTGGTGATAAAGGCCTTTACCAGCAGTCTGGCAAATTTGCTGTCATCGACAAGCAGGACGGATCGATTCTGGGACATGTTTTTCTCTGATTTTCGGTTTGTGTTCTTGTTGTATCAGGCATCATCCGCAAGGATAGGGCCGATTATAGAATAGACGCAACCGTGCGCGAAAGCTGTTCGATCTGTCTGGCTGTGATATTGGCCGGTCGTGGTTCGGAAATCAGGAAGCCCTGGATTTCGTCGCAGCCATGTTCGCGAAGGAATTCAAGCTGTTCCTGTGTTTCAACCCCTTCTGCAACCACCTTCAGGCCAAGATTGTGCCCCATGATGATAATCGTGTTGGTGATCGCCGCATCGTCGGGATCGGTCGTCACATCGCGGACAAACGACCGGTCGATCTTGATCGAATTGATCGGCAATCGTTTCAGATAGGCCAGCGACGAATAACCCGTCCCGAAATCGTCAATTGCGATCTGCAGGCCAAGCTTGCGCAATTCATCAAGGATGGATGCCGATCGTTTGATTTCATGCATCATCACGGTTTCAGTGATTTCAAGAACGATGCGTGATGCCGGTGTTGCGGTTTCATCAAGGATGCGCGAAATCGTTTCGGTAATGCGGCCTTCGATCAATTGTCTGGGGGACAGATTGACCGCAATGCTGACCGGCGGCAGACCCAGCAGATCCCATTCGCGGATCTGATCACAGACCCGGCGCAATACCCATTCGCCGATCTTGCCAATCAGTCCGGTTTCCTCGGCCACCGGGATGAACTGCATTGGTGATATAAAGCCACGCCCCGGCTGGTTCCAGCGGATCAAGGCCTCAAGCCCGGCAAGCTTGCCTGATAGCAGTTCGATCTTTGGCTGGTAATAAAGTTCGAACTGTCCCTCTTTCAGGGCTTCGCGCAGGTCATTTTCAATGGCAAGCCGCGCAACCGCACTTTCATTCATCGTCTTGGTAAAGAAGTGATAGGTCCCGCCGCCACGGGCCTTTGCACTATACATCGCCGTATCGGCATTGCGCATCAGGGTCGGGAAATCATCGCCATCCGCCGGGCAAAGGGCGATGCCGATTGACGGTGTGATGAACAAGTGCCGCCCCTGAATGTCAAAGGCCGGGGCCAGCGCATCCAGAACCGCCTGCGAAAGTGTGGCGGCATCCTGCGTTTCGCGCAGCCGCGGGATGATAATCAGGAACTCGTCCCCGCCCAGTCGGCCGATGATTTCCTGTCGGCTGATCACCCGGCGCAAACGGTCCGCCACGGCCTTAAGCAGTAAATCACCGACATTGTGACCAAGGCTGTCATTGATCAGCTTGAACCGGTCCAGATCGATAAACAGGATCGCGGTTGCCCGGTCATGCGGGCTGGCGGCATCACGTTTGTGATTCTCAAGCGCTGATTTAAGGCTGTATTCCAGCATGCTGCGATTGGGCAGGTTGGTCAGCGCATCGTGATTGGCCATATAGACCAGTTGTTCCTCATAGCGTTTGCGCGCGGTGATATCGTGAAGAACAACCGTAATCAGCGGTGTTTGCGCATCGGGGATCGGGCGAAACGCGGCGCTTACTTCGATCTCGGTCTTGTCCATCCGTACCAGCGGCAGCGTCAGGCGCTGCTCTGCGATATGATGACGCAGGTCCAGACCCGAGAGCTCGGCAAGGCTTTCCTCGAAATTCGGAATGGCGCGCGGGGCGATAAATTCGAGAAGCGACCGTCCCTTTGGCGTTTCACCTTCTTTCAGGCCCAGCAGGGGATAGGATGCATTGTTAAACTCAACAATGGTGCCGTTCGGCGTGATGGTCAGAATGCCATCGGCCACGTTCTGAACAATCGCGCGCAGGCGGGACTCGTTATCACGCATCTGCTGTTCGGCCTGGCGCAATTTGCCAAGTGTTGATGCAATCCCTTCGACCAGTGTGGCAACGGACCGAGACAAAAGGCCCAGTTCATCGCGTTGATGATGACGGGGAACGGTCAGCCCCGTTGCATCGGGACTGTCTGGATCAATGCCGGTGACGGCCTGTGAAATGCGCAAAAGCGGTTTGGTGAGTGTCAGGTAAAAGAATACAACCAGCGCAAGCCCCAGCAGGAAGTTGCGCAAAATGCCCGACGTCAGGATGCGGGTGGCGCGATTGATGAAACCATCGGCAATCAGGTCGGTATCGATCCGAACGATCAGATGGCCGACAAGATCACGGCTTTCACCGGTCAGCAACGGCACGTTATATTGCTGGTTGTTGCCAAACATCACTTCGCTAAATGCGGATCGCCCCGATGATGAGGGGGCGCGCGATTTTTGCGCCAGAACATTTCCGAAATTGTCGCGCAGCGTCGCGCTGTAAACCGGTTCATATTCAAACAGGCCCGACACCACGCGTGCGGCAAGCGTTTCGTCAAGGCCATAGGCCGCCTGTGTTGCGGATTCGCGCAACGTCGACAAAACCTGATTAACGGTTCGGTCAATCAGGCTGCGTTCTTCATAAAGATCCCAGACAATCTGTACGACGCTGAAAAACAGGCCAATCAGAAGGGTGATAACGACAGCGGCACGTGCCTGTTTGACAGACAAGCGGTCACGCCATCTGAGCCGTTGTGTTTTCAGGCTACCCTCCGCCAATCCACACCCCTGCATGGCTCTATGACCATGTTTCACAGTCCAGACTATGTGCTTGGCACCGCAAAAGCAATTGTTGCGCGGGTTCTAATACTGGAAAATTGCCGGGATTTATGTATTTTCCCGCCAAAGCCGGTTTGAACGTCCGATGCGGTCTGTTTAACTGCGATATCGCAATGCACCGAAACGGCAATACTACTAAAAAAAATGGGATTTTATTGGAGTTGCACACAACCGCACTGCGTGATAACCCAATGCCCCGAGAGAGAACAAGGCCGAGCGCGGGCGCAGCCGCATCACGGCCTCGCAACCTGAACGGAGTTACACCATGACCTATGTGGTGACAGAAAACTGCATCAAGTGTAAGTATCAGGACTGCGTCGAGGTTTGCCCCGTCGATTGCTTCTATGAAGGTGAAAACTTCCTGGTTATTCACCCGGACGAATGCATTGATTGCGGTGTCTGCGAACCTGAATGTCCGGCCGAGGCCATTATTCCCGATACGGAACCGAATCTGGATAACTGGCTTGAGATCAACCGCAAATTCGCGGAAGTCTGGCCGAATATTACGCGCAAGGGTGATGCACCGGCCGATGCCGACGAATGGAATGGCAAGTCGGGCAAGACTGAATTGCTCAGCGAAGCACCGGGAACCGGTGATTGATAAAACGCGTTAAACGCTTGTAAAACCACTGTTTTTGCACCCTGATTTTATTGGCGCATGGCTGCATTGAGCCGGTCGCACGGAAAAAATCTGTGATAGGCCGGCTCTTTGTGTTATTGTGGGCAACTCGCGTTCAAGGGCTCGGCAGGCTCGCTCCGCGCAGTCGGATCTCCGCTATTATATCCTGTCAAAAACCGCGACTTCGCCAAAAGCATCGTCGTGTGCAGCTCTTCGTGTCGCTGGGTCTATAGTGTTACAGTTGAATGACCAGGCCTGTTTGGGCCGGAAGGAAGCTTGATGTCGGATAAGTTGCCCTTTGCTGTTGGCGATTACGTTGTTTACCCCGCACACGGTGTTGGCCGTGTTGATGGCCTGGAGACCCAGGAAATCGCGGGTCAGGAATTACGCCTTTACATCATCACTTTTGATTCGAGCCGCATGACCTTGCGCGTGCCGGTCAACAAGGTGGGTAACTCCGGGCTGCGCAAGCTGTCCTCGAAAAAACAGATGGACTCGGCGCTTATCACCCTTAAAGGCCGTGCGCGCGTCAAACGCACCATGTGGTCGCGCCGTGCGCAGGAATATGAGGCAAAGATCAATTCCGGTGACCCGGTTTCGATCGCCGAAGTGGTTCGTGACCTGCACCGCACCGCCACCCAGCCTGAACAGTCGTTCTCCGAACGCCAGATTTACGAAGCAGCGTTTGAACGCCTTGTTGATGAACTGGCCGCGATCGAAAAGATCGACAAGGACAAGGCTTCGGGCAAGCTTGAAAAACTGTTGCAGAAAGCTGCCTGATACGCCTGTACAGCTTTGTTATACAGAGACCTCTTTTTAAAAACCGGCCTACAAGGTAATCTTGGGCCGGTTTTGTTTATTTTGGGCACGTTATGGCGATGAGCGCAGTTCTGGCACCGATAAAACCGGCGGACAAAATATGGACCGTCGGGGCGATCAATGGCGATCTTGCCGCGCTGCAAGCCGTTCATGGCAAGCTTCGGGGCAAAATCACAGCCGGTGATCGCCTGATCTATCTTGGCAATTACTGGGGCGATGGCACGGCCGAGGCCGTATCGGGTGCTATCAATGAATTACTGCTGTTCCGGCGTTACTTCCTGGCGAAAGAAGGCGTTGATATTGCCGATATCGCCTTTTTGCGCGGTTCCACCGAAGAAATGCTGAGCAAACTGCAACAGATTCACTTTGCCCCGAACCCGGGCGAGGTATTCGACTGGATGCTGTCGCGCGGTATTGCCGGGACGCTGCGCGCCTATGGCTTTGATCCGTCGCATACCCAATCGCTGATGCGGCAGGGGGCGCATGCGATTTCGCAATGGACCGGCCAGTTTGGCGAAGCATTTCGTCGCAGGCCTGGTCACAGTTCGCTTTTGTCGGACCTGAAGCACGCGGCCTATGCCACGGATGGCTCGTTGATCTTTGTGCATGCCGGGCTTGATGCGTCGCGTCCGCTGACCGGACAGACCGATACCTTCTGGTGGGGCGGGTCGATGTTTGAAAGCATCACGGATCGTTATTACGATTGCCGCCGGATCGTGCGGGGATCTGCCTTGGCCAATCTTGGCCTTCAGGAACGCGAATTTACCCTGTCGATTGACGGCGGGGCAGGGCGCGGTGGCCCATTGATCGCGGTTGCGATCGGGCGCGACGGCAGGATTGTCGATCAGATCGAAAGCTGATTTTTCAGGGTATTCGATACCAAAAGGGGCAGCAAACCGGATTTGCTGCCCCTTTGTTCTGGTTAGTCGATGACAACCTTGACCATCGAATTGGTTGCCGGTGGCTGCCCGGGTTCAAGCCCGTTCAGTACGGCAAAGGTTTCGGCCGGTTCACGTGATACCGCCATCTGGCCGACAAAGGTCGAAAGATCATATTCCGGGTTCACGGCGCGCACCTTGATGCGCAGCGGATGGTATTTCTGCTGCTCTTCGCGGGTCAGTGGGCGAAAGCTGTATGTTGTGCGGCGAAGTGCAACGTTATAGGCATCAACCTGATCAAGCGGCATGATGAACAGGAACTGATAGGCGTTATCGCCGTGCCGGATGACAACCACCCGAAGGCGCGCCTTGCCACCGGAATTCAGGTTGACATCGGCATATCCGGTGGCGGCTTCCTGACCGTTGATATCGATTTTTTCGATATTGGTGATGGCGATCTTGCTGGAAAAACCGCGCGCCAGATATTGATCAAGCGCGACACCCTTGGCCTTTGGTGCGCCTTCAAACACGATCTGTGCGCCGCCCTCATCCTGTGCAATCACCGCATCGGGCTGGTTGATCATCGAAAATCCGTCGGGCACCTCGAACCGGAAATCAAGCGGCACATGGATAAACGACGTTCCACGGACATAACCGTTATCAGGGCCGTCACCGTAAATAATCCCGTCAATGGCGCGCATATAGCGGACACTGCCGACTTCGGGATTTGCGACCGGTGTAACATTGGCGGCCTTGTGGGCCTGTTCGATGCGGTCAACGGTGCGCGGGTGGGTGGCCATGAAATCAAACTGATCGATTTCATCGGGCGACCGGCCTGCCAGTTTTGCCTGAAGGCGCGAATGGGCGCGCAGTTTTTTCAGGAATGACGCCATGCCTTCGGGGTCGTATCCGGCGCGCGTGATGTAACGCACGCCCAGCATGTCGGCTTCGAATTCATGTTCGCGCGAAAACGACTTCAGATAGGCGTTCGCGCCGACACCGACGATATCGCCGGCCCCATTGCCAAGGGCCGCCGAAAGGCCACCGGCCAGAATCTGGGTCAGGACACCGCGGCTGTAACGCTGGGCGGAATGGCGTGCAACGACATGGCCGATTTCATGGGCGAGAACCCCGGCAAGCTCCGCCTCGTTCGAGGCAAGCGAAGCCAGTCCGCGCGTGATGTAAACATAGCCGCCCGGTAAGGCAAAGGCGTTGATCACGGGTGAATCAAGGACGGTGAAGGTAAACTTCTCGTCGGGGGCTTCGGAAACCGCCACCAGCTTGTTGCCGATTTCGGTCACATAGGCCTCTATATTCTTCTCGTCATAATCGCCGCCAAATTCGCGCACGATTTTCGGATGTTCTTCCGCGCCGACCTGTTTTTCCTGATCGGGGGACATAAAGGCGGTAAAGCTGTCCTCGCCGGTCGCGCGGTTGGTCGAACAGCCCGCAAGGGTTGCCACCAGACCCAGCGCGCCAAGGGCGGTTGCCAATCGTCTTGTCTTGCGATGAAAAAGCCAGCTCATTGAAGTCTTTCCTCTTGTGCCCGCGATGCGTATCCTTTGCCGGAACCGCAATTTTATCCCTTACGATGTGGTAGCGCGTGTTGGCTTGCCAATCAATATCTCGCAACAATCAAACCTATTCGCAAAAATCGGGAAATTTTGCGGCGATCTGCCGTATGTCGCTGTTTTTGTGTCTGATTGCCGGAATTCTGGCCTTTGGCATCCCGGCAAAGGCGGATCAATGGCTGTGCGGGCCGTCCTTTGGTTCCGTCAATGCTCGTGGAAGTGATGTCAGGTCGATACCGATCCGGTTGGCAAAGCCCGAAACCGTCGATGCGCTGATTGCGACCTCCCGGCCAGATATCCTTTGGCGGCTGGCCGATGTCGCCTTTGTTCCTGAATTCGAGGATGCGGCTTTAAGTGCCATGCAAAACGGGTCTTCTGCCATCACCGATCTTGTTGCCTATGATCAAACGCCCGATTTCGCCGGGCGGCATCTGGCCGATATGCGGGATGGTTTTGGTAAACTCTGGCAGGAAAAGCTGCTTGAAACAGGGCTTGTGATGCTTTTGCCCGAAACAGGCCGTCCGATTGATGCTTGGCTTGCGGCCGAGCAATCGGCCATGTCGCAGCAAATCGGGCTTTGGGCACCGGGCCAGAGCCCGGCTTATCATTATGCCGGGTCCTCGGAAATTGATGGTGATCTTCCCGATGCGGCGCGGGCCGTCGGAAGATTTGCCGTAATTGATGGCATCCTTCAACGCATCGAAGACCGCGAATGGCGCAGCTACCTTAATTTTGGTTCCGACTGGCGCAACGATTTCACCGTGATGGTCGATCGCGATCTGCGCGATGCGATCAAAACGGCCGGACAGCATATGGAAGACTGGATTGGCGATAAAATCCGTGTGCGCGGCATGATCGAAGATCGCGGCGGACCGTACCTGGAACTGACCAATCCGGCGTCCCTATGTGTGGAACAGTCTGTCGGTCAACCGTAAACGGCTTTGGACTTGTCCAATTACACTCTGGACGTGTAGAAGAATGAACCGCTAGATTCCAAGAGGCTCCCCAATGCTTTATCCCGAGATCGAACCTGCTTATTCCGGCTGGCTGGAACGGCCCGACGGGCATGCGATCTATTGGGAGGAAGTCGGCAATCCCGACGGCATTCCGGTGATTTTCCTGCATGGCGGGCCCGGCGGTGGGATATCGCCCAAGTCGCGCCGCTTCTTTGATCCCGAAAAATACCGGGTGATCCTGCATGACCAGCGCGGTGCCGGTAAATCCCGCCCGTTCGGCAGCCTTGAAAACAATACCACCGACCATCTGATTGGCGATATCGAAGCGCTCCGTCAGGATCGCGGCATTGATAAATGGCTGGTGTTTGGCGGGTCATGGGGGTCAACGCTGGCGCTTGCCTATGGGCAGGCCCACCCGGAACAGGTGCTTGGTTTTGTTCTGCGCGGGATATTCCTGTGCCGGGATCGGGAAATCGACTGGTTCATGGATGGCATGGGCAAATTCTTTGCCGAGGCCGAGAAAAAATTCCTCGCCGCTGTCGGGTTTGATCGCAACCCCGGAAGTGCTGCCCTGCTGGATCGCTATGGCGATGTCTTTGCCGGCAGGGACGGCGAAGCTGCCGCGGTTGCAGCGGCGCGCGCATGGTCCGGGTTCGAGGCGACCTGCTGCACGTTGCTGCCCGATGATGGCTTGGTCGCGGATTTCGAAGGTGACGGGATCGCATTGGCGCTGGCGCGGCTTGAACATCATTATTTCGTCAATAAGGGGTTCTTTGCCCCTGACCAGCTTCTTCGGAATATGGATCGAATCCGTCATCTGCCGGCCCGCATTGTTCAGGGCCGCTATGACGTTGTCTGTCCGCCGGTTTCCGCGTTTGAGCTGCACGCGCAATGGCCGGGTGCTGAAATGAATATCGTTGAGGATGCCGGTCACGCGGCAAGTGAACCGGGGATCGTGCGCGAACTTGTGCGTGCCACGAATTCCTTTAATGGCACCGGCTTTGATAAAAATTAAAACAGTCGTGTCATTGTTTTGTTGTTTATATCATACGGTTGGGTAGTATATGCCCAAATTTATCCTAGAGGGGACTTAGGTTAATGCGGTTGGTTTTGGGGAAAATCCTGGCCCTGCTTTTGGTCGCAGGATTTGCAGGTGCGGCAAACGCGCAGCAGTTTCTTGGCAATAACAATGACAGCGGCCTGCTGGAATTCTCGACCGGTATGGTCGATATCACGCAGGATGAAGAAGCCGCTGAATTCCGTCTTGATTACCGTTTCCAGCACGCGATGTTTGGCGTTCTGCGCCCGATCACCGGCGTGATGGTCACCAGCGACAAGGCAGCACACGGTTATGGCGGTCTGGCGATGGATGTGCTGTGGGGCGATCACTTCGTTTCCAGCATCTATACCTCGGTCGGAGCCTACCATCAGGGTGACGGCGAAGACCTTGGTCACTGGATCGAATTCCGTTCCGGTCTTGAGCTCGGCTTCCGCTTTGACAGCCGCGAACGTCTGAGCCTCGGTATCGCCCACATTTCGAACGCCAGCATCGGCGACGAAAACCCGGGCACGGAAATCCTGTCTCTGACCTATGCCATTCCGATCGACGCGATCTTTGAGTGATCCGACGTTCCGGAACGCCGCTTCAAGCCCTGCATTTTGCGGGGCTTTTTGCTTTTCTGGCCATGGTACGACATATTTGCGGCGCTGGCGGATTGATCGCAGCTATCGAAGCTGCTAATTGAATGCCTCTTGCCGATAAAGTGCGCCCGTAGCTCAGCAGGATAGAGCACCAGATTCCTAATCTGGGGGCCACAGGTTCGAATCCTGTCGGGCGCACCATTTCTGTTCCCCTATTCCTCCGAACGATCCGTGCCTTCCCGGTCCCGCTCATAGTGTTTCGCAAGCGGAAATTCCGGCAGCCACCCCTCGCGGCGAATGGTCCAAAGCTCGTAGGTGGGCTTTAACTGATCGGGCGCGTCGAGCGACCCGATATTCACTTCGATCTCGTCCCCGCTATGGCCGAAAACCGATGATCCGCAGGTCGGGCAGAAATAGCGCCCCTGATAATCACGCACGTCGCCTTCGACCGTTACCGCGTTCTTTGGATAAACCGCCGACGCGTGAAAAAGCGTGCCATGGTGTTTCCGGCAATCAAGGCAATGACACAGGCCAACCCGGTACGGCTTTCCCGTTGCCACAAGCCGGACTTTGCCGCATAGGCAGCCACCGGTGATTTTATCCATAGGTTTCTCCCTTGCTGCGAGCTGTTGCATTCAGGCGATGCACGAGACTGATCCGAAATGTTCGATCAGCAATTCGGTCAATGCGCGGACTTTCCGGTCGGGATGCTGTGATGGCGGGCGGACAACGTACATTCCCGCCATTGGAATAGGATAACGTTGCATCACGCGAACCAGCGCCCCCGATGCAATATGTCCGGCGATAAGGCCATCCGGAA
Source organism: Thalassospira sp. MIT1004 (assembly GCF_001858545.1). NCBI lineage: Bacteria > Pseudomonadati > Pseudomonadota > Alphaproteobacteria > Rhodospirillales > Thalassospiraceae > Thalassospira > Thalassospira sp. MIT1004. The sequence continues at coordinate 182,658 of NZ_MCAO01000011.1, read as the reverse complement.
GGTAGGCGACGCCAAGTCCGGCAAGGGCTGCGGCGACAAGTGCGGTTCCGTTGTCTGCTTTGAAGCGCCCCTGCGGGCGAACCGTGATGACCTTGTCACCATCCATAAGCTGCCATGCCTCATTTCCCTTCATAAGAGCCTGATGGGATTGCAATTCTTCCGGCGTATCGGGCGCGCCATGTTCTTTGATATAGGCCGGGCTTGCGACAACCGTTCCGTAAATCGGGCCAACACGCCGTGCGATCAGGTTTGAATCTTCAAGAAATCCGAGGCGTATCGCGCAGTCAAATCCTCCCGATATGAGATCGACGACCTGATCGCTGTAACACGTATGGAGATGAAGCAGCGGATGGCGCACAGCCAATTCCGCCAGCACCGGAGCAAAGTGATCTGGCCCAAAGGAAAGCGGCACCGAAACGCGCAGCACGCCACATAGCTGACCCGAGGGTAATAGCACTTCTCTGGCCGAATTAATCTCGGCGCAGGCTTTGGCCGCATGGTCCCGGAACATGGCCCCGGCCTCGGTCAAAGAAGCCCCGCGTGTTGTGCGCGTCAGAAGCTGGATACCCAGTTCGGCTTCAAGCCGGATCAGCCGCCGACTAACGACGGATTTGGACACGCCAAGCCGCCGTGCGGCAGGTGAAACACCACCAGCATCAGCAACTTCTACAAAAGTCTGTAAATCATCTAAATCCAATTTAGCGTCCCTGATTTTGCGACACTGCGTAGCAAACTTGGTCGGTAGTGCAACCCTGACCGGTATGACAGTTTTGGCAGTGCAGCAACCGAAAAGAAGCCTTTCGGTAAACCACCTTCAATATGGCAGCAAAGGATCGTCATGACTTTTCGCAATGGCCTCGATTCGCTTCTTCGCCCCGAAGATTCGGTGCTCGTTCTTATCGATCACCAGCCCTATCAGCTTGCAAACCTGAACAGTCACGATCCCCATATGGTGATCAACAATACAGCAGGGTTGTCAAAGGTTGCCAAGGCGTTTGGTGTGCCAACCATCCTGACAACCGTGATTGCCGCCCAAGGCGGTCGTCTTTTCCCGCAGATTACCGATGTCTTCCCCGGGCAAGAAATCATTGATCGGACATTGATCAACACTTGGCAGGACCAGAAAGTGGTCGATGCGGTCAAGGAAACCGGGCGCAGGCAGCTGATCATTGCCGGTCTTTGGACCGAAGTCTGTGTCGCGATGCCAACCATACAGGCGCTTGGCGAAGGCTGGGATGTGACTGTGGTGACCGATGCCTGTGGCGGTGTTTCGGTCGAGGCGCATCAGGTCGCGATCCAGCGCATGATTGCTGCCGGGGCAAATATGATGACCTGGCTGGCCGTTGCATCCGAATGGCAACGCGACTGGGCCCGGACCGAACATATTGTCGAGCTGGCAGAGATACTCAAGGACCACGCCGGCGCAAGCGGTAGTGCTTTCCTGTGGGAACAGCAATTGCTTAACACGCCGGTAACAGACACCCGGGGCTGATCCGGGGCGGGGATGACGAATGCCCCCGCAAAGCTGGCTTTTGGCCTGTTTCGTCATCCCCACTTTTGTTTCCGCCGCCTGACCGGTGATCAGTTTAACGGGCATTGCCGACGCATCGAACTTCATTCCGCTGGCCATCGATTGGCAGGACCACGCCCGCAGTCATGGCTGCAATCTGCCGAAATCGTGAAGGGGCTGCGCGCTACCCCATTCACCAAAAGCGGGCTTTGCCCAAACAGAAGCGCGTTTTTAACCAAGGAAAGGACCTGCCAGATGGCAAGCGAGAAAATCCGTAATCCCCATACCGACCAACTTCTGACGCCGCAAAATTCGGCCCTGATCGTCATTGATTATCAGCCGATCCAGGTGTCTTCGATCCGTTCGATGCCCCGCGAAGAACTGGTCTTCAACATCACCAGTGTTGCCAAGGCTGCGGTCAATTACGACCTGCCGATCGTTCATTCGACCGTCAATGTCGAAACCGGTCGCAACAAGCCACCGATTCAGGAACTTCAGGACGTGCTTGGGCATTTGCCGACCTATGATCGTACCTCGATCAACAGCTGGGAGGACACAGGGTTCAAGGAAGCCGTCAAGGAAATCGGGCGTCCTAAACTGATCATGACCGCCCTTTGGACCGAGGCCTGCCTGACCTTTCCGGCACTTGATGCCATTCAGGAAGGTTATGAAATCTATGTACCGGTTGATGCGGTTGGCGGTACGTCGCTTGCCGCCCACGAAGCTGCACTTCGTCGTATGGAGCAGGCCGGGGTGAAGCTTATCAGCCGTGTGCAAATGTATTGCGAACTCCAGCGGGACTGGGCGCGCGAGGCAACGGTTCCCGGTTTCATGGGCGTTTTTGACAATTTTGACGGTTTCAACGTCGAAAAGGCGACCGAGAAATAAATAGGCCAAAGCGTCTGTTAAGGCATCTGTCAAAAACGGTTGGCAAACGATGGCGGCGACCAGAAACCTGTTCGTCGCCATTCGATCAAGGAGAAAATCAGTAAATGAGCAACCTGTTTATCGTCGTCGGGCTGAAGGCCAAGGCGGGAAAAGAGGACGAACTGCGTCGCGATCTGGCGGAAGTCGTCGAACCATCGCGCAAAGAAGACGGCAATATCCGCTATGACCTGTTTGAAGATCGGGACGAGCCCGGATGCTTTGTGTTCGTTGAAGAATGGGAGTCGATGGAAGCACGTAGCAAACATCACGAACAGGGTCCCCACATTCAGCACTTTCACGCCAATGGTGTGCGCAATGTCGAAAAAACGGAATTCGCACGCCTGTTAAAACGGGTCGTCTGATACCACTTTGCCCCGTCCGAATGGTGGCAACAGGGGTGAAAGCATCGTGCATTTGACGTTGTTGCCACATCAACGACGTCAATATTCCGTCGGACAGCGCCTGGCTGCTTTCATCATTGCCTTCGCTGCCACCCGGTTTGGATATCGGAACGGGGGAATTGATGTTTCCCCTTTTGATGGAAAGCAGCGGATATCGCAGGACACATCTGAAAGTTGTACTTTTCCAAATGTATACCCGGCTTGAAAAGGTCTGCTGACCTGCACATATCCTTATATAACGGGCAAATCCGACAAGCCCTTTTATATGGCCGATCCGGCCGGGAGGTGTCAGGTGAAGAACTGGATTCGTCTTCCGAACAGCGAAGGCAATTGCGTTGCAGCGTCCAAGAATGCCGCAGGTTCAACAAATTCCCCATCCGTTACCGTTCATGAACGCGAAATAGGGCGTAACGGGTTCCTTGGGCCATCAGCACACATTTATCATAAACACCCACCGGCAGGCTGGGCTTCTTTCGAAGGGCCGCTTCGACCGCGGGCGTTCGATCTGAACAAGTTGGCCGCCGGGCCGGATTGCCCGTTGCAGGCGCGCCGTATTGTGCATAATGCCGTGATGGAAGTCCGCTATTGGCGGCTGGATGGCAAAATGCATGCGCTGGCGCGCAATGCCGATGGCGATACGCTTGCTTTTGTTCACAATGGCAGCGGCGCGCTTTATTGCGATTACGGCCACATGCCCTATCGTGATGGGGATTACATCCTGCTGCCGCGCGGCACGGCCTGGCGGTTCGAGGCAACCGATCCGTCCGAATTCCTGTTTATCGAGGCCACCAACGATGCCTTTGGCCTGCCAAACGACACCCAGTCGGCAGGTCATCCGTCGATCAACCCGACCAGTTTCGAAGTGCCGCGACTTGATGACAAATTCCGTGCCCAGCAGGACGAAGCCTATTGGGAAATTCACATCAAGCGTCGCAATGCAATTTCGACCCTGACCTATCCCTATAATCCGCTGGATGCGGTGGGCTGGCAGGGCGACCTGAGTGTCGTAAGGTTGAACTGGCGCGACTTGCGACAGGATCGTCAACCGGATCAGCCAGTGCCGCCCGCGGCACACAGCACCTTTGTCGCCAACCGGTTTGCCATTAGTACCTTTGTGCCGAAAATTGGCGAAGGTGAATCAGGGACGCTTCGCGTGCCGTTCTATCACTCGAACGAGGATTTCGACGAGTTCATCTTCTATCACCGGGGCGAGTTTTACAGCCGGGGCAATATCAAGCCCGGTATGGCAACCTTCCACCCCAGCGGTTTCCCGCATGGTCCGCATCCGTGTTCCTATCAGAAAACCATGATCAAGGTGCCGGTTGAAACCGACGAGGTGGCGGTGATGATCGACTGTGCCGACATGGTCAATATCGATGAAAGCATCCCCGATGGCGCGGAATGGAAGGCTTATGTCAATACCTGGGAAAAGGCGAAGGAAACACTTTGATGTTCGATCTGACCCCGGGCGCAGGGGGCAAAAGTTGTTTTGGGGCGGGTTTCTGCACTTTTGCGGTTATTGAGCATTGATCTTCCGGCCTGTTTGACCTATCCGAAGCGTTAAGGGTTTCATCAGCTTGTCCCGGTAACCTGCAAGTTCGCAAAACCGGTTCCTTTGTCGTGGACTGGCCTGCGCGTTAGTATAAGCTTGGCAGCGGTACCGATGGCGTGAGCTGAGAGCGCGAAAGGCCAAAAGCAGATGGACCGAAGAATAGATTAGTCGGGATGGGTTGATCAAAGCCGAGAATGACCAGACAGCAGCTTGCAAATAAAGGGGCAGGTAGTTCCCCCAAAATCGGTGCAGGGCAGCCCGATGCCTTGTCCTGTTTGCCCGCATCTTTTGCGTCGCGCGGCGTGCGGACACCATTCACGACCAAAAGCTTGCGCTATTCGCGCGTATTGATCGGCCAAAGCGGTCGCACGCTTGTCAGTCTTCCGGGGCTTTCGGGCGGGCTTGGCACCTATGAAATGCCGCTTGAAACCCTGCGCGAGGTTTTTGATCTGTCGGTTCATGACCGGATGCTGTTTGACCGGTTGATCACACTTGAAAAATTCACCCCGGAAATGGTGCGCGAGCATGCGCGCGCGGTGGCGGTGACTGGTGTTGGCGGTGTTGCGCTGGCTCGTGCCGGGATTACCGGCAACAAGGACGAAAAGGCCGCACGTGAACTGGGGCAACTGACGCTGCTTTATCAGGCGCTGCGCCAGCTTGGCGGTAATGACGTTCAGGACATGAAGCGCGAAGACCTGCTGACCATGGATGGTCAGATCAGGGCGCGCAAGGCGCTGAACCGTTTTGCGACATCGACCGGTTTGGAAAATGATTCGATCATCGATACCCTGGGTGACTGGAGCATCCTGAGCGCGCCGGTAGGCCTTGCGATAGAGGGGTGCGAAGGGCCGCTGCGTCATTTGACATTCGGTTTGCAGAAACTTGCCGGCGATGTCGAGGAATGGTCGATTTCCGAACAATCCGATTTCCGCTTTATGGCGACACGCGTGATCAATGCCGCCAGTGCCACCAAGGACCATGCCTTGCGGTTGCTGCGCAAGATTGATTTGTGGAACAATGAACTGGGCAAGGTCCTGCAAGACTGGGCCAAGGCCAAGGAAGATATGCAAAAGCATATTGACCGCTTGTGGTGGGTGCTTGACGGGTGGCAGGAGCTGATTGATCTGTGGCGGTCGCGTCCGCAACATGATCGGGTTCGGCAGCGTGAAATTGTCGAGGAAATCGCAAGTTTTGCGCCGGTCCTGCCGATCGAGGCACTAGAGAAAATTGAATATGAATTCTGGGTCGATGTCCGTGTTAACCAGATGTTGTGGGCGTCCGAGTTGCGCAAACTGGGCAGTGGTGAAATTGACGCCGACATGGTCGACCGGCTGGAGCGGTTCCGGAGGCAGTCGGCGTGAAGGTTGAAAATGCCGCTAATATGGGTGTTTCCCAGCTTGGTGATCTGTTTGAATCGCTGAGCAGTTCGGAAATTGCCCGCTTTACCCGCGCAATCGAAAGTGACCGCGCCGATCCCAAGCTGCCGTTGCCGCATGAACAGATTTTGCAAATCCTGCGCCCGCGTCTGGCGTCGCTGAAGCCTGAACGCTATCCGACGCCGATGCGCCAGTTCTGCGATCCTTTCGAAGATCTGCTGACTTCGGCACCACCGGTCGAGAAAAGTATCCGTATCAGCCGTTCATCCCTGATGCCGATCTGGAAGGTGGTCGAGGCCACGGGCGGCCCTGAAATGACCAAGGCGATTGCCGATATCGAAAAGGCGGCGGCCAAACGTGATCAGGATATGCTTGAGCAGGCAGAACGCCGGATGTGGAAGCTGGCGTCGGTGTGCATTGCGCAGGAAATCGAAAATTCGCTGAACGGGGTCAAGACCGAACGCGCATTGGCAACGCGGCTTGGTTCGCGCAGCCATCTTCCCGCATTCGAGCAGATCGGCAAAATCCTGAATGTTGGCGAAGAAATCACTGCGATGCGCAAACGGTTCCCATCGGCCCCGATCAGAAGTCTGGGCACGGCCGATATCAGTTGGCTGCGCGACCGGTTTGTTGAGATTTCCGAAGAAAAACCGGGATACGAGCCGGTTTACCTTTTGGCTGTTCTGGCCCGGCTGCTTCGGCCAAGCGAACTTTTCAAACTGATCCGCGTGCTATCAAGCAAGGCCGATGACCGAACGATTTCCAGCACCAATCTTGCGACCACCGGTGATCTGATCATTGATCTTCTGGCGGAAACCGTGATCGAGATCGAACAGGGGGTCGGTGCGGGCAAGGGCGAACATCACATCCTGTCGCTTGCGCGCTGGTATGCGTCGGAATTTACCCGCATCACGCGTGAATTTAACATCCGCAAGGATGGCCGCTGGGGCGAGAAGCTTCTGGAAACGCGCCGTCGGGTGTCCAAGGCGATGGCCAATACCATGTTTGGTGCCAGCCCTGATCGCATCATCGATGCCCTGCCGCAGATCGAAACCAAGCAGGGCCCGGGGTCCGGCCGGCAGGGTGTGCGCCCGATTTTTGCCCAGCCCTTTGACGAGGAAAAGGTTCTGGCCGCTGAACAATCAGCCGAGGCGATTGCCGAAACCGCGCGCATTTCGCATGTTCTGGCCGCGCAAAGTTCGGCGACAAAGGCGGTGGTGGAGCTCAAGAAAAAGCTTAACCAGATCGGGCGTGCCGGGGTGGATGGCATGGGGCGGCTTGATGCCGACGAACTGGATAATGCCCAGCGCAACATGATGGCGATTGTCCGGCTGCTTGAAATCATCGATGGTCCCGAAGAAGCCGATCTTCTGCGCCGTCGCGGCATGAATGCACTGCGCGCGCTTGAAGGCAGAAAGGCAAGTTGAGCCTGCCTTTTATGCCGTCAGTTCTTCCTGTTTTTTGCGCTGATCAAGCCAGGTCATGAAAGCCCGGATTTTCGGATTGCGTGACCGGCCGACCGGGCTTGTCGCGTAATAATGAAACGGGCTTGCGCGTGGCGGGCCAAAGGGGGCAACGATCCGGCCATTGGCCAATTCATCCTCGATCGCGAATGTCGGCAGCAACGCCACCCCAAGGCCTGCGATGGCGGCTTGCATCGCCATGGTGAAATGTTCGAACTTCGGACCGTTTTCCCCATCAATATCGGTAAGGTCACTCGCTGCCAGCCAGTCGCTCCATCCGCGGGGGCGGGTGGCTATGTGTAAAAGTGAATAATCACGAAGATTATTTGGTTTTGGTGAGTAATCCAGATTCTCGATCAGCTTCGGGCTGCAGATCGGGACCATTTCCTCGCCATGCAGCAAATGCGCATCCAGCCCGGGCCAGTTTCCATCGCCAAACAGCACCGCAATGTCGATCTGTTCACGGTCAAAATCGGGAATGCCGATCCGTGAAATGAAGTTGATGACGATATCGGGATGGCGGCCGCGAAAATCGGGCAGCAACGGGATCAGGCAGCGCGACCCGAAAGTCGGCGGGGCGGCGATGGTCAAAACCCCGCCCTCGGCTCCGCCAGACAGGAATGTCAGGGTGGCGGTTTCAAGCTGATCCAGCGCCGGGCGGATTGCCTGTAAATAACTTTCGCCTTCGACTGTCAGGACGAGGCGCTGCTTCTGGCGGGCAAACAGTTTGCAGCCCAGCCAGTCTTCAAGCCCCTGTATCTGGCGGCTGACGGCACTTTGCGTCAGGTAAAGCTCCTCGGCGGCGCGTGATGCGCTGCCAAAGCGGGCGGTCTGCTCAAAACAACTCAGCGCTTTAAGGCTCGGGATGCGGCGGCTCATGATCTGATTGCTCGAAATATGGCGATATTTGCGCTTTATCTGGGCTTGTTGTCGCTAGTTTATGAGTTTTACGCATAAACTATATCCGATTTATCATTTGCAAGCTTGCCTGCCAATCCCTAGCTTTAGCCCAGAAGCGATAAGCTTTCAGGGATGATGCCGTCTCGCCCTTCTATGGCGTCATCCCTGCTTTGGTTTCAAAAATTTCATAAGGGATCAGGACGATGGCAAGCCGCGCACCTTTTCACTGGGAAGACCCGCTGATGATTGAAGATCAGCTGAGCGAAGAAGAACGCATGATCCGTGACGCGGCGCGCGCCTATTGTCAGGAAAACCTTCAGACCCGTGTTCTCGAAGCCAACCGGCACGAGATTTTCCATCGCGAAATCATGACCGAGATGGGCGAACTTGGCCTGCTTGGCCCGACCATCCCCGAAGAATACGGCGGACCGGGTGTCAACCATGTGGCCTATGGCCTTGTCGCGCGCGAAGTCGAACGCGTCGATAGCGGTTATCGTTCGGCGATGTCGGTGCAAAGCTCGCTTGTGATGCATCCGATCTATGCCTATGGCAGCGAAGAACAGCGCAAGAAATACCTTCCGAAACTGGCGACCGGTGAATGGGTTGGCTGTTTTGGTTTGACCGAGCCGGACCACGGGTCCGATCCGGGCGGCATGAAAACCCGCGCCCGCAAGGCCGACGGCGGTTTCACCCTGTCGGGATCGAAAATGTGGATCACCAACAGCCCGATCGCCGATGTGTTTGTCGTCTGGGGCAAGGATGACGAAGGTGTCATTCGCGGTTTCATCCTTGAAAAAGGCATGAAGGGCCTGAGCGCGCCAAAGATCGAAGGCAAGTTTTCGCTGCGTGCGTCGATCACCGGTGAAATCGTGATGGATAACGTCTTTGTCCCGGCGGAAAACATGTTGCCCAATGCCAAGGGCCTTGGCGGGCCGTTCGGTTGCCTGAACAAGGCACGTTACGGCATTGCATGGGGGGCGATGGGGGCTGCTGAATTCTGCTGGCATGCGGCACGTCAATATACCCTTGATCGCAAACAGTTCGGTCGTCCGCTGGCCGCCAATCAGCTGATCCAGCTGAAACTGGCAAACATGCAGACCGAAATCACCCTTGGTCTTCAGGGCGCGCTTCAGCTGGGCCGTTTGCTGGATGCAGAAAAAGCCGCACCGGAAGCCATTTCCCTGATGAAGCGTAATAACTGCGGCAAGGCGCTTGATATCGCGCGTGTTGCCCGTGACATGCATGGCGGCAACGGCATTGCCGATGAATTCCATGTCATCCGCCATGTGATGAACCTTGAAGCGGTCAATACCTATGAAGGTACGCATGATGTGCATGCCCTGATCCTTGGACGTGCCCAGACCGGCATTCAGGCGTTCAGCGCCGAGGGCTGAGGACTTCGATTACGGGCGGCACCGATCTTTGGTGTCGCCCTTTTTCCTTTTTGATGACGATCCCGGGATGGAATGATGACCAGCGCGCTTTCTGGACTTCGTGTGCTTGATCTTTCGCGTGTCTTGGCGGGGCCTTGGGCCAGCCAGACACTGGCCGATATGGGTGCCGAGGTGATCAAGATCGAACGTCCGGGTGCGGGCGACGACACGCGTGGCTGGGGGCCGCCCTATGCCAAGGACGTTACAGGTAAAGATACCAGCGAGGCGGCCTATTACCTGTCGGCCAATCGCGGCAAAAAGTCGCTGACGATTGATATGACCAAGCCCGAGGGGCAGGAAATCCTGCATAAACTTGCCGCTGAATGCGACGTGGTGATCGAGAATTTCAAGGTCGGCGGGCTTGCCAAATATCGGCTGGATTACGCATCACTGTCGGAAATCAATCCAAAGATCGTCTATTGTTCGATCACCGGTTTTGGGCAGGATGGCCCCTATAAGGACCGGCCGGGTTATGATTTCATGATCCAGGCCATGGGCGGGCTTATGAGCATTACCGGCGCACCCGATCAGGAACCGGGCGGCCAGCCGATGAAGGTTGGTGTGGCGGTTGCCGATATCTTTACCGGGCTTTATGCGACGATTGGCATCCTTGCCGCCCTTCGCCACCGTGATGCGACGGGCGAGGGACAGCATGTCGATCTGGCTCTGCTGGATGTTCAGACCGCGATCCTTGCCAATCAGGCGATGAATTACCTGACGACGGGCAAGGCGCCTGGGCGGCTTGGCAATGCGCATCCCAATATCGTGCCCTACGAAGCTTTCCCGACGGCGGATGGTTACATCATCCTTGCGGTCGGCAATGACAGCCAGTTCAGAAGCTTTTGCCACGTTGCCGGGATCGGGCATTTGCCCGATGACGCACGATATGCCACCAACCGGTCCCGGGTCGCCAACCGCGAAACGCTGGTGCCGCAAATTCGTCAGGCGATGGTGATGAAAACCACCGATGACTGGATCGCCATTCTGGAAACCGCAAATGTACCATGCGGTCCGATCAATACGCTGGATCGGGTGTTTGATAACCCGCAGGTCAAACATCGCGATACGGTGCGATATCTTGATCATCCAACCGCGGGCAAGGTGCCCACAGTTGCCAATCCGATCAAATTTTCCAAAACGCCAATTGCCGGTGAAACCGCGCCGCCGATGCTGGGCCAGCATAGCGATGACATCCTGCGTCAGGTGGCGGATCTGAGCGACGCGCAGATTGCCAAATTGCGCGCCAGTGGAATTATCTGATCAAGAAATGATCTGATAATTTCGCGTTTTGACCTGCTTTTCGGCGATATCCCTCTGAATTGGTTGGAACAATTGCACGGATTTATGATTTCAGATTGAATATTCGACGGTTTGACTTCGCATTTTTGTCAGAAGCTGCGGAATAGCCTGTGTCGGGCGGGTAATATGCGCCACAGCGTTGCATGACATCCCCCTTCCTGTATGATTTTTAGAAAATCAAATCAGGGGTGCATATGCCAGAAATTGTTGTTGCGGCACGATCTGTCAGCAAGTCTTTCGGCAGTGGCACAGGCGCTGTCAAGGCGCTTGATGATGTCTCTGTTGATATATTCCATAACGAATTTTTTACGATGCTTGGCCCGTCGGGTTGTGGCAAGACCACCTTGCTGCGGTTGATCGGCGGGTTCGAGCAGGCGACATCGGGTGAAATCCTGCTCGAAGGTGCGGCCTTGCAGGACTTGCCGCCCTACAAGCGGCCGATCAATACGGTTTTCCAGTCCTATGCGCTGTTTCCGCATTTGACCGTGCGCCAGAACATCACATTCGGGCTTGAGATGAAGGGCATTGATCGCAAGCAGGCCAATGCGCGCGCAGACGAGATGCTGGAACTGGTGCAGCTTGCACAATATGGCGACAGAAGTCCAAGCCAGCTTTCTGGCGGGCAGCAGCAAAGGATTGCGCTGGCACGCGCCCTTGCTCCGGCCCCCAAGGTTCTGTTGCTGGACGAGCCATTGTCCGCCCTTGATCTGAAATTGCGCAAGGAAATGCAAATCGAACTGAAACGATTGCAGACCGAAACCGGCATCACCTTTGTCTTTGTCACCCATGATCAGGAAGAAGCGTTGGCGATGTCTGATCGGATTGCAGTGATGCAGGCCGGTCACATTTTACAGATCGGTGCCCCGCGCGAGATTTACGAACAACCGACCCATCGCTTCGTTGCCGATTTCATTGGCGAAAGCAATTTCCTGACCGGGGAGCTTTTGACGTCGGCGCAGGGCGATCTGATGTTGCGGGTTGACGGTGTCGGGGACGTGTCGCTTGGCGAAGCGATAACCGCGCCGCAGAAATCCGGCCAGGTAACGGTATCCATCCGCCCGGAACGGTTAAGCCTTGATCCTGCTGGCGAGTCCAAAGAAGGCCGATTGGAAGGCCTGGTTTCCGGTGTGGTCTATATCGGGACAGATACGGCCTATCACATTGAACTGGGCGGCGGGCAGCAATCCTTGCGGGTCAGGATGCAGAATTCCGGCGGCACTGCAGATGCCCAGACCGAAACCCGCAATTTTGCCAAGGGTGACCCCGTTTCGGTGACTATCCCGGCCGATGCCGCCCGCGTGCTGGTGGATTGATCATGGGCAATCTGTTTCGTAGTAAACGATTTTGGCTGATTGCTCCGGCGGTTGTTTATATCGGGTTCTTTATGGCCGTGCCGCTGATGCAGATGGCCTATGTGTCGATCCTTGAACGCGGGGAATATGGCGGGGTGAACTGGGGCGTCTTTTCGTTTGATGCCTATATCAGTTTCATCTTTGAACGCGACCTGATGGACAACCTGATGATCAATACCGATTATCTTCAGGTCTTCGCGCGGTCGTTCGGCCTTTCGGCCATGACCATGGTCTTTGCCCTCGTTCTGGGTTTTCCCACCGCCTTCTACATTTCGATCCAACCGCAAAGCCGCCGGAATTTTCTGATTTTCCTGGTGACCATTCCGTTCTGGACCAACATCCTTGTGCGCAACTATGCGTGGATCCTGTTGCTGCGCAATGGCGGGCTGTTTGACAATCTGCTGGGCGCATTGGGGTTGGAAACCGGAGGGCTTGATATCCTTTACACGCCCTATGCCGTGTCGATCGGGCTTACATATACCTATCTGCCATTCATGGTTTTGCCGATCTATGCCAGTCTGGAAAAGCTTGATCATCGGTTGATCGAGGCAGCATTCGATCTGGGCGCGGACAAGCTGCGCGCGATGACACGGGTGATCTTGCCATTGGCGGCACCGGGGATTGTTGCCGGATGTATTCTGGTGTTCGTGCCCTGTCTTGGGGCCTATGTCACGCCGGAGCTTCTGGGCGGTGGCAAATTCATGATGATCGCCAATCTGATCGGCAGTCAGTTCGGATCAGCGCGTAACTGGCCGTTTGGGGCGGGGCTTGGCTTTGTTCTGCTGGCGGTGGTGTTGCTGGCGATGATGGCCTATTCGATGAAGTTCAAATCCCTGCCGGAGGAAAAATCATGAAAGTTGATTCCTCCAGCCCGTTATGGCGGTTTCGCGGCGTGACGCCGATGGCGATCTTTTTCTTTGCCTATCTGTATCTGCCGATTGTCGTGCTGATTGTTTTGTCGTTTAACGAAAACCGGCTGGCGACGATTTGGACCGGCTTTACGACCGACTGGTATGTGGTGGCACTTGGCAATGACGATATGTTGCGCGCGGCGCGAAATTCATTGATCATTGCTGTTTCGGCAACCGTGGTTGCGACCCTTGCCGCGACACTGGCGGCATTGGGCATGTCGGGCAGGCGGTTTCGCGGCGAAACCGGCGTGGCGGCGATGCTGGCGCTGCCCTTGCTGGTGCCCGAAATTGTGACCGCGATTGCGACCCTGCTATTCTTTGTGGCGCTGGGCGTAAAGCTTGGCCTGATCAGTGTGATTGCCGCACATACGGTGTTTTGCATTCCGTTTGCCTATCTGCCGATTCGAGCCCGGCTTGAAGGAATGGACCCATCCCTGGTCGAGGCGGCAACTGATCTTTATGCCAATGAATGGAAAGCGTTCCGGCGTGTGACATTGCCGTTATTGTGGCCGGGGATCATGTCGGGTGCGATGTTGTCCTTCATCATTTCGCTGGATGATTTCGTCATTTCCTATTTTGTCGGCGGAGCCGGGGCGACAACATTGCCGATCTATATTTTTGGCATGATCCGTATTGGTATCACGCCAGAGGTAAACGCGGTTTCGGCCCTGATGCTGGTCGTGTCGATCCTGTTTGTCAGCGTTTCGTTCCTGATTGACCGCATTCGTTACTGATGAGGGACCATTCCCCAGAACGCGACCGTTTTACGGACGGGCCGGTCGCAAATAATCAACATAGGACCGTCCAAAACAGGGAGTCTTAGGATGAACATACGTTCTGTACTTCTGGGAGCATCGGCACTTGCGTTGTTGTCTGCCGGGGCGGCGAAGGCCGACGGCGAGTTGTTCCTGTATAACTGGTCGAACTATTTTCCGCCGGAACTGATTGAAAAGTTCGAAGCCGATACCGGGATCAAGGTGACGCTTGATGTCTATGATTCCAATGAAACCATGCTGGCGAAATTGCAGGCTGGGGCATCGGGATATGATATCGCGGTGGCATCGGACTATATGGTCGACACCATGATCAAAGACGGGCTTGCGACCGAATTTGACGCTAAGAGCCTTGAAAACTTCAAGAATGTCGCCAAACCGCATGACACGATGCAATACGACCCGGACCGGAAATATTCGGTGACCTATTTGTGGGGCACCACCGGCTTTACCTACGACGCGGCTGGGACTGATGCCGAGATAGAGCAAAGCTGGAAAGAGTTTTTCGAGCCGCGCGAAGAGTTTCAGGGCAAGATCGGCGCGCTGAATGACGAAGTCGAAATGTATAATGCGGCGTCGTATTATATCGGGGTCAAAAAATGCACGGAAGACCCGGCCGAGGCGCAAAAGGTTCTCGACGTGTTGCTGAAACAAAAACCCTATATTGCGGTTTACAGCTCTGAAGGCACGATTGACCGCATGTCGGCCCGCGAAGTGCAGATGCATATGCAGTGGAACGGGGCGGCACACCGAACCAAGGAAACCATTCCCGAGGCAGTGTTTGTGTATCCCAAAGAAGGCCTGACTTATTGGTCGGATCATTTCGTCGTGCCGACTGGTGCGCCGAACCTTGAGAATGCGAAAACCTTTATCAACTGGATGATGCAGCCGGAAAACGCCGCCGCCGCGTCGAACTATGCCGGTTACATGAACGGGATCAGGGGCGCAGACGCCTTCATGGATGAGTCGCTGAAAAATGATCCGGCGGTCAATATGCCCGAAGAATATGCCGACCTTCTGATACCGGGGCAGAATTGCTCGGCCAAGGCGCGCGATTTGCGCAACCGTGTCTGGACCAAGCTCAAGAACTAGGGGTGAGGCAGCTGCCTTAAGAAAAGATGTGTCACCGGGCGGCTTTGTGCCGGTCCGGTGACATTTGCGACAAATGGGACAAGATGACATGACGACCGATATGCCAAACCGCGATAGCGTTTCGATTGCCCTTTGGGCGACCAATCTGGGGGTGCCGTTGAACGGTTTGCAGGACTGGGTTGATCACATCGATCACAAAATGGCCGAGGCGGACGGGGCGAATATCTTTGTCATGCCGGAATATGCATCAGAACAGTGGTTGGCGTTCAAGCCCGACGGCTTGCGCACCGATCAGGAAATGGCATGGATGGCCGATCATGCCAGTGCGGCCTGCGATCACGCGGCAAAACTGGCAATAAAGCATGACATGGTTCTGGTGGCAGGCAGCATGCCCCATCATGTCGATCCGGCAAAACCGGAACGGGGCCAGACCAACAGCGCGATGATTTTCACACCCGAAGGCACGCGCATTGTTCAGGATAAAATGTCTTTGACGCCGGGTGAACAGGAACCCGATAACTGGAACCTGACACCGGGCAGCAGGTTTGCGACATTTGACTGGCGGGGATTGCGGATTGCGGTGCTGATTTGCCTTGATATCGAAATGCCAGCGCTTTCATGTCTGCTGGCACCGCTTGATATCGATGTATTGCTGGTGCCTTCCATGACGGCAACGCCATCGGGATATCATCGCGTGTTTGGCTGTGCCAAGGCGCGTGCGGTTGAATTGATGTGCAGCATTGCGGTATGCGGCACGACGGGAACCGCCAACCAGACCACCCAGAACCCGACGAATTATTCTGGCTGTTCGGTATTTACTCCTTGCGAGCCGCAGCTTGGCCATACCGGGGTTTTTGCCCATGTCGCGCCGGATTTTGACGATGGGGGTGACGGGCCGCTTTTGCTGGCGCGTGATGTTCCTATCGGTTTGATCCGCGAGCTTCGCGGCGGGGATGCGGAAGTTTGGCCGGGGGGCTGGAAGGCCGATCATGTGTCGGTTGTGACGTTGGGGGCTTGATCTGTGGCGGAAAGTGTCGTCGATTGATGCCGCGTTTGACATCTGATCGGCGCAAGAGCTTTGATTGGTAAAACCACATGCAGGATACCAGACATGAAAATCGCGGTGATGGGGGCAGGGGCTGTTGGCTGTTATTACGGGGCGATGCTGGCGCGGGCCGGGCATGATGTGACCCTGATCGGACGGCCAGCCCATGTCGATGCTGTCAATCGAGATGGACTGCTTCTGGAATTTGGTGGAACGCAGCAGTATATTGAAATGAATGCCAGCGCCGACGTGGCGGCAATTGCTGGTGCCGGTCTGGTTCTGTTTTGCGTCAAATCCACCGATACCAATGATGCCGGGGCGCAGATCAAGCCGTTTCTGGCCCCTGATACCATCGTCATGAGTCTTCAGAACGGGGTTGATAACGCCGAACGTTTATCGGCCGTCATTGGATTGCCGGTGATCCCGACCGTGGTGTATGTCGCGACCAGCATGGAGGGGCCAGGTCATGTCAAACATCATGGTCGCGGTGAACTGGTAATCGGGCAGTCTGCGCAAAGTGCAACCGTTGCCGAAACGCTGCGCCCGGCGCATATCCCGGTCGAGATTTCGGATAATGCCCAAGGTGCGCTTTGGGTCAAGATGATTTTGAACTGTGCCTATAACGCGTTATCGGCAATATCGCAGATGCCCTATGGCCGTCTGGTTCAGGGCGAAGGCATTTGGGATGTCATGCGCAATGCGGTTGATGAATGCCTTGCGGTCGCCAAGGGATGCGGGGTGACCGTACCCGGCGATGTCTGGGGGGCGATTGAAAAGATCGCCGAAACCATGCCGGGGCAATATTCATCCACCGCACAGGATCTGGCGAGGGGCAAAACCAGCGAGATCGATTTCCTGAACGGCTATATCGTGCGCAAGGGGGCGGAACTTGGCATTCCAACTCCCACCAATCTTGCCCTGCATGCGATGACCAAATTGCGCGAAAGCCGGGATTGATCCGGGCTTTGTAATGGGCCGGGGGCTATTTCGGGGGCTATTCCCCCGGCTTTCCCTGTGCCTGGGCGGCAGTGATATCGGGTTTGGGAACGGGCACACCGAGCTTGTCCCCAAACATCACGATGGCGGCGGCCAGCACGATCAGGAAGGCACCAAACAGGGAAACCGGTTCGGGCAGCAGGCCAAATACCGTGACATCCAGCAACAACGCCCAGATCATTGCGGTATATTCGAATGCCGCCAATGTGGATGCGGGCGCACGTGCCAGTGCCTCGGTCATGAAGATATGGGCAAGACCGCCGGTAAGACCCGCTCCGATCAGCCACATCAGGATTTCAGGCGACGGATCGGCCCAGCCGAACGGCAGGGTCAGCAAACCGCCAAGCGAGCAGATCACGGCAAAATAAAATGCGATGGTGCCCGATGATTCCGTGCTGGTCAGGGCCTTGATCTGCACCTTGGCAAAGGCGGTGGTGACCGCCATGGCAAGACCCGCCCCGATGCCGATCAGAACGCCGGTATCGATCCCCGGTGTCGAGAATGTTGGCCACAGCATCAGGAACACCCCGCCAAAACCGGCAAAGGTCGCGGTAAAGACCGCCATGCCGGGCTTTTCACGCAACATGATCATCGCTACCGGCAAGACGAGAAGCGGGGCGAGGAAGCCAAGAGCCGTCGCAAGGGCAAGCGGCAGATAGGCGAGCGACAGAAACGAAAAGAACATCGACACAAGGCCGAAGGTGCTGCGTTTCAGGTGCCCGAACGGTCGGGCGGTGCGAAGGCCGCGCGGAAACTGGCGTCGCCACATCAGATACAGGACGATGGGGATCAGGGCGACAGAGCTTCGCCAGAACATGATTTGCCCGACCGGTGCCTCGAACGAGGCCAGACGGACAAACAAACTCATCACTGCAAACAGACCGGTGGCGGCAAGCCGCAAGCCGATCCCGGACCATACACTGCCCATTTTCGGGATTACCCTGCATTTGGCGGGAAGGATGTCCCGCTTATCAAGCAGTACCCTGAATAAGTCGTATGAAATACTGAGATTTTTTCATATCAGGGTCGAGCGAAACTCAGTGGTCGATTTTAGGGATCGCGCGCAGTCGATACACCAATTTGTCATCTGTTCGCGGACCCGTCTGGATTCATGCCTTCGCAGGAATGATGATTGTGAGGGGGGTAATTAGTGGCTTTTGCCATCGACATGATGCGGGGTCAGGCTGCGCGGGTCGACATCGTCAAGGCAGTTGACGTTGATGGCGGCCATTTTGCTGCCGTCGGGCAGTTGGCCATAGGCAAAGCTTTGGATGCCGCAGGTTTTGCAGAACTGGTGACTGATCTTTTTATCGTTGAAAAGATATTCGGTCAGGTTCTGCCCGCCGGATTTCAGTACGAAATTATCGCGCGGCGTAAAGGCCAGAACCGATCCGAGTTTCTGGCAGCGCGAACAATTGCAAGTGATCGATTTATCCAGATCAAGCTTGTCGACACGATAACGCACCGCACCGCACTGGCAGCCGCCATTGTATGATTTTTCGCTCATTTCATCCTCCTGCGTTACCGGAAATACCCACCCGGCGTTTTGCCGGTGGCCTTGCGAAACATCGCGATAAAGGCCGAGGTGTTTTCATAACCGAGATCAAGAGCGACCTCGGTGACCGGTCGATGATGGGCCAGTTTTTCAAGCGCGTAAAGCAGGCGCAGCTTTTGCCGCCAGTCGCGAAACGGCATGCCGGTTTCGCGTTGAAACAGGCGGGCCAGCGTGCGTGACGATGCACCGCAATCGCGCGACCAGTTATCAAGGGTTCGGTTATCAGACGGATTGGCCTGCAACTGTTCGCAGATGCGCGCCAGGCGCGGATCCTTGGGGGCGGGCAGATGCAGGTTATCGTCTCTGGGCGGTTTAAGCTGATCAAGCAGCACGCGGATCAGCCGCCCCTCAGCCCCGGCTTCGTCATATTCAATCGGGATTTCGGTTGCGGCCCGGATCAGTTCACGCAGAAGCGGGCTTACATCCAGCACCGTGCAGCGATCCGGCAAATCGACCGGGGCATTTTTATCGATATAGATATGGCGCGCACGGGTGAAGGTGGCGTGACTGACGGCATGTTCAACGCCCGGCGGCACCCAGACCGCGCGCTGGGGCGGGACGACCCAGATGCCGGCTTTGGTGGTGACGGTCATGGTGCCTTCGATGGCAAAAATCAGTTGATGCCAGTCGTGACTGTGCGCGCCGATGCTGTACCCGGCGGGAAGGTCGCTCATGCGGACATAAACCGGACGCGGCAGGTGATCGGGCCGGGGACGGGAATGTTGCGGATATTTCGGGATATCCCGTGATCCATCCATAAGAATGTCCTGTTTGCAATATATGATGGCAGATTATCGCAAGACAGACGTGTGCGGCAACGCTAGTTTGAAGTCCTTCCAACCAAACAGATAAAAGCACGTGCCCCAATTGCCACCGGTTCCGTGCGGGGAAACATCATGTCCAAGGATTTACAACCGGAAACAAGCACCCATGCCGCCCCCATCGAGGTGCCGGGCAATCCCGATCTGTCGGGTGGGGCGGTTGCGCATAAGGGATGGCGCAACCCGGAAGTGCTGCTGATTTTCATGGCGGCTGCGATGCCGTTGTCGTTTTCGACATGGATGGCGTTGTTAAACAATTTTTCGGTCGAGATGGCGGATTTTACCGGTCGAGAGATCGGGATTTTGCAGTCGTTACGTGAAATTCCGGGTTTTATGGCCTTTACCGCGATTTTTGTGCTGATCATCCTGCGCGAGCAGACCTTTGCGCTGATCTCGCTTCTGGTGCTGGGCATCGGGGTGGCGATTTCGGGCTATTTCCCCACCGTCGTCGGGCTTTATTGCACGACGGTTCTGATGTCGATCGGGTTCCATTATTTTGAAACCATGCAGCAGGCATTGTCGTTGCAATGGGTGAAAAAGGACCGCACCGCGATGGTGATGGGCCGACAGCTTTCGGCGAAATCGTTATCGTCGCTGGTGATGTTCGGCATTGTCTGGGCGATGCTGGAACTTCTCGATGTCGAATATCGCTATGTCTATCTGTTTGGCGGGGCCTTGACGGTTATTGCCGCGCTGTTTGCCTGGATGGCCTTCCCGAAATTTGCCGATGCCCACCCGCAGACCAAAAAACTGATCCTGCGTAAACGGTACTGGCTTTATTACGCCCTGACCTTCATGAGCGGGGCACGCCGCCAGATTTTCACGGTGTTTGCCGGGTTCCTGATGGTCGAGAAGTTTGGTTATGATGCCGCCACCATTACGCTTCTGTTCCTTCTGAACCATGCGATCAATATGGTGATGGCCCCCAAGATCGGGAAGCTGATCGGCAAGTGGGGCGAACGCAAGGCCCTGACATTTGAATATATAGGGTTGTTCATTGTATTTGTGTCTTATGCCTTTGTCGAAAGCGACAAGCTGGCCGGGGCGCTTTATGTCATCGATCATCTGTTCTTTGCGATGGCGATTGCGATCAAAACCTATTTCCAGAAAATCGCCGATCCGGCCGACATTTCATCCACGGCGGGTGTCAGCTTTACCATCAACCATATTGCCGCAGTGTTCATCCCGGTGGCGTTCGGGTTGTTGTGGCTGATTTCGCCGTCAGCGGTGTTTTTGGCCGGGGCGGCGATGGCGTTGGTGTCACTGGTTCTGGCGCTGAATGTGCCCGATGACCCGGAGCCGGGGAAAGAGGTGGTTATGGGATATAAGTCCGATCAACCAATGCTGCGCCCGGCGGAGTAACAAAAGCCGCCTGAACTGGTGCAGAATTTCAATATGGAAAACGCCCGCGATCATCTTGCGGGCGTTTTCATTTGTGTTTGCCTTGCTATTTTCGCAAAATCTTCAAATCCTGACCAAACGAACAATCATAATGTCAGGCACGAGCATCGCTTCAACAGGGACCCTTTCACATGTCATATTTTCGTCTGGCCGGTCGTGCATTTTTTGGTCGCGCAGTTGCGGGATCAGTCTTGTCACTGACGGTCGCGCTTGCCAGCGGCACGGCATTGGCCGACAGCGCCGTATCGTTGCGCATTCTGGAAACCACCGATATCCACACGCATCTGGTCAATTACGATTATTATCGTGACAGTTCGTCGGATACGGTCGGTCTGGCCAAGGTCGCGACCCTGTTGAAAAACGCGCGCGGTGAGGCCGAAAACGTCGTCCTGATCGATAATGGTGACCTGATCCAGGGCAACCCGCTTGGCGATTACATGGCAAAGCGCCACGGCCTGAAAGAGGGCGAGGTGCATCCGGTTTACAAGGCGATGAACCTTTTGGGTTATGACGCGGCCAATATCGGCAATCATGAATTCAACTATGGTCTCGATTTCCTGGGCAAAAGTCTTTCGGGGGCCAAATTCCCCTATGTCAGTGCCAATGTGTTTGCCGATGACGGCGATAATGATGCCGAAAATGACAAACCGTATTTCCAGCCCTATGTGATCCTTGATCGTGAATTTACCGATGGCGACGGCAAAAAGCACAAGGCCAAGGTCGGCGTGATCGGGTTTGTCCCGCCGCAGATCATGCAGTGGGACAAGGCCAATCTGGAAGGCAATGTCGTGACCAAGGACATTGTCGAAATGGCCAGAAAATACGTGCCGGAAATGCGCGAAAAGGGCGCGGACATCGTGATTGCGGTGCCGCATTCGGGCCTGTCGACACTGGCACGTGAAGGTATGGAAGAAAACGCCACCTATTATCTGAGCCAGGTTGACGGCATTGATGCCATCCTGTTTGGCCATGCCCATACGGTGTTCCCGTCCGATGCCTATGCAAATATAGACGGTGTCGACCTTGCCAAAGGCACGATCAATGGTGTGGCCGCCGTTATGCCGGGCTTCTGGGGCAGCCACCTTGGCGTGATTGACCTGACACTTTCGGTCAATGATGCCGGGGAATGGAAGGTGACCGACAGCTTTTCGGAAGCACGTCCGATTTATCACCGAGAAGGCCGTGATATCACCCCGCTGGTCGATGCCGACCCGGAAGTGATAGAGGCGGTTAAAGAAGAGCACGAGGCAACCATTGCCTATATGCGCGAAGGTGTCGGTACGACGGTCGCCCCGATCAACAGCTTCTTTGCACTGGTGGCCGATGATCCGTCGATCCAGATCGTGACCAATGCCCAGAAATGGTATCTGGAACGTATCCTGAAGGGCTCGGAATATGACGGGATGCCGATCCTGTCGGCGGGTGCACCGTTCAAGGCCGGTGGCCGTGGCGGCCCGGAATATTTCACCGACATCCCCGAAGGCAAGATCGCACTAAAGAACGTTGCCGATCTTTATATCTATCCCAATACATTGCGGGCGGTGCTGCTTGATGGTGCGCAGGTCCGTGAATGGTTGGAAATGTCGGCCGTACAGTTCAATCAGATTGACCCGAACAGCCGGGAAGAGCAGCCGCTGATCAACGAGACATTCCCGACCTATAACTTTGACGTCATTGATGGGGTCAATTACCAGATCGATGTAACCCAACCGGCCAGATACAACGCATCAGGCGAGGTGGTAAACAAGGACGCGCACCGCGTCATCAATCTGACCTATGATGGCAAGCCGGTTGCCGACGATCAGAAATTCGTGGTTGCGACCAATAATTACCGTGCTGGTGGCGGGGGCAATTTCCCGGGACTTGATGGATCAAGCATCATCATCGAAGCACCCGATGAAAACCGTACGGTTCTGGCGAACTATATCCTTGAGGAAAAGGAAATCGATCCGAAGGCCGATGGCAACTGGAGCCTGGCCCCCATCGGGGAGGCATCCAAGGTGACGTTTGTCACCAGTCCCAAGGCATCCTCTGCAATGAACGCACCCGACAATATCAGCTTTGTCGGCGAGGACGAAAACGGCTTTGCCCAATATGTCCTTCAGTCGAAATAGGACTGGACCCGAAACAGAAAAAGCCGCCCATCGGAAGAGGGCGGCTTTTTAATTGGGCGTGCGCGAAGACCGTGAAGGTCAGCGACAGCCAGACTGTTACTTTTTGGGACCGTGCGACATATGCGGCGCATTCGGGCGACCCGGAACATTCCGCGGGCCGTCTTCGCGCGGGTTTTTGCCGTTCAGATAGGCGGCTGCGCAATGTTCGTCGCAGTAAGGTTTGCTCGGCACAGATTTCTTGCCGCAGAAATGGAAGTCTTCATCGCCCGGATCACCGAACGGCCAGCGGCACATACCGGCACCGAGATCAAAGATGCTGATACCTTTGCTCTGTACTTTCGGGGTCGGTGCCTTTTTCGGCTCACTCTCTTCGGCGCGGCGCTGGATCGGGGAGGGGCGCTTGGGCAGGCCAAGGCGGTGCGCCTTGCCAACGACGGCGTTTTTGCCAACGCCCAGTTCTTCACCGATGCGTGCTGTGGTCCAGCCCTGATTCCAGAGCGAGGTCAGCAGTTCAATCTTTTCCGGCGTCCAGCTCATTTCGAGTATATTCCGTGTTTCTTTGTCTGCCCGGTGGAAAATCCATAGGCAGGTGCTTATTGTCCGAAGTCAAACAGGGATACAGACGTATCCGCTAATATCACGCGGCGCAAGGGTCTTAGCCATTTTGGACCAATCGGGACCAGTTTGACGACCGGTTTGCTGCACGCGGAAAGATGCGCAATTTGCATGACAGCGCGTCAATGTAAAGGGGAGATCGTCATTTGACATGGTTTTTCGTTTCAGTCGCGGTGTTTATGGCGGGGCATATCGTGCCCGGTCTTCTGCGTGGTGCGATCACGGCAAGGATCGGTCACACGGCATATATTATAACGTTTTCGGTCACGTCGCTGTTCCTGCTGGGATGGGTGATTTATGAAGTGCGTCATGCGGACTTCATCGCGCTGTGGCCCTACGAAATCTGGCAAAACCATGTGACGCTGACCTTCATGCTGCCTGCCTGTATTTTGTGGGCTGCGGCGATTATTCAACCCTGTCCGTTGTCGATAGGACGAAAAAAGGGCTTTGATCCGGCGCGACCGGGGATCAATCGTTTGACCCGTCATCCGCTGCTTTTGGGCATGATGTTGTGGGGACTTGGGCATATCGTGCCCAATGGTGATCTGGTGGCTTTCATGTTCTTCGGCGGGGCGACGGTTTTTGCCATTGCCGGGTTCTGGCGTATGGAAAAAATCCGCGCCCGCCACATGGACGTGGCCGAATACAAGGCAATCCTTGACGGGACTCGACGGTTTGATGTCGCGGGGCTTGCCAAAGGCGCGCTTGGCTGGCGCGATATCGGGCTGGGAATTCTGCTTTATGTCGTGCTCCTTTGGGCGCATCCCTATGTCATCGGGGTTGATCCATCGGCGGTAATCGGCGGCTGAACCACCATTGACCGCATTTTGCGGTTGTGAGGTCTGATGCAGAAAACCTTGCCGCAATGCTTGAAGTTCCAAGGTTTCATTGGAATACTGGTTCGCAGAATGTCCATCCTGGACAGGTTATTTCTGTGAGGTGTTATGACGTCTCCTGAACTTGCGACCAATCTTGCCCGTTTCGCCGAGATGGAAGGCCGCCACCCCAGACTGCTTCTGGCGACGGCATCGTCGGCGGAAGAATCCCATCACAAGCATGTCGCGACCCTGTTTGCCGATGGCGGGTTTGACGTTGATATCGCCCCGAAAAATTCCGACGCACAATCGATTGCCCGTCAGGCGGTTGATTGCGATGCCGATATTCTGGTTCTGATCCGTTTGTCGCTGACGGCTGAAGACCGGGTGGGGGTAGCCGATGTGATATCGTCGCTGGCCGCCCTTGATGCGGAATATATCAAATTCGGCATTGTCGGGAAAACCGATGACCCGGCGCGTGACAATGTTGATTTCGTCTTTGATCTTGAACATCTGGGAACGGATGATTGCGAGGCGCTGGTCGGTTACATTCTTGAGATTGAAGAAGACCGGGTTGCGCAACATATATAAGGCGTTGCGATATTGCTTGCCGGCCGCAGGCAATGATTTTGAAACCCTTTGGGTGCATGATGGTTGCCTTGTGATGCGGGCAACCAAACCATAGCAGGAACGATTGATGGGAATGCTCAAGGAGACGCTGCTGCGCGTTTTCGTAGGAAAACGCGGACGGGAGGCCCTTAAGGCCTATGGCGATGCACAGTCCCTTCAACTCAATGATCCCGAACTGGCCGCACGCAGTGCTGCCCAGGCCAAACAGGCACGCCGGATCGAAGACCGCGCGATGGCCTATCAGGAAAGTGGCATGTCCTTTGAGGAGGCCCGCGCACAGGCCTTGGCCGAGACCCTGACAGAACAGTCGGATAATCCGCAGGCCGCGATCCTTAAGGCTCTTGAAGCCGCCGATGCCAAGATCGGCAAAAAGAAAAGCCGGATGCCAAGTGCAGCCGACGATGCGCGCGCCAAACTGATTTCCGAAGCATTGGTTGCCATCCGCAACAAGCAGGAAGATCTGGACAAGCTTGATCCGGAATTGCGCGCCAAATTGACCCTGATGGCGGTTGGGGCGCTTATGGGCGGTCCGCCGACCAAACAGTAAGTTTGGGGCGCTTTTGCGCGGGACAAATCAACAAATCCCTATCGGAAAATATTGCGATGCAGCCCGGTGGTCAGCTGGCTGTAATCCGGTTCATTGTCGGCGGTCAGGAAGCCGTGGCGAATCAGGAAATCGATGATCACCAGCGCGCAATTGAATTTGAAATCAAAACTGCTGCGTACGATTTCGGCAACCTCGGCCAAAGGCATCAATTCAAACCGTTCGACTTCGCCGTCCGCACATCGCGGCACGAAATCGGCGGGCAATTCCAGATCATAATTGACCATGACATCGGGCTTTAGCCCTTCGGTGGTTTCGTAAAGATAGGAAACGGTACCGACCGGTTTCAAATTTCTGGAGAGGTTTTCGGGGATGGCGGCTTCTTCGGCACATTCCTTGATCATGTTTTCAAGAAAACCAAGTCCGGTCGGCTGGCCGCCTGCAACCATATTGTCGAGCATGCCGGGATAGGTCGGTTTGTCCTTGGCGCGGTGGGCAATCCACATATGGATGCCATCATCTTTTTGCACATAGCCGTTCATATGCACCCCCCAGGACCGGAACCCGAAATAGGGCATGGCGGACCGATCCAACTGACACAGGGGATCGTGACCCAGTGTCGGGCGAATATCGAACCGTTCGCCATGCAGACGACGGATGACGCCCTGATCGCAAAGCGCCTTGGTGGCGGTATCGAGCGAACGGTTGCGATCATCAAGGGTTCCGATATGTGACGCAAAGCAAAATTCGCCATTTTCATCGCGGACAAAGTCCGGGCCAAGTGCGGACAGGGCGGTGGCAAAGTCCGGACGCAAGGCACCCAGAGACATTCCATCAATGCGGAATGGCACATAGCGCGATGGATTGGCGTTGTTGCAGGCTTTGATATGGTCAAGATAGGTCAAGACGGGCTCCGTCGGTTGGGGCGCACTGCAACACGATCATGTTGCAGTGCCGCGACCCAGACAGACTAAGCGTCCAAGGCCTAAGCGCCAAGGGCAGAGTTGGAATAACCCTTTTCCGATGTCAGAACCGTATTCACATGCACGATCTGACGCAGGCAACGCGCGATATGTTCGGCAACTTTGGTTTCGAGTTGCTGAATCTGGATATCGATCTGCAATTCGCTGAAACCGGCATGGCTGTCGGCGACGGTGGAATGCCAGCTTGCGGGGACAAGATTGCGTTTGGAAAACAGTTCCAGCACACGCGGCATAACATCGGGTTCTGCGGCGGCGTGAACGGCGAAACAATAAACGGATTTGGTCGGCTGCGCGCTTTCAAGCGGCGCGAGAAAGGCATGATCGGTCATGACAATGCACACACATTTTCATTGCATCCAGTAGGCGAAAAGACACGTCCCGGGGTCCTCAGACCACCGGGCTGGTAATTCGCGTAATGGCAACGATGAAAAGGCGGCGGTTGTTCATGAAGATGTTCTTGAACTTTCGGGTCGTTATCCCCGATTGGCTAACGACCGGTAAAATGACAAAGCGCTTGGATAAAGATCAGAGGATCAGGAGCGATGCAATCAGGGCCAGAATGGTGCCAGCAAACAGGATTTCCATCGAACGGGCGATCTGCTGTTCACGGGCAATGGCGATAGCAACGGCTTTGCGCTTATTCATCATTTTTACTCCGTCTTATGACAGGTATCTTTTAATGCACCACACGGTGCACGACTGAAATATATGCAGGCATATGGTCCCGATACAAGTGCTGTCCTGATAAAAACGTCAAAAAACTTTCAACCTGATGGAAAAGGCCAGCTTTTCTGCACCTGTTTTGGTCACAAATAACCAAAGGTTGATGGTGCGGCGCATGAAAAACGCGAGAATCGGAATTGGCACGTGGCTCAGTTGCTGCCGATTCCCGCGATATTGGCATGCTGTGCTGCGATACCCGTCGGCAATGTCCATGTTATCCGCAGCGTTATCGGCGGCGTTGTCAGCGAATGGCAAGCTCGGTGATGCCGATTTCCCTGGGTGGTTGGCCGGGGCGGGTAAAGGTGACTTCACCGCGATAGGCCCCTGCGGGCCAGCGATCACCGGGGCGGTTGATATTGACGTAAAACCACTTGGCGCGCGGGCCGTTATCGTTTTCGACATTGATGGTGAAATCGCGGTGTCCGCCAATGCCGTTCGGGCCATCCATGCTTAATCGGATGATATCGCCGTTGCTGGCACCAATCAGATAAGCCCAGAAAAACAGGCCGGGGCTTGAGGCGGGGAGTTCGCTGCTTTTGCCATAGCCGCGTTTAATGTCGGTGGCATTGGGTTTGGCCGACGAAAATCCCGACGCATAAAGCGTTATGGCGCGATAGGACATCTGTTCCTTGGCGGCCTCGGTCCAAAGAACGGCGTTACTGGCATTGCAATCCTGCGGGGTGACGGCACCCATCGGAGTACCGCTGAACGGATCGACCAGCTGGTTATCCTTGCGCAGGTTGAAATGAAGATGCGGGAAGGTGGCCTGACCGGACATGCCGATCAGTCCGATTGTCTGACCGCGTTCGACCGTATCACCTTTTTTCACCGCCAGCGATCCGCGGCGCAGATGGCAATACTGGCTTTGCCAGCCGTCATCATGGTTGATCAGAATGCCATTGCCGCATTCGATCCCCTTAAGCGCATCCCCGACCAGACGGCCGGCGTCGATATCCTCGACCCCGTCGCGGGTGGCGATCACGGTTCCGGCGGCAACTGCATTGACCTCGACCCCGCCAATCATGGTGGCTTCGTCAGGAATGGAAAAATCGGTTCCGCGATGGCCTTCATAGGTGGTGGTGCCACAGGCAAAATCACGGATTTCAGGGCCGGGATCGTGATCGACATAATGAACCACATCGCACTGGCCATAAAGGCAATCGACCGGCAGGTCAAAAGGCGGGCCATCAGCGCGGGCGATGGTCGCGAACGGCACGAGGATCAGAACCCCGAATAGCATTGCCGCAATACGTCCTGTCGCCTGACCCATCAAATCCTCCTGCCGGTGCCCCGCGACAACCGGTTCAGAAACGGTTTTTGGCAGGACTGCTTCGTCACACATCCTTCATCTAACATAATGGTGATGGACTTGCGATGGGCAAGGTACTGTATTGTTTCAATATCATCGACTATGACCATAAAGACACAGTCGTCGTTGCAGTGCGTGGTGTTTGGCAGGAACAAGATGGATCAACAGGCAGGGTTTTTAAGATTGGGCATCTTTGCCGCCATCCTTGTCGTGATGGCAATGTGGGAGGCGTTAATGCCTTATCGTCCGGCGGGTGGGTTGCGCAACCCGGGGCGGTGGCTGACCAATTTTGGTTTGCTGTTGATGGGGGCTGCATTAACCCGTTTCACCATCGGGGCCGCGATGATTGCCGCGGCCATTCTGGCCGGGCAGCAGGGCTGGGGCGTGATCAATCAGGGCGAGGAATTGATGAGCCTGCCCGGGTGGCTGAGTGGCCTGATTGCAATCGTCGCGCTTGATTGTGCAGTTTACTGGCAGCACCGCCTGACGCATATCGTGCCGGTTTTCTGGCGGTTCCACAGGGTGCATCATTGCGACATCGAATTTGATGTCTCGACCGCGGTGCGGTTTCACCCATTCGAGATTTTGGCATCCGCAATCTACAAATCGCTGTTTGTTGTTTTGCTGGGGGCCGACCCTTGGGCGGTGGTGATTTATGAAAGCATGCTAAGCGGATTTGCGCTGTTTAATCACGGCAATGTTCATTTGCCCGGCGGGTTTGACCGGTTATTGCGCCGATTGATTGTGACGCCTGATATGCACCGGGTCCATCATTCCAGCCTGATAGGCGAAACCAACAGCAATTACGGAAATATCCTGTCAGTTTGGGACCGGCTGTTTGTCAGCTATGTCGATCACACGCAAACCAATGATCATGACATGCAGATCGGACTTGAGGAATTTCGCGACAAACGCAGTCAAAGCCTTTGGTCGGTATTGTGGATGCCGTTTCGCCGGTCTTGATGTAATCGTCGCCTATTCCCCGACGATGCCACGCACAACCATGGCGGATGCGACCAGCGACCGGCGGCCATCATCCTTGCCCCCCAGATAGGACCGTTCGGTAGCGGTGCGCAGCTGCAGGGCCAGTTCCGGATCAAGATCGTTAAAGAAATCGCGGATCAGGCTGTGTGCCCCCAGAAGCGACTGCCAGTAATCCTCGAAATCCAGAAAATCCATGCGGATCGACAAGGTTGCGGTATCAACATCGCCCAAACCCGCATCGGACCAAAGATCAAACAGGGCGTCTTCGCTTTGATAGGGGATATCAAAAATCCTGCTGCGCAATTCATCGCCTGATGGATAGGCGACAACCGCGGCAGCATCCAGAAACAGCCGGATAAAAGATAATCCCCCGGCACGGTCCCAGACACTTGCCGCAATCCGCCCGCCCGGTTTCGTGACCCGGACCATTTCCGAAACAGCACCCGCCGGACCATCCAGATCGTTTAACAGCAATTGCGAAAAGGCGGTGTCGAAGCTGTCATCGGCAAAGGGCAGGTTGCTGGCGTCGCCGGTTTCAAAGCTGACATTCTCGGCAGCGCTGAGAAGGGCTTCGGACAGGTAATCGGGGATCAGGTCCACCCCGACAATCCGGGCCTTGGGATAGCGCGTGGCGGCGGCAAGTGTGAGGCTCCCGGTACCGCAACCGACATCAATCAGCGCACCGCAGGATGGGGCGGCAACGAAATCAAGGAAGCTGCGCGACAGGCGGCGGCTCCATCGGCCCATGGCGATTTCATAGATGTCAGCAGTGGTCGCATTCATGGACGTTTTCCGCAATTTGTTGTTCTGAGAGGCAGTTTGCACCGTGACGGGGCGTGACGGAAGTTCCCATTTGGGCAGGCATAGCCGATATGGCAAGCCGGTTAAATTACCCTGTTCAACCAATTATCCATTGCCGAAAAAAGAAAACACGAAATAATATTGCGAATGCTGCGGCGCAAAAATAAATCAGAAGTCAGACGTGGCGATCGAAAACAGGCAAGGAAAGTCAGGAAATGAGAGAGATGAACGGACTGGAAGGGCTGTATCTTGAGGATATCGAGATCGGCATGGTCGGCAGCTACGCCAAAACCGTCACCGAAACCGATATCGTGATGTTTGCCGGATTGTCCGGCGATACAAATCCGGTTCATCTTAATCAGGAATTTGCCGAAACCACGATGTTTGAAGGCCGCATTGCGCATGGCATGCTGTCGGCCGGTTTTATTTCAACCGTTCTGGGCACGCGTCTTCCGGGGCCGGGCACGATTTACCTGTCGCAGAATTTGCAGTTCAAGGCACCGGTCCGCATTGGCGATACCGTTACCGCAAAGGTCACGGTGCGCGAAATCATCGCGCCCAAGCGCCGTGTGGTTCTGGAAACCAATTGTTATGTCGGCGATAAATGCGTGATTGCGGGCGAGGCGATGGTGATGGTGCCGTCACGCCAATAAGCATCTTTTGTCGGAAAAGTCTTTACGCTTCGGGCTTGCGCGCTTTATAGCTGCCCGCTGGACCGTGCGGATATGCGATCTGCCGGCATGATGACGAGCAAAAAAAGAGAGACCGGCGCGGATGCGCGTTTTTCGATCTTTTGACAATCTGACAGATGACGCACGCGGTGCGGTCGTTGCGATTGGTAATTTTGACGGCCTTCACCTAGGCCATCAGACATTGCTTGATCATGCGCGCGAAATCGCCCGCGATCTGGATGCGCCGCTGGGGATCCTTACGTTTGAGCCCCATCCCCGGATGCTGTTCCGGGCGGGCGAACCGGAATTCCGCCTGACATCGGCTGATGACAGGATTACGGCGGCGTCTGATCTGGATATTGAGCTGTTTTTCGAAGCCCGCTTTGACCGCGATTTTGCCGCCATGAGCGCCGAAGAATTCATCGAGCGCATTCTGGTGAACGGGCTTGGTGTGCGCCATGTCGTCGTTGGCTGGGATTTCTGCTTTGGCAAGGGCCGGGCGGGAAATGTCGATCTGCTGCGTGCAATTGGCGAAAAGTCCGGTTTCGGCGTGACGGCGATTGAGGCGGTGACGCATGATAACGGGATCATCTATTCCTCGACCGCGATCCGACAGGCGCTGCGCGATGGCCGCCCGCAGGATGCGACCCATTTGCTGGGGCGCCCGTGGGAAGTAGCCGGTGTGGTGATCAAGGGCGATCAGCGCGGCCGGACGATTGGTTTCCCGACTGCCAATGTTGCACTTGGCAATCATCTGCGTCCGAAATTTGGTGTTTATGCCGTTCAGCTTGGCCTGATATCGGACGCAAATGACGAAACCGTTGAACGCTGGATCGACGGAGTCGCAAATATTGGTGTTCGCCCCAGCTTTGGCGGGGATGCGGATGCCGGGCTTGAAGCCCACCTGTTCGATTTCGATCAGGACATCTATGGCCGTCGCGTTCGCGTGCGTTTGCACGGCTTTATCCGGGGCGAACAGAAGTTCGACGGGCTTGATGCACTGAAAGCCCAGATCGCCGCGGATGTGATTGCCGCCAAAGAGATTCTCGGCAAGATTTGAATTTGTCGACGAACCCGTTATGATCCGCGCGCCTTTACGGGGGCAGCCAGTATCACCGGGGGTTCGCCCTTGTAATTTGTTTAAAGACGACAGGACCGTCACGATGAGTGTCGAATACAAAAAGACCGTTATCCTGCCCAAGACCGATTTTCCGATGCGGGCGGGTTTGCCAAAGATGGAGCCGACCCTGCTGGAACAGTGGGCGAAAGAGGACCTCTATGGCAAAATTCGCGGTATTTCGGCGGATCGTGAAATGTTTGTCCTGCATGATGGCCCGCCCTATGCCAATGGCCATCTGCATATTGGTCATGCACTCAACAAAATCCTGAAAGACGTGATCACCCGTTCGCAGCAGATGCTGGGCAAGAACGCGGTTTATGTGCCGGGCTGGGATTGTCACGGGCTTCCGATCGAATGGAAGATCGAAGAACAATACCGTGCCAAAGGCAAGAACAAGGACGACGTGCCGATTGCCGAATTCCGCAAGGAATGCCGCGAGTTCGCCCAGAAATGGCTTGATATCCAGCGCGAGGAATTCAAGCGGCTTGGCGTGATGGGCGACTGGGACAATCCCTATGTCACCATGGATTACAAGGCCGAGGCATCGATTGCCCGCGAGCTTGGCAAATTCCTGATGAACGGCTCGCTCTATATGGGCTCGAAGCCGGTCATGTGGTCGGTGGTCGAAAAAACCGCCCTGGCCGAGGCCGAGGTCGAATATCACGACCACACCAGCAAAACGATCCATGTCCGGTTCCCGGTTGTTTCATCCAAGGTCGACGCCCTTTCCGATGCGACGATCCTGATCTGGACCACAACCCCATGGACGATCCCCGGCAACCGCGCGATTTCGTACGGGGCCGAGATCGACTATGTCGTGATCGAAGTGACCGAAACCGCCGAAGAAGCCTGGGCCAAGGTCGGCGAGAAAATGGCGATCTGTGCCGATCTGGTCGAAGACGTTTGTAAAAACGGTCGCATCACCGGGCACAAGGTTGTTGGCAATTTCAAGGGTTCCGACCTTGAAGGCACCATTGCCGCCCATCCGTTCCGTGGGCAGGGTTATGAGTTTGACGTGCCGCTTCTGGCGGCGGATTATGTCACGACCGACACCGGTACCGGCTTTGTCCATACCGCGCCGACGCATGGCCCGGACGATTACCAAACCGGTCTGAAATACGGTCTTGAAATCCCGGAAATGGTGGATGGTGAAGGGGCTTATTACCCGACCGTGCCGCTGTTTGCCGGCAAACGCATCTATGATGAAAATGGCAAGGAAGCCGATGCCAACGAAGCGGTCATTGCCAAGCTGGTCGAGGTTGGCGCGTTGCTGTCGCGCGGGCGTCTGAAGCACTCCTATCCGTGCTCCTGGCGATCCAAGGCGCCGATTATCTATCGCACCACACCGCAATGGTTCATTTCCATGAAGGATAATGACCTGCGCGAAAAGGCGTTGAAGGCGATTGATGAAACCCGCTTTGTGCCGGAAGGCGGGCGTAACCGTCTGCATTCGATGATTGCCAATCGCCCGGACTGGTGCGTTTCGCGCCAGCGTGCCTGGGGGGTGCCGATCACGGTGTTCATCAATAAAAACACCCGTGAACCGCTGCGCGATCAGGACGTGCTGAACCGTGTTTACGACGCCTTCTGCGAAGAAGGTGCCGATGCATGGTTCACCCGCGATGCGCAATATTTCCTGGGCGACAGATATGACGCCAAGGATTTCGAACAGGTCACCGACGTTCTTGACGTCTGGTTTGATTCCGGTTCGACCCATGCCTTCGTGCTGGAAGAACGCCAGGACCTGAAATGGCCGGCTGATCTTTACCTTGAAGGATCGGATCAGCATCGCGGCTGGTTCCATAGCTCTTTGCTGGAATCCTGCGGCACGCGCGGCCGTGCGCCTTATGACGCGGTTCTAACGCACGGTTTCGTTCTGGACGGCGAAGGCCGCAAGATGTCCAAGTCGCTTGGCAACGTCATCGCGCCCCAGGACATCATCAACAAGCTTGGTGCGGATATCCTGCGTCTTTGGGTGGTCAGTTCCGACTATCACGATGACCTGCGCATCAGCCACGAGATCATCGAACGTCATTCGGACATCTATCGCCGCCTGCGTAATACGCTGCGTTTCCTGCTGGGCAATCTTGACGGCTTTACCGAGGCGGAAAAGGTTGCGGATAACGAATTGCCGGAACTGGAACGCTGGGTCCTGCATCGTCTGAGCAAGCTGGACGATCTGGTGCGCAAGACGACGGCGGATTTCGATTTCCATACGCTGTTTATCGAACTGCATAACTTCTGTGCGCTTGATATGTCGGCGTTTTACCTCGATATCCGCAAGGACGCGCTTTATTGCGACGCGCCAAGCAGTGCCAAACGCCGTGCGGCGCGTACCGTTATGGACCGCGTGTTTGACAGTCTGGTGCGCTGGCTGGCACCGGTTCTGTGCTTTACCGCCGACGAGGCATGGCGCGCGCGCTATGGTGCCGACAGTTCGGTTCATTCCGAGACGTTCAACACGATCTCGGATGGCTGGAAAAACGACGCGCTGGCCGCCAAGTGGGAAAAAATCCGCAAGCTGCGTCGCGTTGTAACCGGTGCGCTGGAACTGGAACGTGCCGAAAAACGCATCGGGGCCAGCCTTGATGCCGCACCGAAGGTCTATGCAACGGCGGAATATGTCGAAGCGCTTAATGGCCTTAATCTTGCCGAAATCGCCATCACATCTGATGTAGAACTGATCACCGGCGACGCACCCGAAGGGGCCTATACCCTTGAAGAAGTTACCGGCGTTGGTGTGGTTCCGGCATTGGCCGAGGGCGAGAAATGCGAGCGTTGCTGGCAGACATTGCCCGAAGTCGGCAGCCACCCGGTGCACAAAACCGTGTGCCTGCGCTGTGCTGATGCCGTTGATGAAATGGGGATCGAGGCCGCCCAATAAGGCGGCCCGTTTCCGGTTCTGGTCTGTCCATTCGGAAGACCGTGTTCAGGCAAGACAGAAAGAGTGTTGATGAAACATCGTGCCTTTGTCTTTGGGCTGGTCATTATTGCGGTTGTCTTTGCCGTCGATCAGTGGACCAAGCAGCTGGCGATTGACGGATTGTCAAACCCGCATCGCGTGATTGAAGTCACGCCGTTCATGAATTTCCTGCTGGCATGGAACAGTGGCGTTTCATTCGGCCTGTTCCAGGGGCAGGCGCCGTGGGTCATGATTTTGGCGACGGCGGCAATTACCGTCGGCTTCCTGATCTGGATGTGGCGGACGCGCGACCGGTTGTTGGGCATTGCGCTGGCGCTTGTGGTTGGCGGGGCGGTTGGCAACCTTGTTGACCGGTTGCGTCACGGGGCGGTAACCGACTTTATCGATATGCATGTTGCAGGCTATCATTGGCCGGTTTTCAACATTGCGGACAGCGCAATTACGATTGGTGCAGTCCTTTTGTTGATCGATTCCCTGTTTGGCGGTAAAAAATCATCCAGGTAATTTTTGATCCGGCAATTCCGTGCCGGAGACTGAGTGGTAAAGAGGCATCAATGGCCCGGAAACTATCGACATCGATTTTCAAAGTTGCGCTGCTGGGCGGTTTGGCATTTGCCGTGTCCGGTTGTGAATCAACGCGTGAAACGTTTGGTCTGAACAAAACGGCTCCGGACGAGTTTCAGGTTGTTTCCCGTGCACCGCTGAGCCTGCCGCCTGATTTCACGCTGCGTGTTCCGGAACCGGGCGCACCGCGCCCGCAGACCGGCACGACCACCGATCAGGCGCGTCGTATCCTGACCGGTGAAGACCCGGACGCGGTCAAGCGTGATATCACCGATGGCAATCGCAGTCAGGGGCAGGTTGCCCTGCTGTCGCAGTCGGGCGCGCAATATGCCGATCCGGCAATCCGCACCACGGTTGATCGTGAAACATCGATCTTTATCGAAGAAAGCGACAGCGTCGTCGACAAGCTGATCTTCTGGCAGGAAAAACCGCAATTTGGCACCCAGGTTGATGCCGAAGCCGAAGCCAAGCGCATCCGCGATCAGCAGGCATTGGGTGAGTCGGTTTCCGAAGGTGAAACACCGGTCATCGAACGCCGTCAGAAAGGCTGGCTGGAAGATATCTTCTAGGGTGTTGCGGTCACTTTCCGGTGAGTTGTCCCGGAAATAGAACAAAATTCGAATTATGGCAGGGCGCGGTCTTTCCGCGCCCTTGTTCTGTCATATTCAGTTCTTAATCAAAACTTGTCCGTTGCCGTATAGATCAGGCACCCTGCCTGCTTCCTGGCGATCCTGCTTATAGCATTGGGATGACGTAATGACATTTCCGACCCGATCCCCGATTTCGATATTTGCGCGCGGGCCAATTGGCCTGCTTGCCGCTGTTCTTATGATCCTGAGCCCCCATTTGGCCGGGGCGGCGGTTTTCAGCCCGCAAACCATGACCCTTGATAACGGCATGCAGGTTGTGCTGGTGGAAAATCACCGCGCCCCGGTCGTAACCCATATGGTCTGGTACAAGGTCGGA
The DNA here is from genome assembly GCF_001858545.1 of Thalassospira sp. MIT1004. Lineage (NCBI taxonomy): Bacteria > Pseudomonadati > Pseudomonadota > Alphaproteobacteria > Rhodospirillales > Thalassospiraceae > Thalassospira > Thalassospira sp. MIT1004. Next base: position 146,089 of record NZ_MCAO01000011.1, on the reverse strand, counting down.
TCCGCCGACGAGACTGAGGGCGTATCAGGGATTGCCCATTTCCTTGAACATCTGATGTTCAAGGGTACGAAGGACATTGCCCCGGGTGATTTTTCCAAGATCGTTGCGCGCAATGGCGGCAATGACAATGCATTCACCGCATGGGACTATACCGGGTATTTCCAGAATATCGCGCGTGACCGGCTTGAAATGGTCATGCAGATGGAAGCCGACCGGATGCAGAATCTTCAGCTTTCCGATGATGTGGTTTTACCCGAACGCGACGTGATCATCGAAGAACGCAGATCACGGATTGATAACAATCCCGGTGCGCTTCTGGGTGAACAGATGCGGGCTGCCCTTTATATGGCCCATCCCTATGGCCGGTCGATCATCGGCTGGCTCAATGAGATGGAAACCCTGTCGACCGATGACGCGCTGGCGTTTTATCGCAAATGGTATGCGCCCAATAACGCCATTCTGGTCGTGGCCGGGGACATCACCATGGATCAGCTTAAACCGCTGGCCGAAAAATATTATGGTGTCATTCCGGCGGGCGACGTTGCCACCCGCCACCGTGTCAAGGAACCGACCCAGCATGCCCCGCGCAAGGTAACGCTGACCGATCCGCGCGTCGGGCAGGCATCCATGTCGCGTTATTACCTTGCACCGTCCTACAACAGCGAAAATGCCGATCAGGCCGCCCCGCTTGAGGTCCTGAGCGAAATCCTTGGATCGGGCACGACCAGCCGTTTCTTCCGATCCCTTGTTGTCGATCAGTCGATTGCGACCAGTGCCGGGACTTTCTATGACCCGGTTGCGGTTGATCTGGCAAGCTTTGGCCTGTATGCCGTCCCGCGCGACGGTGTCGAACTGGCCGATCTGGAGAAGGCGGTAGATGCCGAAATTGCCAAGGTTGCGGAAAATGGCGTGACCGAGGAAGAACTGGCGCGTGCCAAGCAGAAGCTTCTTGATAGTGCGGTTTTCGCCCGTGACTCCCTTTCGGCGGCTGCGCGTACCCTGGGCGAAGCGCTGGCGGTTGGTTTGACCGTCGATCAGGTTGAAAGCTGGCCGGATCGGATCAAGTCGGTAACGGTCGAGCAGGTCAACGAAGCTGCCAAATCGGTATTTGACGATAAACGTTCAGTAACCGGCTGGTTGCAGCCGCCCGAAGGCGGCCCGGTGAACGGCATGCCAACCGCGCCGGTCACCGGCGAGCAGGAGGTGCATTGATCATGAGCTATATTGCAAAGACAATTCCGGTAATGAAAATGCGCAAAACCCTGCTGGGGCTGGCATCGGCCACCCTGTTGATGACGTCATTTGCCAGCCACGCAAGGGCTGTCGAGGTACAGGAAGTCACATCGGATGGCGGCATTACCGCATGGCTGATCGAAGATCACCTGAACCCGCTTCTGACGGTTGATTTTGCCTTCAAGGGGGCCGGTTCCGCGACCGACCCGGAAGGCAAGGGGGGGCTTGCCAATATGGTGTCGGGCCTGATCGACGAGGGGGCTGGCGAAATGGACAGCCAGACCTTCCGCACCGAAATGGAAGACCGGTCGATCAGCATTTCCTTTGATGCCGGTCGCGATGATTTTTCCGGATCAATGGTGACATTGACGCGCGAACGCGACACGGCGATTGATCTTCTGCGTCTGGCGCTTACCGAGCCGCGCTTTGACGACGAGGCGGTTGAACGCATCCGTGCACAGGTGATTTCGGGCTTGCGCCGGGCGGAAAATGATCCGGGCGATATTGCCGGCAAGGCGTTTTTCAAATCGATCTTTGGTGATCATCCCTATGCCAATCCGGTATCGGGAACGATGGCATCGGTCAGTAGCCTGAATGCCAATGATTTCCGTGAATTTGTCCGTCATGCCATGGCGCGCGACAATCTGGTGATCGGGGTCGCGGGCGATATCACGGCCGAGGAACTCGGCCCATTGCTTGACGAAGCCTTTGGCGGTCTGCCGGACAAAAGCGACCTTCCGGCCATTCCCGAAGTCACGCCAAAATTTGGCGGGATCGAGGTCATTCAGCAGGACATCCCGCAAAGCCAGGCAGTCTGGGGCCAGAAGGGTATCGCGCGCAAGGACCCGGATTTCTATGCCGCCTATGTCATGAACTATATCCTTGGCGGCGGCGGTTTTTCATCGCGCCTGACAGAGGAAGTGCGTGAAAAGCGCGGCCTTGCTTACGGCGTATACAGCTATCTGGCCGATATGGACAAGGCTGAGCTGATCACGGGCGGAGTTGCGACGCGCAACGATGCCATCGGCCAAAGCCTGTCGATTATTGGCGATGAATGGCAGAAGATGAAGGACAAAGGCGTGTCGCAGGAAGAACTCGATAACGCCAAATCCTATCTGACCGGGGCCTTCCCGCTGCGCTTTACCAGCCTTGGCAACCTGTCGGGCATGCTGGTTGGCATGCAGATGCAGGAACTGGGCAAGGACTTCCTTGATAAACGCAATAGCTTTGTCGAGGCCGTCACCCTTGATGACGTCAACCGGGTTGCCAGCGAACTGCTTGATCCGGCCAATGTTACCGTGACGGTGGTGGGCAAACCCGAAGGCGATCTGGCGTTTTAAGCCGATCCTGACTTTAAAATGTACAAAGCGCGGTGAAAGGCATTTCGCCGCGCTTTGTGCTTTGATAGGTTCGTTTCAATCACAATAATATCACCCCGATTTAACGAGCATTTCCCTTCATGACCCTGCGCGTCCTGCCCCAGAACCTGATCAACCAAATTGCCGCCGGTGAGGTGGTTGAACGCCCGGCTGCGGCGTTGAAGGAACTGGTGGAAAATGCGCTGGATGCCGGGGCAACGCGGGTAGACGTGACCTTGCGCGATGGTGGGCGGACCCTGTTGTCGGTGACTGACGATGGCAAGGGCATGACGCCCGATGAACTTGGCCTTGCGGTCGAACGTCACGCGACGTCCAAGCTGCCCGATGATGATCTGTTCAATATCGGTTTTATGGGGTTTCGCGGCGAAGCCTTACCATCCATCGGATCGGTATCACGGATGCGCCTGACCAGTCGGGTGCGCGGGGCGGAAAATGCCTGGACGTTGACGGTTGAAGGTGGGGCGAAAAGCGTACCGGAACCGGTGGCCCACCCGTTTGGCACGCGAGTTGAGGTACGCGACCTTTTCTATGCGACACCCGCCCGGCTGAAGTTTCTTAAAACCGCGCGGACCGAACAGATGTATGCGCGCGAAATCATGGATCGGCTGGCGATGGCGCGGCCCGATGTTGGCTTTACCCTGTCGGGGGACGGCAACAAGCAGATTTTGAATTACCCGGCCTGCGAAGGTGATTTGTTCGATGCCCGCCTGAAACGGCTGGGGGCAGTTATGGGCCGTGAATTTCAGGATAACGCCCTTCAGATCGAAGCAGAACGCGAAGGCATTCGCCTGACCGGCTATGCCGGGGTGCCGACATTGAATCGTGGCAACGCGCAGATGCAGTTCATGTTTGTCAATGGCCGCCCGGTCAAGGACCGGCTGTTGCAGGGGGCGGTGCGCGGGGCCTATCAGGATTTTCTGGCGCGCGACCGTCATCCGTTGCTGGCGCTGTTTTTTGAACTTTCGCCCCGTGATGTTGACGTCAACGTCCATCCTGGCAAAACCGAGGTCCGGTTCCGTGATCCGGGCATGGTTCGTGGGTTGATCGTCGGCGCGCTCAAACACGCCTTGGCCGGGGCCGGGCACCGGGCATCGACCACGGTGGCCGATATGGCGCTGGGCGCAGCCCGGCGCGAAGGTGACGGACCATCCTTGCCCTATGGCGGCGGGCGCCCCGCCTCGGGCGGGTATAATTTCGGGTCCTATCAACCCAGCCATCCAGGTTCGGCAGCCATACAGCGCGATTACGCGGCACAGGCACCGGCAACCTCGTTTGGTGGCCTGTTTGATCGCGGGCGTGATTTTGCCGGTGGAGAGACCGGCGGTGATAATGGCGGATTTGCCGCGGCTGCCGCCAGTGCGCTGGCCGGGGGATATGGTGGCGGGTATGCCGGTGCTGCCCCGTCGGCACGGATCGACGACACTGATGTCGCCAAATTTGTTGATCATCCGCTGGGCGCTGCGCGCGGGCAGGTGCATGCAAACTATATCATCGCCCAGACCCGCGATGGCTTGGTGATTGTTGATCAGCATGCCGCCCACGAACGCATTGTCTATGAACGTATGAAGGCCGATCTGGCGGAAAATGGCGTTAAACGGCAGGGATTGCTGTTGCCCGAAGTCGTCGAACTGGACGAGGCATCTGCCGAACGGGTGGCTGAGCGTGCCGAAGAATTTGCCGAATTGGGGTTGGTGATCGAGCCGTTTGGCCCCGGTGCGCTGGTGGTGCGCGAAGTGCCCGCAATGCTGGGCAAGGTTGATGTTGCGGGGCTGGTGCGCGATCTGGCCGACGAGATCGTCGAACTGGGGCAGGGCATGGCCCTTAAGGACCGGCTGATGTATGTCTGCGCGACCATGGCATGCCATGGGTCGGTGCGGTCCGGGCGGAAGCTCAATGCTGATGAAATGAATGCACTATTGCGCCAGATGGAAGCCACCCCGCATTCAGGGCAGTGCAACCATGGCCGCCCGACCTATGTTGAACTGAAACTGCACGACATCGAAAAGATGTTTGGTCGGCGCTAGGCTTTAAGCCTGATCCTTAATCCTTGAGCTTCATGTCACGTGGCAGGCGGGTATTGGCGTTGATCCGTGCGCCTTGGATCTGTTCGGCGAACAATCCCTTGGCCGTGGACAGATCGGCATCGCGGAAATCGGTTTGGGCAAGATTGGCACCGCTCAGATCGCAATTGTGCAGTGTCATGGCGCGAAATGATGCACCTGCCAGATCAGAGCCGAGAAACACCGTGTTGCGCAAGATGGCATCGGTAAAGCTGGCACCGGAAAGACGGGTGGCGGCAAGCACGGCATGATCCAGATTGCAGCCGATGAAATCGCCCGCCGTCATATCGCAACGACGCAGCACCGCCTTTTTGCAATTGGCATTGCGAAATGACACATGCGGCAAGGCACATCGGGTCAGGTCGATGCCTTCAAGATCGGCATCGCGCAGATCGGCGTGCCTGATCGACATCATCGCCCCCTCCTTGCCGCCGGTATCAACCCAAAGCCGATGCCCCTTAAGGGCTTCGGTCAGATCGATTTCAACCAGCTTTTCATCAACGCTGGTGTCGGCCGGGTCTGCGTCTTCTGCCCTGTCATCGGTCAGTTTGGCGGTTTCAAGCGGTTGCGGCACGGGGGAAAGCACCGCGCGAACGGATTCTGCCGCATCAAGGTTATAGTCGCGCTGCGTTTTCCCCGGTTTGGCATCAGAGGTTTCAATGCCGATCTTGGCACTGGTGGAGCGTTTGGTGTCCAACGTCTGTGTGACCGTGGCAGCGTTGCGTGATGATGTTTTGGAGTGCATCGCAGGTTTCAGGGTGACGGACCGCGACGGTCGCGGTTTGGCTGCGGGCTTTTCGCCATTCTGATCCGATGCCGGTTCCTCGGCAGGTTCAGGCGATTTGATGTCGTCATGACGTCGGGCCGGTTTTTCAATCTCGCGGTCGATCAGGGCGCTGGCATTGCGGGGCTGGCGTATTTTGCGCGATGGTTCGGCGACATTATCGCCTTCGCGTGCCGGGCCGAAATAATTGTCTTCGAATACGAAGCGGCGCGGCTTTTTAATCACGGTTTGAACGATCTTGCGCAAACGGTCGGCGTCGACCGGCTGGCGAAAGACGCCTTCAATCCCGGCTTCGACCGCATCGCGCATGGCGCGACGATCCAGTTTTGGCGCGCCTAGCAAGACCGGGACCTGATTGCAGAATGGATCGGCATCCGACGCGCTTTGACGCAGGTCGCGAATGGTCGAAATACCGCGAATACCGTCCAGATAAAGACCTATCAGGATCAGATCCGGGCGGTGTTTACGGGTCAGTTCGATGATGGCGTCGCGGTCGTCACTCGCATGAAAGGCCGCCAGATGCAGCGGTTCAAGTGCTGTCTGCACTGCCTTGATGTTCCGGTCACTGTAATCGGCATACAGGACGGATAGTTTTTTTGGCGACCGCGTTGTCATTCCACCAAGCTTGCCTGCTTTATCGAGTTTTGTCACCCGGTTGCATCCGATGATTACTGGTTGCCCGGTACTGAAAAGCTTCGACGTTGTTCGGGTGATGGAATGCCATCACTGCCTGTTTCCGTGTTTGTGCCACCGGTCGGTCCGGATGTCGTCGCGCCGCTATTGTTTCCGGCGTCATCGACCATTTCGATCATGATTTCGACGCGTCGGTTTTGTGCCCGGCCTTCGGGCGTGCTGTTGTCGGCAATCGGGCGGCTGTCACCGTGGCCCTGCACAACCATGCGGGCCGGGTCGGTACCATTCTGATCAATCATGTAATGGATGACCGATGTGGCCCGCGCCGCCGATAAATCCCAGTTCGAGATATAGGGCGAATTTGACGATACCGGAATGTTATCGGTGTGGCCGGAAACCACGACCTGACCTTCGGTCTGATTGATGACCGGTACAAGCCGGTTCAGGATGGCCGCAAATTCCGCTGTCATCCCCGAAGAGCCGGATGGAAAGGCAATCTCGTTTGGAAAACGGACAACCACGTCGCCGTCTTTTCGATCAACGCCGATCTGGTTTGTCATGCCCATTTTATGAAGCACGGTTTCCAGTGTTTCTTCGAGGGCCTCGGCCTTTTCAGATTTGCTGTCGCCTTCCTTTATCTCGATCTCGGGCGTTTCGACGGGCGGGATGTTGGAAACAATGCGGGGGGTGTCAGGGGTCGGCTGTTTCAGCGCCTTGCCAAGGATCGAACCATCAAGTTCGACAACACCGGCCAGTTCGTCCTGCTTGCTAAAGCCAAACGCGGTTTTGACCGATCCGGCAATCTGTTTGTATTTGATGACATCCATTTCGGCAAAGGTGAGCAACAGCACAAACAGCACGAGCAGCAATGACATGAGATCGGCGAATGTCGCCATCCATGCGGGAGCTCCTGCTGCCGGTTTCTTTGCCATCTTCTACGCCTGTTGCCTTATGTATCTGTCGTAAATGAATGTTGCGCGGTTTATTCGCCGCCTTCGCTGTCGGTATCTTTGGGGATACCGCCCGGCAAATAGGGCCCAAGAATTTCCTTCATCACCAATGGGCTTTGGCTTGATTGAATCTGGACCACAGATTCGATAATCAACTGCTTGGTGCTTTTAAGCTGTTCGACCTTAAGGGCCAATTTGTCGGCAACCGGAAGCGCAATCAGGTTGGCTAGAACCGCACCATAAAAGGTGGTCAGCATCGCAATCGCCATGGCCGGGCCGATGGCATCGGGGTCCGACAGGTTGGCCAGCATCTGCACCAGACCGACCAGTGTGCCGATCATGCCAAAGGCCGGGGCGGTATCACCAATCCCGCGGAACATCAGTTCGCCAAGTTCGTCATTCTGGATCGATTTTTCGACCTCGCTCGAGATCGAACTTCGAATGACTTCACCGCTATGGCCATCAACACACATGCGAATGCCGCGCGCCATGATGTCGTTTTCAATCTCGACATTCTCAAGCCCCAGAAGGCCGTTCTTGCGCACCAGTGTTGAAAGTTCGATGGCCTTTTCATAGATCGACAGCGGATCTTCCTTTGGGTTCTTGAAGGCGATCCTGATCCCGATCTTCAGCGACTTGATCACATCACGCATCGGGAATTTAATCAGCGTTGCCGCCGCCGTGCCGCCAAAAACAACCATGATCGATGGCAGATCGACAAAGGCATTCAGGCTGCCGCCCATAAGGATGGCGCCAAAGATAACCCCCATACCGGCGACGATCCCGATAAGTGTTGCAATATCCATGATGCTTATACGTTTTCCGGCGTTATGAATTCATGCGGCAAAAGCTGGTTCGGGATCGAAAAAGGCAATCTTTCTTCCAGACTGTCAGGCAGCCATTCTGTTCTGGCAAACATCAAAACGCGGTACCCCTGATACGTGTCATGGTGTTGGCGGTTATATTTTCCGTTTCAATCCATCAAATTGGGAGGTTGCAGACGGATTTTCCATAGCAAGCGGATAAAATCCGGCATAATTCGTTCGCTCGGCGCGAACAATCCATATCTGTGCCTTCCCGATCCGCTTATATGCTTATCGCGAATGTCTAGGACATACTATACGTTTGTTAGTCGACTTTTGTCGGGGGCTCAACCCACCGGTAAGGATAGTCAGCCTAATTCAAACGATGTAATGCCAAACGTCATTTCAAGATTCAGTTCTGGGGCTTTGCCGCGATACATGCGCGCGGTTTCAAATTCCGCCTGCATGCCGTGTTCTTCGACCAGGGCACGGGCGGCTTCATTGCCATCGGGGATATCAAGATAGACCGGCTGATCCTGTTCCTTGCGGGTGGCAAGCAGGGCTTGGAACAGGGTGCGGGCATCGTCGATATTGTCGGCAAAAAGCGGCCCGACCTTATGCCCGGTGCGGCACGGCCGGATCACGCCATAGCCGCGCAATCCCATCGGGCCGCGAAGAGCCAGTGCGGTGTGCTTTTCCGCAGAAATCCAGCCGCGCAGAAACTCGATCCGGCTTTCCGGGAACAGTTTGCAGGTCTGTTCGAAGGCATCAATGATGGCGATATCATTGATCAGAAGTTCGAACAGGTCGTCGTTTTGCGGGTTTTGTGCCGTAACCACGCCGCCAAAGCGCAGGTTGCGATGGGCCAACTCAAAGCCAGATTTACGATAGTTTTCCTGCTGATCGACAACGCCATCAAGACCGATTGTTTTGGCAACCGCCTCGCCCAGCACGGTTTCCCAAAGCCGCAAACCAAGGCCTTCGCCGCGACGATCAGGGCGGCAGATGTAAAAGCCGACAAATCCGTAATCCGAATTGTAATGCACGGCTGAAATCACGGCGGCCAGCCCCTGTTTGTCAAACGTCCCCCAGAAGCCCAGCGGATCGGTATTGAAAAACGCATCCGCGTCCGAAAAACCCGGATTCCAGCCTTCCTGTGCGGCCCAATCAACGGCAGTGGCGAATTCAAAGGACTTCAGGCGGCGGATTTTATCGGTCATGGCATTGTTTCGTCTTTATGGATCATGGACTTCCGGTCATTCATGCATTGGTGCACGCATCCGACCGGTGCGGGTCGGGCCATGATGTAACATGACCCGACGATTGCAATGACAATAATTTTATTGAGAATGCCTATCAGTTTTATTATCAATGATGCACGGTCAATCGTTGCCCCCAACCGCCACCGAAAGTCATCTGATGCCTGTAAAGTCTGACAGCCCGCTGATTGCCAAAACCCGCATCGTTCTGAGCGCAAGTGCCGATGTCGCAAACGCGGTTGCAGCTTATTATGCCGAACATGATTGCGATGTGACGAACGATGACAACGGTGCGAAGATTTCACTTTCGGTCGGGCATCTGACTTTGCAGCCCGGTGAAAAGCACCTTGATATCGAAGTCGGCTCAAAAAGCGAGGCCGGTGTTGCACAGATGAAGGCCGCACTTATTGCCATCCTGCAAAGCATCGTACCCGAAGCCGATCTTGACTGCCGCTGGAAGGGGGCGGGGGAAAGCAACGGCAAGCTGCCGAACTTCCGGGAACTTCGTGTGATTGGTGTGACGGACCTGTCATCTCATATGCGCCGGTTGCGGCTGGCGGGGGATGATCTGGAATTTTACGATGGCGATGGCATTCACATGCGCCTTCTGATCCCGCCACGTGATGTTGGCGAACCGCAATGGCCGACATTGGCCCCCAATGGTATGGTGGTCTGGCCCGAGGGTGAAAATGCGGTTGCGCCAAGGGTTTACACCATCCGCCGGATCGATGCCAAGGCAGGCTGGATCGAGGTGGACTTTGTCATGCATGGCGATAACGGCCCCGGGTCTGCCTTTGCGCTTCATGCGCAACCGGGGGACCGGATCGGCATGACCGGGCCGCTGGGTGGGGAACTGCCCGATGCCGACTGGTTCCTGTTTGCAGGTGACGAAACCGCCCTTCCGGCGATTGGCCGTTATCTTGAAGAACTGCCCGAACATGCCAGCGGACATGCATTGATCGAGATACAAAGTTCGGCTGACATCATCGATCTGGCCACCAAAAGCCGGATCGCGATTGAATGGGTGTGTCGTGATACCCATCCCGCAACCGATACCAGTCCGATCCGCGAGGCGGTCAGCCGTATCGAAGTGCCCAAGGATCGGGCGCGTGTCTATTGCTGGGCCGGGGTCGAGCAGGCCAGCTATAAATCCATTCATCAGATATGGCGGAAGGAAGTCGGCCTTGACCGTGATCAGTGTCTCGCCATGACCTTCTGGCGCAAGACGGCCTGATTTTTGTTCAGGTGCTATTGGACTGATTTGCTTCGGTCGTGCAGTTCGGGGGCGAAATGGGCGATGGCCTGATCAAGGTCGACCAGAATTTCCGCAACCAGCAGATTGCCTTGTTGCGTGCCTGCCAGTTCGATCACGGCGCGAATGATATCGTGATTGGTCGGACGGGGGCCTGTGGTGATGGCTTTGGCGTGATCGAAGACTTGTTGTCGCGCCGCAAGAAAGGCCGCCATTTCGTCGGCAGCCGTCGGATCGTTTCCTGATTGTGTGTCATGCAATGCACGTTTCAGTGACAGGCCGGTCATATGGCTGCTGCTGGCAAACAGGGTCGCGGTGATCATGCGAAATGCCAGCGCATCCTGCGCCAGCTTTTTACGAACAACCGGATCGGTGATGACGTTCAGCGCGAAAAGATCGGCTTCGATTTCGTTATCGCGTTCCTTGGTGCCGCCATCGCCGAAATGTGACGGATCGCAATGGCGCACTTCGTGGCGCATCAACCAGCCATAGGTCAGATCGGCACTGCTGGAATAGTGAAGCTGATTGCCAAACCAGCCGCGCATCAGGTCGGCGAAAATTTCAGTCCCGCTACCCGGTGCGATTTTTGCCGGAATGAAAATCTGGCACGGTACTGCCTGATTGTTGCCGCGGCGTCCCGATACGGTAAAGGGCGACTGCGGCAGTTTGGCAAACAGCAGATCCACACCTTTTATGTTATCAAGGCCAAGCGTCCGATCAATGATCGACAGAAAGGAAGCACGGTCGGCGAAACTGTGCAGTGCAACCTTTTCATAACGGTTCAGGTCACGTTCGATGTCTGCAAGGGTTCTGAATTCCTGTGCTTTTGCAGGTAATGCCACGCCACCCGCCATGCCCGACAGCAGACAGCTAAAACAGGCAGTCGACAGATAGCGATAGAATACAGATTTCACCATGCTCCCAGTATGCCGTTCTGGAAGGCTCAGGGCGAGATCAAACTGATGCCGGTTTCAGGCACCCAGCTTGCGGGCGGCGGCAATCGCGCGGCGGATTTTTGCCAATCGGCGCGATGCCCGTTTAAGATCAAGTGTTGATCCGGTCAGTTTTGTCATTGTCATGCAAGCCTCCTTTACGCTTCGGCGCGCTGGCCGGTACGTTTGCGTTGCGGTCCGAACAGACAGGCCAGCAACAGGATAATACCGGAAATCGTGGCGATCATGCCGGCCGCACTGACCGCATAGGGCGACCCGAACCAGCCCGGCCCGTATCCGGCAAAAACATAACCCAGAACTGCCGAAATTACGGCAAACACAACGCTCCATCCGATCTGCCAGCCAAGCTGGTTGGTCATCAGGCGGGCTGCGGCAGGCGGGCAGACAAACATCGCAATCACAATGATCGATCCGACCGCATCAAAGGCGGCAACTGCGGCAATTGCGGTGGCGACAACCAGCGCAAATCCCAGTACACGGGTTCGAATGCCAATCGCCTCGGCAAAGGCGGCATCAAAGGTCGATATTTTCAATTCTTTCCAGAATAGCGTGATGAACAGCACGATCCCCAAAAGAACGACCGCCAGTCGCGGTAACTGGGGCGGAAGGGTTGCCAGGGCCGCCGGGTCAAGCAACGATTGCCATCCTTCGGCATCAAACCAGATCAGGCTTTCAAGATTGCCCAGCAACGCATGTTGCACATCGATGTGCACCGAACTGGTGTCTGTGATTTCAAGCAGCAGCACACCGGCGGCAAAAAGGGTTGTAAAAACAAGCCCCATCGCGGCCCCCGGCTCAACCCGGCCAAGCCGTTTGACAAGCTCGATCACGATGACGGCAACAATGGCGGCACAGCCCGCACCGATCATCATCGGTACGGCCGTGATGGTGCCGGTTACCAGAAATGCCACGACAATACCGGGTAGGACGACATGACTGATCGCATCTCCGATCAGGGCCTGGCGACGCAGCAAAAGGAAATTCCCGGGCAGGGCACAGGCAACCGCACCCAGAATACCGATCACGATTGGTGTCAGGCTGAGTTGCACAAATTCAGCACCCAGGGCGGTGATCAGATTGTCGATCATGCGGGGGATCCGGTCTGTTCGGCAATCACGCGGTCGATTTCGTCGATCTGATCCTGTGTCATCATATCCTCGATCGGGGTCAGACCGTCATAGCGTTCAATCGCTGAATCATCGGGCAGGATGCGCCGCGCCATCGCCCATCTTGCTTCGTCATGGGCGGCCTTTTGCGATGCGGTTTTACCACGCAGGGTTGCCACCCCGTCAGGCCGTATCATGCCGGACTGACGCAGGATGCGAAGGGTAAATCCATCATAGATCGGTTCGCGTCGCGCCAGTGCCAAAAGCCCCTGACGGCGATGCACGCGGCGCTGGAAACGCCAATGACGCAGGGCCGATGCCAGACCGCCACGAAGCGGTGAAAACAATGCGGAAAAGACAAAGAACCCGAACGCCACCAGAACAATGATCGGCCCGGTCGGGAGCGAGGCGGCGGCGGCCGAAAACACCGCCCCGATATAACCGGCAAGTCCGCCAATGGCGGCGGCAATACCGATCATCGGTCCGACCTGATTGGTCCAGAACCGGGCGGTAACCGGCGGAATGATCAGCAGGGCAACAATCAGGATCAGACCGACGATCTTGAGCCCGATCACGGTAACAATCAGCGCCAGCCCCATCATGGCCAGATCAATATGACGGACATTGATACCGGTTGTTGCGGCATATTCCGGATCAAACGCCACTAGCGTCATCGGACGGCGCAGCATGAAAACAAAGGCGGTGGCAAGGGCACCGGCAATCGCAATTGTGGTTGCCTCGCTGATCAGCATGCCAGCGGTCGATCCCAGCAGGAAGTTTTCAAGCCCGGCCTGACGGCCTGACGACATGGTTTGAATAATCGTCAGCAAAACGATGCCAAGCCCAAAGAAAACCGACAGAACCGCCCCGATTGCGGCATCCTCGGTCAGGCGGGTCTGGCGTGTGATCCATTCGACCATCAAAAGCCCGATGCCCGATGAAATGGCCGATCCGATGATCAATCCGGGTAACCAGCGGCCATCCCCGCCAAAGGCAACCATCAAGATGAAAGCAATACCAACACCGGGCAGGGTGGCGTGACTGATCGCATCGGAAACAAGGGCTCGTTTGCGCAGGAAAATAAACGCACCGGCACCACCCCCGGCAAGGCCCAGCAACCCGGCCCCAACCGCGACAAGGGCGCTGTTATATCCGGCCTGAAGGAAAAGGGCGCTTATGAAGTAATCAAGAAAACTCATCTGAGTGGTTCCGATGGCTTTGCCAAGACGGGCATTTGATCAGGCAAGACGCAATTCATCGATATGCGTGGTCGCCAGTCGCCCGCCATAGGTTTCCTGCAAATTGGCGGCGGTAAAGGTGGTATCGACCGGGCCTTCGGCAATGCGGCGCACATTGATCAGAAGCACGCGGTCAAAATACTCGGCAACCGTGGATAGGTCATGATGCACGCAAACAACTGTCCGGCCTTCGGACTTAAGGTCCTTAAGGACGGCGACAATGGCCCGTTCGGTTGCGGCATCGACCCCGGCAAAGGGTTCGTCGAGCAGGTAAAATTCGGCATTTTGCGCCAATGCGCGTGCAAGGAATACGCGTTGCTGCTGACCGCCGGAAAGCTGCCCGATCTGACGGGTGGCGAAGTCGGCCATGCCGACGCGTTCAAGGCATTCCATGGCCTGTTGGCGGTGGCGCGCCCGCCAGAAACGAAACAGCCCGACCGAGCCATAAAGCCCCATCAGGACGACATCGATAACGCGTGCGGGGAAATCCCAGTCAACACTGGCGCGTTGCGGAACATAGGCCACCCGGTCGCGTGCCTCGTGAAACGGTTTGCCGAAAATGCGTATTTCGCCAGACAGCCGGGGGATCACGCCAAGTGTCCCTTTCAGGAAGGTCGATTTGCCCGCCCCGTTCGGCCCGATGATTGCGGTCATGGAGCCCGCCGGGATAGAGGCATCGACAGAAAAGACCGCCGGTTTGTTGCCATAGGATACCGTAAGGCCACGCACCGTCAGCGGCGCATCCTTGCCCGCGACATCAACGATCTTTCCGGCTTCTGCAATCAGTTCTGCGTTGCTCATGACAGTTCCTTCGGTGGCGCGGCTCAGGAGCCGGCGGCCAGTTTGCCCTGCATCCCGGTGGCCGGGGCATCGCCGCCAAGCGCACGGGTGATCAGGGTCGCGTTATGGTCGATCATGCCGATATAGGTGCCTTCATAGGTGCCTGGCTCTCCCATGGCATCGGAAAACAGCGTGCCGCCGATTTCAACTTTCTGGCCGCGCGCGGCAGCACCCTCGATCAGGGCGCGCACATTACGCTCCGGCACGGAACTTTCAACAAAGACCGCGGCGATCTTGCGATCAACAATGGTGTCGACCAGTTCCTCGACCCGACGAAGGCCGGCTTCGGATTCTGTTGAAATGCCCTGAATGCCCAGAACCTCGAAATCATAGCCGCGCCCGAAATAGCTGAACGCGTCATGCGCGGTCAACAGCACACGGCTTTTTTCCGGCACTGTTTTGGTGACCAATTGCATGTAGGTAATCAGCTTTTCGATATCGGCAATATGCTTGTCGGCATTGGCGCGATAGGTGGCCTCGCCCTCGGGATCGGTCTTGATCAGCGCATCACGAACCGCCAGCACCACGGTTTCCCACAATTGCGGGTCCATCCAGACATGCGGGTCATAGCGGCCTTTATATTGCGCATGGCTCAGAAGCTTTGACGTGTCGATTGCTTCGCCGACGGCAATGACATTGCGGCGCTTTTCCAGATCAAGGAAGAATTCCTCAAGCTGTGCCTCAAGATACAGGCCATGCCACAAAACCAGATCGGCGCGCGCCATGGCGGCAATGTCGCTGCGTGTCTGGCGATAGGAATGCGGATCAACCCCGGGGCCCATCAGGGCGGTGACCTTTGCGCGGTCGCCTGCAACCTGACGCGCCGCGTCGGCGATCATGGATGTCGTGGCGACAACATCAATCGGCTTGGCAGAGGCAGCTGTCACCGAAACGGCAACAAAGCCGCAGACGGCAGCAAGGGCAAAACCTAAATTCCGGGCGATGCGGCGAAGCGACATGTGAGGCGGTCCTGTGATGCAAGTTAAAATCAGTCTGCCAATATCCCCTATTTATGTGCGGACTTTTAAAGTTAGTCAAGGCTAAATTGATTTTTGCACACTATGTTGATATGAAGACCTTGGGGATTTCAAAGGAGCTGTGAATGGGCGATCCGAATGCGCGTCATCCGCGACACAACAAGGCCGAAGTTTTTGCGCAATTGCGCGACGCCCATGCCCGCGAGGTAACCGAGGATTACGTCGAAATGATCGCCGACCTGATCCAGGAAGAAGGCGAGGCGCGATCCGTCGCCCTTGCCGAACGCTTTGGCGTGACGGCGGCGACGGTCAACAATACGATCAAGCGCCTGGAGCGTGACGGCTTTGTCACATCACGCCCATATCGCTCGATTTTTCTGACCGATCAGGGTAAGGAGCTTGCCGAGAAATGCCGCAAGCGCCACGAGATCGTCTATAATTTCCTGATCGCATTGGGCGTCGACCCTGCTATCGCGGAATTTGATGCCGAGGGGATCGAGCATCATGTGAGTGAGGAGACTTTGGCGGTTTTTGAGCTTGCATCTAAGAGTTCCCTCTAGCGCAGTTTTGTTTGCCTACTAAATGAGTAACCCTCAAATAGAGGGTGCGGACTTCTTTAGGTTCAAACGGCTTTGGGCCGGTTCTCTCCTTCGTTTTTTCTCCCAGGTTTTTGCTGCTTCAGTTAATATCGCTGTTAAGGCAAGTGCTCTTGCTCAATGGCAGTAGTGCTGACCTTCTCTCCGAAAACAGTCGCATTTTTGGAGTGAGTTTTCCAAACTAAGGCAAAGGAGAACTCGAGATGAAGAAGCGCTTTTCGCAAGAACAGATCATCGGGGTTTTGAAGGAACAGGAAGCGGGATTTGCGGTGAAGGATATCATCCGCCGTCATGGTATTGCCAAGCATACCTTTTGCCGTTGGAAGTCGAAGTTTGGCGGGATGGAGATATCCGATGCCAGGCGGCTTCGTGAACTTGAGGCAGAGAACGCCAGACTGAAAAAGCTGTATGCGGAATCGATGCTCGACAACGCCGCTCTGAAATATCTTTTGGCAAAAAGCTTTTAAAGCCTGCGTCGCGGCGTTTGGCGGTTGCTCACCTGACAGCAGAGCACCAGTTTACCGAACGCCGCGCCTGCGGGCTTGTCGGGATCAGCCGCGCGGTTTTGCATTATGCTTCCAGAAGAGAGGATGATGCGCCGGCACGGTCACGCCTCAAGGTGTTGGCAGGTCAGTATCGCCGCTATGGCTATTTGCGCCTGCATGTCTTTCTGCGCAAGGCAAGGTCTCGTGGTCAATGCCAAGCGAATCTATCGCCTGTATTGTGAAGAAGGCCTTCAGGTGTGTCGCCGCAAACGCAAACGGCTGGCGCATCGGGATCGCATTCTTCTCAAGGCAGCCGTTCGCCGCAACCAACGTTGGTCTTTGGACTTCGTTTCGGATGGCCTGTGGAACGGACGTCGGTTCCGGGTCTTGAATATCGTCGATGATTGTACGCGGGGCTGTCTAGGCCAAATTGTTGACGTCTCGATATCTGGCAAGTGGCTCACCCGATATCTTGATCAACTGGCCATTATCCATGGCTATCCGGACGAACTGGTTCATGACAACGGCCCTAAACTGACTTCCCGGGCGATGTTTGAATGGTCGTACAAAACCGGGGTGAAGCTACGGTTTATCCACCCTAGCAAACCGACACAGAATGCCTAAATGAGAACTGGTTTGCAAGCATCCACGGAGCCCGCAAGATCATTGAGGCCTGATGGAAACACTATAACACCATCCGGCCCCACTCCTTGCTCAACTATCAAACACCGGCTCAGTTTGCGCAGGCATTCAACGGCCCTGTAAGAGGGGCCGCAACGAGCCCAAGGCCCCTTGCGGTCCCTTCAGGGTATGGCACTTAAATCAAACCAAGCACTCACCCTATGAGTGAGACTGATATGGGGGGAGGGTCAGTGCTTCTAAGCATGTAAGTTAAAGAACTTGAAGCGATGACCTATGCTTTTGAGTGGGGTGTTTTCTCCCGTTTCGCTTTGTTCTGGTTGAGTACCCTCTGACGAGAAAATACTATTGTGTAATGTGGGGTTTTTGTGCAGAAGTGTCTGCCCTGAGCCTTGCTTGATATGAGAGAATGAAGGACAAAAATGACGAACTTTGCATTGGTTGGTGCCGCTGGGTATATAGCTCCACGCCACATGAAAGCGATCAAGGATACTGGGAACAGCCTGGTTGCAGCATTTGATCCCAATGATTCAGTGGGCGTCATTGACAGTCATTTTCCGGATGCGGATTTCTTTGTGGAATTCGAGCGTTTTGACCGGCACATAGACCTGTTGCGACGTCAGGGCACAGGAGTTGATTATTTCAGTATTTGCTCTCCAAACTATCTGCATGATGCTCATATCCGTCACGCACTCCGTAATCAGGCGCACGCGATTTGTGAAAAGCCCTTGGTGCTAACACCTTGGAACATAGATGCACTGTCGGAAATCGAGCGCGAGGGTGACGCAAAAATATACAACATTCTGCAACTTCGTCTGCATCCGGCAATCAAGGCATTGCGTGACAAGGTTGCCAATGCACCGAAAGACAAGGTCTTTGATGTTGATCTGACATATCTGACGTCCCGTGGGCACTGGTATGGTGTAAGCTGGAAGGGCGATGTCAAAAAGTCCGGCGGTATCGCTTCGAATATTGGTGTTCATTTCTTTGATATGCTCGGGTGGGTGTTTGGTGATGTTCGAAACAATGTCGTACACCTGCATGAGGCTGATGTTGCATCTGGTTATCTGGAATATGATCATGCTCGTGTGCGCTGGTTCTTGTCGATCAACCCGGAATATCTCCCGGCAGACGCAAAGTCAGCGGGTAAGAGAACCTATCGCTCCATTCTCATTGAAGACGAAGAGCTTGAATTCTCGGATGGCTTCACCGAATTGCATACAGACAGTTATCGTGACATTCTTGCAGGTGGCGGGTTTGGTATTGAAGATGCCCGAGCTTGCATCGAAACAGTTTATGACATTCGCAAGATGACACCGGCCTCGCTTTCTGGTGATTTCCATCCTTTCTGCATGAACGTGAAACTATGACAACCATTGGTGCATCAACCTTTATCCATGAGACAGCGATCGTGGATGAGGGCGCGTTAATCAAGGAAGACTGTCGTATTTGGCATTGGGTTCATGTGTGCGGTGGTGCGCGCATAGGTGCCGGGTGTTCCTTGGGGCAAAACGTTTTTGTCGGGAACAAGGTCGTTCTTGGGGACCGGGTGAAGGTCCAGAACAATGTCTCGATCTATGACAACGTAACGTTGGAAGACGAAGTTTTCTGCGGTCCAAGTATGGTGTTCACCAATGTAATCAATCCGCGTGCCGGGGTTGAAAAAAAGGATGAATACAAGAGTACACTGGTCAAGCGAGGTGCATCTCTTGGTGCGAATTGCACGATTGTTTGCGGTGTGACGATAAATGAGTACGCCTTTATCGGTGCCGGGGCCGTTGTAACACGAGATGTTCCCAAGTTCGCAGTAATGGCAGGTGTTCCGGCAAGACGTATCGGGTGGGCAAGTCATGCAGGTGAAATGCTGGGAGAGGATCTGGTATGCCCGCGTGAGGGCAGAAAATATCGGGAAGTGGCTGAGGGCCTCTTGGAGGAAGTAACAAGTGACTAAACAGATTGCGCTCATTGACCTTGCGGCGCAGCAGGAACGTATTCGTGACCGGATTGATGCAGCTGTGGCCAGGGTTCTTGATCATGGAAAGTACATCCTGGGTCCCGAGGTTGCGGAGCTCGAAGAGAAACTTGCAGAGTTCACTGGTGCAAAACACGTTGTAACTTGTGCAAATGGTACTGATGCATTGTCGCTTGTGATGATGGCCGAAGGTGTTGGTCACGGAGATGCCGTATTCGCACCGTCTTTTACCTTCGTTGCGACGGCTGAAATTGTCCCTGGCACTGGGGCTACGCCTATATTGGTTGATGTTGATTCGCGCACATTCAACATTGATCCGGCAAGTCTCGAAGCAGGTATCGAAAAGGCGAAGGCACTTGGGTTGCGGCCGAGGATAATTGTGGCTGTTGATATCTTTGGATTGCCGGCGAATTATCATGCCTTGCGCGAAATAGCGACCAGAGAAGGCATGGTCCTGATTGCAGACGCGGCTCAAAGCTTTGGGGCGGAGATTGATGGGTGTCGCACCGGTGTGTTGGCGGATTATACAACCACGAGCTTCTTTCCAGCGAAACCACTGGGATGCTATGGCGACGGAGGAGCAATTTTCACTGATGAACCTCAAAAAGCCGAAGAGCTGCGTTCTTTGAGGTTTCACGGCAAGGGGCAAGACAAATACGATAACGTAAGAATTGGATTGAACAGCAGGCTGGATACGATACAGGCGGCGATATTGTTAGAAAAACTTTCGATTTTTGAAAGTGAAATAGCAATAAGAAATGAAGTCGCGGCATTTTACACAGAAACGCTGTCTCCTTACGTATCGTGCCAAAAGGTACCGCAAGGGTATAAATCTGTCTGGGCCCAGTTCACAATTGTGGCAGAGGACAGGTCGTTGATCGAAAATGCGTGTCGGGAGCATGGTATTGCAACGGCAATTTATTATCCTGTGCCGATGCATATGCAGACAGCATACAAGTCGTTCCCGAATTTGGGGGATGGCATGAATGTCTCAGAAAATCTTGCGCGAAAAGTGATAAGTATTCCGATGCACCCTGGCCTTGATGAGCAACAGCTGCAGCGGATCACCGACGTTGTTATAGCAAGCCTAAACTAGCAAAATTGTTGTTTACCCTTGGGTGAAAATCAATTTCTTCTACTCTGAAGCTATTGGCAAAAAAATGCGTGAAGAGCCGACTTTTATTTTCTCTCCGATTACCTTGATATGGTCGCGGCGCCACTTGCTATTTGCTGCCGTAAATACGTCATTGCGCCAGCGTTACGCCGGCTCTGTGCTTGGGCTTGTTTGGATTGTCTTGGGCCCGTTGTTGCTACTTTCTCTTTATGCCGCAATATACTTGGTTGTCTTTCGCGTCCGTCCGCCCGATATGGAGCCGGGTTTGTATGTCCTGTATATTTTTTCGGGACTGGTACCGCTGATTAACTTTAGTCAGGGGTTGATGTTGGCGACAACTTCCTTGTCTGCAGACAAGGATATTCTACTGAATACAGTTTACCCGGCCGAATTAGTGCCGCTGCGTGAAGTTGTTGTGTCACTGGTAACCTTGGCGATTGGTATTGGTATAATCGCTGTTGCAACGGTTTTCCTCGGGCAGTTGTTCTGGACCTGGTTACTCGTACCCGTTGTTATGGCCTTGTTGGCAATGTTTCTTACGGGCATAGCGTGGATACTGTCACTTGCGAATTTGGTTCTGAAAGACATTCAGCAAATATTGACCTATGTCACCATTCTCCTGTTAGTGGCCAGTCCGATTGCCTATACGCCCGATATGCTGCCGAGTTCCCTTGCTGTTCTTATATACTTCAATCCGCTGGCGTATTTTGTGATCTCTTTCCAAAGTTTGATTGTGCTCGGCATGTTGCCGCCATGGCCAATTTTACTGGGCATTAGTGTGTTTGGCATCGGCAGTTTTGTTCTTGGTGCGTATGTGTTCTCCCGCGCAAAGACGGTGTTTTTCGACTATGCATAATTCAATTAAAGCTTCAGTGGAAGCAGGAGGGGCAAAGCGCTCTAGCTCCTTGGTTGGTAGTGATATTGCCATTCGTCTGAGTGATGTGAAGAAGGAGTATAAGCTTTATGATAGCTTTTCTGATCAGGCGCTGGACGTCTTGGGCGTATCTTGGTTGCGCTTTTGGCGGCGATTGAATTATAAGACATTCAGTGCTCTGAATGGCATTAATTTGGACATCAAGAAAGGTGAGAGAGTTGGTATTATTGGCCGAAACGGCGCTGGTAAAACAACACTCTTGAAGCTGATTACCGGTAACTTTGCGCCGACCACCGGCAAAATTGAGGTTAACGGTAACGTTCAGGCCTTGATGCAGACTGGCTTAGGTTTTCATGGGGAATTTACTGGGCTGGAGAACATTCGTTCAGCGCTGGCCTATAGTGGTTTGCCTGCATCAGAGCTAGATGCTGCTATTGATGATATCGTCAGTTTTTGTGAGCTTGGCGATTTTTTGAACCAACCGATGAAATCATATTCTCTCGGTATGAGGGCCCGGCTGCAGTTTGCGGTTTCAACTGCGATTAAACCAGATATTGTCATAATTGATGAAGTGCTTGGAGCTGGAGACGCCTACTTTGCATCTCGCTCAGCAGAACGAGTTCGGCGGCTTACGGACTCAGGGGCAACTTTGCTGATCGTTTCACACTCCATGAGCCAAATTCTCCAGTTCGCGAATAAAGCTCTGTGGATCGATAACGGCCAGATACTGACCTCCGGTGACCCGCTCACTGTGGTGAACCAGTATGAAGAGCGCATCATGAGGATGAACAAGGATGCTGAAAAGAATGCATCCTTGTCGACGAATGAGCAGTCGCCCAAATCATCGGCTGGCGGTTCGAGATGGGGGGGTGAAGGGCCGTTGAGAATTGACAGCTCTTATATTACCAATTCTGACGGTCTGGTTATCGATCATTTTTCTACTGGGGAACCCGTCAGGCTAGTTGCTGAAGTTTGTTGTGAAGATGATCGGTCTCACGGCTGTTCTTGTCTGTTTGTTTTGTACGATGATGTCGGTAACTTGGTGTGTCAAGTTGTGCAGCCGGAGCAAGACTATCAGTTATCTAGCGGTAGCATTAAGAAAGTCGAATTTTGGCTTGATACAAATCCGATTGGGGAGGGACGTTACTTCCTGTCTTGTGGATTGTATAAGAATTTTGACCTCGCATGTCCAGAAAGCGCTCTGCGATATGACATTCTTTCGCGAGCACAATGTGTGAGTGTTAAGTCATCTATGCGCGATAAATCGAAGATAGTTTTGACTGGGCAATGGATGGATAGTCAAAACTAATACAAATAGGTTTTAGGGGTTAAGAATGAATTCTTGTCCGAATTGTTACAATGTAACCCGCGCACGAGAAGACGCAGGACATGAGTGTGCGTCTTGTGGTTGGGGCTCGGGACGAGTTGGTGGCGTTGTCGAAATGCTAAGCCAGTCGGATCGCGAGAGTCGGGCATTCAAAGAGTACCTGACGAACTACGATGAAATTGCTGAAGATGACTTGTCTGAATCCATTTTGGATCGGACGTATATCGGCCACCAAGCAAACAATATGCTAAAGTATATTGGCAACGTTACAGGTTCTCGTGTTTGTGAGCTGGGGGTTGGTCAAGGTGTTCTTGCTAAAGCTCTTGTCTCTGCAGGAGCTGAATCTGTAGTTGCTGTTGATATCTCCCTTCCATATCTTAAGAGAATGGAGAATAAAAGATCGATTCAACCGGTTCTCGCTAACGCAGAAAACCTACCGTATCTTAACGAGTTTGATATTGTTACCAGTACCGATGTAATGGAACATGTCTTGAATGTTGGATCCTATCTTATTAGTGTTAATCGGTCATTGAAAGTAAGAGGTAGGGCGTATATTCGAGTGCCTTACCGGGAGTCTTTATTAAAGTATTCTCCGAAAATGGGATGTAAATATGAGTATGTCCATTTGAGAAACTTTAATAAAAAATTGTTGCGCGACATGTTCGTAGATGCAGGTTTCTCGATCAGAAAATATCATATTGATGGATATAGTATTTTTACTCCTCGAGATATTTATATGGATAATAAATCATTTAAGAGGATTTACGAGTTAATTCAAAAGAAAGTATTGGAAAAGATAGGTAATCCGTCTGATGTAAATAAGTGGAATAGTTTGCTGTGTCGGGTATTTATGCGGCCTCATGAGATTGTTGTGGAAGCAGTAAAAGAAAAGCATATTGAATTAAAGTCTGGATATTAGAGATTATAAATATGTTTTATTCTATTTCTGATGATTTTGATTGCGTTCTTATGCTGACTTGGTCCGACTGGGACAAAGAGGCGATAAGTAATAGATTTCATTACGCTACTAGGTTTGCAGATAGCCTGCCTGTTCTTTTCTTTCAGCATAAGAATACAATATCATCGGAAGTTCGGGTTGTTGATACCCAGTATAAAAATATTGAATTGGTCAATGTGAGTGTGCAACTCACGTTGCGAGATGTATCTACTATCAAGAAAATTCTGCGCGCCCGCGGGTATCGGCGTCCGATTGTGTGGTTATACGACCCCATTAACTATAAGTTATTGATAGAATCTTTAAGTTCAGGATTTAGAGTTTATCACGCAACTGAAGATTATTTCACCGATACCAAAGTTTGGGAAGATGGCATCCACGACATAAGAAAGTCCTTACGATGGATCTTGCCGAAGGTCGATATGGTTGTTGCATGTAGTAATGGTGTCGCTAACTCTTATGCACGCGCAATTCCTGCTATTAAGAACATGCAAGTAATTGAGAATGGTTGTGATCTGGGCTTCATTGATAGTGTTGTGCCAGAGACCGTGTCACGCAGGGATTCTGATAAAATTGCTGTATATCAGGGCGGGGTGAACGATCGGCTTGACTTTGGTATGATCCGCACCTTGGTTGAAAGCCTTGACGATTGGACATTCAAGTTTATAGGGGAAGAAACTACACGCAATAAAGATTGGAAAGCGATCAAAGAGCTGCCAAACGTCATTTATTTGGGGGCGCTAGACCGCAAGAATCTTTACTTGGAATTGAAATGCTCGACGGTAGGGTTGATCCCATTCTATGTCGATGCCTGGATTAAAAATTCTCTGCCTCTTAAGGCCTTTGAGTATGTTGCATGCGATTTACCCGTTGTTAGCGTTCCAATTGATGCCCTGCAAAAGCATCCCGATACTTTCGCAATTGCAAGTAATTCAGATGAGTTTGTGCAGCAGATTGTAAAATTGCAGTTTGTGTCGAGTGATGGTCAGGCCAAGAATCTGCGTAGAAAGGTTGCTCAGGAGAATTCATATAATTCCCGTTTTAATGCTTTGTTGGCGAAAATCGAGGATGAGATAAATAAGAGCAATCAAAAAAGCGCAAATATCGCATTTTTATACGACGCAGGTGCTGTTGAGACCAAAACGGTTCAAGAACACGTTGCTGCTTTTACGAAGTACAGCTCCAGCCGCATATTCAACATCCCATGCTCGATTTATGATTGGCAGGCTTTATCTGCGGATCCAGGCGAGGTCGACTTTTCGTCATTTGATTGCGTTGTTTTGCATTACTCGATTCGGCTATCTATAGTTGGACATCTGCAAGAGAAGTTTTTCAATAAAATGAGAAACTTTGACGGACTCAAGATACTCTTTATTCAAGATGAATATGAGAATACCGAAAGAGCGCGTTCCTACATCGAGACGCTAGGTTTCGATATTGTTTACACCTGTGTGCCGGAAGACTACATCGAAAAGGTATATCCTTCTTATCGGTTTCCAGGAACAAAGTTTATCAACAATTTGACCGGATATGTTCCCGAAAGCCCGGGGATTGAGGACTTTGGCATTCCTTTGGATCAAAGAGAGGTCCGGATTGGCTATCGTGGGCGTCGGTTGCCACCGATTTATGGTCAACTTGGATATGACAAGTATATCATCGGTGAGCAAGTAAAGAAGTTGGCTCAAGAAAAAGCAGTGTCTATCGATATAGAAGTCGATGATCAATTTCGAGTTTACGGGGATCAATGGTATAGATTCTTGGGAAGTTGCAGGGCAACGCTGGGAACTGAAAGTGGCTCCAATGTCTTTGATTTTGACGGAAGAATTTCCGATCAATTAAAGAAAATGAGCGAGAGGCTATCACCGGACTGCTATTACGATCAAGCTCTTGAGCTTGTTTCCAGCGTCGAAGGGGAGATTGTCATGAATCAAGTTTCTCCTAAGATATTCGAAGCAATAAAGTTAAGAACGGCGCTCGTTTTGTTCGAGGGGGACTATTCCGGGGTTGTTCGGCCTTGGGAGCACTATATTCCTTTGAAAAAAGATTTTTCAAATATTTATGAAATATTTGATCTTTTGGAAAATCACGAATTTTTGGAAAATATGACCGCCAAAGCTTATGAAGATGTAATCAATACCGGGCGATACAGTTACCAAACCTTTGTTGAGAATTTTGACCGGGTCATTAGTCGCTACATAAGATGGCCTAGGGAAAACAATATTTTTGCGTTATATGTCGATCAGGTTCCGGGGGATACCGTGGTAAAGCAGATTATGCCGCCATTGCCTCTTGGAGTCGTTGATCGTAAAGAGTTGTTGGCTAATATCTCCAAGATTCATTTCAAAAAATCCGGGGGATGGCTAACGATAAAAATTCCGAGCATAAACAGAAAGAACGTCAAGTACGTAATTCGTAAATACGTTGTCGGGACAATCCAAAACAATAAATGTCTGTACGCAGTGTGCCGTGCTGTTTGGCAGAGAATACCTGCGAAGATAAAAGAAAAAATGGTCACTAATATTTTGTAACAGGCGCGTCATGTGTGGAATTGTGGGGATATTGTCTCCGGTAGTACCTGTCGAGACAAAATTGTTATGCGAATTGCGCGACAGGTTGAGACACAGAGGACCCGATGCCTGTGGCGAGTGGATGTCGCCCAAACGTAAGGTCGCATTTGGGCATAGAAGACTTTCGATTGTTGATTGCTCTGAGGGGAGCAATCAACCGATGGTGTCAGCTTGTAATCAATATGTATTGGTGTTCAATGGGGAAATCTACAATTTTATCGAACTCAAGGAAGAACTGTCAAAGCTTGGGCACAAGTTCAGAACATCTGGCGATACAGAAGTACTTCTTACTGCGTTGATAGAGTGGGGGGAGGGTGCATTATCTAGACTTAATGGTATGTTCTCTTTGATTTTTTATGATCGTTTGCAGAAACGGTTGCTTGTCGCGCGAGATCGTTTCGGTGAAAAACCACTTTTTATTGGTTTCGGAGATCTAAGTACTGTGGTCATTGCCTCTGAAATGAAGGCGATTACAGCGCATCCGCTTATTGATCTTACCATCGATGACCAAAGCATTACGGCCTACGCCAAGGGTGACTGGTACGAGAATGACGAGCGCACATTTTTTGTAAATATTAAAAGGTTCCCCGCAGCAACGGCGAGATGGTTGTCTGTTGAAGGTCGGAATATCAAGGAATGGAAATATTGGACGCCTGATTATTCCGTCGTTCGGGATGTAGATGCGGTATCGGATCTCAAGGCCAAGCTTGAAAAAAGCGTGGCAATGAGGCTTCGGTCTGATGTTCCTGTTGGTTCTAGCTTATCTGGTGGGCTGGATTCGTCTGTAATCGTCGGCATCATTGCTAATCAAAATGAAAGCAATATTAACACACAACATACATTTTCTGCCTGTTTTCCCGATGATGCAGATATTTCCGAAGAAAATGAAATTGATGCTGTCCAAGAATTTACGCACGTAAACTCATTGAAGGTATCGCCCAACCCGGAAGGACTTAAGAAAGACTCATTGATGCTGCATTGGCATCAGGAGGAGCCTTTTCTCTCGGCGTCTATCTATTTGCAGTGGTGTGTTGCCCGTCTGGCAAAGGAAAACAACGTGACGGTCTTATTGGATGGGCAGGGGGCTGATGAGTTGCTGGCCGGTTATCAATATTATTTTAAGACACGTCAGCTTGATCTTATTGATCAAGGATATTTCGATGTAGCAATGAAAGAGACGCAGGCGTTTAATGGCAGGCTCATCTCAGCATCTGAGGGGTACGAAAAGCCGGAGCGTCGGTTCAACGCACAAGTTGCGTTCAGTAACGAAGAAATTGCTTCACTTATACAGAAAAAGAAAGCTCGAGGAGGCTCAAAGGATCAAAAGGCTTTGGGGGCTGAAAATAGTGATCTTAGGAGAATTCTATTTGATGCTGTCACCTATAACAGCCTGCCTATGTTGTTGCGGTATGCTGACCGGAACTCTATGGCCTTTTCAAGAGAGGCGCGCCTGCCTTTTCTGGATTACGAATTCGCTGATCTTTGCATGAGCCTACCTGATGACGCATATATTCGAGACGGGTGGCAAAAGAGGATCCTGCGTGAATGTGCTGCGGGCATCGTCCCCGAGAGTATCAGGTGGCGGGTTGACAAAGTTGGGTATGCTGCTCCGCTGGATCACTGGATGAGGGGAGAGTTGAAAGACTGGTGCTTTGAGAGGATCACCGACGATAGATTAAGCGGGATTGACGGATATTATCAAGATGAAGTGCTTAAGTTGTGGGAAGAGCATCTGGGCGGTCGGAAAAATAACTCTTGGGCTCTCTGGAAATGGATTAGTTTGGTCGAATGGTTCGAATTGAACGACCGTGGATGGTGGAGAAGCGGGGGACCTGCCGCGCTGGCTGATAGTTAGTCGGATACTAAAATGAATATAATTGTTCTTTGTTCAAATGTTGGGCGAGAAGCAGGAACTGTGAATGATCACCTTCTTGCGTTTAAGAACTGGAGCCAGCATCGAATTGCTTTAGTGGACGTTATGTCCGCGAAGTCGATGAATATAAACTTTGATACTTTTGATGTAGTAGTTTTTCACTATTCTGTAATTATATCTAATGAACAGTACGTATCAAAAGGGGTTTTTAATGACGTATCAGATTTCAAAGGATTAAAGGCTGCCTTTGTTCAGGATGAAATGAGATGGGCTGACAAAACTAGTGCAGCGATAAATGACCTCGGAATTAATCTTGTCTTTACTATATTGAATAATTTTCAAGCCCAGCAGGTGTATCGCAATGTTGATTTTACGAGAGTACGCTTTGTATCTACTTTGACCGGCTTTGTTCCCGAGCACTTGTTGTCGCGCACTGTCCCCAACTATTTGGACAGGCCTGTCGACGTGGGATACCGGGCCCGAAAGCTACCTGCTTGGTATGGTGAGTTCAGTCAAGAGAAGTGGAAAATCGCCGAAAATTTCTTGCTGGATGCGCGTAAATATAAATTAACTTGTGATATTTCTACAGAGGAATCCTGCCGTCTGTATGGTGAAAAGTGGAACTCATTTCTGGCCAACTCGAAAGCTGTGCTGGGTACAGAAAGTGGTGCAAGCTTTATTGATTTCACAGGCCATGTATCTTCCAAGATTGAAGAATATGTAAGGCTTTATCCCGAAGCAACGTTCCGCGAAGTTCAAGAGCTATTCATGGAAGGGCGTGACGGTTCAGTTGTTATCAAGGCAATTTCACCGCGTTGTTTCGAAGCTGCGTGCCTGAAAACTTTGATGATTATGTACGACGGAGAGTATTCGGGGGTCCTTGAGCCTAACAGGCATTTTTTAGTTCTCTCTCGTGACCATTCAAATATGAAGGAAGTTGTCGATTTTATTCGCGACCCTGCGAAGGCGAACAAGATAATAATGGCGGCGCATGAAGAAGTGGCTCTTTCTTCAAAATGGACACTGAAGACTTTTATAGCTGCCTTTGACAAAGAAATATCGGCCAGCTTTGAGAAGCTTAATATTCCAAGAAAGGCTGATATGGGACTGAAGTTCGTTACTGAGATAGAGCGATCGTCTGATAAAAAATCTTTGGGGTTTAAGTACCGAATGAGGTTTGCTATTGCCCTATCGTCATTGTGGGGCAAATTCAAAGGGGCTATGCGTAATTCGAAGTCTCCAGTATTCCGACGGTTGATTCAGATCGTAGAATGTAAAATAAAGCCTTTCGTTAGAAAAATTTTGTTCGGTTGGGGGTAAGGTTAAGATGTGCGGCATTGCTGGGATTATTTCTCTTCGCGGTTCGGAGTTGGGCCGTCTGGATGATAAACTTAATGTAATGAATAAGTTGATCGCACACCGCGGCCCAGATGGCGCAGGCACTTGGTCTGCAAAAAATAAGAGTGTTGGTCTTGCTCACCGCCGTCTTTCGATCATTGATCTGACCGATCATGGTGCTCAGCCGATGACAGCACCGAATGATACGGTTCTAACGTTCAATGGCGAAATCTACAATTATATTGAGCTTAAGAAAGAGTTGTCTCCGATATGGTCGTTCGAAAGCTCTTCAGACTCTGAAACAATCCTTGCTACCTACGAAAAGTATGGCACTGATTGTGTTCAGCATTTTCGAGGCATGTTTGCGTTCGCAATTTGGGACGAAAAACGCAAACGCTTGTTGGCGGCACGTGACCGTTTCGGGATTAAGCCCTTTTACTATGCTATAGTTGAGGGCAACCTGATTTTTGCGTCGGAAATTAAGGCGTTGCTGCCGCTGCTTCCCGATATTCGTACCGACGCAGGGGCTTTTGCCGAATACCTGACCTTCCAGTACACAATTGGCGAGCACACTCTGTTTGAAGGTGTGAAGCAATTGATGCCAGGCCATCAGCTTATTGTAGAACGCGGCCAGGTACGGGTCGAGCGCTACTGGGACGTCCATTACGAAATCGACTATGATCACACTGCTTCTTACTTTGATGGTAAGATGAGAGAACTTCTTGATGACTCAATTGATGTCCATCTGAGAAGCGATGTGCCCGTCGGCAGCTATTTGTCTGGCGGCATTGACTCAAGCCTTATAGCGATCCTGGCGCGGCAACATGCGCCAGAGAATAATCAGGCCTTCCACGGGAAATTTACCTGTTTTGACGGATATGATGAAAGCAGGTATGCGCAAATAGCTGCTGATCAATGCGGCTCTGAGCTCAATCAGATCGATATCACCGCAGAAGACTTCCGTGAGAATATTGAAAAGGTAATTTATCATCTTGATGTTCCGGTAGCAGGTCCAGGGTCGTTTCCACAGTACATGGTCTCAAAGCTGGCCAGCGAACATGTTAAGGTCGTCCTAGGCGGTCAGGGCGGGGACGAAATTTTCGGCGGATACGCCCGGTATGTTGTTGCCTATTTCGAGCAAGCGATTAAGGCTGCGATCGACGGGACCTATAAAAACGGTAATTTCGTCGTTACGCCTGAATCGATTATTCCAAACTTGGGCGTTTTGCGTGAATACAAGCCGCTGATCAAAGAATTTTGGCGTGAAGGTTTGTTTGAGTCTATTGACGCTCGCTATTTCCGGTTGGTTGATAGGTCAACCGATATGGTTGATGAAGTTGATTGGAGCTCATTGAGCAAGGAAAAAGTTTTCGAAGACTTCAAGGCGATATTTAACAATCGCGGGAACGTCCGAAAGGAAGCCTATTTTGACAGCATGACCCATTTTGACTTCAAGTGTCTGCTGCCAGCTCTTCTTCAGGTGGAAGACCGAATGAGCATGGCGCACGGTTTGGAAAGCCGCGTACCGCTTCTGGATCATCCTCTTATTGAGTTTGCAGCGACCGTACCGGCAGACGTCAAATTTGAAGGTGGCCATATGAAGCATATGATCAAACAGACATACAAAGATGTGTTGCCTGAGGGATTGTTGCAACGTCGAGACAAGATGGGCTTCCCGGTTCCCCTTCGCGAGTGGTTTGCCGGGGAGCTGAACGAAATGGTTCGCGATATTTTCCATGGTTCAAAGGCGCGTTCACGTGATTACATTAATTACGACGCCGTTCTGAGGAACTTTGATAAAGCAGGTCGTTTTTCGCGTAAGACATGGGGATTACTCAGTCTGGAATTGTGGCATCAGCAGTTCCATGATAAGGCCAGCGAATATCGTGCGATGTTGAATTAGACGCATACTTCGTTTGTATGCAGGGAACTACTTTGGAATAGGGTCTAGGATTTATGAAGGCATTTATTACTGGCGGTTGTGGACAGGTTGGGTCTCACATTGCAGAACTCTTTTTGGCGCGTGGTGACGAGGTTGTCAGCATTGACAACTTTGCGACTGGTCGTCCTGAGCACCTGTCAGCGCACCCAAATCTGACCGCTGTTGAAGGCTCGATTGCCGACAAGGGCTTGATCGACAAGCTGATCGGTGATTTTCGTCCAGACGTGATTGTTCATACCGCAGCTTCCTATAAAGATCCGTCTGACTGGTACAGCGACACTATGACCAACTGTGTTGGCGGTGCGAACCTGGTAAATGCTGCGAAGGAATTTGGCGTAGGCCGTTTCGTCTATTTCCAGACTGCTCTTTGCTATGGTGTTAAACCGAACGAGCAGCCGGTTACGTTGAAACACCCAATCAATGCGGACAATTCCAGCTATTCGATCTCCAAAACTGTGACCGAAGAATATCTTCGTCTTTCAGGGATTGATTACGTAACTTTCCGTCTCGCAAACGTAATTGGCCCGCGCAACGTAAGCGGACCGCTGCCAATCTTCTTTGATCGACTGAGCCAGGGCAAACAGTGCTTCGTGACAAAGTCGCGTCGTGATTTCGTGTTTGTTGGTGACTTGGCGCGTTATGCGGTGAAAGCTGCTGATGGTCAAGGCAGTGGCACCTACCACTTCTCATCGGGAACAGACGTTGCAATCATTGAGCTGTATGATGCGGTTGTTAAGGCCATGAAGCTCAATGAATATCCGGAACCGGATGTTCGGGACCTTGGTCCGGATGATGCTGAGTCAATTTTGCTTGACCCGTCTCGGACCTTTGCTGATTTCGGCGATATCGAGTTTACCCCGCTTGAAGAAACCGTCCGTCTTGGTGTTGAATATTATCAGGAGTTCGGCGTTCACGGTGGATACACTCACCTTAAGCACGACGCTAAAAAGTAAGTCTCGATATGAAAATACTGATTACTGGTGGTGCAGGCTGCCTTGGTTCAAACCTGATTGAACGGCTCCTTCCGCAGGGGCACGAGATTCTGGTTGTCGATAATTTTGCAACGGGGCGTCGGGAAGTCGTTCCCGACGTTGCCGGGCTTAAGGTTGTTGAAGGCACGATTGCTGACAGCAGCCTTGTCGACAAAGTCTTTGCTGAATTCCAGCCTGACTACGTCATTCATAGCGCAGCAGCCTATAAGGACTTGACTGACTGGACTGAAGATACACACACCAATGTGATCGGAACGATCAATGTTGTGAATGCTGCGAAAGCGCATAACGTTCGGCGCTTTATCAACTTTCAGACCGCGCTTTGCTATGGTCGACCGGCGGTTGTTCCAATTCCTGCCGATGCGCCGACTGCACCTTTCACAAGCTATGGCATTTCGAAGACGGCAGGCGAGCAATACCTTGCGATGTCAGGGTTGTCATATGTCTCGTTGCGACTGGCCAATGTCACGGGTCCGCGATTGGCAATCGGTCCAATCCCGACTTTCTACACTCGCCTGAAAGATGGAAAATCCTGCTTCTGTTCGGACACGGTTCGCGATTTTCTGGATATGAGCGATTTCTTTGATCTGATGGACTTGGTTTTGCAGGACGATGCGCCAACGGGCGTGTATAACGTTTCAACCGGTGAAGGTCACACAATCAAAGACATCTTCGATGCTGTGGTTGCGCATCTCGGTGTGACGTTGGATGAGCCGGTGAAAGTTGTACCTGTAGGTGATGACGACGTTCCCGCTGTGGTCCTTGATCCATCCGAAACGGAAAAAGCGTTCGGGTGGAAGGCGCGTGTGAATTTCGCAGATACCATAAGCAATATGCTTAAGTGGTATGACAATTATGGTGTGAGTGCGATCCACAGCCATTTGGCTGACCCGACCAAGGGTAGGAATTAGTTGGGGACACCCCGGTCCGCAGCAGTGGATCGGGGTGTTTCATTATTGTTTAGAAACAGTTTTGTGGAATGTAATCTCTCTGTATTGGTTGTTGTAAATACCGACACAGGGGCTGACTCAAGAAATAAATGGCGGGTAGTTCAGTGCTTGATAAAGAGTTTTCCAAGTTCAACGGCAAGAAAGTTCTGGTTGTTGGTGGTGCAGGTTTCGTGGGTAGCAACCTCGTCCTGAAACTGCTTGAACAAGATCCCAAAGAGATCATCATTGTTGATAACCTTCTCTCGTCGGACATTTCCAACGTTGTTGATGATCCGAGAGTAACCTTCGTTTTTGGTTCTATCACCAGTGACAAGATCCTGAAAAATTTGCCTGATGATTTGGAATATGCTTGGCATCTCTCCTGCTACCACGG
This sequence comes from Thalassospira sp. MIT1004, assembly GCF_001858545.1. Classification (NCBI taxonomy): domain Bacteria; kingdom Pseudomonadati; phylum Pseudomonadota; class Alphaproteobacteria; order Rhodospirillales; family Thalassospiraceae; genus Thalassospira; species Thalassospira sp. MIT1004. The sequence continues at coordinate 112,625 of NZ_MCAO01000011.1, read as the reverse complement.
TAACCAGTCGTCGATCCATGATCCCATGGCCGATCATGAAAACAATACCCTCACCAGTCTGAAGCTTTTCGAACGTCTCAAAGATATTAAATCACTCAAGAAGGTTGTTTACGCTGCTGCAGGATGCGCGGTCGCTGAAAAAACATTCGACGAAGCATCTGCAACATCTGAAGATGCCCCGGTGTCACTTTACCACGACAGCCCGTATTCAATATCCAAGCTGATAGGCGAGTTGTACGGCAACTACTACTGGGTCCGTCATGGGTTGCCGATTGTTAAGGCGCGCTTCCAGAATGTTTATGGCCCGCGTGAGATTTTGGGCGCAGGCGAATGGCGTGGAACAGTACACACGGTCTGGCGTAACGTAACTCCGACATTCATCTGGAAGGCTATGAATGGTGAAGCCTTGCCACTTGATAATGGTGGTAATGCCAGTCGCGATTTCATTTTTGTGGAAGATATGGCGCGCGGCCTTATGGCTTGTGCTGCCAAGGGCGAAGATGGCGGGATTTATAATCTTGCGTCCGGTGTGGAGACGTCCATTCTCGAACTTGCGACCATCATTAACGAGGTAACCGGGAATAAAACACCGGTAGATCTTAAGCCTGCTCGTGATTGGGACCGTTCTGGTAAACGGTTTGGCTCAACCGAGAAATCTCTTCGCGAACTTGGATTTGAATGCAGTGTTAGTGTCCGAGAGGGGATTGAGCGCACTGTTACGTGGATGAACCAGAACAAATCCACCATCGAGGCATGCATCAAGCAGCACGACTACTTCATGGATCGGGTGTAGGAATGCCAACCAAGGTTGTTACGGTCGTTGGCGCACGCCCTCAGTTTGTAAAGGCTGCAACGATTACCCGTGCCATTGACCAGACGCCTGATGTGCAGGAGGTGATGATACACACCGGCCAGCATTTCGACGCGAATATGTCGGATATTTTCTTCGATGAGCTTGGAATTCCTAAGCCCGCATATTCACTTGACGTCCACGGCGGAAATCACGGTCAAATGACGGGCCGTATGCTCGAAAAGATCGAAACTGTTCTTGTCGAAGAAAAGCCAGATTGGGTTCTGGTTTACGGTGATACGAACTCAACCTTGGCTGGTGCATTGGCAGCTGCAAAGCTACATATTCCAGTTGCTCATGTCGAGGCCGGTCTGCGGTCATTCAATCGTAGAATGCCAGAAGAAGTGAACCGGGTTCTTACAGACCATGTCAGCAATATTCTGTTCTGTCCGACATTTGCTGCGGTCCAAAACTTGACAAATGAAGGCGTAGTCGATCAGGTCCATCATGTTGGCGATGTCATGTATGACGCGACCCGTGACGCAATTGAACGTTTCAATGCGGACCCGAATAGTGCGCTTGTCGCTTCTTTGAAAGGCGTTCCTTACACGCTGTCGACGATACACCGTGCGGAGAATACAGATAGTGCGGAAAGCCTGAGCGAAGTGATTGAATTCCTGCGCGACAACTCCGCTGGAATGAAGATTGTTTTGCCTTTGCATCCAAGAACAAAAGCCGCAGCCGAGCGGTTCGGCGTCTCGCTTGACGGGATTGATATTATCGACCCGGTTGGATATCTGGAGATGGCCGGATTGATTGCCAATTGCACGCAGGTCTTTACAGATTCCGGAGGGTTGCAGAAAGAGGCTTATTTCCACGCCAAACCCTGCGTTACCCTGCGCAGTGAAACCGAGTGGCCCGAAACAATCGAGGCGGGATGGAATCGTTTGTGGAAAGGGCCAGAGGCCGGCCCACGCAAAGAAATTACCGAGTTTGGTGACGGACGTGCAGCGTTTGTCATCGTCGAGAAAATTTTGCGTGCGTCATGAGCTCTTCTTCAATACGCACGCTGCTTCTCTATGCCGAATACACCACTCGGCTTTCTTATTATGACGACTGGACTGAGGCTTTTGAACGAAGCAGCAGATTCGCTGTAACGAAGATCAATATCTGTCAGAAAGGCAACCTGAGCGACTTAAAAAAAGAAGTTTCTGAGGCCGATCTGATTGTTCTACTGCACTCGACTAACGGCGACACCACAATCTATTTGGAGCCGTTTGCAAATGTTCTAGCAGATCGTCGCGGAACACTGGTGAGTTTTGTTGGTAACGAAGTGAACTTGCCCGGTTCTCCAATTGGAGCCAAGCGTGATGTCTTGGCCGTAATCAGACCAGATTTCATCGCGACGCAGCTTCCCCTTGAAGCCGGAGAGTTTCTTTGGGGGGATTTGGTCGAGAACTCGGTGCTGGCTGTTCCACACGCTCTCAATCCGGATGCGTTTTACCCGGTATTGTCGGATGCAGATCGCGCAATCGACATTGGGGTTCGTGCTGTTCGCTATTTGCCTCATCTGGGGGATGGCGAGCGTAATAACTTGCATGACCTATTTTCGTCACCTGAGATGTCAAAAAAGGGGCTGAACGTCAATATCAGCACGGAGCGCTTGAACCGAAAGGGATGGGCGCAGTTTCTCAATAACTGTCGAGGCACCGTCTCAAGTGAAGCTGGGTCCTGGTGGGTGGAACGAGACGACGCGATCATAAACGAAATCCGGACATGGACCGCAGAACGCACCAAGGGTAAGGTTCTGGTTATTCCAAATGACTCTCCGCTTCGAAAAATCGGTCATAAATTGCCGTGGCAGATTAGAGCGTTTTTGAGAAAAGTGCTGAGTTCGGGCATGGTACAGCACGAATCTTCACTTAATGAGCAAATGGAGTTTGGTGAGATTTATTCGACCTTTTTCGAAGGTCGTCCTCGTCCGCCGTTCTATGCTAAATGCATCTCATCAAGGCATTTCGACGCAATCGGAACCCAGACGTGCCAGATACTGGTGAACGGGCGATATAACGATATTCTAAAGGCCGACGAGCATTATATCTCTTTGGCGTCAGACTATTCCAATCTTGATGACGTGCTGGACCGTTTTGGTGATGTAAACTATCGGAGCAACATCGCCAAAAATGCGCACCAATATGTGATGGCCTATCACACGTATGATCATCGAATTGCAGAACTTCTTATTGCTGTAGGATTTTAATAAAAATCTAAAGGTGGGTCATTTTATTGAAAAAAAACACAGCATGGCGTTCTTAAGTAGAGTAGTGCTTCTGTATAGTGCGCTGACAATGTCTGCGGTTCTCGCTGCATTTGTGTATAATTATGATTTTATCCCGTATTTTTCAGAGCAAGATAAAAGTTAATTCAGAAATGACTTCATTTCAGAATATCGTCAAACAAAAGATTATTTGGAAATGGTGTTTGGTGAGGATGTTGAATCTGTTGAATACGTTGTTTTGCCGAATGTCCCGTCTAAGATAAGTTCTATAGAATTTCAAGAAGAAAAGATAGCTCTCAAAGTTGTCGATGGAAGCGTTCGTATTCCCTTGGTCAATGAGCCAGAGGACCACGAATACTCGATTATTGTTTTTTAAATGGTGAATATTTCGAGTTGGTTAGGCAGTCGCAGGGATGGTTGGACGCGACATTTTCTTTTGTTTACCAAGGGGGATATTCGATACTTAGCCGGCGCTCAGTCGGTGTTACTCGCTCTATTGATGTTGACTCGGAGCAAATAGCCTTTGCTGGGGGGGGCTGCAAGCATCGAATATCAACCTACAGGGAATAGTCAGTTTAGAGAGGTGCGGTATGCAACAGGGCTTCTCGAATAATTATGGGAAAAGCCTTTGATGCAGGGGCCAACAACTAAAAGTTATGCATCATTTCTTGATCTTGGATTTGAAGATAAAATGAGCCAGCTTATGAGTGGCGATTTTGTAGTTCTGTGCCAAGGCTTTCGGGACATATTTCTACATGCATCTTTGTTTACTGATGCATTCCAAGCAAGAGCGGTTGAGGCCTACAATTATAGCCCTCAAATTCCAAATTTGATCTCTTATAGCCATTCTACAGTGAAGATTTGGATAGAAGAATTGAAGAGATGGGTCGTTTTCGATCCATGGTTGGCTATTATGGTAACAATGGAGGGGGGGCAATAGGCTCTCAAGAGTTGCAAAGATACTTTGGTCAAGGAAAAAAAACTTTCTGTTCTTGATGTATTGCCTAGAATGCATAAGAAAAAAGATGGAGAGATTGTATATATTGATTTCGATCCAAGTAGTACTAATATGTCGAAATTTGATTTCTCGGAAGAGGGGTGTTCTCCAGGGTATGAGCAATATTTTCAGAATATTGTGATTCGTCAGGTTGTCCTGCTTGAATAATGAGTGATATGTGGTCTTGTCGCTCCTGTGACTCTGTCTCTATCCAATATACGCCATATATTAATCTCCATTGGTTCTTGGCTTTGATCTCAACTGTCAAACGACTCTGCGTCGATTTTCGTCTTTGTAGTGGAATTCGACTGGGTGTGCCTTGAAACCGGATTTTTCAAACGGGAGCAGATACCAGCGACAGTATGTTATAGCAATTACAGTGCTTTACTATGCAGAGTGCTGCCTTGGTTGGTGTAAGGCGTCTCTTTTCCAAGATCCCTTGTGGCGCTTGAATATGTGTTTCTTGAGAGTTCTGGATCGCTTTGGAAGTGTTGTGGGAGGGGGGGGGGTAAGGATTCCCAACAGCTAAATCTTCTCTGGTGCGAACGTGTAAATGGCGGAGAGGGTGGGATTCGAACCCACGGTACTATTGCTAGTACAACGGTTTTCGAGACCGCCCCGTTCGACCACTCCGGCACCTCTCCGCATGTGTGGTCTGGCGTTCGAGGCGCTGTTTAACGATCCTTAAGCCAGAATGCAAGAGGGAAAACGTATTTTCCCCGAACTCTTTTGCCGGTTGGGCCGGGCCGGGTTGGGAAACAAACCTCTGCCATGCGTCCCTGCCATGGCCAAAGCCCGGAAACGGTGCGGTTTGCGGTTGACTCTGGTGGGCGAAAAAGGTATTTCACCCGTCTCTCGCAGCGGTTCGGTTTCAGTTAGCAGCGACACCGAAGCGCGCGTGTGCGTTTCCAGAATGATTTTTCAGGAACTATATCGATGTATGCAATCATCAAAACTGGCGGCAAACAGTATAAAGTTGCTGCCAACGACGTTATCAAAGTCGAAAAGATCGCTGCCCAGGCCGGTGACACCGTGAAACTTGAAGAAGTTCTCATGGTTGCTGGCGACGGTGCGCCGAAGGTTGGTGCTCCGTTGGTCAAAGGGGCTTTTGTGAATGCAGAAGTTCTCGAGCAGACCAAGGGCGACAAGGTGATCGTTTTCAAGAAAAAGCGCCGGCACAACTACCGTCGCAAAAATGGTCATCGCCAGAACCTGACTGTTCTGCGCATCACGGACATCACGGCCTGATCGGCCGGGATGCAGTTTTAGGAGAGTTTCATGGCTCATAAGAAAGCTGGTGGTAGCTCCCGTAACGGTCGCGACTCCGAAGGTCGGCGCCTCGGCGTCAAGAAATTCGGCGGCCAGACGGTTGTTGCAGGTAACATTCTCGTTCGTCAGCGTGGCACCAAGTTCCATGCAGGCGACAATGTTGGCCTGGCCAAAGACCACACCCTGTTTGCGACGGCTGGCGGCAACGTCCAGTTCAAGTCGGGCTTCAAGGGTCGTACCTATGTATGTGTCGTTCCGGCCGAGGCGTAAGCCTCCCGTCGGCTGCGCTCATCCGTAGCAAAGATTTCGAGGGAGGAATGAGCAATCATTCCTCCCTTGTTTTATGTGTTATATGAAAATTTCCCGTGCCGTCGATGCGAGGCGATCTGTTTCGAAATCGCGATCCGGCCGGGCGGAATGATTGACGGGCATCGCCCAAAGGACCGGTTATGAAGTTTCTCGACGAAGCAAAAATCCACGTACGCAGTGGCCGCGGCGGTGCCGGTGCGGTCAGCTTCCGGCGCGAAAAATTCATCGAATATGGCGGGCCTGATGGCGGCGATGGCGGGCGCGGCGGTGACGTGATCGTCGAAGCCGTTGAAAACCTCAACACCCTGATCGATTTCCGTTATCAGCAGCATTTCAAGGCCGAAATCGGCATGCACGGCATGGGGCGCAACCGGACCGGCCGTTCGGGCAACTCGATCACGATCAAGGTCCCGGTCGGAACCCAGATCCTTGAAGAAGACCGCGAAACCCTGATTGTTGATATGCTTGAGCCGGGCCAGACCTTTGTGCTTTGCCGGGGCGGCGATGGCGGCCGGGGCAATACCCATTTCAAATCCTCCACCAACCAGGCACCGCGCCGTGCTGAAGAAGGCTGGCCGAACGAGGAAATGTCGGTCTGGCTGCGTCTGAAGCTGATTGCCGATGCCGGTCTGGTCGGTCTGCCCAATGCGGGTAAATCCACCTTCCTTGCCGCGTCATCCAGCGCGCGTCCGAAAATTGCCGATTATCCCTTCACCACCCTGCATCCGCAGCTGGGCGTGGTTGAGATCGATGATCATGAATTCGTTCTGGCCGATATTCCTGGCCTGATCGAAGGCGCATCCGAGGGCAAGGGCATCGGGACCCGGTTCCTGGGCCATATCGAACGCTGCGAAGTTCTGCTGCATCTGATCGATTGCGCGGACGAGGACCCGGTCGCAACCTATCGCACTGTTCGCGAAGAGCTTGAAAGCTATGCCGACGTCCTCATAGATAAGCCGGAAATCGTCGCCCTTTCCAAGGCCGATCAGCTTCTGCCGGAAATGGTCGAGGAGCAGCGTGAAATCCTTGAAAAAGGGATCGGCAAGAAAGTCTTTATCGTGTCTGGCGCCACCCAGCAGGGGGTCAAGGAAGTTCATCGCGAACTGCGCCGCCACATTGTCGAAGAGCGCGAGCACCGTGCGATGGAGGGCCGCGAAGATGAGGGCTACCAACCGTGAGCCTTGCGGACGCAAAACGCCTGATCATCAAGGTCGGTTCTGCCCTTCTGGTCGATGAAAATACCGGCAAGCTTCGCCGTGCCTGGCTCGAAGCACTTGCCGATGACGTCGCACTTCTGCGCGAACGCGGGGTCGAGGTCATCGTGGTTTCAAGTGGCGCGATCGCCATGGGGCGGCGCTTGCTGGGGCTTGATCACCGCACCATCAGCCTTGCCGATAAGCAGGCCGCCGCCGCCACCGGCCAGATCAGCCTGTCGCAGGTCTGGCAGGAAGCATTGGGTCGTAATGGCCTGATCATGGCGCAGGTTCTTGTGACGCTTGAGGATATGGAAAGCCGTCGCCGTTACCTGAATGCGCGCGGTACGTTAAATGCCCTGTTGGCACGCGGGGCTGTGCCGCTGATCAATGAAAACGATACGGTTGCCACCGAAGAAATCCGCTTTGGCGATAATGATCGCCTCGGTGCCAAGGTTGCCCACATGATTTCGGCCGATACGCTGGTGTTGCTGTCCGATATCGATGGTCTGTATACCGCTGATCCGCGCAAGAACCCGGATGCGACCCTGATCCCGACGGTGCGTGAACTGACACCCGAAATCATGGACATGGCCGGTGCCGCGCCGACGATGTATAGCTCCGGCGGCATGGTGACCAAATTGCAGGCCGCCGAAATCGCGATGAAGGCCGGATGCCGCATGATGATCGCGCGCGGCACCATCTATCATCCGCTAAAGGCGCAGCTCGAAGGCGGGCCACATACCCTGTTTCTGCCAAGTGAAAGCCCGCTTGCGGCACGTCGCCACTGGATCGCAACGTCGCTTTCGGCACGCGGGGCCATCATTGTTGATGGCGGTGCGGCAAAGGCATTGCGGGCAGGCAAAAACCTGCTGGCGGCGGGGATTGCCGGTGTTGATGGCAGCTTCAAGCACGGTGATGCGGTGCGCATCCTTGATGCCGAGGGCACTGAAATCGCGCGTGGCATTACATCCTATTCGGCCGAGGAAACCCGGATGATCAAAGGCCATTCCTCGCAGGAAATCGAAACCGCCTTGGGATATAGCCGTGGCAACGCGGTTATTCATTCCGACGATCTGGTGATTGCCGATCAATAGAGTTCGGTTACAGGATTTGCGACAAAGGGGTAGCCATCGGCTGCCCCTATTTTGCGTCTGGGTGATAGAAGGACTGCATGCGGACGTTTTCCCGGGCGAGGGTGCCGTTTCCGGCAATTACCTGACCCGTCTGAAGGATAATCCCGCTTCCCTGTCCAACCCCCTTTAAAACCGCACCACGTTCATCGGCATTCGGGTGGCGAAATGATCCGCCTGCGCCAAGCTGCACATCGCGGACAATAATACTGCCAAGGATCTGGCTGCCATCACCCAGAACGGATAAGCCTGAAATCTGGATTGACCCGCGATAACGACCGTCTGATCCGATAGTGATCGCCGCACCGGGCTGGCTGGTGGCGACATGAACGCAACCTTCGCCAAACAGATTGCCATTGCCGATCGTGATCGGCCCTGTCTGGGCATCAATCATCGTGTTGCCGTAAAACATATTTCGGCTGCCAATTTCAAGCGTTGCGGGTAAGGTGGCATCAAGCCGGACGGCAGGATGTAAAATATTGTCATGCCCGATCTCGGCATGGATACTGATCAGGGTTGAAAACGGATCGAGGATGACATTGCCGGTCCTTGACAGCGCCATCAGTGCCGACATCGACAGATAGCCAAGTTTGCTGCGTTGCTCGTCGATCAGATCGATCAGGCCGGATTGCGTGATATCGCCTGTCATGCGGTTTGCCCCTGTCTTGGTCTTGCCGTGACGCTATCACAAAAATCGTGCCTGTGATCAGCCACAAAAAAAGGCTGCCATGGAAGGCAGCCTGATTTTTGCAGCAATGCTGAAGATCGCAGTGATCAGGCTTAGGCAGCCTGATCGGCCAGTGCGCGTGCCATCTGGCTCAGCGCTTCCTGGTGTTTTTCGTGCTTGATGCTCGCAAAGTTGCGCGCCAGTTCAAGGCACATGCGCTGACGCGCATTAAGTTCGGTTTCCTGGTTGCCGTCGAGACCTTCATAGAAGTAGCTGACAGGAACGCCCAGGACCTGGGAGATTTCGTAAAGACGACCGGCAGAAATGCGGTTGATGCCGCGCTCGTATTTGTGAGCCTGCTGGTAGGTAACACCGATCAGGTCGGCCATCTGCTGCTGGGACAGACCCAGCATGATGCGACGTTCGCGAATACGCTGACCGACATAACGGTCCGTATCTGTTGCGCGATTAGCGCGTTTCGGTTCTTCGTTTGATACAATCTCAGTCATTGCATATTTTTCCGTTATCAACCGCCAGTTATTTATTCCCACTCGGGACGCTGTCAGGCTTGTTAATTTCGCCTATTAATCACAATCAGGTTGACCCGGTTTGAAGGCCTTCTGCTTGCAAGAAATATCTGAACTTTGGTCAGATAGGAGTCTCAGCGATCCGCCAGAAGCTAGCTATATAGGTCAATTCGCCTGTCGTTGTCTAGTGCGTTAGGCGAAAAAAAGACATGGCTTTCTGAGCCGTAAGGTGTGGAATGACGTGCATAGCTGGCATGCAATTCCTGAATGACCGCAGGTTGCAAAAGGTTTTCCTGAGGTAGGAGCTGGCCCAAAAGCTGCGCCCAAAATGCTGCGCTGCCCCCAGGATCATGGGGTTCAAGCCATGCGCCACCGTTCTGCGCGATTTCCCGTACAGGCGAAACCAGTGCAGTGATATCCATCCCGATCCCGGCAGGGCCGTCTGTTCCACTACTTGCAGCGTCGGGCCTGCGGGCCGGGTGCAAGGGGATCGGTGTGATCGCTGTCATGTCATTTTGCGGTTTTGTGCGTTTAACCCGGGTATTAAACTGGTCTTATGCAAGGGACTCCATTCAAGGGGGCGTAAACCCGGCAAAAATTGCCGCCTTGCGACAGGTGCCGGGCGGTGAAAAACGTTAATGAAAAGTTTATGCAGGAATGATGCCGCGACACACGCAGGCAAAAACAAAAAAGCCCCGGAAAATCCGGAGCTTTCTGCGTGATGCTTTGAAATGAACGGGTTTGGGGCCGTTTACTTGCTGGCTTTGTTGTTGACCAGACTGTTGAGCTGTGCCTGCATGGCTTCGAGCTGGCTTTTCAGGTCATCAAGGGATGCGTCATTTTTTGCCGGTTTGCCGGTCTGGGCTGCATCGGCTTTCCCGTTGGCCTTGTCGGCCTCTTCCTGAAGGAAGGGAGAAAACATCTTCATGGTCTGCTCAAATAGCGCCATGTTCTGCTTGTTCATTTCCTCGAACTGGCCGAACGGGAAAATGCCCTGCATCGTGCCCTGCATATATTCGCGCATCTGTTCCTGATTATGCGCAAACGAACGCATCGCCTGTTCCAGATAGCTCGGTACCAGACCCTGAAGGCTGTCGCCATAGAATCCGATCAATTGGCGCAGGAAGCTGATCGGCAGCAGGTTCTGCCCCTTGTTTTCTTCCTCGACAATAATCTGTGTCAGGACCGGACGGGTGATATCCTCGCCGGTCTTGGCGTCATAAACGACGAAATCGGTATTGTCCTTGACCATCTGCGACAGGTGGTCAAGCGTCACATACGAACTGGTCGCAGTGTTGTAAAGGCGGCGGTTCGCGTATTTCTTGATAACGACGCGATCCTGATCATCTGATTTTTTCGTGGTCATGACGTTATTCCCTGCTTCCCTGTTTCCCGGACGTTTGGCTTGGGCAGTGCGGTATGAAATACCTTGTTTGCGTTTGCACAAATTTGAATGTTGCGCAGCATTTTGAATTTTGCGCCTGCTCAAGCGTGCATAAGAGTGCCGTGTAATTTCCAATGTGTCCAGTGTTCAACGCGATGTGCGCTGCGAAAAACAACCTCTGGTCCCGGTTGCTGCCACGCAGCAATGGATTTCGTTTTCGTGCAGGCCCGAACCCCCTATAGTATTTACCAGCCGCAAGGCGCATGTCATCTGCGTGATCCGTATCAGAACCGGGGGAAGCAACATTGTCCGACATAGGGGCGAAAAAGGATCAGGAGCCCGACGATCTGCCCAATGACAACCTCGAGGATGAACTTGACGATCATCTTGATCATCTGGCCCAGCAGTTCATGGACCTTTGGCGCGAACAGGTTGCCGCAACGGCCGATGGTGCCGACGCGGCAAGCGCCATCGGGCGGCTTTATGCATCGCTCGGGGCTGATACATCGCGGATCGGCGAGGGGTTCGAGGCATGGGGCAAGCTGATCGGACAACTGGCAACGGGGCAGAAACCCGGTGCCTTTCCCGGTGCTGTTCCGGGCGGTTTTCCGGGTATGACAGCGGGTATGATGCCCGAAGCGATCCCGGAAATGATCAAGGGCACGCCGATGGACCCGGCAGCCAACCCGATGGCCGCCATGTTCAATCAGATGTCAAAAATGGCAATACCTGGTTTTCCATCCGGTGGGCCTTTCCCGCCAAATATGGCGACGATGGCCGGAATGACGGGCGCAACCAGCGCCGATGAAACGTCCCATCCGGACGCAGCCGCCAAAGATGCCGATACGGCCAAGGCCGCCGCAGGCAGGATAGACAAGACAGGCCAAAGCAAGAAAACGGGGCAGGGAAAAAATGAGCGCGCAAAACCGACAGCAGACAAACCCGCCGAAAAGGGCAAGCAATCGTCGCGCGGGGCCAAGGCCGCTGGCGATGCATCTGGCGGTCGAGATGACGAGCTGGCTCAGCTCGCGCGCCGCATTGCCGATCTTCAGGAAACAATTTCTGCCCTGGAGGCCGGAACTGCAGGAGCAGGCGAAGAAGCTCCTGAGCGAGATGGAAAACCATCATCCTGACGATATCGCGCAGGCACTTGATCGTGTCGCCTTTGCCAATCAGTCGGCCTTTCATGACGGTGTTCGCGCCTATCAAAAACATGGCTATAAACGCGGGACCGATGATGCGCCCGTACTCTGGGAAGATGGTGCAACCCGCATTCTTGATTACGGTGCGGTCGAAGAAGCCAAGCCCAAAAGCCCGCTTGGTATTGTCGTGCTGGTGCCGTCGCTGGTGAACCGCGGCTATATTCTTGATCTAAACAAAAAAAGAAGCTTCGCACGTTTTCTGGCCAAGGCCGGATATCGGCCGCTTCTGGTCGATTGGGGCTATCCCGGCGAAGAAGAAACCCATTACGGCCTTGATGATTACATCGCCGGTCGTCTGGTCACCGCCCTTCAGGACATCGCCGATATGAATGGCGGGCCGGTGCCGATGATCGGTTATTGCATGGGCGGCGTGCTCACGCTGGCGGCGACCTTGCTTGACCCCGCACAGGTATCGCGTCTGGTGCTATTGGCGACCCCCTGGGATTTCATGGCGGCTGGTCCGACACAGGGGCGCATTGCCGCGGCCTTCGCGCCCTCTTTGCCCCATATGCTGTCGATCCATGACAGCCTGCCGGTCGATGTGCTGCAAAGCCTGTTTGCCAGCCTCGATCCCTTTATGATCGGGGAAAAGTTCCGCCGCTTTGCATCCATCCCGGCCAATTCGGCCAAGGCCGATGATTTCGTCGCGCTTGAAGACTGGCTTAATGATGGTGTGCCGCTGACGCGCCGGGTAGCGATTGATTGCCTGATTGGCTGGTATGTCGAAAACAAACCGGCCAAGGGTGAATGGCAGATCGACGGCATTGATATCAACCCGGCAGATATCAGTTGCCCGACACTTGCCGTCATCCCCGAAAATGACCGGATCGTCCCGCCCGAAAGCGCGCAGGCCCTTTTCGCAGGCTTGCCCGAAGAATTGCGGACGGAATTGCATCCGTCTGCGGGGCATATCGGCATGATGGTCGGATCACGTGCCGAAAAATCGATGTGGGAACCGATGCTCGATTGGCTTGCTCAGGCTGACTGAGTGCAATCTCTTTTGCTGGAATTTTAGGGGCATCGGGGGCGGCCCTCGGGAATGGCGCTGATTTCAAGCTCGGACAGCCGGGCAGGGATCAGTTCACGGAAACGACAAACCAGTTCGTCATAGACGGCCTGCCCGCGGCCCAGCGGATCAACAATATCTGCCGTATGATCAAGCATTCGAACCGGGGGCGGGCAGGAAAATGCATAACCTTCCATGCTGGCCTCGATTGCCTCTGCCTGCCAGGCTTCCATGACAAAAATCACATGGCTGCTTTCAAGGATTTCGCGTGAAAGACCCCGGCTCGTGTGATTGCCGGCAATGCCGATCTGGCGCAGCGCAAATTCTGATTCCGGGGTGATGGCATCACCTTCGCGGGCATGAATTCCGGCGGAATGCGGGGTAATTGGCAATTTGTGCTGCCGGGCATATTGGCGTGCAATGGCGGCCGCCATCGGGGACCGGCATGTATTGCCGGTGCAGACGAATAAAATTGTCGTCATATAAAGCGACTTTCTAGTGACTGAATACCTTGGCCAGAAAGGCCTTGCTGCGTTCGGATTGCGGCGCATCGAAAAACGCATCTGGTGTGGCGGTTTCAACAATCTCGCCCTGATCCATGAACACCATCCGGTCGGCGACCCGGCGTGCGAAGCCCATTTCATGGGTGACGCAAATCATCGTGATATTTTCGCGTGCAAGGTCGACCATGACATCAAGGACCTCTTTGATCATTTCCGGATCAAGGGCGGATGTCGGTTCGTCAAACAGCATGATTTTCGGGCTGATGCATAACGTGCGCGCAATTGCTGCACGTTGTTGTTGCCCGCCCGAAAGCTGATGGGGGTATTTGTGCGCCTGGGTTGTGATATTGACCCGTTCAAGATACCGAAACGCTGTTTCTTCCGCCTGTTTGCGGGGTGTCTTATGCACCCACATCGGCGCAAGAACGCAGTTTTCCAGAATGGTCAGGTGCGGATACAGATTGAATTGCTGGAAAACCATGCCCGTCGATTTACGAATTTTCGCAAGCGACCTGCCATCTTCCGAAATCCGGTTTCCGGCAATTTCGATCCTGCCGGCCTGATGGCTTTCCAATCCGTTCATGCAGCGGATCAGGGTTGATTTTCCCGATCCCGACGGCCCGCAAATCACCATCCGTTCGCCTTCGGCAATGTCGAGTGAGATGTCTTTAAGTGCCTGAAACTCGCCGAACCATTTGTTCATGTTCCGGATGTGGATCATGCTGGCGCGGTGCGGGTTCGGGCTTGTTGTTGCTACGTTCACGGTTTCCATCCCTGTTCTTCGGGGGCGGATGTCGCCCTGCCGTCCGATAGTGTGGCGGCTTCAAAGGCCGGTTTTGAATTTCTGAAGAATGGGGCCGACTTGCTCACAGACCACAGGTGCGTGCGGGCTGTCTTCATTGGTCGGCCCCGTTCCGGGGTGCTTAGCGGATCGGATCGGGATAAAGCAGGCCGCCATCACGGCTAAGCGCATTTACCGTTCCGGTTCGTTCCATGCCAAAGGTGGTCTTGGTGCCAAGGTGGCGTTCATATACTTCGCCGTAATTGCCAACCTGTTTGATCACCTGATAGCTCCAGTCAGCCGGAAGACCGATCTGCTGGGCCATCTCGCCGGCTGCGGAATCTGTAGCCAGAAGGCGCACAACCCCTTGGGGCTGATTTGCAAGATCGGCCATGATGGCATCGACATTTTCCGACGTAATGTCCATTTCCTCGGCATTCAGCATGACCTGAAAAGCCCAGTAAATGGCGGTTTCAAGTGTCGCGTCGGGGCGTGTCAGAATGGTCAGCGGCTCATTGGAAATCACTTCGGGCAGGATGGTGAAATCATCGGGATTTTCCGCAAGCAACCGGTCGGAACTCAATGCCGTGCGGTCACTGGCCAGAACATCGCATTTCCCGGAGAAGAATGCCTGCAAGCGTGCCGTTTTGTCGGCAATGTTCTCAACGCGGTACTCGATATTGCGATCACCAAACCAGTCGGCAATGTTTAAAAGCGTGGTGGAGCCTTCCTCGGCACAGACCGTCGCACCGGTCAGTTCGGATGCACCGGTAACGCCCAGCTTTTTCGGCACCATAAAGCCCTGACCGTCATAGAAGGTCGTCGCGACAAACCGCATGCCCGGATTGGCATCGCGTGTGCCGGTGCGGGTGATGCTGCGCGATGCCATGTGGGCACCTTCGGCAACGATTGTTTTCATGCTGTCGGAAAAACCGATCCCGCGAATGTCGGCTTTCTTGGCATCGCCCAGAATGGCCGCCGCCGCCATGCGGCAGAAATCGGTATTGAAACCCTGATAAACACCCTGACTGTCCGGAACCGAAAAGCCCGGCGAGTTGGTATTGACCAGACAGACAAGGCTGTTATCCGCCTTGATCTGATCCATCACGGGTCCAGCCTGAACCTGTGTGGTCAGACCGGCGAGTACTGCAAACGCAGCAGGCAAGGAAAAACGTACTTTCATCATTTGGCTCCCTGTTAAAATGCCGTTACGAAGTTCTTCTCTCCAACCATCTGCTATAGGAAGAAAGGCACCAGCAGGTTGCCAGGAACCACGCTCCTACAAACAAATACGCTTCCAGCCCGTAGCGCTGCCAGACAGGGTCGCTGAATGACATTTTCGCGGTGGCCATGATGTCGTGAATGCCGATGATGACGACGAGCGACGTGTCCTTGTAAGCGCCAAGGACCGTGTTCAGAATTCCGGGCATCGCAATCTTGAGAGCCTGCGGAAGAATGACCAGTCGGGTCTTTTGCAGCCAGGCCAAGCCCTGGCTGTCGGCGGCTTCATACTGCCCGATTGGTACGGTCTGCAAACCACCGCGGACGGACTCGGCAAAATAGGCGGAATGGAAAATCACCAATGCGATCATGGTCGTGATCAGCGGATTGAGCGTGATGTCGTCGGGCATCATAAGCGGCAGAACAAACAGCCCGAGAAACAGCACCATGATCATCGGAACGCCGCGTACCAGTTCGATCCACAGAACGGCAATTGCCCGAATGGCTGGCAATTGGTCCTGATGTCTGGCAAGGGCCAGTGCAACGCCCAGCGGAAAGGCAAAGACCAGCCCGAAAATCGCCAGCATCAACAATACCGGCAGGCCGTTCCAGCGTTCTGGCTGAATATATTCCAAGCCCGGCACGCCACCACGCATCAAAACGGTAAACCCGACGGCAAGGCAGATCCAAAGCCATGCCAGACGCCTGTCCTGCCAGCGCGGTACCATCGAAACAACAACCCCTGCTATCAGCAGCAAGCTGGCAATCAGTGGACGCCACTGGTGTTCCCACGGATAAGTGCCAAACAAGATAAGCCGGTGCTTTTCGACAAGAAACGGCCAGCACGCTCCGGTAGCCTCCGCACAGGCGGCCTGATCCCCCCACGGGGTAACCGCCTCAAGAAACAGCCAGTCAACCGCGACCCGGCCAAAGGCGATAATCATCGCAATCAGGATCAGGGTCAGCACGCTGTCGCGCACGGTTCCGAACAATCTTTTGCGCCATATGGTCACAGGGCTGATGATCGGGGCGGTAACGTTTCCGGTCCGGAGAGTTTGTTCCATGATCAGGTCCTCACCATCTGGCCGCGCGCGTTATAAATGTTGACCAGCCACGAAACGATCAGACAGATGCCAAGGTAAACACCCATGGACACCGTCATCAGTTCGATTGGACGGAATGTCTGGTTGATTGATGTCGTCATCACCGACACCAGATCGGAATAACCGACCGCGAGCGCGATCGAGGTGTTCTTGGTGATGTTCAGATACTGGTTGCCCATTGATGGCACGGCAGCCCGGACCGCCTGCGGCAGAATGACCAGTCGCGTCATCTGGGCAAAACTCAGTCCAGATGCTCGTGCGGCTTCGAATTGCCCGATCGGGACCGATTGAACGGCACCGCGCACAAGTTCCGCGACCTGCCCACCGTGATAGATCGAAAGTGCCAGCACCAGCACAAGGAACTGAACTGAAATCCGTCCGCCCCCGGCAAAATCGAACCCCTTGAGAACCGGCCACGACAGGGGATACTCAATCAGGCCCGTCGTCGCAGGTACTGCGATCATCGCCAGAATGAAAATCGAAACTGGCCAGATAACCGGATACCGGATGCCAGTTCGTTCCTGTATCTGACGGGCAATGCGGCCAAGTATAAAAAGGGCCGCAGGCCAGATCGCCAGCATGGCAATAACCCAATAAAGCCCGATGCCCTGTTCAATAACCGGGAAATAAACCGCCCGGTTCGAAATCTGGACAAGACCGAAAAATGACCAGCTTTCGCGCACGATCGGAAGTGCGGTTACCATCGCCAGATAAAGCGCAAGAAGGATCAGAAGCTTGGGCAGGTTGCGCGTGATCTCGATGTAAAACCCGGCAACCCGTTCTCCCAGATAATGGCCGCTTGTTCGTAAAATCCCCATCAGCACGCCGATCACGGTCGCGCCGATTATGCAGCACAATGCAAGGGTCAATGTATTGAGAACGCCAGCAAGGATTACGCTGCCATAGCTGCTGGTCGATGAAACCGGCAAAAGGCTTTCGCTGATATCGAAACCGGCCTGCCCCGACAGGAAGTCGAATGACAGAACGATGTTCGATTTCGCCAGGTTCGCCTCGATGTTGCTGGCCAGTACATATCCCAGCCAGACGAGGATACCGACGACAAGCAATTGCCAGAAGAACTGTGACCTTGGAAGACGCATGCGTATCACCCATTCCCTGATTTGAGTGTCTTGTGCATTGCAGCTAGTATGCTTGTATACAGCTATACAGTAAATGATATTTATATGACAGAGAGGTAAACAAGGGTGGGGAAGCGCAAATGGTTCCCGTTTAATCGCAGTTATCAGCGGTTCTCAGGTCGAAATATGAAATCTTGCCATTGCTATTATAGGTGCATACATGTACACCATTCTTCATTGGGTGGGCCATGATCGGTTGCGAATTTGCCGTTTTCACAATGCGACTCCGGCCCGAACACAAGAACAGAGCGCATGACATCCACACAGAAATCCAGCGTTGATATTATTTACGAAGCCATCCGTGAACGCATTTGTCTGGGTGTCTATGAAAGCGGCGCGGTCCTGTATGAAGGGGAACTTGGCAAGGAGTTCGAGGTCAGCCGCACGCCGATCCGTCAGGTGCTCCAGCGTCTTGCCTACGAAAAACTCGCGGTGGTCAAGGTCGGTGTCGGTACCACGGTGCAGGATCAGCCATTGGAAACCCAACGTCAGGGGTTGCAGATCCGTTCGGGAATCTATCGCATCATTGATGATCTTGGCATTACCGCAACGCCCCAGGATATCGAGGCGTCGATTGCCCCGCTTTATTATCGGGTATCGCGTCTTTCGGCCGATGCAGAGCGTGAAAAATTCTGGAGCGTGCTACGCGATGTCCATCTTCTGACAGCAGGTCTGATTGCGGATGACGTCTTGAAACGTACCGACGACATGCTGTTTTATCGCACCGTGCCGGGGCTTGTGCATCAGTCGGCACGCTTCCCTGATCTTGCGACCAAGCTGATCCGGACCGAATTTGAAAAGCTGATCGGCCCGATTGAAAAAGGCGACTTTCAGGCGTATTTCTGCCTGCGCGCCGAAACCTTGCTAAGCTTTTGCGCGTTGCTTGACGCTGCGGAAAGCTGAACGGTCAGGTTTTACAGGGTAGGCCGGGATAACAGAAAGTCCAACTGTACGCTGCTTTCTATCGATTCACCGCTTATCCTCTTTACGGTCTCTATCGCAGTGTCTGGTGCCATTCCCCGCTCGATCAGCAAAAGGGCGGCGATGGTGCCGCTTCGGCCATAGCCCGCAAGGCATTGCAACGCAATCCCGTCCCCGGCATCAAGGCATGCCTGCAATTGCGGCGACACATTTCGCCAGGCGCTCAAAAAATTCCCGTCCGGCTTTGCATAATCTTCTATCGGAAGGTGATGGCTTTTGATGTCCTGCCGTGCGACCAGATCGCGAATATCGCCGGTTTCCTCCGGCCCGATCTCGGATAGCGTGGTCAGACACACATAATGACGCACATGAAGCTGTTTCAGCTCTTTCAGGGCTGCCTGACAACGGCCAAAATCCATCGCCAGATGACCGCTTTCGTCAATATCGTATCCGGGGACTGCCATCTGGATGATCCCGGTGTTCTGGCCATTCGTCACAGGTAAAATGGCGCGGATATACATGTCCTGACACATCAATCCCGAACTTGACCCCGCTTGACCCTGACAGAAATTCAATCCTGCTCACTCTACACGCGCCATAGTCGCGGGCAAGCCTTGTCACTGTGACATTTCAGATATTCTGCGGCTTACAGAGGGGGATCAAGGATGCCAAGGCCGGGTTTCGTTCAGGAACTGGCAGAATCCGTTGCCAGTTGTTCCGGTTCCCGCTGCCAACGCAGTGTCAGGCGCGCAAGGGCGGCAATGATCAGCAATGTCAGGATCACCCGCCCGACCAGAACGATCCAGATATCCGCACCAAGGGCCAGCATGATTGCCGTATCCTCGATCAGGGAATGCGACAGCGACAACCACGCAAGCGATAAGAACAGGGTGCGCGGCGGGAAGTTCTTTTTGCGCGCCTCGTCAATGATCAGCGCCCCGCCATAAGTCAGGCCCAGCAACACACCAATGGTCGTTACCGGGGCGACGTCGCGCGATAATCCCGAAATCCGCAGGATCGGCATCATGCCACGCGTGATGCGCTCGGTAATGCCGGTTTTATCAAGGATATCGAGCAACACCAGCAAGCCGACAATCACGCCAAAGGTCACAACAAGCGATTTTATCGTCTGGATGGTCCATTCGACCCAGCCATCCATACCGGTGGCGACCACAGTCGTCTCGCCGCCCGCCATCCAAGAAAAATCAACCGGCTCGGAAAGCCATCCGGTGGTGTTGCTGATCCATGTCACCAGTGCGGCGTAGAACACCGCCGCGCCAAGCCGAAGGGCCGTGGTTGCAATCAGGCTGGCCCCGGCGCGTTTGACAATCGCCTGTTCGACTGGAAGCCCATGGGCAAACAGCATCATCGCGCAAAGCGCGCTTAGCTGGGCGGCTGTCATATCAAGATGGGCGGATAACCCGATAAACGCCCCGACCGCGCCATACATGCTGACCAGCGCACATGTTGCCCAGATCAGACCGGCTTCGGGCGGTAATCCGATCAGGCTCATGATGGGGGACAGCAGGTCGGATGCAAAGGCAACCGCGCCGAATTCATCGGCAATTCGCACAATGATCATGACGGGTAACATGACCTTGATCAGGGTGATGAACAAACGCTGGCTGCGGTTTAGCAAATTCAGGAAATAGCGATGCATGGGGCGCGAGGTTCCGGGCTTCTTGGGTGGTACGAAGGGCATATGTGGGGCAGTCATTTAACGATGCGCATCCTCGCACAGTCGATATATTATTGTGCGGCGAAATCACGTGTTTCCGTGCAATAATAAAGCGTACTTTTATCATGCCGCGCTTCGGAGTTGCAGATATTGGCCGATCTTGACCGTATCGATACCAAAATACTTGGGATATTGCAGAACAACGCGGATATCGCGAATGCAACGCTTGCCGATCATGTTGGCCTGTCACCATCGGCCTGCTTGCGCCGTGTTGCCAAGCTGCGCGAGGCTGGCGTCATTCGCAAAACCGTGGCGGTGATTGATCCCGCGCTGGTCGGGCGGCCATTAACTGCGGTGATCAATCTGGAATTTCATCGCCATGGCAACCGCTACCGGCAGGACTTCATCAAAAAAGTCCGCACCCTTGAAGCCGTTCGGCAATGCTACCTTGTCACTGGCGAGGTCACCGGTGTTCTGGTCCTGCATATGCGCGACATGGCGGAATATACCGCCCTATGCGAAACCCTGTTTGACGCGGACGACAACATCGTCTGGTACCGCACCTATATCGCGACAGAGATATTAAAGGATGAAGTCGGGGTTGCGTTATAGCCGTTTCAGGCAAACTATGAGGATAACGATCTGCGCGGATTTGCCCGGCCCATACACCCGGAAACAAAACTGTCCGAAAGTGGTGCGTATCAATGCTTGGCTTTTTGTTGCGTCGCGATAAGATCGTAGGTGGATTGCAGGTCCGATCATCAGGATCGTAAAGGTCCGGGGAAAAACGTATTCAAGATATAATCGGAGGGTTTCATGACAGACGTCGTAATTGTGGGTGCCGCACGCACACCGATCGGCGCTTTTAGCGGTTCGCTGGCCAATACCCCAGCACACGAGCTTGGCGCTGTTGCCATCAAGGCGGCTCTGGAACGTTCCGGTGTCGAGGCGGATGCCGTAAACGAGGTTATTTTCGGTCAGGTCCTGACCGGCGGGGCCGGACAGAATCCGGCACGGCAGGCGGCAATCGCCGCTGGCATCCCCGATACTGCCACCGCCTTTGTCATCAACCAGGTCTGTGGATCGGGCCTTCGCACCGTTGCCCTTGCTGCCCAGCAGATCATGGCGGGTGACGCCAAAATCGTCGTTGCCGGTGGTCAGGAAAACATGTCCATGTCGCCGCACGTCGCCAATCTGCGTGCCGGTCACAAGATGGGCGATGTCAAATTCATCGACAGCATGATCAAGGATGGCCTGTGGTGTGCCTTCAATGGCTATCACATGGGCAACACCGCGGAAAACATCGCCACTAAATGGCAGATCACCCGCGAAGAACAGGATGCCTTCGCGACCGCGTCACAAAACAAGGCCGAAGCCGCCCAGAAATCCGGCCGCTTCAATGATGAAATCGCCCCCGTCACCCTTTCTTCGCGCAAGGGCGATGTGGTCTTTGATGCCGATGAATATCCGCGTCATGGTGCCAGCCTCGAAGGTATGGCGAAACTCCGCCCGGCCTTTGATAAGGAAGGCACGGTAACCGCCGGTAACGCATCGGGCATCAATGACGGGGCCGCTGCCCTGATTGTCATGTCGGCTGACGAGGCCGCTAAACGCGGCCTGACTCCGCTTGCTACGATCAAAAGCTGGGCGACCGCCGGGGTTGATCCGGCTGTTATGGGCTCCGGCCCGATCCCGGCATCGCGCAAGGCACTTGAAAAAGCCGGTTGGTCGGTTGGTGATCTTGACCTGATCGAAGCCAACGAAGCCTTTGCCGCACAGGCAATTGCGGTGAACCGTGACATGGGCTGGGATACCGACAAGGTTAACGTCAATGGCGGGGCCATTGCCCTTGGCCATCCGATTGGCGCATCGGGCGCACGTGTCTTTACCACCCTGCTGTACGAAATGCAGAAACGCGATGCCAAAAAGGGCCTTGCGACATTGTGCATTGGCGGCGGCATGGGGGTCGCACTGTGCGTCGAACGCTGATTGCTTCGAACCATCTGATTGGATGAAACGTGCAGGGCGGCCTCCTTTGGGGGCTGCCCTGTTTGTTTATCCCCTCGGGCGCAGATGAAATTCGACCAGAGTTTACGCATTTTACGTGACATGGATGATGGGTGGGAAATAAAGTTACGTTTATAATTGGTTTTGTGGATTAAAATTTCGCATATCGTAGAAGGGCAAACTACGGGATACCGATACATGAATTGGATGACTGAAGTTTAGGGAGGCGACCATGACAAAAACGGCACTGGTAACCGGTGGCACACGCGGAATTGGCAAGGCGATCAGCCTGGCGCTCAAGGAAGCGGGCCATACGGTTGTTGCAAACTATGCAGGCAATGATGACGCTGCCCGCGCTTTCACCGAAGAAACCGGCATTGCGACCTTCAAATGGAGTGTTGCCGATGCCGATGCCTGTGCGGATGGCATTCGACAGGTGGAATCCGAAGTCGGGCCGGTTGATATTCTGGTCAATAACGCGGGGATTACGCGAGACGGCTTCATGCACAAGATGTCTGTTGAAAGCTGGCATTCGGTGATCGAAACGAATTTAAGTTCGCTGTTTTATATGACCAAGCCGGTGCTTGAAGGCATGCGCGAACGCGGGTTCGGGCGGGTCGTCAATATTTCGTCGATCAACGGTCAGGCCGGTCAGTTCGGCCAGACCAACTATTCCGCCGCCAAGGCTGGGGTGCATGGTTTTACCAAGGCACTGGCGCAGGAAGTCGCGCGCAAGGGTGTGACGGTCAATACCATCGCGCCAGGCTATATCAATACTGACATGGTCGCCGCCGTTCCGGAAAAGGTTCTGGAAGGCATCATCGCCAAAATCCCGGTTGGTCGTCTTGGCGAGGCCGAGGAAATCGCACAGGCCGTTCTGTTCCTGTGTGGCCCGAATTCCGGCTTCATCACCGGTTCCTGTCTGTCGCTCAATGGCGGGCAGCATATGTTCTGATCGCACTGTTTGCGCTCACACTCATCAAAACACCCCGCAGCAATCCTGCGGGGTGTTTTGCATTTACAATCACGCTTTCAGAGCATCCTCGGTATTAACGACCTTGGCAAACGCATCGGCCAGAATGGCCAGTTCGGCGCGGTGCAATTCCTTGGCCGGGATAGTAGCGTGGTCGGATGTTGCGGGCAGGTCGCGTGTGGTGGCCGCATCCCCCGCGATGGTGACCTGCAATCCCTGTTCGTTGGCGGAACGTGCGGTGGTCGACACGCAGACATGTGTCATGAAACCGGCCAGCACCACATGTTTCAATCCGGCCTGATCAATCAGGTCGCGCAGATTAGTCCCGCCAAAGGCATTGGGTACATTCTTTGTCAGAACCGGCTCGCCGTCGCGCGGGGCGACTTCGTCCATGATCTTGGCATACGGACCTTCGGGATCAAACAGACCCTGTCCGTGATGCTGGATATGGATCAAGGTGCCGTTCTGCGCGCGCCAATGGGCGATCAGGCGAGCAATATTGTCCAGTGCCTGTTCAAGCCCTGATAGCTTCAACCGCCCGCTGCGATATTCTTCCTGGGCATCGATCACGATCAATGCAGCATCCCGCGCCGATCCGGTCGGCAATTCAACGCCAAGAATTTCAAAAATGGATTGTGCGCTCATGGTGGCTGTCCTTTCAAAGTCATTTGGATGGCCTGATCATGCATCTGCATGTTTGCAGTTTAAATCCGTCAATTTGCAGATATGATCTGCGTATATGCAGAAATTATAACCGGGTGATGATCCATGGATTGGGAAGCCTTGCGGACATTCGCCGTCGTTTGCCGCGCAAATACCATGAGTGCGGCCGCGCGTGAACTCGGCGTCAACCAGACGACGATTGCGCGCCGTATTGCCCGCCTTGAAGAAGCCACCGGCTTTCCCGTTCTGCTGCGTCGGGATGGTCAGATGCGCCCGACATTGCGCGCACAAAGCCTTCTGAAAACCGCAAGGGCGATGGAGGCCGAAGTCAGTACCTTGCTCGAAGCAAATGGCACTTTGTCGGAAAAGGTAGCCCGTCCGGAAATATCGGGTGTTGTTCGCGTTGCCGGGGTGGATGTGATTTTTGAAAACTGTATCGCCCCGCGTCTGGGGGAACTGACATCAAACCATCCATCCCTTTGCGTCGAACTGATTGGCGGCAACCGCAATCTAAGTCTGCCGCAACGCGAAACCGATATTGCGCTACGCCTTGCCCGGCCTCAAACCGGGGCATTTCACATCCGGAAAATCGGTGTGATGGAATACGGTATTTATGGTCCCGATGGGATCAATGACCCGACCGATGCACCGTGGGTCGATCTTGACGACGCGTTTGCCGACAAGCCAGAACAGATATGGCTCAACCGCCATTTCCCTAACCGCCAAACCATCAGCCGTTCCAATCGCGGGGCCATCATGGCGACGATGGCTTGTTCGGCCAATGCCTTTGCCCTGCTGCCACGATGCCTGGGGGATCGCGCCCCGGGGCTTACGCGCAAACCCGATATCGAGCCGGAGGGACGCGAAATCTGGCTCCTGATCCATCAGGATATGCGCCATGTGCCGCGCGTGCGGGTTGTTGCCGAATGGGTGTCTGATGTACTGATTGGCAGTGCGGCAATTAAATCCGTGTGATCCTGCATTGTTCGTTTGACAGTCTGCTGTCTTGGTTGTGATTATTGAAATATTACAACTTATGGTATGGGCGGGGCAGGCCATGGACGCACACAAAAAATACACATCGGCCAACCGTGCTGCATGGGATGCCTCCGCACCATTGCATGAAGCCGGTGAAACCTGGCAACGACTTTTGGCCGAGGTTGCGAAAGCCGATTTCTCGACGTTCGACGAAACCTTGCGGGAAACGTTGGAGGATGTCGGTGTCGTGGGAAAACGCGTCGTGCAGGTGTGCTGCAATAACGGTCGCGAAGTGCTGTCCTTGTCGGCCATGGGAGCAAAAACTGTGCTTGGGATTGATCAATCCGATGCATTTCTCGCGCAAGCCCGGAAGCTGGCGCATCTATCGGGACGGAAATGTGATTTTCTCTGTGCTGACATTTACGAATTGCCGCAAGACACGCCGGGCGATTTTGACCTTGGTTTGATTACCATTGGTGTTCTGAACTGGATGCCGGATTTGAAACGTTTCTTCGATGCCGTCTCAGGGCTGCTGGCTCGGGATGGGGTGCTCGTTATCTATGAAACCCAGCCGTTTCTTGAAATGTTTGATCCGACTTCTGCCGATCCGTTTTCACCGTCTCAATCATATTTTGACCGTGGACCGCACGTAAACGAAGATACCATAACGTATGACGGATCTGATGGTGGGCAGGGGCCGGTTTCATGGTGGTTTACCCACACGATGGGCGAAATCGTGTCTGCGGCTGTCGCTGCCGGATTAAAACTGGAACGTTTTAACGAATATCCGCATTCAAATCGGGAAACTGAATTTGATATCTATGAAGACAGAAAAGCCCAGATCCCGATGTGCTATACGCTGGTGTTGCGAAAAGAACGGTAATTCAAACCATCCTATCAGGCGTTATTTATAATAATGGCTGTGCCGGACTTGCTGTACTCGGCAACAGTTCTGGCATTGGGGATATCATTATCCAATGCTTTCTGCCGCGCTGAAGGCTGGTCATGTCCGTGGTCAAGCCACCGCTGAAAAAGACGCTTTTCCAAAACCGCAAGCGGTGTGTCGATGAATAGGGTCAGGTCGAACAGGCTTGCCAACTGGTTCCACGGCGACTGATTGAGCAACAGATAATTGCCTTCGACCAGCACAATGCGATGGCTTCGTGAAACGCATCGGGCCGATCCGCGTGACAGTTCCAGATGGCGGTCGAATACCGGGACATAAACATCGTCATCATCGGTACGGATCGCTTCAAGAGTGCGTTTGAAGCCGCCGGTGTCGAACGTTTCCGGCGCACCTTTACGCGGCAGCAATCCCCGCGCGTAAAGGATGGCATCATCGAAATGATAGCCATCCATCGGCACGACAACAGCCCCGGCTTCATCACCCCCCAGATGGTGATGAAGCCGTTCGGACAAAGTTGACTTGCCCGAGGCTGGTGCTCCGGCGATCGCGACAAGGAGGCGTCGATCCCCAATCTGTCTGTCCCTGATCATCGCCGTCAGGATATCGATATCCGGTGTCATTCAATCATGCCGCCGCCGACATTTCGGGTGGTTCCTTGGCACCGGTCATGAAGGCAACCGCGTCCGACATGCTGTAATCATCAGGATTGATCGTGCAAAGCCGCTTGCCCAAACGATGAACATGGATGCGATCCGCCACCTCGAACACATGGGGCATATTGTGCGAAATCAGCACAATCGGCATGCCGCGCGATTTGACATCGGCAATCAGTTCCAGCACCCGGCGGCTTTCCTTGACCCCAAGGGCCGCGGTCGGTTCATCCATGATCACGACGCGTGATCCGAAGGCCGCCGCACGGGCAACCGCAACCCCCTGCCGCTGCCCGCCCGAAAGCGTTTCGACCGCCTGATTGATGTTTTGGATGGTCATCAGGCCAAGCTCGGAAAGCTTTTCCCGCGCGATGCGTTGCATTCCTTTATGGTCAAGGGCCCCGAAATATTTGCCCATAAAACCCGGTTTGCGCAGCTCGCGCCCCATGAACATGTTATCCGCAATCGACAGGGCCGGCGAAAGCGCAAGGTTCTGATAAACTGTCTCGATTCCGGCTTCGCGGGCTTCCATCGGTGATGAAAAACGCACCGGTTTGCCATCAAGCTCGATGGTGCCTTCATCAACAGTGATCGCACCCGAAAGTGCTTTGATCAGGGATGATTTTCCCGCACCGTTATCGCCGATCACCGCAAGGACTTCACCGGGATAAAGGTCAAAATCCGCCTGATCAAGTGCGGTCACACGGCCATAGCGTTTGACGATACCGCGTGCGGTCAGGACAGGTTTTTTATCCGTGCTCATGACGATACCTTTCTGATCCACTGGTCGATTGCAACGGCAATAATCGTCAGCCAGCCGATTGCAAACACCTGCCAAAGAACATCAACCCCGACAAGCCGAAGCCCCGAATTGAACACGCCAACGATCAGCGCCCCGATCAGCGGCCCGATGATCGAACCGCGTCCGCCAAACAGCGAAATGCCACCAATCACAACTGCGGTAATCGATTGCAGGTTTGCTTCCTGAAAACTTTGCGGCGAGACCGAGCCAACACGCCCGATCGATGCCCACGCACCAATGCCACATACTAGCCCGGCAAGGCCATAAACCATGATAAGCGTGCGGTTGGTGCGAATGCCAGAAAGCTCGGCGGCTTCCTTGTCATCGCCGATGGCATAAACATGCCGGCCCCAACTGGTATGGTTCAGGATGTACCAAAGGACGGCAAAGATGACGAGCATCAGGACCGAGCCATAGGTGATCCGTGCCCCGCCAATCGCAATGCTTTCGCCAAAGAATTTCAAAAGCGGTGCGATTTCATCCAGTGTCTGGCTGCGGATCGATTGTGCGCCCGAAAGCCACAGGTTCAGCGCAAAGAAAATATTCCACGTGCCCAATGTCACGATAAAGGGCGGCAACTTGATGCGGGTGACGAGAAACCCGTTCAGCATCCCGGCCAGAATGCCGCCGACAAACCCGATCAGGATGGCAAGCGGTGCGGGGACGCCAAGCGTGATCGCAAGTTGCCCCATGATGACCGACATCAAAACCATGATCGCACCGACCGAAAGATCAATTCCGGCGGTCAGGATCACAAGGCTTTGTGCGGCGGCCAGAATGCCGATGATCGAAACCTGCTGCACAATCAGCGACAGGTTGAACGGCGAAAAGAACTTCGGTCCCGCCAGTGCACCAAAGATGATAATCGAAATGACAAGGACGATCACCGGCACCATCGTCGGATTGCCATGCAGGAAATGTTGCGTGGCATCCAGAAAGTTCCGGTTTTTATGGTCGAACTGCGCAACCGCCTTGTCGCTGGCGTCAAGCGTCTGTTCGTATTCCTGTTTCGTGCGAGATGTGCGAGCAGGTTCGCTCATCGCTTCCTCCCGGCTTGGCCGTGAACATGTGTTGCGAAAAATCATGCGCAACAGTTCATCAAATGCCCCGCCGGTTCTTATGACCGGCTTGGATCGGGTAGGGGCAGACCAAGTGTAACCTTTTTGTGGGACAAGAGGGCGGCGTTTATGACCGCCCTCCTCGAATATCAGATCGTCACGCTAAGGGGCTTAGCCCCAGCAGCGTTTCATGCCTTCATCGATATCAATCGACGGAACACCTTCGGCTGGATCACCGGTCACAAGGTTGACCCCGGTATCATAGAAGTTAAGACCTTCGGTATTGGCTGGTTTTTCACCGCTTTCGGCCCAGGCCTTGATCGCCTCGATACCCTTATAGGCCATATCAAGCGGATATTGCTGCGATGTTGCGCCAATCACGCCATCCTGAACGTTCAGAACGCCCGGGCAACCGCCATCGACCGACACGATCAGAACGCCGTCTTCCATGCCAAACGATTTCAGCGCCTCATAGGCACCGGCGGCTGCCGGTTCGTTGATGGTATAGACGACATTGATTTCGGAATCCTGCTGTAACAGGTTTTCCATCGCCTTGCGGCCGCCTTCCTCGTTGCCGTTAGTGATGTCATGGCCAACGATGCGGGGATCATCTTCGTCACCGATTTTGTTCGGGTCCTTGATGTCGATCCCGAACCCTTTCATGAAGCCCTGATCACGCAGAACGTCAACCGATGGGGCACTTGGCGTCAGGTCAAGAAACGCGATTTTCGCATCTGAGGCCTTGTCGCCGAGCTTGGCAGCGGCCCATTGGCCGATCAATTCGCCCGCCTTGAAGTTATCGGTGGCAAAGGTTGCATCGGCGGAGTCAATTGGCTCAAGCGGGGTATCAAGTGCAATGACGAGCAATCCGGCATCACGCGCCTTTTTGACAACCGGCACAATCGCCTTGGTGTCCGATGCGGTCAGAAGGATACCCTTCGCACCCGATGCGATGCAGGATTCAATCGCCTGCACCTGGGTTTCATGGTCCCCATCGATTTTACCGGCAAAAGTCGAAAGGTTGACACCATTGGCAACAGACGCGGCCTGCGCGCCTTCCTTCATTTTCACAAAGAATGGGTTGATGTCGGTTTTGGTGATAAGACAGGCACCGATTTCATCGGCTTTGGCAGCATGCGGTGCAGCGGCAAGGCCAAGCGCAAGCGCCCCAAGGGTGGCGCCAACAAGAGTCTTCTTCATCTGTTTCCTCCCAGGAATAACCTGATAATCAGCCCTTTGGGCCGGATTTGTTCATTTTGCGACAGGTGGAACGTATCGTTACGCACGTCTTTTGTGCCTGTCTGTTGCCTACGACACACCAAATGCTCGGGGCTGTCAATTAATAAATCCGATTGATTTATTAATTAATCCTGTCACTCTCAAACCCATTCGGGCAATAAAGAACCCGAGTGGGAGGATAAAAATGACACCTTCACTGTATATCAACCCGGACATTGCCGGGGATGAGGGACAGGGAGCGCGTCCGCTTCATCCGGGCGGGGGTGCGAACCAGTTACGCGTGCGCGCCTATAATGAACGGCTGGTATTGTCACTGGTACGTCGCAATGTCGGATTGTCGAAGGCCGATATTGCCCGTCTTTCCGGACTTTCGGCGCAAACCGTTTCCGTGATCATGCGTGCGCTGGAAAAGGATGGCCTGCTTAAACGCGGCGATCCGGTGCGCGGCAAGGTTGGCAAACCATCAATCCCGATGGCACTTGATCCCGATGGCGTTTTTTCATTCGGCCTTAAAATCGGGCGACGCAGCGCCGAACTGATCCTGATGGATTTTGTCGGGACTGTCCGCGCCAGCCTGAACGAAGCCTATAAATACCCGACCCCGGATGGCATCCGCAAATTCGTGCGCGCCTCGGTCGAACAATTGTCGCGCGGCCTGTCAACCATGCATCGCCAACGCATCGCCGGGATCGGCATTGCCGCCCCATTCGAATTATGGAACTGGGTCGAAGAAGTCGGCGCCCCGCCCGAAGATATGAGCGCCTGGCGTGAAGTCGATCTGATCGACATCATCGGCGAAATCGTGCCGTTCCCGGTCTTTCAGCAGAATGACGCCACGGCGGCCTGCGGGGCGGAACTGGTGTTTGGGGCAGGGCCGAATTATTCCGACTTCGCCTATTTCTTTATCGGATCGTTCATCGGCGGCGGGGTGGTGCTCAATCAGGCGCTTTATGCTGGTAAAACCGGCAATGCCGGGGCCTTTGGCTCCATGCCGGTCCCCTCACGTTCCGGCCATCCCAGCCAGTTGATTGATCAGGCATCCATCTTCGTGCTCGAAGAAATGCTGACCCGCGAGGGGCGCGATCCCGCCCTGCTTTGGAAGGATCCCGATTACTGGCATCAGCTTGGCGCGACCCTTGATCTCTGGATCGATCACACCGCGCGCGGCCTTGCGATTGCCATTACCTCGGTCTGCTCGGTGATTGATTTCGAAGCCGTCATTGTCGATGGCGGCTTCCCCAAAGATGTCTGTGCCAGAATCGTCGATGCCACGCGCAAGGCCACCCTCAAACTCGACCTGCAAGGCATCGCCCCCCCGCATATCGAACAGGGTGCGGTCGGCAGTGCCGCACGTGCCATCGGTGCCGCCAGCCTGCCACTGTTTTCGCGCTATCTGCTTGATCAGAACGTCCTGTTCAAGCAGATGGCCTGATCAGGACGGATCGTCAGAACCGATCCTTCCGCCCGCGGATTTCGGCAAAAATCTCGGTGGCGGTTGCGCCTTCCATGCCAAGGTCGCTGGCAACCGATGCATGATCGGCGCGCAGGAACGGGTTGGTTGCCAGTTCCTTGTCCATGCGTGATGGAATGGTCGGGATGCCGCGTGCGCGCAGATCATCAATTTCCGCGCAGCGCGCCTTAAGCGCCACATTGCCGGTTTCAATCGTTGCGGCAAACCGGGCATTGGACTGGGTATATTCATGCCCGCAATACACCAGCGTCTCGCCCGGAAGGTTGCGAAATTTTTGCAGGGACTGCCACATCTGGGCTGGCGTTCCTTCAAACAACCGCCCGCAACCCAATGCAAACAGACTGTCACCGGAAAACAGGGCCGATACCGCCGGAAAATAAAACGCAATATGGCCGCTGGTATGGCCCGGCACGTCAAAGACCTGCCCGGAAAGCGCACCAATCATCACCTCATCCCCCTCGGCGACCGTCTGATCCATGCCGGGAATGCGCATGGTTTCGGCCTTGGGGCCAATCAGTTTCGCGCCATATCTGGTGATCAGTTCCGCATTGCCGCCGATATGGTCATTGTGATGATGGGTATTGATCACGATATCAAGCGACCAGCCGCGATCTTCAAGCGCGCTTATCACCGGGCCTGCCTCGCCCGGATCGACAATCGCGGTCGTACCTGTTTCGTGGCAGCGCACAAGATAGGTGTAATTATCGGAAAGGCACGGAATGACAAAGACATCGCCTGCGGACATGGCCGACCTCGCGTGTGTGAATGGAATATGCGCCAAGCCTATCAGCTTGCGGCTTCTTAAAACAATCACGCATCGAGCAAAGTTTTTGCGCTTCAATCCAATCAGAAAAGGCTCTAGGCTGTTTTCATGCGTCAGGATGTTGTTGATCTTCACCGTTTTTATGCCGGAAGCCTCGGGCAGGCCGCTCGCCGCCTGATCCGTCGCCGCTTGCGCGTGATGTGGTCGGATGTCCGCGGCATGCGCGTGCTGGGTTTTGGTTATGCCACGCCCTATCTGCGCCCCTTCATGGGCGAGGCGGAACGCGTGCTGGCTTTCATGCCCGGCCAGCAGGGCTGCGTGCCGTGGCCCGCGGGCGATCCCAACCATGTCGCCCTTACCGAAGAAACCATGCTGCCGCTGCCCGATAGCTCGGTCGACCGCATCCTGCTGGTGCATCTGGTCGAACATTCCGATTCCATGCGCCGCCTGATGCGCGAATGCTGGCGGGTATTGACCCCCAACGGCCGGATCGTGGTGGTAACACCCAACCGAAGCTCGCTCTGGTCCTGGTCGGAAAATACGCCCTTTGGCTTTGGCCATCCCTATAGCGTGTCACAGCTTCAGAACCTGATGCGCGAAAACATGTTCCTGCCCGTGCAGCACAGCCGCGCCCTTTTCCTGCCCCCGACCCAAAGCCGGTTTCTGCTACGCTGGTCGCAGGCATTCGAAAATGTCGGATCGCGTCTGTTCAAGGCGTTTGCAGGGGTTTCGATTGTCGAAGCGGGAAAACAGCTTTACGCCAGCACCGGCACCCCGGCGCGTAAACGCAGGCTGGTACATATCCCTGTGACTGTTCCGCCCCTGCGCCCGGCGGACGGCAATCATTCGACTGGCAACCATTCCAGCGGAAATCACGCTGACATTGCGTGCGAAACCGCATTGCCTTGTACCGAACCTCTGCCCGCCAACCCCAAATCCTGATCACAGGCGGCAGTTCCGTGCGACGACGCTTTGCGATGCGCCAACAAATAAGGCCGCCGGTTTCCCGACGGCCTTTGATTTTTGACGATATCGCGAACGCTTAATGTTCGATATCGCGCCAGATTTTGCGTTTCACCGCATAGAGCATCGCGGTCAGAACGATCAGGAACAGCAGAACTTTCATGCCCATTGATTTGCGGGCTTCAAGTTCCGGCTGTGCCGTCCAGTTCAGGAACGCAACCACGTCATGCGCGTGCTGTTCCATGGTCATCGGGGTGCCATCGGTGTACTCGACCGCTTCATCATAAAGCGGCGGTGCCATCGAAATCTGATGACCCGGGAAGTAGTGGTTGTAATACTTGCCTTCCGCAAGGTCGAAGCCTTCAGGTGCTTCTTCCTCGTAACCGGTCAGCAGGGCATAAACATAATCCGGACCATGCAGGCGTGCCTTCGTCATCAATGACAGATCGGGCGGAATCGCACCCCCGTTCGACGCAGCGGCAGCTTTGTCGTTCGGGAAAGGTGACGGGAAATAGTCCGACGCAATACCCGGACGGGTGAACATGTCACCATCATCGTTCGGGCCGTCTTCAATATCGTATTCCGCCGCGATGGCCTTGATCTGGTCTTCGTTAAACCCGATGCCTTCCAGGTTACGGAAGGCAATGAAACGAAGACTGTGGCAACCGGCACACACGTTTTTGTAAACCTGGAAACCGCGCTGCATCTGCGCCCGGTCATAGGTGCCAAAAAGCCCCTGCCAGCTCCATTCCTGTGCTTCCGGAACCGGAGCGTTGCCCGCGGCCTTTGCCGATGTGCCGGCAAAGGCGCTCAGTGCGAATGCCGCAGCAATGGCGGTCAATGCAAACTTACGCATTTGCGCCTCCCTTGAGTACGGATTCGCTGATGCTGGCCGGAAGCGGTTTGGGCCGTTCCAGTTTACCGACAATCGGCATGACCAGAAGGAAATGCGCGAAGTAGTAAAGCGTTGCCAGCTGGCCAACGGTGATCACTTTAAGCCCTTCGATCCCCAAGAAGTAGTCATCCGGGGCCTTCTTGCCGCAATATCCAAGGATAAAGCAGTCAATGAACAGGATCAGGAAGAACCACTTGTAAACCGGGCGGAACTTCGAGCTGCGCACCTTCGAGGTATCAAGCCACGGAATGACGAACAGAACGATGATGGATGCAAACATCGCAAGCACGCCAAGCAGCTTTGCCGGAATACCGAAGATGGTGAAGTCGATGGACCGCAGGATCGCATAGAACGGCAGGAAGTACCATTCCGGCACGATATGCGGCGGGGTCACCAGCGGGTTCGCCGGGATATAGTTATCCGGCTCGCCAAAGAAGTCGGGCGCAAAGAACACGAAGAACAGGAAGAAGATCAGGAACACGCCCATACCGAACAGATCCTTGATCGTATAGTACGGGTGGAACGCGATTGCATCCTGCGGTGTCTTGATTTCAACGCCGGTCGGGTTGTTCGACCGTACGGTGTGCAGGGCCCAGACATGCAGGACCACAAGACCAAGGATCACGAACGGCATCAGGTAATGCAGCGAGAAGAACCGGTTGAGCGTCGGGTTATCAACCGAGAAACCGCCCCAAAGCCATGTCACCAGCGGATCGCCAATGATTGGGAAGGCCGAGAACAGGTTGGTAATAACCGTCGCCCCCCAGAATGACATCTGGCCCCACGGCAGGACATAGCCCATGAACGCGGTTGCCATCATCGCCAGAAGGATCAGGATACCGATCCACCACAGCATTTCACGCGGTGCTTTGTAAGACCCGTAATACAGGCCACGGAAAATATGGATATAGACGCAGATGAAGAACATCGATGCGCCGTTCATGTGGATATAGCGGATCAGCCAGCCATAGTTCACATCACGCATGATGCGCTCGACCGACCAGAACGCCATATCGGCATGCGGGGTGTAATTCATCACCAGGAAAATCCCGGAGAGAATCATCGTCACCAGAACAAAACCGGCCAAAGAACCGAAGTTCCACATATAGGACAGGTTCTTCGGGGTCGGATATTCATAAGCGGAGTGATGCAACATGGAGAAGACCGGAAGACGGTCATCGACCCATTTCACTACCTTGTTATTCCAAACGGGTGCACTCATCTACCTGCTCCTTAGCCGATCTGAACCGACGTGTCGGTGAGGAAGGTGTAGGTCGGCACGACAAGGTTCAGCGGTGCCGGACCTTTGCGGATACGACCGGACGTGTCGTAGTGCGACCCGTGGCACGGACAATACCATCCGTCATAATCACCGCGTGTCTCACCGGTTGCCGTGCCCATCGGAATGCAGCCCAGATGGGTGCAGACACCGACCACGATCAGCCATTCCTTTTTCTGGACACGGGCTTCATCGGATTGCGGATCGACCAGCTCGTTCAAGGAAACCTCTTCGGCTTCATTGATTTCACGTTCGGTACGGTGGCGGATGAATACGGGTTTACCGCGCCACATGACCTTGACGGCCTGACCGACCGGAATATTTGACAGGTTAACTTCGACCGAGGCCAGCGCAAGAACGTCCTTGGACGGGTTCATGCTGTCCACGAACGGCCACAGCGCCATGCCGGTGCCAACAACACCGACTGCCGTGGTCGCCAGGGTCAGAAAATCCCTGCGGTTCTCGTCCGGAGTGTGGTCCCCGGATGATTGCACCGTTTGCGACATAATGTATTCCTCTTTCTGCCCCCAAAACAGGCATGCGGAATGCCCAACTGCACACTTAGGGCAAAGACCTTTAATTTCCATTGATGGAAATCAAACAATGCTTTTGCCCCAAAGCCTTCAGGCCTGAAACCGGGTTCGTATACTAACAAAAAGGGGGTTTGTTAAGGGGAACTTGGAGTTGCAAATTGTTCGCATTCGATTTGCCTATTTGGTTTTGCGGTGCACAATCGAAGCGAACGTAGCGTTTTCTAACAGACTGGCGTATTCACAACCAAGTGGTTATATCCTTGTCTCGTCTTATTCCAAATAAGTCTAATGGCGATATATCGGCGTAATTTTGTAAGGTTTTGCGCCCGGATTTCAGATCGAAAATGTTGCGAGTCTATAAAGCCTTATGAGAATCTGTCTGTTCGAACCCGACATTCCACAAAACACCGGTACCATCCTGCGCATGGCGGCATGTCTCGGGGTTCCCGTCGACATTATCGAACCCTGCGGTTTTCTTCTGACCTCGGCGGCGCTAAAGCGTGCGGGGATGGATTATCTGGGGGCGGCGGATTATACACGCCATGCCGATTGGCGCGGCTTTGTGCAGGCGCGTAATGATGGAACCGTTCCCGGGCGTCTGGTATTGCTGACGACCAAGGGGGCGGTGCCTTATTGCGATTTTGACTATCGACCCGATGATATTCTGATGCTGGGCTCCGAAAGCAGTGGGGTGCCCGATCAGGTGCATGATTATGTCGATGCCCGCGTCGTTATTCCGCTTAAACCCGGAATGCGGTCGCTTAACGTCGCGATGGCTACGGCAATGACAGTGGGCGAAGCCCTGCGCCAAACCAGCAGCTTCCCGGAGAAGGCCTGATGACCAGTACTGATAACGATCTGATCGCCCAAAAGATCGAAGAGCACAAGGAAACGGCGCGGAACTGGTTCCGCCAGTTGCGCGACGAAATCTGTGCCAGTTTCGAGGCGCTCGAAGACAGCTATATCGGACCGCTCGCCGATCAACCGGCCGGGCGGTTTGAACGCAAAAGCTGGGAACGTGGCAAAGATCAGAATGGCGAAGATCAGGGCGGCGGCGAAATGTCGGTCATGAAGGGCCGCGTGTTTGAAAAGGTCGGGGTCAATATCTCGACCGTTTATGGCGAATTTTCCGAAAAATTCCGCGCTGAAATCCCCGGTGCTGCCGAAAATCCGAATTTCTGGGCGGCGGGCATTTCACTGGTGGCCCATCCCTGTTCACCGCATGTCCCGGCGGTTCATATGAATACCCGCCATATCGTGACCACCAAGGCATGGTTCGGCGGTGGGGCTGACCTGACCCCGGTATTCCCGCAGGATGCCGACACGGCGGATTTTCACGGCGCGCTGAAGGCGGCCTGTGACGCGCATGGCGATGATTATTACGACCGGTTCAAAAAATGGTGCGATGAATATTTCTTCCTGCCGCACCGGAACGAACCGCGCGGGGTGGGTGGGATTTTCTATGATTATCTCGATGCTGACTGGGATGCGGATTTTGCCTTCACACAGGATGTCGGCCGCGCCTTTCGCGACATCTATCCCGAACTGGTCAAACGCCATTACAAC
Source organism: Thalassospira sp. MIT1004 (assembly GCF_001858545.1). Lineage (NCBI taxonomy): Bacteria > Pseudomonadati > Pseudomonadota > Alphaproteobacteria > Rhodospirillales > Thalassospiraceae > Thalassospira > Thalassospira sp. MIT1004. The sequence goes on along the minus strand of NZ_MCAO01000011.1, from coordinate 75,777 downwards.
AAATCCTGGACCGACGATGAACGCCGCGCCCAATTGATCAAGCGCGGACGCTACGTCGAATTCAACCTGCTCCATGATCGCGGCACGCGCTTTGGTCTGATGACCGGCGGCAATACCGAGGCGATCCTGATGTCCTTGCCGCCCGAGGCCAACTGGCCATAAGCCAGAGGGCGGGGGCTGTCACTGCGATGAAACGGTCGAATGATCCCTATCGGCTGTTTCTGCCGTTGCGTTCAATGTGTGCCAGTCCTCGACTTCGGGATGGATGACGCCATTATTCATCAGGCAAAGCCTTATAAAACCATTGTCGCGCAATGTCTTGATGCCGCGGTTCAGGGCTTCGATCACCTTGTCGGCATCTTTCAGTTTTCGCGAAACCATGAAATGCTGCGTTTCGGGCAGGGATACCTTTATGCCGGGAATTGGGTAAAGCCATATGCCGTCGACTTCCCGTCCCATATCCGGCCGGGATGAAAATTCAAGCAACGTGAAATCGGCACGACCAGCATTGATGATCGAAAACATTTGTTTGACTGTCGCCGCATTGGTCAGGCTTGCCAGTGGCAGACTTTCAAGAACCTGCCAGTCCAGCCGCCAGTTGCGGATGCCCACCGCCCGGAGTGTGTGAATATCTGGCAGGGCGTTATCGGCTTTGCCCTCCATAAATCCGCGCGGTGCATAAAGGCCTTTCTCGATCTCGCCTGCTCTTAAAAGCGGATCAGTTTTAAGGAAATCGTCATTTCCGGAAATGTTGAAGGCCCAGTCTGTTTTGATATCGGCCATCCCCGATGCAATCATTTTCCGGCTGCGCTCGGAATTGGGGGATATGACGGGTTCGACCTCGGCCTTGATGCCGCCCGCATGCAGGGCTTCGTGCAGCAGGGTATAATTCATCAGCGAAAGGTTCGATTGATTGCTTTCCCGGCATTTTCGGCAATCATCTGATGGGCTGCGAATGCATGCTTCAACGCCCTCAATATCCGCCTGCCTTACCGGAAGCCGGATAATCTGGTCCTGCTTCAAGGGCGCCGTACTGGCGCTGGTGGCGAGAAGCATGAACGACGCGGCGATTGTCATCACAGATTGCATGATCCGCATGACGTTCCTCATTCACATTTATTCTTATGTGTTTTCTGTTTTACCGCAGGAAAAAGTAAAAAACTATCCAAAAGTATTAGTTTTAAGGGGCGCTTTTCAATCGGCATGTCAGCGCCTCAGGTCTCGTTGATCAGCCAATCCAGAAGGGCGGCGGTTGTGCCGTGGGCCGACGGGCTTGGCACCAGCCAGTATCCCCGATCATGGCGGCTGATTTCGGGGCCTACCTGTATCAGGCTGCCCTGCGCCAGATGATGATCGACAAGCCCGATCCAGCCCAGTGCCAGTCCCTGTTCGGCAAGGGCTGCCTGAATGACAAAACCGTATGTGTTCAGGCCCAGATCGCCCTGTTCGGGTTCGCGGGCAACCCCGTGTGCCACCAGCCACGTCGCCCATGTCAGCCAGCGGGCCTTTTCCGTAGTTTCAAGATGCAGCAACGGCACATTGGCAAATTGTGCCGGATCGTCGAACGGGCCATATCGTTCAAGGAAACCGGGTGCGGAGACCGGCACGACGCGTTCGGGAATCAGAAGCTTTGCGCTTGGCGGAAAATCGCCCCTGGCGCCGAACACCATCGCCGCATCGGTATCACGTTCCAGTTCGTCCTCAAGACTTTGCGACGCCACGATATGGACTTCGGCCTTGGGATGCAGGCGACGGAAATCCGCCACGCGCGGCATCAGCCAGAAGGCAGCAAAACCATAATCGGTAAAAATCCGGATCGCCGGATCGCGCGCCTTGCGCAACGTTTCCTGTGCCGCGTCATCGATGCGTTCCACACTTGCCCGCACCGCCCGAAACAGAACCTCGCCCGCTTCGGTTAACCGGCTGCCGCCCTGTGATCGGTGGAAAAGCGACAGGCCAAGCTGCTCCTCCACCCGCCGGATCTGATAGGTCACGGCGGGCTGTGTCAGGCCAAGTTCCTGTGCGGCCCGTGTCAGGCTGCCCAGTCGGCCAACCGCGTCAAAAGTCCGAAGCCATCCAAGGTCAAGATGTCGCTGGGCCATAAAGAATCTTTATAATAGCAATTAAAAAACACCGGCTTTCGCCATGGATCGATTTGTGAATTTAATGGAGCATATCAGATCAGCATCAAAAAGAATAAGCGGAGCTTCGCCAGAATGACGCACCACTTCCCTGCCATCACGCAGTTCCTTGCGGTGTCGGATCGTTCTGGCTGGTGCTGTCCGTCTTTTTCCGCGTGATACCCGTTAAAAAGCAGTACATTAAATGAAACGCCCGAATATCCTTATCGTGATGGCCGACCAGCTAAACGGAACGCTTTTCCCCGATGGCCCGGCTGAATTCCTCCATACCCCGCATCTTTCCGCCCTTGCGGCCCGGTCTGCGCGGTTTCGCAATTGCTATACCGCATCTCCGCTGTGTGCGCCGGGGCGGGCATCCTTCATGGCCGGACAATTGCCCAGTCGCACCCGGGTCTATGACAACGCCGCCGAATTCTGTTCCGACATTCCGACCTACGCCCATCATCTGCGCCGCGCGGGATATCACACCTGCCTGTCGGGCAAGATGCATTTTGTCGGCCCCGATCAGTTGCATGGCTTCGAAGAACGTCTGACCACCGATATTTATCCCGCCGATTTCGGCTGGACGCCCGATTATCGCAAGCCGGGCGAACGCATCGACTGGTGGTATCACAATCTGGGTTCTGTCACCGGGGCCGGCGTGGGCGAGATTTCCAACCAGATGGAATATGATGACGAGGTCGCCTATCACGCCACCCACAAGCTGTATGACCTGGCCCGGGGCAAGGATGACCGCCCATGGTGCCTGACCGTCAGCTTCACCCATCCCCATGATCCTTACGTCGCGCGCAGAAAATTCTGGGACCTTTACGAAGACTGCCCGGCGCTGGAACCCTCCGTGGCGGCGATCCCGTTTGATGAACAGGATGCCCATTCAAAACGCCTGATGGCGGCGTGCGACCATACCGCCTTTGACATTACCGATGACAATATCCGCCGGTCGCGCCGCGCCTATTTCGCCAATATTTCCTATATTGATGACAAGATCGGCGACATCATCGATGTGCTCGAACGCACCCTGCAGGTGGATAACACCATCATTCTGTTCCTGTCCGATCATGGTGATATGCTGGGTGATCGCGGCCTGTGGTTTAAAATGAGCTTCTTCGAAGGTTCGGCACGTGTGCCCTTGATGATGGCGGGGCCGAACATCAAACCGGGCAGCTACACCGATCCGGTATCGACCCTTGATGTCACGCCGACCCTTGCCGAACTGGCCGGTATCTCGCTTGACGATGTTATGCCCTGGACCGATGGAATCAGCCTCGTGCCCGGCTTTTCCGGCACCCGGCGCAGCGAACCCGTCCTGATGGAATACGCCGCCGAGGGATCAAACGCCCCGCTGGTCTGCATTCGCGACGGGCGCTGGAAATATGTTCATTGCGAACTCGATCCCGAACAGCTTTTCGATCTTGAAACCGATCCGGACGAATTGCGCAATCTGGCCCCCGATCCGGCATATGCCCGGCAGATTGATGCGTTTCGCAAGCAGCGCGATGCGCGTTGGGACATGGCGGCATTTGACAGTGCGGTTCGCGAAAGTCAGGCCCGGCGCTGGATCGTTTATCAATCGCTTCGCAACGGCGCCTATTTCCCCTGGGATTACCAGCCCCTGCAAAAGGCATCTGAACGCTATATGCGCAATCACATGGACCTCAATCAGCTGGAAGAGAGTCAACGTTTCCCGCGTGGGGAATAGATATCTGCGATATACCAGAACCGCCTTGGGGATGATCCGGCTTAAGGAGACGGCTGACCTTGGTCATGGGTTTGACCGCTATAGCCGGTTTGCACCATTGATGGACGGGCGCAGAAATCCTCATACCATTGGTTCAGCCTCGGGCGACCGGTTCTGAAATCGGCCAGTTCGCGAAACGCGATCCAGTCAAGCCCGGTCGCAAGCGCGATTTGACCTCCATTGAGCGGCGCTTGGGGATCAAGTTCGTTTTCCAGATAGTCAAATGCTTCGATCAGCTTGGTTTTCTGTCCCTCGGCCAGCGGCGGATACCGCAGGTTTTCCGGGCGACGATTGGTTTCCCAGCGATAAGCCACACCGGCATCACAGATACCCTGCGCCAATGCCTGCAAACGCAGCACCTGCCAGCGTTCCGTGCCCGCCACCGGGATCAGCTTCCGACTGGTATGCAGGCTATCAAGATATTCGCAGATCACGTCCGAATCAAACAGGGCCATGCCATCTGGCAGGATCAGAACCGGGACCTTGCCCAGCGGATTGGCTCTAAAAACCCGGTCATTGCGATTGGTCGGGCTGGTTTCCTGATGGATGACCTCGATCCGGTTGCCCAATCCGCATTCAAGGGCAAAGACCAGTGCCTTGCGCGCAAATGGGGAATGGGTCTGATACAGCAGGGTATGATTGCCGTTTTGTATATCATCAGACTTTTGTGAAAATGGCGTCGTCATGATGCGTTTTGTCCCTGGATCAAAAAATAGCCCGGCAAACGGATGCCGGGCTATTTTTCATTAAAAGTGAATAATCGGGCTGATTATTGAATTTTACTACTCGGCGGCAACAGCTTCTTTTTCACCGCGCACCAGCGCCATATAGTCTTCCATCAGCGTCTTGCAGACATGGGCCGGGGTGAAGGTGTAATCGGCGATGGAGGCCACCGGGGTCACTTCGGCTGCCGTCCCGGTCAGGAAGCATTCCTCGAATCCCGCCATTTCTTCGGGCATGATCGCCCGTTCAATCACCTCGAAACCGCGCGCTTTGGCAAGCCCGATCACGGTGCGGCGCGTAATACCATCCAGGAAGCAATCCGGGGTCGGGGTATGGATTTTGCCGTCCTTGACAAAGAACACGTTCGCCCCGGTCGCCTCGGCAATCTGACCGCGGTAGTCAAGCATCAGCGCATCGGCAAAACCGTTGCGTTCCGCTTCATGTTTCGACAGGGTGCAGATCATGTAAAGACCGGCTGCCTTGGCCGAAGTCGGCGCGGTATTCGGGGCCGGACGGGCCCATTTCGAAAGCGCCAGACGGATGCCTTTCAGGCGTTCTTCCGGTTTGAAATAGCTGGGCCATTCCCATGTGGCAATCGCGACATTGATGCGCGTGGTCTGGGCTGAAACGCCCATCATTTCACTGCCGCGCCATGCTATACGACGGATATAGCCATCGGTGATATTGTTGGCCGCAAGCGTTTCAATGACCGCATCATCAAGTTCGGCCGCGCTGTAAGGCACTTTCATATCGAGAATCTCACCCGATTTGATCAGACGCTGGCCATGTTCGGCAAGTTTGAACACTTTGCCGTTATAAGCCCGTTCCCCTTCGAAGACAGCACTGCCATAATGGACCGCATGGCTCAGCACATGGAGGGTGCTTTCACGCCAGGGTTTAAGTTCGCCATTATACCAGATAAAACCATCACGGTTGTCGAAGGTCGGAGTGATCATTTGCCAGATTCCAATTCAAAAGGGCACTTGGACGTAACTTTATGTCCTTAATTGTCTGGCCGGAGTAACATTCATCGATTAATATGTCAATATAACTGACATAACGGAAAAGCATGGCTGATATCTCAACACGCAAGGTAAACCCGCTTTTTCTGCGGGAAGAAGAGCTTAGGCAAGGTATTGAACTGCTGTTCTATGCCTATCGCGATTTCACGGCAGTGGCAGATCAGATACTTGAGCAATATAATTTTGGTCGCGCCCACCACCGGGTCATTTATTTCGTCAGCCGCAACCCCGGCATTACGGTAAGCGAGCTTCTGTCGATTCTTAAAATTACCAAGCAGTCCCTGTCGCGTGTTTTGGGCCAACTGGTGCGCGAAGGCTTCATCGATCAGAAAACCGGTGTGCAGGATCGTCGCCAGCGGCTTTTGACCCTGACGGAAAAGGGCGAAGCGCTGGAACGTGAACTGACCGAAAATCAGCGCAGCCTGATCGCGGCCGCCTATCGCGAAGCCGGGGCCGAAGCGGTTGAGGGTTTTCGCAAGGTGATGCTGGGCATGCTCGAAGAACCCGACCGGGCCCGTTTCACCGATGACAACCCGCCCGGTATGCGCCGGCGGGCGAGTTAGCGATGTTTCGTTAAAATTTTTTATCGCGATAATCACCGGATCAGGATGCTGACCTGATCCGGTGTCTTTTGGACAGATACAATTTTGAAACTTTTTTTTGCCTAACTCGCATAGGATAAAGCGTTTCAGATGTTCAGGTTTCAGGAGAGCCGTGTATGAGCCGTCACGATCAGCCGCACATTCTTGTGGTCGATGACGATGACCGTCTGCGGGATTTGCTGACCCGTTATCTGGGCGAAAACGGCTTTGTGGTTTCGGCCGCGCGAAATGCTGCTGAAGCGCGATCCAGCCTTGCCGGCATGCAGTTTGATCTTCTGGTGCTGGATGTTCTGATGCCCGGAGAGAAGGGGGTTGACCTTGCGCGTAGCTTACGCGGCGAGGGGACGAAGGTGCCGATCCTTCTGCTGACAGCACTTTCGGAAACCGAAGACCGCATTTCCGGGCTTGAGGCGGGGGCGGATGATTACCTTGCCAAACCGTTCGAGCCCCGTGAGCTTGTCCTTCGGATCGAAGCCATTTTGCGTCGCTATGCCCAAGTACCAGCGCCGTCAGATGAGAACGCGCGCGATGACAAATCCACCATGGCGCAGTTTGGCAACTTCACCTTTGACCTCAGTCGGATGACGTTGCAGCGCGGATCGGAGCATATCTATCTGACAAGTGCCGAGCAGGCGCTTCTGGCCGCTCTTGTCCGCAGGCGCGGTGAAACAACAACGCGTGAAGACCTTCACCAGATGATGGGCGGAAATGCCGTTGATCCCGGCGCATCGCGCAGCATTGATGTGCAGGTGACGCGCCTTCGGCGCAAGTTCGAGGAAGACCCGAAACAACCAAGATACTTGCAGACGGTACGCGGACGGGGCTATGTCCTGTATGTTGATTAACACAGATTGGCCGAACCGCCGACTGGCCAGTGACGGATAGGGATTAAGGGTTTTGGGCAGCGAAAACGCAGGATGGATCAAGTCACTTATGCCGAAAGGTCTTTTAGGCCGGTCGCTTCTGATCCTGATGACGCCGATGCTGCTGTTGCAGATCGTCACCGTGCTGATCTTTTTCGAACGGCATTGGGATACGGTCGCGCGCCAGCTAAGCCGTGGTCTTGCCGGTGATGTTGTTTTCGTCATTGATTATCTTGGCGAATATCCGGATGCGGAGCATTTTGAGTGGCTGCAGCATTCCGCACGCACGCGTTTGCAGCTTGATATCCTGTTTGAACCCGATGAAATCCTTGAGCAGCAGATTACCCAACCGCCTTTCGGGCTGGTGTCGCAGGAACTGTTCACCGCGTTGGATGAGCGTCTGGAGCGCCCATTCTTCTTTGATCTTGATGTCGATGACCGCCAGCTTGAAATTCGGGTACAGTTGAAGGACGGAGTCCTTTCCATCATTGCCCCGCGAAAGCGTCTTTATTCGTCTACCACTTATATCTTCTTTATGTGGATCGCGGGTTCCGCCCTGATCCTGTATGGCGTTGCCGTGATGTTCATGCGCAATCAGGTCCGTCCGATCCGTCGTCTTGCCAAGGCCGCCGATCAGTTTGGTCGCGGTGTGGAGGTCGACACCTTCAAACCCGAAGGTGCGGCCGAGGTGCGATTGGCTGCATCTTCCTTCATTTCGATGCGCGACCGTATCGCACGTCATCTATCACAACGGACCGCCTTGCTGGCCGGGGTGTCGCATGATCTTCGCACGCCGCTGACGCGCATGAAGCTGGAACTGGCGATGCAGGGTTCGTTGCCCGGTGTTGATGCGCTTAAGCAGGATGTTGTCGACATGGAACGTATGGTCGATGCCTATCTGGCGTTTGCGCGCGGCGAAGAAGGCGAAAAGGCCGAGCCAACCGATATTGGCAAGCTGATTACCGATCAGGTTGGGGAAGCACTGCGCGATGGCCAGCAGATTGATCTGCACATCGCCGATAGTCTGGAAATGGAACTGCGTCCGCAATCCGTGCGGCGTTGTCTTGCCAATATCATGTCCAATGCCGGGCGGTATGCCAATAATCTGTCGGTTCGCGCGGGACGTCGCGGGCAGGATTATGAAATTGTCTTTGACGATGATGGTCCGGGTATTCCGGCTGACAAGCGCGAAGACGTTTTCAAGCCGTTCTATCGTCTTGAGGAATCGCGTAATCAGGCGACGGGTGGTGTCGGTCTTGGCATGACAATTGCGCGTGATTCAGCGCGTGGCCATGGCGGTGATGTCTACCTTGAAGATGCGCCGGGCGGCGGGCTTCGCGTCCGTCTTGTTCTGCCGATCGGGCATTAAGCGTCTTTGGAATGTTAAATAGAAAACCCCAAGCCCCGCCGTGCCGCGGGGCTTCTTGTTTTGGGGTTGATGTGTTTCAGAAGAAAGTCGCGATTTCCGAAAGGTCTTTTTTCTCCGTCGCATGTTTCGGGATCGTCGCATCCGCTGCCGGATATCCGGTGACCAGCAGGATATAGGGCTTGTTGTGGTCCGGGCGTTGGCAGATTTCGGTCAGGAAGCTCATCGGGTTTGGCGTATGTGTCAGTGTCGCAAGCCCCGCACGATGCAGGGCCGCGATCAGAAAGCCGGTTGCGATGGAAACGGATTCCGGCACGTAATAGTTTTTGCGCAACTTCCCGTCAGCCGACGCACTTTTACGTTCGCCGAAAATGCAAATCAGCCATGGTGCGATTTCCAGAAACGGTTTGCTGTCATCCGTGCCCAAGGGGCGAAGAGCTTCGATCCATTCTTCGCCAGCGCGGCCGGCATAAAATGCGCGTTCTTCTTCCTCGGCGGCGGTGCGGATTTTCTTTTTCATCGCCGGATCGCCGATAACCGAAAAATGCCATGGCTGATGATTGGCCCCATTGGGGGCCGTACCCGCCGCACGAATGCATGTTTCGATGATGTCGCGTGGCACCGGCCGATCCGAAAATTCGCGTACCGTGTGGCGCGTACGGATTTCATCATAAAATGCCTGCGCACCAAGGCGCATCTCGTCAATCGGTCGTTCCTGATAATCGGGCAACGGGATCGGTAAAAATTCGGTGGTCGGGGTGGGGCGGTTTGTCATGGTGCTCTCTAATATTTGTTTGTTTAAATTGTCAGACAATCGTAATCGAGGGAATTCGGGGATGCAAGTTTCATGTCCAGCGCCGATAAAGGAGTTGATGAAGGACCCGGGATAGACTGGCAATCTGGTTCGGAGATGTGCCGTGAGGTGGGGTTCTATGCGGTCGCACATCCGGCAAGGGACCGGGTTGGCAGGGGGAATAGCCGTCAGTCTGCCGGGCTTTCGGCGAAATGATTGTCAGGCAGCGATTGAACCAATTGGCGCGAATGATCGACATGATCAATCATGATAGCCTCGGCTTTGGCGGCATCCCCGCTGCGAACTGCGTCAACAATGTCACGATGCCGGGTATTGGTTTGCAGGACCTTGTCATCAGCGACCAGAACGCGGAATTGCAGCCAATAAACACTGTTGGAAATCCGTCGCAACTGTTCACATAAAAGCGCGTTGCCGGTGACATCGGCAAACAGCATATGGAAGGCAAGGTTGTGGCGCGACATGGCGGCAAGGTCGTTACGGGTTTCGGCAGTGTCCAGCTCGGCCTGGATGGCAAGCAATTTCGACGCATCGTTTTGAAGTGTCGGGGTTGCCAGCCGCACGGCAAGGCCTTCAAGCGCACCCCGCACGACAAACAGATCATCGACTTCGCGTCGTGTCATGTGGCGCACGCTGACCCCGCGATAGGGTTGGCTGTGCAGTAGCCCGTCTGCGGTCAATTGACGAAAGGCTTCGCGAACGGATGGACGGCTGACGCCAAGGCGTTTGGCAAAATCGATTTCCGTCAGACGTTGACCCGGTACCAAGCGCCCGTCGCGCACTGCATTGGTGATGGCACCTGAAACCTGCTGAACGGTCAGACTATCGTTGGGTAATGCGGCGGTTTCTGTCATTTTTCACCGGATTGCGATGGATCATTGCCGTGCGGCGCATCGTAGCCTATCTATGGGGCAGTTCGCGTTTGCGATATAGACCTGATGCGATTATCGTGCACTATTGTCAGACAATATTCTACACTTAATTTGTATATTTATATGTTGTCTTACATAAAAATACACAAATGATGAATGTTTTCTTGCGATATACGTTTGGTTGATGTTAAATCGCGTCAACTTGGCATGGATATGGTGCTGGGAAAGTGTGTCCGTCGTTCCCGCCACGGTCCAGTAGAAAGCTTTAGACGAAACGGATTGATGCAGCGTTATGGCCAGCAATTTAAACGAAGAAACAGTCACTTACGTCCATCACTGGACCGACACCCTCTTCACATTCAAAACCACCCGTGATCCGGGGTTCCGGTTCATCAACGGTCAGTTTGCCATGATTGGACTCGAAGTCGAAGGCAAGCCGCTTTTGCGCGCTTATTCGATGGTGAGTGCCAATTATGACGAAGAGCTTGAATTCTTTTCGATCAAAGTGCCAAACGGTCCGCTGACATCACGTTTGCAGCATATCAAGGTAGGTGACAAGATCCTGGTCGGGCGCAAGCCGACCGGCACCCTGATCCATGACAACCTGCTGCCGGGCAAAAACCTCTGGCTGCTGTCGACCGGCACCGGTCTGGCCCCGTTCATGAGCGTTATTCGCGACTATGAAACCTACGAGCGCTACGACAAGGTCATTCTTGTTCATGGTTGCCGCGAGGTTCGCGAACTGGCCTATCAGGAATTCATCCATAGCGAACTGCCCAACAATGAATTCTTTGGCGAGGAAGTGACCAAAAAGCTTCTGTACTATCCGACCGTCACCCGCGAGGAATTCAAACATCAGGGCCGCATCACCGACCTGATGACGTCTGGCAAACTTTACGATGATCTTGGCCTGCCCAAGCCGACCCTTGAAGATGATCGCTTCATGCTGTGCGGCAACCCGGAAATGATTGCTGAAACCCGCCAGATGCTGATCGATTGGGGCGGCAAGGAAGGCAATATGAACGAGCCGGGTCATTTCGTGATCGAGAAGGCATTCGTCGAGAAGTAATACGTTTCAGCGAAAGAAATTGCTTAATCAAAGGCGCACTTTCGGGTGCGCTTTTTTGTTTGTATCCGTTAAGGTGCTGATAAATTTTAGTTTTCTGGGAATACTATTTATCGTTTAACACTCCCCATATGGGGATATGGCGGCCTATACACCTGTATTATCTTCTTGGCAGTTCCCAGCCAGATCGCGGAAACAGCTTTGACGCTCTGGCACTCTGATTTTCAAGAGGTGTATGATGTCTGTGTTGAGCTTCCTTTCGTCGAAAAAGAACGGTCTGGCTTCCGAAACTCTGGTTGCGCTGGAGAAATCACTGGCCGTGATCGAATTCAAGACCGATGGTACGATCACTCGTGCCAATGAGAATTTTCTGAACGTCGTTGGTTACGATCTTTCCGAAATCGTTGGTAAACATCATCGTATTTTCGTGCCTGCTGAAATGCGCATGACACCGGAATATGATTTGTTCTGGAAGGATCTGGCGGCGGGTGAATTCAAAAGCGAGGCATTTCCGCGTATCACCAAAAGCGGAAAACAGGTCTGGATCGAGGCTACCTACAACCCGGTCTTTGATGCCCGCGGCAAAGTTGCAAAAATCGTCAAGTTTGCGTCCGATATTACCGCACGTCAGGAGAAACTTGCAGAACTTGATGGCAAGGTAAACGCAATTGGTCGCAGTCAGGCGGTGATTGAGTTTGATCTGGAAGGTACAATCCGGGACGCGAACGACAATTTCCTGTCTGTAATGGGGTATGAGTTGTCTGAAATTCAGGGCAAACATCACAAGATGTTTGTCGAGCCGGAATATGCAAATAGCGCAGACTATGCGGATTTCTGGAAAAGCCTGCGTGCGGGCAATTTCACATCGCAACAGTTCAAACGTATTGCCAAGGGTGGTCGCGTGGTGTGGATTGAGGCATCCTATAACCCGATCTTTGATCCAAATGGGGTGCCCTACAAGGTCGTCAAGTTTGCAACCGATGTGACCGAGCAGGTCAATTTGCTGATCGATCTGAAGTCTATGATCGATAACAACTTTTCCGATATTGATCTCAGCCTTCACCAGTTGGATGAAAAGTCAATCTTTGCTGCGACGGTTTCCAGCGAAACGTCGGCAAATGTACAGGCCGTCGCCGCCGGTTCCGAGCAGCTGGCCGCGTCAATCGCAGAAATTTCACGCAGCATGTCTGAAGCCAGAATGTCCACCGATCAGGTATTTGAAAAAACGGTTCTGGCTGGTCAATCAACCGACAAAATGAACGAGGTTGTTGCGGCAATGGGCAATATCGTCGAGGTGATCCAGAATATTGCCAGCCAGATCAACCTGCTTGCGCTGAATGCAACAATCGAATCTGCACGCGCCGGTGAAGCTGGAAAAGGTTTTGCGGTTGTTGCGACCGAGGTCAAAAATCTTGCCAATCAGGCCGCGCGGGCAACCGAGCAGATTTCCGGCGAGATCGGGGGAATTCAAACCATTGCGAGTGAAGTTGTCGGGGTGCTTGGCTCCATCCGCAGCGATGTTGAAACCGTTCTGAACAATGTCACGACAATTTCTTCGGCAGTCGAAGAACAGAGTGCTGTGACCCAAGAGGTTTCTGGCAACATGCAAAGCATGGCGAGCTCAGTCGAAAGTTTCGCATCCACAATCGATCAGATCAAGTCGTCGGCAATCAGTGTAGCCGGGACGGTTGGACGGACGCGGGAAGCAGCAATGGTTCTGGCGCGTTAAGAAAACAGAAATATAGGTGGGGAAGAGGGCGTGGCCGGATTAAGGCCACGCCCTTTTTTGTGCCGGATTGGCGGTGGGGAAAGCATCCTAGAACAGGCGTCCGCCATTGGGGATGTTGCGTTCCGGTGCGATCAGGACGATGCCTTTGTCGTCCTCGCCATCGGGGAAGCCGAGGCAGAGGAATTCGGACATGAAAGGACCAACCTGTTTTTTGGGGAAATTGACCACACCGGCGACCTGGCGGCCGATCAGGCTTTCGGGCGTGTAATATTTGGTGATCTGGGCTGATGTTTTGCGGGTGCCGATTTCAGGGCCGAAATCCACCCAGAGCTTTAAAGCCGGGCGGCGGGCTTCGGGGAATTCCTGTGCATCGATAACCGTGCCAATGCGGATATCCACCTTCAGGAAATCTTCAAAACTGATCTCGCTCATAAATCTTTCTCCGTTGAATTTGAGCCAGATTAGCGGGGGCACGGTTTGCCGTTAAGGGTTTATCGATGCGTTTGACCAGATCAGGAGTTTGGGCAAAAGCACAAATAAAAACGGCAGAGCCAGAAGGCTCTGCCGGAAGTTGATAACGGGAAGTTATCAGCTAGATTATTTCGCAGTGGCGGTCTTTTCGATCGCGGACTTGAATTCGTCCAGGGATTCGGTAAAGCGGCTCTGCAGAAGAGCAAGAGCTTCTTCCTGAGACTTGCTTACCAGACCGGACAGTTCCTTGGCATTGGCGAGGGCTTCTTCGTAAGCGGCTTTCGCAGCTTCGGTCTGCTTTGCAGCAGCGGCCATCGGGTTGTCAGCAGGAGTAGCAGCGAAATCTTTGCCCTGGGTCTGAACTTTATCCAGCAGCGTTTTGAAAATTTCGCTCTGACGCTGAGCAACAGCCTGGAAACCATCGAAGGCAACCTTGTTGGCTTTGGTCAGGGCTTCAACGTTTTTACGCTGAAACGCCATCATCTCGTTCACGTCGACACCCGGCATTTTGAAATCTGCAGTGTATTTGGTGAAGTCGAGATCGAAGAACGGGTTGGTAGCCTTTTTAGCGGCAGTCATGGTGTGCGCTCCATCAGCAATTTGCAACAGATGTGGAATGAGGCGCTATTGTGCGCCGCACAAATTCAACTGCAATATGAAGGAATGAACCGTTTTCGTCAAGGTTTATTTTGCAGCGCACAAAAACTTCATGGTTTGGTTTTTGTTTGATGAAATAACCTTGGGTTATGTTGTGATTGCCCTGTTTCAGATCAGATACTTAGGATGCCGTGCTGTTATTTTCAGTCGTCGGCGACGTCTGTTCTGTGTGATCGGTTCGGCGACATTTTTGGGCAAACCGGTCACATTTTTTTTGAATTTTTCCGCAAGTCCGGCTTAGGCGGGAAATACCGGTACCGATCCGTTTATCCCATTCGCTGCCGCGCGATAGTGCGCGATCAAGGGCGGCCATTGTCGGACCGAAGTCGGCGGTTTCATCCTCAAGCCATTGTCTGAAGCACCGGGCATAAATCGTGCCCATCCCGGCCACACGCAGGCTGCCATGCAGGCCGCCGGTGGTGAAGCCGCTGGCATCAAGCATCCAGCGCATCGAACCGAAATGGGTTTTGATCGCGCGCATTGTATCAGCCGGGCCAAGGTCGCCGCCACTGGCGATGATCGACCGAAGGGCGGGGCGATAGGGCATCAGTGCATCGAACCGCGCCATCATCACGGCGATCAGGCGATCATGCCCCGGTTCATCGAAATCGGCGGGATCAAGATCGGCAAGAACAATCCGGTCAATCCGGCGCACGAATTGGCGCAGGATATCGGCCTTGCTTCTGAAGTGATCAAAAGCCACGCCAATGTCGACATTGGCAGCCTGCGCAATATCGATCATGGTGACGTCATGCCAGCGCCCTGATGCGGCCAGTTCCATGGCTGCATCGATCAGTGTGGTTTGCGGATCTTTCTTTGCCGGCATGATCGTCTCCTTGATCGGTTTGTGCTTAGCCCGCCAGTTCGACGGAACGTTTCCGGGCGGCTTCAACCGCGCGGGTCATCAGGTCGGGCAGGCCGTTCTGGGTATCCATCAGTACCGAAAGTGCTGCCGCCGTCGTGCCACCGGGGCTGGTAACATTTTCGCGCAGGGTCGCCGCGGTTTCTTCGCTGGCGTCAAGCAGGAAACCGGCGCCGACAACCGTCTGGCGGGCGAGCATCATTGCCTGATCGGCTGGTAGTCCCGCGGATTCGCCCGCCTGTGCCATGGCTTCGACCAGATGGAAGATATAGGCCGGCCCACTGCCCGAAAGGGCGGTGACAGCATCCATCAGGCTTTCATCGCTTACCCACGATACCATGCCAACCGTGGCCAAAAGCGTTTCGCACATATCGCGCTGCGCCTGACTGACATTATCGGTCGGGCACATCACGGTCATGCCACGCGATACGGCAGCCGGGGTATTGGGCATGGCGCGCACAATGCGTGCGGTTTCGCCAAGGTGTCCTGCAAAAAAGCCGATGGTTTTTCCTGCGGCAACCGACAGGAAAACCGTTTCAGCCCGGACCAGCGGTTTGTAATCTTCGATCACATCGGGCAGGACCTGTGGCTTGACGGCAAACAGCACGACTTGCGGGATGAAATCCTGCGGGACTTCGGTGATATCGGTAATGCCGTGCACGCCATAGCGGGTTGAGAGTTTCTCGGCGGCTTCGGCCTGTTCGATAATATAGACATTATCCGATTTAAGCCCTTTGGCCAGCCAGCCTTCCAGCATGGCACTGCCCATTTTGCCACAGCCGACCAGCAATAGACGCGTATTCATGAAATCTGCTCCGATTTTTCCATCCCTGACTGCCGAATATGTGTGGATCAGCAATCGCAATGCAATGCCGTAGCGATGTTCTGAAGGTGGGTCAAGTCGGTGACAGGGGCAAGGGGCGTGAGGAAATTCACAACAGTTTGCCCTCAGATATCACGCTGCGGGGTGTTTTTCTGACAACACCAATCCGCGCGGGATTTTGTATCGTCCGGGGTATTGTTCAAGCCTCTCGACCGGGATTTATATCGTGATGACCATTCGCGTGTGGTGGAGAAAATTTTTCAGCGCCCGCAAACAGAAAGGGTCGGCACACGGTCCGACCCCATTGAAAATGCGTCTGGTGGTAACGCGCCGCCTATGCCTGGCCGACAGGTTCCAGCATAGAATGGGTCAATGCCTCGTCCGGGGTTTTGCCCTGACCCAGCACAAAGTTGAAAGCCGGGAAAAAGCGTTCGCATTCGGAGATGGCGATATCAATCAGTTCTTCGAACTGTTCGACCATCGGCGGGACATCGCCGCCAAACAGAAGCGTATGGCGGAACAGCGGCATGTTTTCATCCAGCCACAATCCGAAATGGCCGAGCCAAAGCTGTTCATTGCATTTTGCCAGCAATTCGTAGATGCGCGGGCGCAGCGGCTCGGGAACGAACAGGTCATAGCAGCAGGCAATGTGAAGCGCTTCGGCATCTTCGCGCCAGGTGAAATAGACCAGATACGTGCACCAGTGCGCCGGGATTTCGACAACGACTTCATCGTCGCTGCGACGTTCCACGTGCCAGTCATTGGTGCGGGCGATATCTTCAACAAGCAGCAACGGATTTTCGTCACCGAGGTCGCCGATATCTTCCAGGTGGTCGTTCATATAAATTTGCCAGTCTCTGCATATGCGAAAGGGCGCGCACTATATGCCGGTGCCCGCCGCGTTTCAACCGCCCCGCGACGCGTGACGGAAATGAATTTCAAATGATCGGCAATCCGCTGTCCCTGGCCGACCTTTCCGCGGCCCTGCGATGAACGGCGTTCCTTGCCTGTATGTGGGGATGATTTCCCGGTTATGCGTCTTTTTTTGCTGCCGGTTTGCTGCTGGTGCGTTTGGTGGCCGGTTTTTCAGCTTTTGCCAGACGATCTTCGAGTTCTGCAATCCTGGCTTCGAGGCCGTCGATGCGTTCAGCCGCGCGGATGGCGACATCGTGAATGACATCGAATTCTTCACGGGTGACCATGTCCATCCCCGCCAGGATTTTTTCAAACTGCTGGCGGACAAGTGCATCGATCTCGCCTTTGACACCGGTCATGGTTCCGAGGGCGGAATTGGTGACACGGGTCAGGTCGTCAAGAATACGGTTATTGATCTGCATCTTTGTCTCCGGCTTTTGGCGGTATCTGTGTGTTACGGCATATCCGCAAAACATGCGCATAATATGGGCTTTGCACAGCGCAAGGCAAGTTGATCGTCAATCAGGCACCTGTAAAGGAAAAACAAACGGCTTTCCTTGCCCCGGATCGGGGCGGGGCCTATAAAGTTGTCAGTTTTCATAATTGATTGCCCCAAAGGCCCGACAGGGTCGCAGCAAGGGCTGGCGCACAAGGCCAATGTGCCGCGAGGAGAATGCAATGCTGATCGTAACCGGTGGTGCCGGATTTATCGGGTCCAATATCGTGGCCGCCCTTGAAGAACGCGGTGAAAACGACATTGTGGTCGTTGACCGTCTGCGCGACGGGATCAAATGGAAAAACATCGCAAAACGTAACCTGCGCGATATCGTTCATCCCGATGATCTGCCTGCGTTTCTGGACGCGCATAACGATATCAAGGCGATTTTTCACATGGGCGCGATTTCGGCCACCACCGAACGCGATGCCGACAAGATCGTGCAGAACAATTTCAAACTGACCACCTGGCTTTGGGAATGGTGTGCGCGCCATTCATCGCGGTTGATCTATGCATCCTCGGCGGCGACCTATGGCGATGGCAAGCAGGGCTTTAACGACAGTTTTGATCAGGGTGATCTGGCAAAACTGGCACCGCTGAATGCTTATGGCTGGTCAAAACATGCAACCGACCGCCGGTTCAGAACCATCCTTGATCAGAACGGTTTCCGTCCGAAACAGTGGGCCGGGCTTAAATTCTTTAACGTCTATGGCCCGAACGAATATCACAAGGGCGGCATGCGATCGGTCGTGTCGCAGATGTTTGACAAGCTTTCGGCGGGTGAAACCGCAACCCTTTTCAAATCGCATCATCCCGACTACGAGGATGGCGGGCAGCTTCGCGATTTTGTCTGGGTCGGGGATGTTGTCGATATCATCATGTGGCTTTACGACAACCCGCAGGTTAGCGACCTGTTTAACGTCGGCACCGGCAAGGCACGCAGTTTCAAGGATCTGGCGCTTTCGGTATTCAGTGCGATTGGCAAGGAACCCGATATTCAGTATGTGCCAACACCTGAAAGCATTCGCGACAAATACCAGTATTTCACCGAGGCCAATATGGCCAAACTGCGTGCGTGCGGATACGGTGCGAACATGACCCCGCTTGAAGAAGGGGTGCGGCAATATATTCAGGATTACCTCGCGACCGAGGACCCGTTCCGTTGATCCGATGCCGGGCAGGGCGTCTTGCCATGTTCCTGCCCTGATCGTTTGCGACCAGTCGGTAAATTAACAAACATACGTCACGGAGTTTCCCCTGATGCTAAGCCTTGCCTTTCCGGCGATTGATCCGATCGCGATCTCTATCGGTCCGATTGCAATCCGCTGGTATGCCCTTGCCTATATTGCCGGGTTGCTGCTTGGCTGGCGGTATGTGGTTTATTACTGTGCCAAGACGCCCAACATCATGAGCAAACGCGACATTGATGATTTGCTGTTCTGGGCGACGCTTGGCGTCATTCTTGGCGGGCGTACGGGATATATCCTGTTTTACAATCTGGAATATTACATGGCGAACCCGGCCAATATCCTGAAAGTATGGCAGGGTGGCATGGCGTTCCATGGCGGGTTCATGGGCGTGATCGTGGCGATCATCCTGTTTGCGCGCAAACGCGGCATTTCGATTCTGGCGGTACTGGATGCGGCGGCGGTGGCAACGCCGATCGGGCTGTTTTTCGGGCGGATCGCCAATTTCATCAATGGCGAGCTGTTTGGCCGTGTGACCGATTCCCCGATTGGCATGGTGTTTCCAAATGGCGGGCCGGAACCGCGCCACCCAAGCCAGCTTTACGAAGCTGCGCTTGAAGGTCTGATCCTGTTTATCGTGCTGTTTGCCCTGTCGCGCAGTGCCTATGTCCGCCATCGGCCGGGTATTCTTGGCGGAACATTCGTTGCCGGTTATGGCATTTCGCGCATCATCGTGGAATTTTTCCGCCAGCCCGATGCGCAGCTTGGCTTCCTGACATTCGGGGCAACCATGGGGCAGTTGCTTTCGATCCCGATGGTTCTGGCCGGTATTGGCTGCATAGTGTTTGCGATGAAATCCGATCCGATTGAAACGCGCAAGCTTCCAAAAGAAGACCAGCCAAAAGACGGACAGAAGGCGTGACCGAGACTTCCGAAAACCCGCTGCTTGATCATCTGAAACGGCGCATCGCCCTTGGCGGGCCGATCACGATTGCCGATTTCATGAGTGACGCGCTCGCCCATCCCGAGTATGGCTATTACCGCAAACAGGACCCGTTCGGGCGCAAGGGTGATTTCATCACCGCGCCTGAAATCAGCCAGATGTTTGGCGAATTGATCGGGCTTTGGGCGGCGGTGACATGGCAGCAGATGGGAAGCCCGCGCAAGATCAATCTGGTGGAGCTGGGACCAGGGCGCGGGACGCTGATGGCCGATGCCCTGCGTGCGGTGCGCAATGTGCCGGGGCTTTCCGATGCGTTAACCGTGCGGTTTGTTGAAACCAGTCCGGTCCTTAGAACCCATCAGCAAACCGCGATCATGCCCTATGGCATTCCAGCAACGTGGCACGAGGCATTTGACGATATTCCGGTCAGTGGCAATGCGCCGATGATTGTGATCGGCAACGAGTTTTTCGATGCCCTGCCGATCCGTCAGTTTGAACGCGCAAGCCATGGCTGGTGCGAACGGCTGGTTGGGGTGGATGCCAATACGGGTGAACTTGGGTTCGTGCGCGGGGCGGAAACGCCGGTGACGGATGCGCTGGTGCCAGCCACATTGCGTGGCACGGCAAAGCCCGGCGATATTTTTGAAAGCTGCCCGGCGGCGATTGCGATTGCAGATCAGGTCGCGCGCCGCCTGAACGCGGTTGGCGGCGCGGCTTTATTCATTGATTACGGCCATCCCCACAGTGCGTTTGGTGATACCTTGCAGGCGCTTAAGGACCATAAATATCATCCGGTTCTGGAGCAGCCCGGTGATGCGGACCTGACCGCGCATGTTGATTTTGCCGCCATCGGGCGGGCAATGCTGGAAGCGGATGCGCGGATCGGTGCGGTCCTGACGCAGGGCACGTTCCTTCGGATGCTGGGTATTGAACAGCGTGCCGAACTTTTGAAAGAAGGTGCCGATGATGTGCAGGCAAAATCGATTGATGCGGCCTTGGCACGCCTGATCGATGCCGATCAGATGGGAACCCTTTTTAAAGTGCTGATCGGATATGGTCGCGAAACGGCGCCGCCACCTTGTGTCAGCGGTGCCGAAGGATGACGGAGCTTTCGATGACCAGCCAGATAACCCGCGGAATTGAACGCAATGCCAATGGCCTGATGTGGTTCGAGGCCGAAAGCCTGCAACATCAAGATGGTCTGCGTCATGGCTTTCTGACCCGCAAGGGCGGGGTGAGTGATGGCATCCATAGCGGACTGAATGTCGGGTTCGGGTCGGATGACAGCCGGGACCGTGTTACGGAAAATCGCGCACGTGCGGCAAAGGCGTTTGGTACGAAGGCGGACCGTCTGACCACGGTTTATCAGGTGCATGGGATTGATGTTGCGGTGCTGAAACGCCCGCTGGAGCGCGAAGAAGCCCCGAAGGCTGATGCGATGGTAACCGACCGCCCCGATGTGATGCTGGGCATTCTGACGGCGGATTGCACGCCGGTATTGTTCCATGATGCAAAGGCGCGCGTGATTGGTGCGTGTCATTCAGGATGGCGCGGATCATTCGCCGGGATATCCGAGGCAACCGTAAGTGCGATGGAAAAGCTTGGCGCGTCGCGTGACAATATATCGGCCTCTGTCGGGCCGTGCATTGCGCGTCCGTCCTACGAAGTCGATGCCGGGTTCCGTGATACGATCCTGTCGGGTCCATCCGGGGATGAGGACCTTTTTGATCGATCCGTCCGCGATGGTCACTTCATGTTCGATCTGCCGGAATATGTCCGCCGCCGGACCATGGCGACAGGTATTGCCGCGGTCGAGCTGGTGGCGCGCGATACCTTGGCCGAAGAAGAATTGTTTTACAGCTATCGCCGGACGACCCTTCGCGGTGAACCTGATTACGGACGGCAGTTATCGGCGATCATGCTGACCGGTTCCTGATCCCGGGATTGCGAGGAAACATGCTATGCCCCATTTGATCATGCTGTTCTTCTTTATGATCATTGCAGCCATGGTTGGCTGCGTTTTGATGTGACGCGGTGAATTTGAATAGATGATTTCTCGATTACGGTTTCTGGTTCTTTTTGCGTCCTGTGTTTTGCCGCTTGCGGCATGCGGTGATTTACCGCGCCCGTTTGAAGGGGCCGGTCGCGAAGGTGATCCGACATTGCTGGAACTGCGCGATACCAACACGGTCCGGGTCGAGATCGGCGAAGATCTGCCCGAGGGGGCATCGGTGC
The DNA here is from genome assembly GCF_001858545.1 of Thalassospira sp. MIT1004. Classification (NCBI taxonomy): domain Bacteria; kingdom Pseudomonadati; phylum Pseudomonadota; class Alphaproteobacteria; order Rhodospirillales; family Thalassospiraceae; genus Thalassospira; species Thalassospira sp. MIT1004. The sequence continues at coordinate 54,255 of NZ_MCAO01000011.1, read as the reverse complement.
ATTTGTCGCGCGCGATGGCACGCGCGCTTCGCAATCTTGATATCCCGGCTTATAGCGACAGCCAGATCGGCGGTGACTTTATATTGCGGCCCAATGTCGAGTCCCGCCTGGCGAGCGGTGATGCGGCCTATATTGATGTGACCTGGGTTTTGATGAACCCGGATGGCCTGGCGATTGATACCGCCCGCGGGGCGGGGGAATTGCAATCAGGTTACTGGTTTGCCCAAACCCCGAACGGCCCCGAAGAAACCAACCTTGCCGTGCCCAAGGAGCTTGCCGACAAGGTTCGCGACCTTAAGGGCGAAAAGGTCGATCCGGCACAGCAGGCATATGATCAGCTGGTGGACGAGCCGGCCAAGCGGATTGCGTTTCTGATTTCGGGTGATCGTTCCCAATTTGCCGAGGCACCGGTGGTGAAGATCGCACTTGTTGATTTTGCAGGGGCACCGGGCGATGGGAATGAAGCACTGGTACGTTCCGCGGGGGCGTTGCTGCGTGCTAAGGGGATCGAGGTTGACGATGAAATAGACGATAGATCGATCATTTTATCGGCGACAATTTCCGTTAAACCAGTGGACCGCAAAACCACGACGCCGCTTGATCAGGTTCAGATCGACTGGGTGATCATGGACCCGGATGGCACCGAATTGGGCCAGATGGCGCAAAACAATGTCGTGCCGCACGGACGGCTTGATGAACGTTGGGGGTCGGTGGCATCGATTGCCGCCCAAGCCGCTGTCGATGCCCTTGAAGGGGCGCTTACTCAGGTGGCGCGCAAAAAGGGCATGATGCTTAAGGCCGATAAAAAGACGGTATCGTCACGTTGATAGCGTGCTGATCGTCCGATATTGCGCCAATCTGCATGACTGCCTTGTCGATATTCGGCACCGCGACCATTTACAGACTGTTAACGGCTGGTTATAACACCGCCGCGGTTCACTGATATGTGGACTTGCTCATTATTGGTCTTTGAGTGTCGTGGATATGTCGTTGGACCGGAAGGCGAAAGCGCCGAATTATACGGTCAAGTGAACGACAGGAAAGACGTGACGGGATCTGTTACCGGCAAGTTTGCATCCGGCCTGTACCGCACAGGACATTAGATTTATTCACTTTCCCGGCACCCATTAATCGAGGCCCCGCCATGAAGATCCTCGCTTGTAACAGCAACCGCCCGCTGTCTGAGGCAATTGCTGATCACTTGAGCCTGCCGCTTACCCGTGCAGATCTCAAGCGATTCTCCGATCAGGAAATCTGGTGTGAAATACAGGAAAACGTCCGCGGTGAGGACGTTTTTGTCATTCAGAGCACTTCTTTCCCTGCAAACGACCATCTTATGGAACTTCTGGTGGTTCTTGATGCGCTTCGCCGTGGTTCGGCCCGCCGCATTACCGCTGTGCTTCCGTATTTCGGATATGCGCGTCAGGATCGTAAATCGGGTCCCCGTACCCCGATTTCGGCAAAGCTGGTTGCCAACCTGATCACGGTTGCCGGTGCAGACCGCGTTCTGACCATGGACCTTCATGCCGGTCAGATTCAGGGCTTCTTCGATATTCCGCTTGATAACCTGTTTGCGTCCCCGGTTCTGACCAGCGACATCCGCAACAAGTTCGAAGGCCAGAAACTGGTTATCGTCAGCCCGGACGTCGGTGGTGTGGCACGCGCGCGTTCCGTTGCAAAACGTCTGGATGCCGAACTGGCCATCATCGACAAACGCCGCCCGCAGGCCGGTGTGTCCGAAGTCATGCATGTTATCGGTGACGTCAAGGATGCGGCCTGCATTCTGGTTGACGACATCGTTGATTCGGCTGGCACCCTTTGCAATGCGGCGACGGCTCTTAAAGAGCGCGGTGCGGCATCGGTTGCGGCCTATGTTTCGCATGGTGTTCTGTCGGGCCCGGCTGTTGAGCGTATTGCCAATTCGCCGATGACCGAAGTCGTGACCACGGACTCGATCAAGGCATCCGAAGCGGTGCGTGGCTGTTCGAAAATTCGTCAGCTTCCGATTGCACCTTTGATGGCCGAAGCCATTCGTCGAATTTCGGAAGAAAAATCTGTTTCCGTTCTTTTCGATTGAGGGTATAAGGCGCTGCTGCGCTGGCACCCCTGGAGGCCAGCGCGTTTGCTTTCGTGGGTTTTCACCGGTGATTTGCACCAGCCCACGGTCGCAATATGTTTTTAGTTCAAGGAGATTTTCCGATGGCAAACACTGTTATCACTGCGGAAATCCGTGAACGGGCCGGAAAGGGGGCCGCCCGTGCCGTGCGTCGTGCCGGTATGGTCCCTGGTGTCATTTACGGAGCAAAACAGGAACCTGTTCTGTTCCAGATTGACCCGCGTCCGCTCAACAAGCTTCTGCACAAGCAGGGTTTCTTCTCGCACATTCTTGATGTCAAGATTGGCAAAGAAACCTACGAAGTCCTGCCACGCGACGTACAGTTCGACAAAGTGACGGATGCTCCGATCCATGTCGACTTCCTGCGTTTTGCAAAAGGTCAGACCATGACCGTTGAAGTCCCGGTTCGCTTCGTTAACGAAGAGAAATCCCCGGGTCTGAAAAAAGGCGGCGTTCTGAACATCGTTCGTCACGATGTCGAAGTTGAATGTGCACCGAATGCCATTCCGGAAGAACTCGTCTTCGATCTGACTGGTGTCGAAGTTGGCGACTCGATTCACATTTCGGCGATCAAATTGCCGAAAGGTGTCGAACTCACCATTACCGACCGTGACTTCACGGTTGCGACTGTTGCTGCTCCGTCTGCGCTTAAATCGGAAGAAAATGCCGAAAGCGCTGACGACGAAGAAGCGACCGAAGAATAAGATCGAGGTCTACGATGTTATTGGTGATTGGATTGGGGAACCCGGGTTCGGGATATGCCGCCAATCGCCACAATATCGGCTTTATGGCGGCGGACGAACTCGTCCGCCGTCATTCTTTTGGACCCTGGCGCAAGAAATTTCAGGGGCAAATTGCCGAAGGCGAAGTGAACGGCCAAAAGATTCTGGTATTAAAGCCGGAAACTTTCATGAACCTTTCGGGCCAAAGCGTTGGCGAAGTCCTGCGTTTTTACAAAATTCCGATCGAAGACGTTATTGTCCTGCATGACGAGCTGGATCTTCCACCGGGCAAGCTGCGCGTCAAACGCGGCGGCGGCCATGGCGGGCATAACGGATTGCGGTCCATCGACGCCCATTGCGGCAAGGAATATCGTCGTGTGCGGCTTGGTATTGGCCATCCTGGGGAAAAGGAACGTGTTCACGGGCATGTTCTGGGCGATTTTTCCAAGGCCGAACAGAACGGTTGGCTTATGGCGCTGCTGGATGGCGTCGCACTTGAATTCCCGCGTCTCGTCAAGGGAGACGACGGCGGTTTCATGAGCAAGGTTTCGCACATTGTCTCGCCGCCAAAACCCAAGGCCGAGAAAAAGCCAAAACCGGCTGCGGCGGTTGAGAAATCGGCCAACGCTGTGAAAGGCGACGGCAAGATAGAAGATAAAGGTGCGTCTGATGCGCCGGAGGTTGAAGGCAAGCCCGACACCCCGGTCAGCAACGCCGCAACCGCCATGGCGCATGCACTGGCCCGCGCCTTTAACAAAAAGAAATAGCATCGGGATCGGGGCCTGCCCCATCCTGTTTCAGACACATTCGAAGTGACGGAGCCCGGAAAAGATGGGATTCAAATGCGGTATTGTCGGTCTGCCCAACGTTGGTAAATCGACCCTGTTTAACGCCCTGACACAGACTGCCGCGGCCGAAGCCGCGAACTTCCCGTTCTGTACCATCGAACCGAACACCGGTCGGGTCAGCGTTCCTGATGAACGCCTTGATAAGATTGCCGCCATCGGCAAGTCGGCGACCATCATTCCGACCCAGCTTGAATTCGTTGATATCGCCGGTCTTGTGCGCGGTGCATCCAAGGGCGAGGGGCTTGGTAACCAGTTCCTGGCCAATATCCGCGAAACCGATGCCATCGTGCATGTTCTGCGTTGTTTCGAAGATGGGGACATCACCCATGTCGAAGGATCGGTTGATCCGGTGCGTGATGCGGAAACCATCGAAACCGAATTGATGCTGGCCGATATGGACAGCCTTGAAAAGCGCGTTACCGGCCTTCAGAAACGTGCCAAGGGTGGCGATAAAGATGCCAAACTGACGCTGGAGCTGATTGAACGTACGCTTGAAGCCCTGCGCGAAGGCAAACCGGCACGTGTTGTTGAAATCAACAACGATGACGAAGCCAAGGCGTTTCGCATGTTGCAGCTTCTGACCAGCAAGCCGGTCCTTTATGCGTGCAACGTGGATGAAGACAGTGCGGCTGATGGCAATGCGCTTTCGGCCAAGGTTGCCGAAATGGCTGCCTCACAGGGTGCGCGTTCGGTTGTGATTTCAGCCGCGATTGAGTCCGAGGTTGCCCTGCTCGAGAGTGCCGAAGACAAGAAAGAATTCCTTGAGGGGCTTGGCCTTGAAGAAACCGGTCTGGCACGTGTTATCCGCGAAGGCTACAAGCTGCTTAACCTTTTGACCTTCTTCACGGTTGGCCCGAAAGAAGCGCGTGCATGGACAGTATATTCCGGCGCAACCGCACCGAATGCCGCCGGTGTGATCCATACCGATTTTGAACGCGGTTTCATCAAGGCCGAAACCATCGCCTATGACGATTTCATCACCTTTGGCGGTGAAGCCGGTGCACGCGATAACGGCAAACTGCGTCAGGAAGGCAAGACCTACATCGTCAAGGACGGAGACATCTTCCACTTTAAATTCAACGTATAAGCCGCTTTTCGGCATTATATGACGATTGGGAAAAGCCCCGAAGGCCATCGCAGAAATGCGGTGGCCTTTTGTCATGTCGTTTTGCCTTTTATGGTCTCGGGGCTTGTCAAAACGGTTCTAAACCGCCACCCTTTCGCTATCGCAGCAACGAGGTCGGCATGAACGAATTAAGTCCCGCGAAACGCGTTTTAATGGTTTTCAATTCTGCCACCGGTCAACCCGGTCGGGTTGGGGCTGTTTTGTGCCGGTATGGGTACGAGTTCGATATTCGCCGTCCGGGTGAAGGCGACGCGTTGCCAAGTGATATGTCAGGCTACCATCTGGCGATTGTGTTTGGCGGTCCGATGAGTGCCAATGACGACCATGAGGCTAATGTTGCAAAGATCATGGAATGGCTGCCCCATGTCGTGAACAGCAACGCGATGTATCTGGGCATTTGCCTTGGTGCGCAATTGATGGCGCGCCATTTGGGGGCCAAAGTCACCTCGCGTGCCGATGGCATGACTGAAATCGGTTATTACCCGATCGAGGCGACCGAGGCCGGGCGTGAATTGTTCCCCGATGAAATGATGGTTTATCACTGGCACAGCGAGGGGTTCGAGCTTCCCGACGGGGCTGAATTGATGGCGCGCGGCTCGGTTTTCCCCAATCAGGCCTATCACGTTGATAACCGGATCTGGGGGATTCAGTTCCATCCCGAAGTCGATGACGAAACCCATGAACGCTGGCTTGCGAAATCCGCGGAAAAGACTGAACGCCCGAATGGTCAGAACCCTGATCAACAGCGTGCCGGACGCGCCAGATATGATGCGGCATTCGGGGCGTGGTTTGAAAGTTTTGCGACCCGCGTTCTGATCGACGAGCGGGTTATTGTTGATGCCAACCTTGGCGTTTGCAGCGTTTAGCGTGTGGCCTGATGACAGGTCATCAGGCTTCCTGTGTTGCGCGTTCCCTGACTTGTTCCTGCCACCAGATGATGATTGAGTCCTCGTCAAAGGGCAGGGTTTGGGCATAGCCACCGTGGAAGTCCTGCCAGGCGGCGTCATATTCATCGCGAACCCCGACCAGTACCGGAATTCCCAAATCCATTGCCTTTGATATCACGTCGCGCAATCCGCGCCCGTCGGCTTCGCTGCGTCCAAACCGCCCGATGATCAGGATATCGGGGGTATGATCCAGATCGCCTTCAAGCTGTTCGGACAGGGTTGCCAATGCATCGCCATCCAGCTTGCAGCCGCGCGCCAGCGACCCGCGGTTTTTGGTGATCGGCATTTCATGTCCGGTGCCAAGATTGCGGACATAAACCAGGGTTCCGCAATCACGGTCCGCGCGGCGTTTCTGCACATAGCCCGCGACACGCAGCCCCTTGGCAACGACGTGATTTGCCAGACGATCCAGCAGATCGTCGATAGCGTCTTTGGGGAGAAAGGGGATACCAGCCAGCATTTATCTAGCCCCGGTTGCCATGTGGCAAAATGCCGGTGTCGACAAATATCGTCAAAGTCATAGCCCGTCCTTCACGCGGATTTCGGCGTGATCGCCACACAGATGCGATCACGCCGGATAATCGGTTACTGCCACTCGGGAACACCCGACATGTCAGGCAGATGATGCGCGATCCCTTTGTGACAGTCGATACATGTCTTTTCGCCGGTGAACAAAAATTTCTCGTGCGCTTCGACGGCACGGGGGCTTTGGCGGGTGATGTCCATCGATTCAGCAGAATGGCAGTTACGGCATTCCAGCGAATTGTTGGCTTTCAGCCGGGCCCATTCGTGCTGGGCCAGTTCAAGACGCTTTTCAACAAACTTGTCGCGTGTGCTGATGGTGCCGAAAATCTTGCCCCAGACTTCCTTGGATGCCTGCATTTTACGGGCAATCTTGTCAGTCCATTCATGCGGAACATGACAATCCGGACAGGTGGCGCGCACACCGGACCGGTTGGAATAGTGGATCGTTGATTTAAGTTCGGCAAAAACGTTGTCCCGCATTTCATGACATGAAATGCAGAACTTTTCGGTATTTGTTGCTTCAAGTGCGGTGTTGAACCCGCCCCAGAAGATAACACCAGCAACGAAGCCGCCCAGCGTCAAAAAGGCGAGGTTGAAATGCACACTTGGTGAATTCAGGACCTTCCAATAGCGTTTCAGAAGATCGAACATTGGCAATCTCCCTATTCCGCGATCCGCGTGCTATTGTTGGGCAGCAATGCATCAATATCGACAAAGCTGTTGCCGACCAGCGGCTCGACCTGACGTTGGGACACATGACACTGCGTGCAGAAATAGCGCCGTGGGCTGACCGCGGCCAAAAACTGACCGTCCCGATCCATGAAATGGGTGATCGAAACCATCGGTGCGCCGCTTTCGCCGGTGCGCGAACGCGCATGACATGACAGGCATTTATTGGCGTTTTTATCGATCTGATATCCTTCGATATCGTGCGGGATGGTTGGCGGCTGTTCGGGATAATTGCGCGGGCGTTTCTGGTCCGTATCCTCGAAGTTGCTGATCCGTGGTGCCGCGCTCTCCTGATCGGGGGCGGTGCTGCGCAGGGTGGTGATCGGTTCGGCGGCATATGCCGCGCCAGCAATTGCAATAATCGCCAGCGCCATGAGCCATTTCGGGGTCATTTTCATGGTTTCCTCCCTCACACCTTTTCCAGACGGACGGCGCATTTTTTGAAGTCCGTCTGTTTGGACATCGGGTCGGTGGCGTCCAGCGTGACTTTGTTGATCAGCTGGCTTGCATCGAACCACGGCACAAAGATCAGGCCACGCGGCGGTTTGTTACGGCCGCGTGTTTCAACGCGGGTACGCATTTCACCGCGTCTTGAAATCACCCGGACCTCGTCGCCGCGTCGCATGCCCATTTCGGCGGCATCGTCGGGATGGACGAAGCAAAGTGCGTCCGGGAACGCCCGGTAAAGTTCGGGCACCCGTTCGGTCATCGAACCGGAATGCCAGTGTTCCAGCACACGCCCGGTACACAGCCAATAGGGATATTCTTCATCCGGGCTTTCGGCAGGCGGCTCATACGGCAGGGCAAAGATGCGTGCCTTGCCATCCTTGTGGCCGTAAAATTCGACCCCGGCCCCCGGCGTGACATAGGGATCGTAACCTTCACGGTAACGCCACAGGGTTTCCTTGCCGTCCACAACGGGCCAGCGCAGGCCGCGTACTTCGTGGTATCTGTCGAACGGGGCAAGGTCGTGACCATGCCCGCGGCCAAAGGTCGCGTATTCCTCGAACAGGCCCTTCTGGACGTAGAAACCGAAATGCTTGGCTTCGACGTTGTTATAGTCCGGTGCGGTATCTTCGAGCGGGAATTTATTGACCTGTCCATTCTGGAACAGCACGTCAAACATGGTTTTGCCACGCAGTTCCGGTGCCTTGGCCAGAAGGTCTTCGGGCCAGACTTCCTCGATCTTGAAGCGTTTGGAGAATTCCATTAATTGCCACAGATCGGATTTGGCTTCGCCCGGCGCGTCGACTAGCTGATGCCACATATGCGTGCGGCGTTCGGCATTGCCATAACAGCCTTCTTTTTCGACCCACATCGCAGTCGGCAGGATCAGGTCGGCGGCCTCGCAGGTGACGGTCGGATAGACGTCGGAAACGGCAATGAAGTTTTCCGGGTTGCGGTAACCGGGCCAGCCTTCCTCGTTCATGTTGGCGCCAGCCTGCATGTTGTTATTGCACTGGACCCAGTACGCGTTGAGCTTACCGTCCTTGAGCATCCGGTTCTGAAGCACGGCATGGTAGCCGACCTTGTCGGGAATTGTGCCTTCGGGCAGTTTCCAGATTTCTTCGGCGTGTTTGCGGTGTTCGGGATTGGTCACCACCAGATCGGCGGGCAGGCGATGGGAAAACGTGCCGACTTCGCGTGCGGTACCACAGGCAGACGGTTGCCCGGTCAGCGAGAAGGGTGAATTGCCCGGTTCGGCGATTTTGCCGGTCAGAAGATGGATGTTGTAGCAAAGGTTGTTGGCCCAAACCCCGCGGGTATGCTGGTTAAAGCCCATGGTCCAGAAGGATGTGACCTTGATTTTCGGATCGGCATAAAGTTCGGCCAGAGCTTCGAGGCGCTCCTTGGGAACGCCGGTCATTTCATGGACCTTATCAAGGGTGTATTCCGAGACGAATTCGGCGAACTCGTCAAATGTCATGTCGGTCGAGCCACCGGCATCCGATGCATTTTGGGCCGATTGTTCGCGCGGATCTTCGGGGCGCAGGCCATAACCGATATCGATGTTGCCGCGGCGGAAGATCGTGTGTTTGTTGACAAAATCGGTATTGACCCGGTCGGTCTGGATGATGTGATTGGCGATATAGTTCAGGATCGCCAGATCGGTCTGCGGCTTGAACACCATCGGGATATCGGCAAGGTCAAAACAGCGATGTTCATATGTTGAAAGAACCGCGACCTTGACATGCGGGGCCGACAGGCGACGATCAGTGACACGCGTCCAAAGGATCGGGTGCATTTCCGCCATGTTCGATCCCCAAAGCACAAAGGCGTCGGCGGCTTCCATGTCGTCATAGCACCCCATCGGTTCGTCCATGCCAAATGTGCGCATGAAACCGACAACGGCGGACGCCATGCAATGACGTGCATTGGGGTCTAGGTTGTTGGATCGGAAACCGGCCTTCATCAGTTTGGAGGCGGCATATCCTTCCCAAACCGTCCATTGGCCGGACCCGAACATGCCAACAGAAGTCGGACCTTTTGCCTTGAGTGCGGCTTTCCATTTTTCGGCCATCACGTCAAAGGCCTCGTCCCACGAGACGGGCGTAAAATCGCCATTCTTGTCATAGACACCGTTCTTTTTACGCAGTAACGGCTGTGTCAGGCGGTCCTGGCCATACATGATCTTTGACAGGAAGTAGCCTTTGACGCAGTTCAGGCCACGGTTAACCGGGGACAGGACATCGCCATGGGTGGCAACCACATGGTTGTCCTTGGTCGCGACCATGACCGAACAGCCGGTGCCGCAGAACCGGCAGGGGGCCTTTGACCATTTGAGTTGGGTGTGTTCCGAATCAGTCACCAGATTTTGTGCCGCAGCAGGCAAACTGATGCCAGCAGCCGCAGCGGCAACGGCGGCGGCTTTTGCTTTCAGGGCATCGCGACGGGATATCTTTGCCTTGAACATTGTTAATTTCCTCGAGCCAAAGGTCAGACGGATTATTGGTTGTTATTGGGCGTTTTCATTGTGATGGAAGACCAGGTTAACCCCCAGAACACCAGGGATGTCGCCGATCTCTTTCATGCCGTCTGCGAGCTGTCGGTCGCTTGCGGCTTCCATCACGACAACGATCTTTCCGGACGGGTCATCGGCACTGATTTCAGTGTCGGGCATGTTCAGAAGGGCTGCCTTGATTGCTGTCATATTTTCAGGGCGAGACTGAATAATCATGCTGGAGATCACGCCGACTTTGTCATCCATGGGCTATCTCCGTGGCGGGTTTGATTGAAATGGCATCAACCGGGCATGCGCTAAAACAGGCACCACAGCCGGTACAAAGATCGTCGCCGATCAATACGCGGGCGCGACCGCCCAATTGCGGAATGATGCGGATCGCGCTTTCCGGGCAGACATCACCGCAGGAACGGCAATAGACACCGTTTTCGGCAAAGCATTTGCTGCTGACAGAAACGTCAAGATGCCAAGGGGCGGGAGCCGAACGATCAAAAACCGGTTCGTTACAGGCATCCGCACAGGCGTCACAGAAGGTGCATTCGCCTTTTGCGAAGTCGATTTCCGGGTGTCCGTCCGGACCGGCCTTGATGATGTTTTCCGGGCATGCGGGAATGCAGTCACCACACGCGGTGCAGTGATCTTCGAAACCCCATGACCAAGGAGGCCGGATGATATTTGGCGTGTGCGTTTCCCCCGCGTCTGCGGGCAAACCGCGCAGACCGGAAAAGAAAGCACGCCTACTGGTAAGTTTCGGTGCAGATGACATGACGACGTTCCCCGATATTACATCGGTGGTCCAGGAGGCCCGGCAAACATCTGATAAATCCAGATTGAAAATCCAAGCCCGCCGACCAGCGCAACCGCCAGTACCGGGGCCAGGACAACAGCCAGCAAAACGAAGCAGCGCAATTCAGTTTTGCGCCGTGTGCCGGAATCCATCGTTTGAATATCTGTCATCGGTTCCCTCTCTTTTCAGGCTGGAAACCGTTTCTTTCGCACTTTGTATCCCCTGCGAAAGCCGGTGTTCTCTTGTGAATTACTTTGAGTACCCACAAGCAACGTAGGGGCTATGCACAGGGCATTCAACCATGAATGATTTAAAGTTTGGAATTCTTAAATTATAAGTATTCTAAAGAGGGCGGTGAGGGTGCGGGATGCTTGGCATATTAATTGTTGGTGTTAGAAGCGGTCGATCACAGTAACGCCGGTGCTGACGAAATTATCCATATTCATCAAGGCCGTTGCGCCCTCGGCCAGGGTGACTCGATCCCTGATCAGTTTTTGTGGCGCGAGTTTGCCGGTCATGATCATGTCGATCATCGCGTCATAGCGAAATGCCTGCATGCCGTGGCTACCAAGGATTTCAAGTTCGTGGGCAACCACGCGGTCCATCGGAACGCGAGCATGGGCATGGTCGCCGGTCATAAGGCCGATCTGGATATGCTTGCCGCGTTTGCGCAAACATGACACGGAATTGAAACTGGTGATGGCACTGCCAAGGGCATCGACGGATACATGTGCCCCGCCGCCAGACAGGTCCTTGATCGCGGACGGAATGTCATCACAGGTTTTGGCGTTAAGGATATCGATCGCGCCCAGTTCACGGGCAAGGTCAAGCTTGGCATCGTCGATATCAACCGCGATCACGCGTGCACCAGCCGCTGCTGCGATCATGATGGCTGACAGCCCTACACCGCCGCAGCCGTGAACGGCTACGATTTGACCGGCACTGACTTTGCCCTGGTCAATCACGCCACGGAAACTGGTGGCGAAACGACAGCCAAGGCTGGCGGCGGTGGCGAAATCCATTTCATCGGGCAGGCGCACCAGATTGGTATCGGCATAGTCAATCGCGACATATTCGGCAAAGCTTCCCCAATGGGTAAAGCCCGGCTGGAACTGATGATCACAAACCTGATGATTGCCGCTGTGGCATTCCGGGCAATGGCCGCAGCCCGAAACGAACGGGACCGTGACCCGGTCGCCGACTTTCCAGCGTTTGATATCCTTGCCAACCGCTTCGATGGTGCCGGCAAATTCATGGCCGGGAACGTGGGGCAGTTTCACATCGGAATCATGGCCCATCCAGCCGTGCCAGTCGCTTCGGCACAGCCCGGTCGCCCCAACCTTGATGACAACGCCGTCATTTTCCGGTGTCGGATCGTCCAATTTCCTGACTTCAATTGGACCCTGATATTCGGTGAAAAAGGCAGCGCGCATGATCGTTCCCCGGTTCGGTTGGAAAGACTTTGATCAAGTATTGTCGGGTTCATCCCCGCGATGCAAGCGCGTAACTTTTGGTACGCCCACACCTGGTTTTGGTTGTGGCTTTGGCGGCTGATACCGGCCCCACGGGGATTTATCCATATTGGTTTCACCCGGGCGTCCCCATGGTCCACGGCCCGCACGTTTCATCCGTTCACGGCGTGCCGCACGTTCGGCCTCGTATGCCGCGGCCCACGGCGGTGGTGAGGCATTGGTTGCATTGCTTTTGCGACCTGGCCGGTAAACACCGAAAACCGGGACCTGTTTGGGGCCGCCCTGCCAAAGCGGGATATAGCGATATTTAAAGAACGGGATCAGCGCCAGACCGGCAAAGAAACCGGCAATATGGGCCAGAATGGCCACCCCCTGTTCGGCACCACTCGACAGATTGACGAACTGCATGCCGATCCAGAGACCAAGGACGGCAACCGCCGGAACGTAAAAGATAAAGACCCAGAAGAACCACACCAGAACCCGTGCCTTGGGAAACAGAAGGAAATAGGCCCCCAATACCCCGGCCAGCGCCCCGGATGCGCCGATCATCGGAATTTGCGATGTGGTATCAAGCAAGCCATGGCCGAGTGCGGCGGCAATACCGCAAACAAGGTAAAACACCAGAAATCTGAAATGCCCCATGGCGTCTTCGACATTGTTGCCGAATACCCAAAGATACAGCATGTTGCCGCCGATATGCATCCAGCCGCCATGCATGAACATGGCGCTAAAGATCGACAGGAATTCAAAGCCCGGCGGAAAAACGGCAAGCTGCGGGGGTAATTGGGCATTCCCGAACAGAACCGCTGGAATGGCACCATATTGCAAATTGACCTGAAACTGGCTTTGCGGTGCAAGGGACATGGTTAACAGGAACACGACGACATTAACGGCGATCAGGCCATAGGTCACCCATGGGGTGATTGTCGTCGGGTTGTTATCCTTGATTGGCAGCATCGGCTATCGTCCGGTCCCGTGGCTTATCCAAATGGGCTGGGTGGTACTGCACAATCAGGCGACATGTGATCGTTCACAGGTTTCAAGTGTATTGCGCAAATAGGTCCCCAACTGGCGGAACTCCTTTTTACGGGCGGAACTGCGCCGCCAGACCAGTCCTATACGTCGAACCGGAACCGGATTCTGGAAAGGAAGGATGGCGAGAGAGTCGGGGCGGCGCGCCTCCACCTCCAGCGACATTTCCGGAAGCAGGGTGGAGCCGATCCCGGCCGATACCATCTGAACCAGCGTTGACAGGCTGTTGGCCTGGAAATCGGCAGATTTGCTCCAGCCGGCTTTCTGGCAGACTTCCAATGCCTGATCGCGCAGGCAGTGGCCGTCCTCAAGCAGCAGCAGCTTTTCATCCTTGATGTCGGTGATGTCGATTTTCTTTTTGCGCGTCAGCGGATTGTCCGGGCTACAGGCAAAAACGAATCTGTCTTCGAACAGGTCCATTTCTTCGAGCCAGTTTTCCTCGATCGGCAGGGCAATCAATGCGATATCAAGTTTTCCGGCGGCCAGAAGTTCTATAAGCTTGGCTGTCTGGTCTTCGCGCAGGAAGGGCTGCAATTTCGGGAAACCGGCCCTGAGGCGGTTGATGACATCAGGCAAAAGATAGGGGCCGATTGTCGGGATCACGCCAAAATTGATCGGACCTGAAAGGGGTTCGGTCGCTGACTGTGCCATCATGGTCAGTTCATCAACTTCCTGAAGAATATTTCGCGCCCGCGAGACAACTTCACGTCCAAGCGGCGTGATCAGGACCTGACGCTTGTTGCGTTCCACCAACTGGGCGCCAAGCAGGTTTTCAAGCTCGCTGATGGCAGCCGACAGGCTGGGTTGCGTGATAAAGCACGCTTCGGCAGCCCGGCCAAAATGGCCGGTTTCCGACAATGCGACCAGATATTTGAGCTGCTTTATGCTTGGTTGGGCAGCCATAAATTTTTCCTATCGAACATCGAAATTAATTCTATTGGTCTTAGTTAGTTCATTTAACTACAAATCGCCAGCAAGGAGTGCATTATTGCACTTGCGAACAAAATTTGTACGGCCTGTCGGGGGCCGTCTTTGGGATAAATTCAAACCAAGGTTAGGAGTAACCAATATGCTTACAGTTGGCGATACGCTTCCAGAATTCAATCTTACCGGCGTTTCGGGCAAAGGTCCTGACAGCTTCGTACCGGTTACCGACAAGTCCTATGAAGGCAAATGGAAGATTCTGTTCTTCTGGCCGAAAGACTTCACCTTTGTTTGCCCGACCGAAATCGTTGGTTACGGCGAACTGAACGGTGACTTCGAAGACCGCGATGCGGTTCTGCTTGGTTGCTCGACCGATACCGATTTCGTCCACGCTGCATGGCGTACCCACCATGAAGATCTGGGCGACAGCCCGTTCGTATGGCTGGCTGACGAGAAAAAAGAACTGTCGAACGCGCTTGGTGTTCTGGCCAAAGGCGAAGGTGTTGCTTTGCGCGCGACCTTCATCATCGATCCGGACAACATCATCCGTCACGTTCAGGTTAACGACCTTTCGGTTGGTCGTAACCCGCAGGAAGCCCTGCGTATTCTTGACGCGCTGCAGACCGACGAACTCTGCCCGTGCAACTGGAACCAGGGTGAAGCAACCCTTTAAGGTTTTCCAGACCGATTTGGATCCGGGCTTTTGCCCGGATCCGCTTTCAGTCCATCGGTGAAATTAATCCATGTGCCCGCAAAACTTGCGGTGTGCGCGATGGCTGAGGGCCTTTTTCAGTTTTGAATTTCATTCTTCAGTTAAAAGGAGATGCTTCAATGTCTTCCATTTCCGAAATCAAAGACGTCATGCCGGACTATGCCAAGGATCTGAAGCTGAACCTTAGCAGTCTTGCCAACAATCCGGGTATGACCGATCAGCAGGTCTATGGCACTGCCCTTGCGTGTGCCTATGCATCGCGCAACGCAAAGCTTCTGAAAGCTGTTGCCGCCGAAGCCAAAACCAAGCTGAGCGACGAAGCGTTTCAGGCTGCCAAGGGTGCGGCGGCGATCATGGGGATGAACAATATCTATTATCGGTTCACACACCTTGTGTCCGAACCGGAATACGCCACCATGCCCGCGCGCCTGCGCATGAACATCATCGGCAAGCCAGGCATCGACAAAGCCGATTTCGAGCTGTTCTCGCTTGCGGTTTCGGCGATCAATGGTTGCGGGATGTGCATCGACAGCCACGAGAAAGTTCTGAAAAACGCGGGTATCAAAAAAGAAACCGTTCAGAATGCTGTGCGCATTGCATCGGTGATCCATGCGGTCTCGGTTGTTCTGGATGCCGAGGATGCATTGGCGGAATAACTGCTCGTAGATTTGACCAAATTTAAAGAAAGGCTCCGCAGCAATCGCCGTGGAGCTTTTTGTTTTCAGCGGGATTGATGCGGGATTACTGGTTGTTTTGAATGCGAGGCGTCCATTCGGGGGGGCGCTCAGGCAATCCATTCGGGGTGAAAGCAGATAAACAATTATAAGTTGCCTTCTTTAAGTCTGAGGGAATGAAAAGTTTGGAATAGATATATCGTATGAAGTGTTTGAATGGGCTATTTCCAAGTTTTCGTGCATACCGATAAGCTCTTGAGCAGGAGCGCTTGTAAACTGCAATAGCGACATCGCGTTCATTCGGTAAAAGTTCGTGCGCAAAATAGTAAATGGCGCAAATAGAGTCATAGCGGCTACGTGCAATTTGCGATGAAAGTCTTCCGGGGGCTTCTTGAACCATCATTGCAACATTTTCTGTTATTAGAGAAATTTTTTCTGTCATTGCTGTCGCTCTGAGTGCAATAGTGTAGTCAGGGGAGCGTAAACGAGTATCGGCTCCGCCAAATTTTTCAAAAAGTGATTTTTTTATCAGCATACAGCTGGAGTTATGCGGAAAGCTTTTAATGAAGCGTTCTTGTGATTGTTTTCTATTCATTACAACATAATTATTTCTGTTTGTTTCCCCCATCTGATTGGTGGCGTCTTCTGATTGAGAAAAATACCCAAAGGATCCAATCACAAAATCGACTTTATTCTCTGTCGCGATTTCATACATGACCCGGGTCGACTCTCTACATGGAATGTCATCACCATCCAGCAGGCGAATCCATTCGTATTGTGCTGCAGAAGTTCCAACATTTGTGGCGACGGCTGCACCTTGATTTTCTTGTTCAATTACAGTGAACCCGCTCGGCAATAAATGACCGTGCTCATTTATCAAATCTACGGATTCATCCGAAGAGCCATCATCAACAAAGATGTATTCTACAGCCTCTGGCTGTATTGAGTTTTCAGCAGCCAGGCATTTTATGACGTCAAGGATATACGGTGCTTTATTGTAAACGGTTATTACGTAGGAAATTTTCATATTTTAATTTACTCGATGTGATTCTAATGTCGCAGTCACGAAGAGACTCATTTTTGGCAATAAAAGGTAGCGCTGGCAAGATGTGTGGAATATTTGGTCATACCAATTTGAGCATCGAGAATATTGAAGCTTCTCATCAGGCCCTTCACACATTGACCCACCGAGGCCCGGATAGCTGGGGGCATAAAGTTTGTGACTCAGTCTATGTCGGGCATCGACGGCTAAGTATTCTGGATTTGTCTGAAAATGGCTACCAGCCAATGGAGTCTGAAGGAATTTATCTTACTGTTAATGGTGAAATCTATAATTATCGAGAGCTACGCTCTCGGTTGATCAAAGATTTCAATGTAAAGTTTCGTAGTGATAGTGATAGTGAAGTTATTCTTCATGGGTATAAGCATTGGGGAGTTGATACTCTTCTGGCGGAAATTGATGGAATGTTCGCTTTTTCTATATATGACAGTAAGGATAAAAAGGTCATTTTGGCCCGTGACCATGTTGGTGTGAAGCCATTGTATTATGGTTTAATGAATGGCAATTTTTTTTGGGCTTCAGAGTTAAAGGCAATAGAAAAATTTTTAGGTGATGAAAATCTAAATATTGATCCAACTGCAATATACGATTTTATGACATATTCATATATTCCATGCCCAAAAACGATGTATCGGGATGTTTTTAAAATTGATCCAGGTCACTATGTAACTTTTTGTCTGGATTCTTTAATTGTAGAAAAGAAGAAATATTGGAGTCTGGATTTTTCTTATCGTAAAGATGTGACGGATTGGCCATCTTTCATACGTGAACATTTGGGAGAAGCTGTCAATGAGCAACTTGTCTCCGATGTTCCTGTCGGGTTTTTCTTGAGTGGAGGTGTTGATTCAAGCGCTGTGTGTTGCGAGGCGAGCAAGATTCTTCCCGAAATACAAACATTCTCAATTGGTCATGTTGATGAAAGCGATGATGAGTCACCTTATGCTCGGATGGTTTCAGATAGGATTGGTTCACGACATTTTGAAAAATTCTTCAGTCAGGATATCGCGAACGAGAATTTTGCTCTTTTAAAAACTTTTTACGATGAGCCATTTGGAGATGTTTCCGCGCTGCCGACAAACGAGGTTTGTCGACTGGCCCGTGAGCATGTTACCGTTGTTTTGACAGGTGATGGTGGAGATGAGCTGTTTGGCGGTTATTCTTCGTATTCTCTTGCTAAGAGGGTTTTCTCGAAGGAGCGTGTTAAATGGGCATGGTTGAGGCCAATCGCTGTATTTTTGAAAACTTATGCTCCTCATCGGTCTCTCATAAAGAAATCCCAGAGGTTTGAGGCTGAGATTCTTGAGGATCCAATGGAACGTTGGGCTGCTCTTAAAGGTGGGATAGTCAAAACAGATCGTTGGAAGAGATTATGGGCGAAGGCGCATAACATCCCGTCATCATACGATGATTATTGGTATTTCAGGAAGTTCGACAGGCCGGATCTCTCTCCGAGGACAAGAGCCCAATACATTGATTTTCATACCTACATGCACGATTCTGTTTTGACGAAGGTTGACCGCGCCAGCATGGCGGTCGCTTTGGAAACTCGTGTTCCTTTTTTGAGCAAAAAGATGATCGCGGCGGCTTGGTCTATTCCCGAAGATGTACGTTACGAGGGGAATGAGCTCAAGGCTGTTTTAAAAAGTGCATATAGTAATCAAATTCCGCACTCAGCGTTGTTCCGCAAAAAACAAGGTTTTGGCATCGGTAGAATTCGGAAGTCTGACCGCCTGTATGATCGAGCCAAAAACATTCCTAAGCAAATATTAGGAAAACTATTCCCGGATATTGTTTCTGGTTAATGTGTTTCTCTTTTCAATGTCGGCTGATTTTTCGAAGAAAAATTCTTAGATTCGACGTGCAAAATAAAAAAAAAGGTCCTGAAATAGAACCTTAATATCTAAGATAGAAAAATTGAAACTGCTTCAATGATCTGATCCGGTTGATCGAAATGCGGGATATGGCCGCAGTCGGCAAGGATCATTTTGGTCGCAGTACCGCTGACCTTGTCGCAAATAATGTGGACCTGCTCGTCGCTGCCGAACTGGTCGTCATTTCCCTGAATGACCAGTATAGGGCAGATGATGTTGGGCAGTTCGTCAATCATCTGCCAGTCGCGAAATGCCGGTTGGCGCCACGTATCGACCCAGGCACGGAATACGTCATCGGTCTGGAAGAAATGATGGCGTTCGAGTTTTGATTTCCAATCCGTACTGGCATAGATCGATGCCGCTTCATTGATCCCGGCAATCGTGACGTCCTCGACAAAAACATGTGCGGCTTCACTGATGACGGCACGAACATTGTTCGGGAACCGGGCGGCATATTTAAGCGCGATAGTGGCCCCGTCACTGTGGCCAAACAGGATCGGGCGATCAAGGCCAAGTTCCCTGATCAGGCCATGGAGATAGATATCGGTTTCCGTGTTGTGGAAATCGATGGGCCGCGGGATATCGTCAGGGCCGTGCGGATCGGATTTTCCGTGACCGCGCCGTTCGTAAACAATTACCGGATGGCCGGTTGCCGTGGCGAGCTTTGCCGGGAAATCGCGCCACATGCGGATGGTCCCTAGTGCCTCGTGCAGAAACAGCATCGTTGGGGCATCCGGCCTGACATTGGTCGGGATGATCTGCTGACAGGACAGGCTGATGCCGTCCACAGTGACGTAGAAATTCTCGTTTTGCATGGTGCGTCCGATTTATCGGTAATTTAGTGCGTAAATATTGAATTGGATAATGGACAAAAAAACGGGGCCCGGCAAGTACCGGACCCCGTCGAATTTTCCGTGATCGGAAAACCGGCTTATTTCAGCGCGGCACAGGCACGTTTGATGCGTGCGCAGGCTTCGGTCAGTGCCTCGGTCGAGGTGGCATAGGAAATGCGGAAATACGGCGCAAGACCGAATGCCGAGCCCTGAACCGCGGCAACGCCTTCGGACTCAAGAAGGTATGTCACGAAATCGGTATCGGTTTCGATGACTTTGCCATCCGGGGTTTTCTTGCCAATCGTGCCGGCACAGGACGGATAGACATAAAACGCGCCTTCCGGCTTTTTGCAGGTCAGACCTTCGCATTCATTCATGGCCTTGACGACCAGATCGCGACGTTCCTTGAACACTTCGGCGCGTTCTTTCAGGAAGTCCTGCGGGCCGTTAAGGGCTTCGACCGATGCGGCCTGACTGATCGAGGAGGTATGCGTGCTGGACTGCGATTGAACCTTGTTGATCGCCTTGATCAGTTCAGCCGGGCCTGCGGCATAACCAAGACGCCAGCCGGTCATGGCATAGGATTTCGACACGCCGTTACAGGTGAGCGTACGCGATTTCAGTTTCGGTTCGACCTGTGCGATGGTGGTGAATTCGAAATCGTCATAGACGAGATGTTCATACATGTCGTCGGACATGACCCAGACATTTTCATGTTTGAGCAGAACATCGGCAATTGCGCGCAGTTCGGCGCGCGAATAAGCGGCACCGGTCGGGTTCGATGGCGAATTCAGAACAACCCATTTGGTTTTCGGCGTGATCGCGGCTTCGAGTTCGGCAGCCGTGATCTTGAAGTCGTTTTCTTCCTGGCATTCGACAACAACCGGAACGCCTTCGGCCATCAGGGTCATGTCTGGATAGGACACCCAGTACGGTGCCGGAATAATGACTTCATCACCCGGGTTCAGCGTTGCAAACAGCGCATTGAAAAGCGTCTGTTTCCCGCCGCAACCGACGGTGATTTCGTCGATAGTGTATTCCAGGTCATTTTCACGTTTGAACTTCGCGACAATCGCCTTGCGCAATTCCGGAGTGCCAGCGACCGGAGTATATTTGGTCTTGCCAGCATCAAGGGCTGCTTTGGCGGCGTCTTTGATGTTGTCGGGGGTATCGAAATCCGGCTCGCCTGCGCCAAGGCCGATCACATCAACGCCGGCAGCCTTGAGTTCAGCAGCCTTGGTGGTGACAGCAATGGTAGGAGAGGGTTTGATACGGCTCAAACGGTCGGCAATAAACGCCATTGGTCTGTTTCCCTGGAATGAAATGAAATAGAAAGAATCGCTTTCTTTCGGTTCGGACCCTACGCCCGTGTTTAAAGCAATTCAAGGCAGTTTCGCGCCTTTTGCGGGTTCTTTGGGATGAAAACGGCCCGTCGCAGCATCCGATCCGAAAGTCATGACGATTTAACGCGATAGTCCGGTGCCTGTTCCGGCATTTTTTGTCCTGACGTCTCCTGACAACTGCTGACAGCAGTTGTCAGGGCCGGGGGTTGCGATGTTGTCGCGGTGGCCTATAACTATAGGCATGTCGAAAAAGGGGTCGATCCAATGAACGCGCCGATACATGACGGCTTGCCGGAATTCTTGCTGAAACGCCGCCCGCCGGTTGCGGGATCGCGGGAATTCAAACTGGTGACGGATTACCAGCCCGCTGGTGATCAGCCAAAGGCGATTGCCGAGCTGATGGAGGGGATCACTCGCGAAGAACGCGATCAGGTGCTGCTGGGGGTGACCGGGTCGGGCAAGACCTTTACCATGGCCAACATCATCGCAAAGACGCAGCGACCGGCCCTTGTACTAGCCCCGAACAAGACACTGGCGGCACAGCTTTATTCGGAAATGAAGGCGTTTTTTCCGGAAAACGCGGTCGAGTATTTCGTATCCTATTACGACTATTACCAGCCCGAAGCCTATATCCCGCGCTCGGACACCTATATCGAAAAAGACAGTTCGATTAACGAACAGATTGACCGGATGCGACATGCGGCAACGCGCGCGATTCTGGAGCGCAATGACTGTATCATCGTGGCGTCTGTTTCCTGCATTTACGGTATTGGCGCGGTCGAGACCTACCTTGAGATGACACAGCGGATTGCGGCTGGCGATGAGGTTGATCGCAACCTGATCATGAAGCGGCTGGTCGAGTTGCAATATACCCGCAACGACGCCGCATTTTCGCGCGGGACATTCCGGGTGCGTGGTGACGTTCTGGAAATCTTCCCGGCCCACGCCGAAGACCGGGCATGGCGTGTTTCCATGTTTGGTGACGAGGTCGAGGAATTGGCAGAGTTTGACCCGCTGACCGGGCACAAATTTGCCACCATGGACTCGGTGACCGTCTATGCCAATTCGCACCATGTCACACCGCGTCCGACACTGGTGCAGGCGATGACCGGCATCAAACAGGAATTGAAAGACCGGCTGGCGCAGTTCCAGCAGGAAGGAAAACTTCTGGCGGCCGAACGGATCGAGCAGCGCACGATGTTCGATCTGGAAATGATGGAAACCGTGGGCCACTGCAAAGGGATTGAAAACTATTCCCGCTGGCTTTCGGGCCGCAATCCGGGCGAACCGCCACCGACATTGTTTGAATATCTGCCGGAAAATGCGTTGCTGTTTGTTGATGAAAGTCACGTTGCCGTGCCGCAGATCGGCGGCATGTTCAGAGGTGACTATAATCGCAAATTCACCCTGGCCGAACATGGCTTCCGCCTGCCGAGTTGCGTGGATAACCGCCCGCTTAAATTCGAGGAATGGGAAGCCATGCGCCCGCAAAGCGTGTTTGTGTCAGCAACGCCGGGCAATTGGGAAATGGAACGCACGGGCGGTGTATTCACCGAACAGGTCATTCGCCCGACTGGTCTGATTGATCCTGTTTGCATCATTCGTCCGGTGGAAACACAGGTCGATGATCTGCTGGCCGAGGCAAAGGCATGTGCCGCCAAGGGGCAGCGTGTTCTGGTCACGACGCTGACCAAACGCATGGCCGAGGATCTGACCGAATATCTGCATGAGCATGGGGTGCGGGTCCGTTACCTGCATTCGGATATCGACACACTGGAACGGATCGAAATCATTCGCGATCTGCGGCTTGGCGTGTTTGATGTTCTGGTCGGCATCAACCTTTTGCGCGAAGGTCTGGATATTCCTGAATGTGCGCTTGTTGCCATTCTGGATGCGGACAAGGAAGGTTTCCTTCGGTCGAAAACATCGCTGGTGCAGACCATCGGGCGTGCGGCGCGTAACATTGATGGCCGGGTCTTGCTCTATGCCGACAAGATGACCGACAGTCTGGAATATGCGATTGGCGAAACCAACCGCCGCCGCGAAAAACAGATTGCCTATAACGAAGCCAATGGCATCACGCCAGAATCGGTGCGCAGCAAAATCCGCGATGTTCTGGAAAGCGTTGCCGAGCATGATTACGTCACGGTCGATACCGGCGTTTCGGGTGATGTCCTGATCGGGCACAATCTGCGTGCGCATATCGAAGACCTTGAAAAACGCATGCGTGAAGCCGCTGGAAACCTTGAATTCGAGGAAGCAGCCCGCCTGCGTGACGAGATCAAGCGCCTTGAGGATCAGGAACTTGGCCTTGCCGATGCCGGGCCGATGGCACGCAGTATCGGAACCATCGGGCCGGGGTCAAAATCGGCCAACAAGTCGAAATACAAGGGGCGTCGGCGCAGCGGACCTTGAGGCCTGTTCGTCTGGATAGTTGTCTGACATTTCACCGTAATCATATAAGTTGATTCTAATTGAATGGCCTTGAATTTTTAGACTAAGGAAGCAGCCTTTCGTTGAAATCGATCAGCTAGCCGGTCTGCCGGACGGAGACGCTTTTGCCGGGCTTTGCGCACCGCCTGATTGCATTATGTGCCCTGATTGTTTTGTGCGGGGGCGGGAAGGCTGTGCTTGCCACAGAATTACTGGTTGCAATAAACGATGCGCCGCCTTACCGCATTGTTGCCGGGGAAGGGCAAGAGCCGGAATTTTCCGGCATATATGTCGAGGTTTTGAAAGAAGCAGCATCACGTGCCGGGCATACTTTGCGGTTTGATGTGGTGCCGTTCCGTCGGGCCCTTTATCTGATGGAAGAAGGTGGGGCGGATATCATGCTGGGACCGAACCGTTCGGCAGAGAGGGAGAAATTCATGTATTTCTTCGATGCCGCACTGCCCGACGAACCAAAAGCGATTTATCAATCGGCACTAACCCCGGATATCAGGCAGATTGAAGGGCTGGCAGGCCAGCATGTCGGCGTGCTTCGCGGTGCGTCCTATATCGATGCGCTGTCGTCCGAAGAAAGTATCGAATGGGTGGAAGCAGCAGACTATCTCACACTGTTTCGGATGCTCAATCAACAGCATGTCGACGCGGTCATTGTGCCGGAATTGCTGGCAGCGGATTTGCTGAGCGACAAGAATCTGGCGGTGCGCAAGGCAAGTCTGGTGTTGCAGGGCGAACCTTCCCTTATCGGTCTGTCGCGTAAGTCGCAGTTCTTTCTCAGCCGGGAATATCGCGGTCTTGAGAAAGAACTGGTCAACATGCGCGACGATGGCACCTTTGATGATATTTATCGCCGCTACGCGGGATCGGGGTCATGAGGGCCACCGATCCCGTGACGTTTGGCCGTTACATGAACAGTTTTTCGTCTTCCATGCCCTTGTAAAGATCCGCGACATATTCCTCGTAGCCATTGTAAAGCTGTGTCGGGACTTCATCCCCGGTGGTCAGCAGGCGTTCCTGTGCCTGGCTCCAGCGCGGGTGGGGAACTTTTGGGTTCACGTTGGCCCAGAAGCCATATTCGCCGTCGTTAAGCTGTTCCCAGAAACTGACGGGGCGTTTGTCGGTAAAGGTAAATCGGACAATCGATTTGACGTTCTTGAAGCCGTATTTCCACGGAGTGACCAGACGCAACGGCGCACCGTTCTGTTTGGGAAGCGGTTCGCCGTAAATGCCGGTCGCGATCATTGCAAGTTCGTTGGTGGCCTCGCTGATTGTCAGGCCTTCGATATAGGGCCATGGATACCAGAACTGCCGCAGGCCCGGCATGGTGTCCTTTTGTTCCGCAGTTTGCATTTCGATGTATTTTGCACCTGAAAGCGGTTTGGCATAATCGACCAGTGCCTTCATCGGGAAACCGGTCCAGGGCACGGTCATCGCCCAGGCTTCTACGCAGCGGAAGCGATAAACGCGTTCTTCCAGCGGCATTTTGCGCACCAGATCCTCAAAATCGATTTCAATCGGTTTTTCAACCATTCCGTCAATCTTGACCGTCCATGGGCGGATTTTCATCGCCTGGGCAGCATCGGAAATGAATTTGTGCGATCCGAATTCATAGAAGTTGTTATAGGTCAGCGCCTTTGATTTGTCGGTAATGGCGCGATCAACAACGTAAGCCGGATTGCGCATCGCCGGATAAAGATCGGCGGTGGGATCGGATCCCTGGGCCAGTGCGCGACCGATGGGCAGGCTGGTTGCTGCGGCGCCGATTGATCCTGCAGCAATGCCCTTCAGAAACTGGCGACGGTTTTTGTAAACGGATTCCGGGGTCACATCGCGTTCGGCGATTTCCCAACCCTTTTTGCGGCGTATCAGCATCTAACCCTCCAAACTGGCTGTGTTCAATGTCGAAGGAAAAGGCGCTTTGGGCAAGTAACGCCTCGGTGAGGGGGGAGTGATGAGCATTTCTGGTGTTGTGCAATTAAGCCAGAATGCCCGAAAACGTATCTTTTCTATGGTCATGTTTTGCATACGATCCCAAAACCGCGATGGATTGATCGTGCCAGATGATCGGTTGCAGGGTATTGTGATCTTAAATCAAACGATCCGACTGACAGGATCGACGATACAGTTGCTATTTGGGGAACGAAAACGTGTTTGAATTCAAAGATATCGAGATTCTGCAGGATATCGTCAAGGCAGGGGGCTTTCGCGCGGCGGCCCAAAAATATGATCTGTCCCAGTCGGCGATTTCATCGCGGGTTTCCGCACTTGAAAAAAGACTGGGCATCATGCTGTTTGACCGGTCCAACCGGCAGGTGCGTTTGACGGCGGCTGGTCTTCGTTTTCTTGAAGAAGCGCAGCGTTTATCGCGCGCACGCGATCGTATCTGGCAGGAATTGACCCATCCGGGGGAACTGAGCGGCACGGTCCGCATTGGCGTGGCGGAAACCATCGTTCATACGATCCTGACCGACATGTTGAACAAGCTGAAAGACGATTACCCGAAAGTCCGTTTCGAATTGTCGGTTGATACATCCGGCCAATTGGCGATGACCATGGCTGATGATGCGCTTGACGTTGCGATCATGCTGCGGGAATCGGTGCCACAGGGGGCGGTTGCCGCGGCCCTGAAACCGGTTCAACTGGGCTGGTATTGCACCGGATCGATGGAATTACCCGATCATCCGATGTCGCTGGCGGAGCTTGCCGAGCATGCTATTGTCACCTTCCCAAAGGGAACACCTCCGTTTCGCGAGGTCGAAAGCATCTTTTCCGCGCCCGATATTTCGCCGCCAGCATTACATGGATCGGCGTCACTTTCGACCGTAAAACACCTTGTCGGCGGAGGTTTCGGGATCGGGGTTCTGCCGTCCCTGATGGTTACAAATTCCGTTTGGGATGAACATATTAAGGCAATCCCGGTGCAGGAAGAAGCCCGGCTGACCGACCTTCATTTTGTGATCAGTTATTACCCGGAACGCAATCGTGAAATTGGCGAGGCCGTGATCGAGGCGGCCAGATTGTTCGATCAAACTGATCGTTAAATTAGATCATAAATTGACTAAAATGATTTCTTGACAAGATCGGTTGAGTTTCTCAAGCTTGTTTCGAGGCTGAGAACAGGACCGAATAAATGAACGCGACAAAAAGCGCATCTTGTTCCCCGACGACCGTTTCGGAATCTGCATCGACGATATCGCCGCTGGCTTTGCGACACGCAATCCGTTCCGGAAAACATCGGGGCACCACCACCGGCTATGCATCCGGGTATCTGCAGGGCAATCTTGCGATCCTGCCGGCAAGCTATGCCGACGAGTTCCTTAAATTTTGTGCCAAAAACCCGAAATCCTGCCCATTGATCGGCATGTCCGAACCGGGTTCGCCGTATATCCCGGAACTTGGCACCGATCTTGATATTCGTACCGATCTGCCGGGCTATCGTGTGTTTCGTGGCACGACTGATTTTGACAGTGTTTCCGATCTGAGTGCGGTTTGGCGCGATGATCTGGTGACCTTTGTTCTCGGTTGTTCATTTTCGTTCGAGGCGGCGATTACTCGCAGTGGTGTGCCACTGCGTCATATGGACGCCAATCGGAACGTTCCGATGTATGTAACCAATATTGCCACCACCCCGGCCGGGCGTTTCCATGGCCCGCTGGTGGTTTCGATGCGGTCCTTCAAACCATCCGATGCCATCCGTGCCATCCTTTATTCCGATCGTTATCGCCTGGCGCATGGTGCGCCGGTTCATATTGGCGATCCGGCCAGCATTGGCATTTCCGATCTCATGAAGCCGGACTTCGGCGACGAACCTGTCGTGGACGAGGGGGATATCCCGGTTTTCTGGGCCTGTGGCGTTACGCCGCAAATGGCGATCCGCAATGTTTTGCCGGACCTTGCCATCACGCATGAACCCGGTCTGATGCTGGTGACGGATGTCCTGGCAGAAGCCGCGGAATTTTCACTGCAGACAAAGACCGCCTGAAATCACAAATAAAACCTAGCTATCAGAGAGGACCATCTCATGAAAAAGACAGTATCATCGTTACTTGCCGTTTCTGCCCTTGGTGCGGGCATGATGGCAACCCCTGCCTTTGCCGAAGACCTTTCGGTTGTTGGCAGCTGGAGCAGCCTGCCGCTGAACAAGCAGTTTGAAACACCGTTCTGGACCGAAGAACTGCCCGCCGCATCAAACGGCGACATTAATGTCCAGATGACCACCCATGATCAGATGGGTATCGGCGGCGGCGACGTTTTTCGTATTCTGAATGATGGCGTTTTCGATGTTGGCATGACGGTTGCCGATTATGCGGTTGGCGATGCCCCGGAACTTGAAGGCCTAGATGTGCCGCTGGTTGCCAACACAGCCGAAGAAGCAAAGGCGATGGTTGAAGCCGCCCGCCCGATGGTCGAAGATATCTTCAAGGAACGCTTCAATTCCAAGGTTCTTGCAATTGCGCCATACCCGCCGCAGGTCGTTTTCTGCAAGGGCGATGTGACCTCGCTTGAAGACCTGAAAGGTAAAAAGGTTCGTGGTTCGGGCCGCATGACCACCAAGTTCCTTGAGGCACTGGGTGCCAACGGTGTGAATGTTGCGTTTTCCGAAGTACCGGGCGCGCTTGAACGTGGTGTGATTGATTGTGCCGTTACCGGTGCTGGTTCGGGATACAGTGCGGGTTGGTGGGAAGTTTCCGACCACCTTATGACCATTCCGCTTGGTGGCTGGGACCCGGTTGTAACAGCGATGAATTTTGACAAGTGGAACAGCCTGTCGCCGGAAATGCAGAAACTGATTACCGACGAAGTCAATTCCAAGTTCGAAGCCCCGGCCTGGGCCGCAGCCGCAGGTGCTCTTGAAGCCGATATCGCGTGTCTGACCGGTAATGGAACCTGCCCGGCAGGGAACCCGGCGAATATGACCCTGGTTGAGGCATCTGATGCCGATCTTGCCAAGGCCAAGGAAATCCTGACGACCGTTGTCTTGCCGGAATGGGCTGAACGTGCAGGTGCGGAGTGGGTTACGCGCTGGAACGAAACGGTTGGTAAAGCCGTCGGTGTTACCGTACCTCTGAGCTAAGCAGAAAACCAGCCGGAGGAGGCCGCAACCGTGACTACCTCATTGATTGCGGCCATCCGCCGCATTAACCGCATGATCGCGTTGCTTGTCGGACTTGTTCTGACAGGCTGCGTGGTCCTGATCATCGCAGATATTCTTTTACGTGAAGTCGGCATTTCCTTTGGGGGGGCGGACGAAATATCGGGTTATGTGATGGCCGGCGTTGCCAGTTGGGGCATGTCGTATGCCCTGACGGAACTGGCGCATGTCCGTATTGACCTTATCCGTTTGCGTCTGCGCCAGCGTGGCAAGGCAATGCTTGATCTTCTTGCGATCATTGCCCTTGCCGGAACGTCGATTGTTATTGCCGTTCAAAGCTGGCCGGTTCTGCAAAAGACGATTGAACGCGGGTCACGCGCCAATACTCCACTTGAAACGCCATTATGGATACCGCAATCAATCTGGCTTTCCGGCTGGATATGGTTTGCCGTGTGCTCAAGTGTTCTGGTCATCCTGACATTGTCGCTTCTGGTCAAGCGTAACCTCGAGCAGGCCGATGCGCTTGTTGGTGCCCGCTCCGAACTGGAGTTGGAAGCATGATCTTTACAGTTACCACATCGCTTCTGGGGCTTTTGGCCCTGTCCATTCCGGTCGGGATTGTTCTGTTCCTGCTGGGTTTCGGGGTTGATCAGCTGTTTTCGCCTTTCCCGCTTTTACGCGGGCTTGGGCAGGTGGTCTGGTCATCGTCGAATTCATCAACCCTGATCGCCATTCCGTTCTTTGTGCTGCTGGGGGAAATTCTGGTGCGCGGGGGCATTGCCGAACGCACCTATGAAGCCCTTGATAAATGGTTTTCATGGCTTCCGGGCGGATTGATCCACGCCAATATCGGTACCGCGACGATGTTTTCGGCAACGTCGGGATCATCTGTTGCGACGGCGGCGACGGTGGCAACCGTTGCCATGCCGCAGGCCGAAAAGCTCGGTTATGATCCGAAACTGTTTTCCGGTGCGATTGCCGCGGGTGGGACGCTTGGCATCATGATCCCGCCTTCGATCAACCTGATCGTCTATGGCTTCCTGACCGAAACATCGATCCCGCGTCTTTTTTTGGCCGGGTTGATCCCGGGGCTTCTGATGGCGGTGGCCTTCATGATGGTCACGGCGATCCTGTGCAAGATCAAGCCGACCCTTGGCGGCACAAGCCGTTCATTCACCTGGTCGGAGCGGATCGGCAGCCTGCAGCATCTTCTGCCGATTGTGGTTCTGTTCCTTGTGGTGATCGGGTCGATCTATGCCGGTTGGGCAACGCCAACTGAATCGGCCGCCGTCGGGGTTGCGATTGCGATGCTGATTGCGGCATTCAATCGCGGTGTTTCCCGCGAAATGATCGAACGCTGCCTGTATGGCACGGTTCGGATCACCGCGATGATCATGCTGGTGATTATCGGGGCTTATTTCCTGAACTTTACCCTGACTGCCGCAGGCATGGGGCGCGAGCTTAAGGACCTTCTGACCGGTTTGAATTTTTCGCCGATGGGGACTTTGATGGTCGTGATCCTGCTTTACATCGTGCTGGGTTTCTTCATTGAAACCCTGTCGCTGATGGTGGCGACCATCCCGATCATTGTGCCTATCATGACCGGCATGGGATTCGATAAGGTCTGGTTCGGAATCCTCCTGATCGTTCTGATCGAGATGGCCCTGATCACACCGCCTGTCGGACTTAATCTTTACGTTGTGCAGGGCGCACGCAAATCAGGTCGATTGTCCGATGTGATGCTGGGCGTCATTCCGTTCGTTCTGGTGATGCTTGCCATGATCGCCCTGCTTGTCGCGGTGCCGTCCGTCGCCCTGTTCCTGCCCGACATCCTTTGATCCGGTCGGGATAAACACGCGCGACAACACGCATCATGTCTTGATCTTTTGTGCCTTCGGGGCGGACCGGGAACCGGTCCGCAACCGCCAGATGCGCGCAAAATTTGTAAAAATCAGAATTGGGATAACGCAAATGCAGATGAATTTTATCCTTGATGGCGGTGTCGTCAGCTTTGAAATCGGCCATTGCACGGTTGCTGGCTGGACCGGCCGCGATGCCAAGGCAATCCAGCATCACATTGACGAACTGGCCGCTATCGGGGTCAAACCGCCTTCGACCGTGCCGCTTTATTACCGCACATCGTTTGGCATGCTGACCCAGGCACCGGTGATCGAGGTGGTTGGCAAAGGCACATCGGGCGAGGTAGAGCCGCTGGTGATTGCAAAGGATGGTGTTTTGTATCTTGGACTGGCATCCGATCATACCGACCGCGAACTTGAAGCCCATTCGGTTGCACTGTCAAAGCAGATTTGCGCCAAGCCGGTCGCCAACACGATCTGGAAATTTGACGATGTTGCCGATCATCTGGAACAGATCGAACTGAAATCCTGGATCCGTGAAGGCGACAGTGATGAATGGGTTCCATATCAGGAAGGCACGATTGCATCGATCCGTCCGCTTTCCGATCTGATCGAAGGTTCGGGGCTAAAGTCAGCAGGGGCTAATGGCAAGGCGGCTGCGATGCTGTGTGGAACTTTTGGTGCGAAGGGCGGGGTGCGTCCGGCACGTTCGTTTAAAATGGCGATGCATGACCCGGTACGGGGGCTGAGCATTACGCACAGCTATGACATTGTTGAATTGCCTGAAATCGCCTAGGCTCGGTTTCAGAAAATTTCCATAAAAATCAGAACGTAACGGAGGCAGCCCGATGGGTGCGATCATCGACAAGGCGAAGGCGGCAATCGACAGGGTCGATCAACTGGGCGATTTGGCAGCCAGGATTTTCACCGAATTCGACCGTGACCGCATTTTGCGTGACGCCGCGGCGGCTGAAGAACGAGTGGCGCAATCGGCAACAGACTTGCCGTTGGCCGGTATGCTGGTTTCGGTAAAGGACCTTTACGACGAGGCCGGTGTGACCACCACGGCAGCATCAAAATTGTTGCAGGGTCGCCCGGCGGCATCGCGGGATTGCGAAATCGTTGCGCGTATCAAGGCTGCCGGTGCCGTGCCGTTTGGCCGTACAGCACTTAGCGAATTTGCCTATTCCGGTGTTGGACTTAACCCGCATTACGGAACGCCGGGCAATGTGTTTGACCCTGAAGGCATTCCGGGCGGGTCGACATCGGGCGGCGGTTTGACGGTTGCACTTGGTCTGGTCGATATCGCGCTGGGTACTGATACCGGCGGATCGGTTCGCATTCCGTCGGCGATCAACGGGCTTTATGGGTATAAGCCCAGCCGTTTGTGGATTTCGGGCGAAGGCATTCATCCGCTGGCCAAAAGTTTTGACACGGCGGGTCCGCTTGCCGGTGATTTGCAAACCGCCATAACCGCATTTGAAGTCATGTCGGGCAAAACCGTCCCCGCACAGGATGGCAAACCCGCCCCGATCAAAATCGGTGTGCCGGCCCATGCCTTTGTGAATGATCTTGATGACCGGGTGCGGGCGGATTTTGATGCGGTTTGCAAAAAGCTGGCAAATGCCGGACATCAGTTGATCGAGATTGATCTGGGCTTTTTGGCCGAAAATGCCGTGATCAACAAAATTCTTGTCGCGGCCGAGGCGCATAAAATCTATTCACAGGATTTCAAGGCGCTTGAAACTTGCGGCGATCCGCGTGTTTTGAACCGGATGCGTTTCGCCGATACACTAAGTGCGGCAGACCTGATTGATGCCTATGCCAAACGGACCGACGTGATTGCGATGTTCAGTTCGGCAATGGCGGATGTCGATGTGATGATTGCACCAACCTTGCCGATGATGGCACCCAAGATTGCCGAAGTTGAGGCCGACTTCGATCGTTTGAATGCAATGATGTTGCGCAACACATCCTATCTGAACCTTTCGGATGCCTGCGCCATATCGATCCCGGTTCCGGTTGGTGATGGTGTTGCACCGGGGGCGTTGATGATTGCGGCACCGCACGGGCATGATTTTGCGG
The DNA here is from genome assembly GCF_001858545.1 of Thalassospira sp. MIT1004. NCBI lineage: Bacteria > Pseudomonadati > Pseudomonadota > Alphaproteobacteria > Rhodospirillales > Thalassospiraceae > Thalassospira > Thalassospira sp. MIT1004. Next base: position 22,088 of record NZ_MCAO01000011.1, on the reverse strand, counting down.
TTCTGCGTGCGGCAAGGCGGATTGATCCGTTACTGCGCGGATAGGGTTCGGTTGGCGAAGCCGGATACGAAGAAGGCCCGGAAATCCATCCGGGCCTTCTTGTTGAGCACGACGTTTTGCGTCTTAGCTTTCCAGCAGGGATCGCAACATCCAGGCGGTTTTTTCATGGACCTGAATACGTGCGGTAAGCAGGTCTGCGGTGGCGTCATCGTCTGACGAGTCGCAGATCGGATAAAGTGAACGCGCGGTCTTGATCACGGTTTCATGGCCTTCGACCAATTGCGCGATCATGTCCTTGGCCGCAGGCACACCAGTTTCTTCGGGGATCGAGGAAAGTTTCGAATAGGCCGAAAAACTACCCGGTGCAAAGGCCCCCAGCGACCGAATACGTTCGGCAAGTTCGTCAATCGCCATGGCCAGTTCGGTATATTGTTCTTCGAACATGGTGTGCAGGGTCTGGAACATCGGGCCGGTCACGTTCCAGTGGAAGTTATGGGTTTTGAGATACAGCGCATAAGAATCTGCCAGAACGCGGCCCAAGCCGTCGGCGATTGCAGTGCGGTTGGTTTCATTGATTCCGATATCGATCTGCATGTTGTCACTCCGGTTAAATGGGGCACATGCCCGAAGGTTTTCTCTTTGTCTGCAAAGAGTATCAATCATTGGAAAACTTTACGCCAATCAATAGTTTAATGATTAGCGATAGATCAATTCTATTACTTTTTATGTGGTTTTTGTCGGGCGCTGACGATCAGGTCGGCCTGTTTTCCCGCAATCTCCTGCATGTGCGAGAAACTTCGCGTGAAAAAGCCCGTGCCCTGTGTGAGTGACCGTAATTCCATCACCATGTCGCCGGTTTCGGATGCTGGCATCTGCACGTCGATTTCGTCCCATCCCTGCCAGTCATCCTTGGCGCTGAACCCAAGGATCTGACCACGCCGGGTGCTGACCAGTCGCTGGGCTTTTGACGTGAATTCGGACGGAATTGAAATCGAATATCTTTCGATGGGTTCAAGCAGGATAGACTGCCCTTCTTTAAGCGCTTCGGCGATGGCAATGCGCCCGGCCATCTGAAACGCCTGATCCGAACTGTCGACCGCGTGATAGGACCCGTCAACCAATTCAACCGCGATGTCGACAACCGGAAAACCGAGCGGCCCGGAACGCGTGGCGTCGCGCACCCCTTTTTCGACAGCTGGGATATATTGCCGGGGAATGGCCCCGCCGACGATTCGTTCAGTGAATGAAAAACCTTCGCCGCGTCCAAGGGGTTTCAGTTCGATCTGGGCATCGCCAAACTGCCCGTGACCGCCGGTCTGCTTTTTATATCGCCCGCGCGCCTGGGCCGGTTTGCGCACGGTTTCCTGATAGGCGGTTTCAACAGGCCGGGTTTCGATTTCAAGGTGATAGCGGCTGCGAAGCTGCGCCAGTGCGACCTGAAGATGGATATCACCATGCCCCCGTAAAACAAGTTGTCCGGTATTGTCGCTATGGATGAAGGACAGCGACCTGTCCTGTTCGCACAGATGGCGCAATGCTTCGGTCAGTTTGACGTCATCACCGGGTTTGGTGACTTCCAGCCCTGTTTCATAAAGCGGGGGCAATGGATCGGGCCACAGATTATCCATTTCACCATCGGTGGTGCAGAGCGAGCCGGTTCGAAGATGATCGATGCGCGGCAGGCCGATAATGCTGCCAAATGTGCCGATATCGAGCTTTTCGTGCTTATCGCCAAAGACCTGACACATGCCTGCGACCTTGTCGCGACCAAGTGTGTCGCCATTCTTTAGCTGTCCCGAAAGGACGCGCCCATAACAAAACCGCCCCGCATGGGGCAGATGAACAGTTTTGAAAATCTGGACGGCGGCGACGTTATCTTCCGGCTCAATGCCCAGGCGATGGGCGCAGACATCTGCATTCGGGGCCTCGTGGCGCAACGCCTTTAACAACCGGATGATCCCGTGATCATGTTCGGCAGAACCGAAAAAGACCGGAACAATCAAATCCTTGGCCAGATCTCGTTCAAGATTGTCATAGATCGTTGCTGTTGCCGGTTTCTGATCTTCTAGAATCTGTTCAAGCAGGTTGTCGTCAAAATCCGCCAAAGCTTCGAGTAACCCGTCGCGGACTTCTGTTTCGCGATCCTTGGCATTGGCGGGCAGCGTGATCAGTTTCGACGGTTGCCCTTCCAGATATTGATAGGCCCGTTCGGAAACGACATCGACGAAACCGGTTATCGTATCGTCAGGCCCCTTGCCATCGCGGATTGGAATTTCACGAAGAACAAGTGGGCGTTCCGAAATTGATTGCAACGCATCAAGACTGTCGCGCAGGCGGATGCCGCCATGGTCGGTTTTGTTGATGAAAATCAGGTGCGGAATGCGGTTGCGATCAAGAAATTTCAGGGTCGGTGCGGCGATCATGGCGCGTGTCGGATCGGGTTCGACTACGACGATTGCAACGTCGCATATCATCGCGGCTTCGCGGGCATCCTGTGCAAAGTCGACAGAGCCGGGGCAGTCGATGAAGTGCCATTCCTCGTCAAGATAACGGGTTTGGGCAACTGTCATTTCGGTGCTCATGTGCCGTTCGCGTGCTTCGGCGGTTGCATCACCGATTGTCGTGCCATCGCGAACGGTTCCCTTGCGGTGGACACGGCCGGTTGCAGCAAGGAGGCTTTCAAAAAGGCTGGTCTTGCCGCTGGAATAGGGGCCGATCAATGCTGCGCATCGCGGAACGTGCCGGGGGCCTGAGGGAGAATTTTTGGCGTCATCTTTGTCTTTTGTGTCTTTGGACGGGGGCATGGACATCTCCTTGACGCATCATGGGACGCATGGGACCGGTCCGCGCATGGAAGTTGGTTCTGTCATCGCCCGGTAATGTTTGGCGGTTCCATGTGCTGTTGCCAAGGTGGCAACCGGTCAGGACGTTTCGCGGGCCCGGTTTGTGCCGGGTCTGTTTAGTGCGTGATGTCCGGTCTGCGTTGGCATGCGGGGCAAGGAGCCGGTGCCGGGAGTTAATGCAGGTGCATGCTGAATTTCGGATTGGCACATTCAGGCCAATGTGAAACCGGACAATCTTCAGGATAGATCATTATTGTTCATTTCGCTATCGCGGGTTTGGAGTGGCGTGCGCCTATTTTTGGCCATAATTCGCCCTCAAATGGCCCTATGCGACCTGTTTTCCTGCCCTATTCACAAGGCAGATTAGGCATTGTCAGTCGAGGCAACGGCCAGAACCTTCTGTCCCCCCTCAAACGTCTTCTGGCCCGTTCTTTCATCTTCCCCCGAAGAAAGAACAATTGCAGACCTCGCTGATCGGTCTCCCCAAGACCATGAAGACCCCGAAAATGGGGCGGGTAAATCCCGCCCCTTCTTTTTTCCCGAACGGAAACAGGTTTTTCGTGGTTTTAAATCCCAACTTTATTTTGCCCCAATTTGCCCCTGAATGGTCATTACCGGCCGGTTTTTACGCCCCAATTCAAGGGCATATTTACAATTGTCAGATGCGGAAACGCCGGTGAAGCGCCCCTCCCTCGCTACTCACCGGGACCTTTAAAATCACTGTCCCCCGCAGTGATCTGCACCCCAAGGTCAAGGCACCGTATCTGACCGGTCTCCCCAAGACCATCTGTCCCCAAAAAGCGTGGGGCGGGCAAATCGCCCGCCGCGCGCTTTTTCTTTGTGGGGATATGGATGGTCGTAAAAATCCTGATCCGGTCAGAGGCTGAAGATCGGTGTTGGCGTTTCGCGCCCACGCACGGTGACTTCACCGCGCGCCTGCCAGGCAAAACCTTCCTCGCAGGCCCTGACGGTATCCTCGGTCGCAAGGATGTAGCTGCCATATTGTTTGTTTAGCTGTTCCAGCCGGGCGGCAATATTGACATTGTCACCATGGACGGTGAAGGTCAGACGGTTTTCCGATCCAACCGCACCGATCACGATATCGCCGGTATTGATCCCGCAACGGGTTTTGAGCCTGCCGCCATGGCAAAATGTGGTTTCAGCACAGACCCGTGTGATATCGATTGCTGTCCGTACTGCGTTTAATGCGTGGTCGGGATCGGCTTTTACCGCGTTGAAGGTAATCAGCATTGCGTCGCCCTGAAACTGGGTGATCACGCCACCATGTTTATTGATCACATTGCTGGTCGCGGCGAAATATTCGTTGAGCATTGCAGCAAGTTCTTGCGGGCTCAGCTTTTCGGAAACGCCGGAAAACCCCTCGATATCGGTAAACATGATGGTGGCCCTTGCGGCTTCACCATCGCCAGGTTTGATTTGCTGGTTTGCGTGGGTAATGCGCGCGGCGACCTCGGGCGAGATAAAGCGTGACAGCTCGCTTGCCGCGATTTCATCTGTGACGGCACGGGTGAACGAACGTTGTGCGCGCAAAACTGCAATCGCCAACACGGTTGATACCAGAACAATGGCAATGATCTTGTCGATCTCGGCCCCGATCAGGATCGAATTGGATGTCAGATAGGTCACATAATCCCGCGTGATCATGCTTTGGCCGCGTTCGCTCCAGATCACATAAAAGACCAGTATCAGCCAGCCAATTGCCGCCGTTGCGCCCGCCAGCAAAATATAACGCGGGTCAAACCGCAGGGTGCGCAGCGAGATGAAGATGAACACATAGATCATGGTCGGCGATTTGAGATAGAAGCTTGCCGGTTGCATATACTGGATATGGAAGCTCCAGATCAGGACCATCAGCAAACCAATATCGACAATAACCGACAGGGTCAGGAACCAGTTTGACAGGCTGCCGCGATAAGACAGTGCCAGTCGGATAAAGGTGAACAGGAAATATAGTCCCAATGCCCATGGGACAGGATGAATTCCGGTGTTCATGAATGTTTTGGGTGAGACGGCGTAAAGGGTCGCAAAGATCGTCACCAGCAAGAGCTGCACCCAGCCGATCAGTTTTTCGCTGTCTTGCTGCTGATGGGCGATTGCATCACGCACACGGTCTGGCAGTTGATCCTGTGCCGGTTTGCCAAACAGGAACTGGCCGATATTTTTCTGCATGATTTTAATCCCCGATTACCAGACGCACGTGCGCGCAAGCTTCATACTGCGTGGTTTCAGTGTGACTGCCAAGGTGAAGACGGTTGCAACGGGTCACAGTTGCGCGTGGTGATGGTGAGGATATCGTCAGGGCAAAAAAAAAAGCCGGGCAAATGAATGCCCGGCAAGTTTATCAGGGAGGCTTCACGTCTGGGAGACGTAGGACCCTTCTCAGGGCCCTGGGTATGCCGGGCAGGGCGCCCGGCAAAGACCGAAATTCGGTCAGGGAGAAAACTCTGTACCGCGATGCGGTTGTTCACCGCTGCGGTTCGAAGAGGAAGATAGCGTTTTTGACGGGAAACACCACTGTCAAATTGCTCATTCAGCCATGCGTAAATTGCATAAATCTTGGGCTGCGAAAATTTTTCCTATAAGTAACTGAAATATATAAAATATTTATGGATTCTAATGCGCTTGTTCCCAATCTTTTGATCAGTTTACTGCCGCTTAATTGTGCGAATGGGAAAAAAAAGCCGGTAGCTAGGGGAAGCTACCGGCAAGATCAACAGGGAGGCTTTAACGTCTGGGAGACGTGGAATCCAGGGAAGATTCCAAGCCGAATAACGTTTCGGCGGACGGATCATGCGGAGATCAGGAAAAGATGAAAGCGCTCTTCGCGTTTGCGGTCGCTAACAACTTCTGATGTGAACATACGCATATGATCTTACGCTTAAAAATAGAATAACGACAATCCAACCATGCGCTCAGTGCATGGCGAAAAAATGTCAGTAAATTGAAGCTATTATGACTGCGTTTTCCTGAAAGGCCCGATTTTGCATCCTGATAAACCTGCGCATCACGTCAGTGATTTACTAATGCGCGCTCAGGTTTGGCCGTCGTCGGTATGTCATCGTGCGGGGTGTTGTAAATCAAAGGTTGTATTGTTCCGTTGAGACGCAAGAAAAAAGCCCCGCAACCAGATTTGTTGCGGGGCTTTGGATTCTCTTGGTGCCGTTTGCGTTAGTCAGCCGCGGCGGCGGCATTCACTTTTGCTTTGACCTTGTTGATTTCCTCGATCAGGAAATCACGGAACACCGCAATGCGTTTGGAATGGCGCAGTTCTTCGGGATAAACGAAATAGGCATCGAAACTTGGCCCTTCGAGTTCCGGCAGAATGCGGACCAGATTGCTGTCGGCGGGCAGCAGGTAATCGGGCAGAGCTGAAATACCAAGCCCGGACTCGGTCGCACGGAAGATACCATAGATATTGTTCAGCTTCAGGATCGGCCGCATATCCGGTTTGAACTGCTGGGCGACGGCCATCATCCAGTTGACGTTGGAAACCGGCGGGCGCGCATCCGCACCATAAATGATCAGGCGATGATCTTTCAGGTCTTCGGGTTTCTTAGGAATGCCGAACTGCTTGATATATTCGGGGGATGCGAAGACATGATAACGCAGCGTCATCAGTTGACGCTGCACCAGATCGGCCTGACGTGGGGGCTGCATGCGGATCGCAACATCGGCCTCGCGCATGGCAAGATCGAGTTCCTCGTCGTTGAGTACCAGCGACAATTCGATTTCCGGATAGCGTTCAAGGAATTCGTTGATCCGCGGTGTCAGCCAGGTTGAGCCAAAGGCGACCGTGGTGGTGACCTTCAGCGGACCGCTGGGGCGTTCCTTGGATTCGCGAATGCGGGCTTCGGCCATGGAAAGCTTGGCAAACACATCATGGGCCGTGCGATACAGAAGTTCACCCTGCTCGGTCAGGATAAGGCCGCGGGCGTGACGGTGGAATAGCGGCACCTTGACGCTTTCTTCAAGTGCGCTGATCTGCCGGCTGACAGCCGACTGGCTCAGATTGAGATTTTCCCCCGCGTGTGTGAAGCTTCCCGCTTCCGCAACAGCGTGAAAAACACGCAGCTTGTCCCAGTCCATAGACCTGCTCCTAATGTCACTGTCGCGCTATTGCTGCAACAGTCCCCTGATACTTCTTTATCTTCTTCTTAGAAGCATTTGGTTTCCACACTGTTAAGCCGCATGCGGAATTGCTTCCAAACTGATATCATTAGATCAATATGAGGCCTTTGACGCGATCTGCAAGCAACCAATTGCGAAAGTGGTGATTTCGTTCACGCCGAATTCGTAAATGAACTCAGGGGATTGCCCGGAAACAGCGTATTCGTGCATTGCGAAAAAGGTTGTATTTCCGTCTAACGCACAGAAAAAAGGGGCACCATCAGCACCCCTTTATCATATCTGGTTCTCGTGTTGCCGTGTTTATTCGGTGTGCTCGGCAATAAACTTTTCGGCTTCGAGGGCGGCCATGCACCCCATGCCTGCTGCGGTAACCGCCTGACGGTAAATCTTGTCGGTCACGTCGCCTGCGGCAAAGACGCCCTTGACGTTGGTTGTGGTGCTGCCCGGTTTGACAAGGATGTAATTTTCGTCATCCATGTCGATCTGTCCTTTGAACACGGCGGTTGCCGGATCATGGCCGATCGCAACAAAGAAACCATCCGCAGTAATGTCTGTCAGATCGCCGGTTTTGACATTGCGCACGCGAACGGCTTCAACGCCATCCATCGGCCCGTCACCGCCAAGAATATCGTCAATGACGCTGTCCCAGACGACGTCGATCTTTTCATGTTTCAAAAGGCGATCCTGCAGCATTTTTTCCGCGCGCAATTCGTCGCGACGATGCACGAGCGTCACCTTCGAGCAGATCCCGGCAAGATAAAGAGCTTCTTCAACCGCGGTATTGCCGCCCCCAACCACCACAACCGGTTTGTTGCGATAGAAGAACCCGTCACAGGTGGCACATGCGGAAACACCGCGACCGTTGAATTTTTCTTCGCCCGGAAGGCCAAGCCAGCGGGCCTGTGCGCCGGTTGAAATGATCACGCTTTGGGCTACATAGACATCACCCGAATCGCCTTTGCAGACGAAGGGGCGTTTCGAAAAGTCGACTTCGGTGATCAGGTCGTGGACCATTTTGGTTCCGACATGTTCGGCCTGCGCCTTCATCTGATCCATCAGCCACGGGCCCTGGATGACATCGGCAAAGCCGGGATAGTTTTCAACATCTGTCGTGATCGTCAACTGACCACCTGGTTGCAGGCCCATAACCATCATGGGTTCCAGGTTGGCGCGTGCAGCATAAATCGCTGCTGTGTAACCGGCCGGGCCGGATCCGATGATGAGGACTTTGGTGTTATGTTCCTGGGCCATGTGCTTTGCATATTGTGGTCGGTGAAAAACAGGTTTCGAACATATGGGGTGATATGGCATTGCGCAACCGCCTCGCACGATGTTTTGCAAGGTTTTCGGAACGGTGGCCGATGATGCTTTTCAGCCTGACATTCCGATTGGCGGAAAATAGCGGTTTGCAACGTTTTGATACAAAATTGTGCAGTGCATTTGTACGCGTTACAAAAGGGCAGATTGCATTCTGCTGCCGAATATATTATTGCCAGCGTACTGGCTCCCTGTAATATTGTTTCGTCCGGGGTAAGTTCAGCGCACAGAATCGAGGGATAAATGCAACGGGTCAAACTCGACAAGATCGACCGCAGAATTCTGCGCGATCTCCAGGAAGATGGCCGCATGACCAATGTGGAACTTGCACGCCGTGCAGGTATTTCTGCGCCACCCTGTCTGCGTCGTGTCCGTGCGCTTGAAGAAGCCGGTTTCATTCAGGGCTATCATGCCGATGTTGATGCGCAGGCGCTTGGATATAATGTAACCGTGTTTGCGCTGGTCGGTCTTGCAAGCCAGGCTGAACATGATCTGCGCGCCTTTGAAGGCCGTGCCGCTGCATGGCCGGAAGTGCGCGAATGTCATATGGTTGCCGGTGAAATGGATTTCCTTTTGAAAATCGTTTCACACAGCTGGGACGAATATCAGAAGTTTCTGACAACCGAACTGACGGTTGCGGAAAACGTCAATCACGTGAAATCGGCACTTTCGATTCGTACCGCCAAAAACCAGCCCGGCGTTCCGATTGACATCGAGGCCGAGGACTGAGCTGAATTGCATCAGTCCGATAGATAAAAACCGGCACCTTCGAGGTTGCCGGTTTTGTTTTGTCTGCGTGCCAGAAACAGGTTTGTCGTTAATCAAAGCGGAGCCAATCATGTGACTGGCTCCGCTTTGAGACGCCCGTTATCCCCCCGGCCGGGCATCGCACGCTGTTGGTGTTCTCGATCTTTCCAGAACGATCATTTCAGAATGATGCCGAAAAATATTATGAATTCAATTCTTTGTCACGTGCTTGATGATCAGTGGTTTTATTGGCCAAGGTTCTTTAACTCATCCCCATCAATTTCATACTGCAGGGCCCCGGAGTTACGCGCGCCTAGCCGTTCGTAAAACCGGCAGGCGGCCTGGTTGCGATGCAGGACGGACCACCACATTGAAATATAGCCGTGATCCAAGGCGTATTTGCCAAGAGCCTTCATCAGTTTGTTGCCAACTTTTTCCGAACGCATGTCTGGCACAACATAAAGTTCGGTCATCCATAACCCGATTTTTGAATAATCCGGGTTATAGAACGGCTGAACGATCGCCTGTCCGACAGCGCTACGCCTATCCCATGCGATCAGGCTTTTGATCAGTGCCTTGGGCCCGAACATCATTTCATGGATGCTTTCGGTCGTATGGGGCGGATTGTCGTAATCAAGTTCGACATGCAGGGCATTGGACATGTCGGCGACATGGACGCTGTCTTCCGGGCGGGCGTGGGAAATGATGATGTCAGGTGTCATGGCAAATGCTTGTGCAGGGTATTTGGATCAAAAAAAACGGCCCGATAAACATCGGGCCGTACTTTCGCAAGATATCATAACCGGATCAGGCGAATTCGACCTTCAGGATCTCGTAGCTCTTCGTGCCCCCAGGCACGGTAACTTCTACGGATTCACCAACAGCCTTGCCAATCAGCGCACGGCCAATCGGGGATGTTGTCGAAATGCGACCGGAATTGATATCTGCCTCGATCGGGCCGACGACCTGATAGGTGGTTTCCTCGTCGGTGTCCTCGTCGACAAGATGCACGGTCGCGCCAAATTTGACGACCGATCCAGCCAGCGACTTGATATCGATGACTTCGGAGCGGCTAAGAACATCTTCCAGTTCGGCAATTCGACCTTCGCAGAAGCTCTGTCGTTCACGCGCGGCATGGTATTCGGCGTTTTCCGAGAGATCGCCATGCTCGCGCGCTTCCGAGATCGCCTTGATGATTTCAAGGCGTTCGACGGATTTGCGGTGCTTCAGCTCTTCTTCGAGGCGCTGATGCCCTTGCGGGGTCATAGGTACTTTTTCCATCGCGCTCACAGCCTATTCTTATTAGCGATCGATACTACAAAATCGACCGCCCGGCAGATACCGCCGGGCGGTCTAAACTCGTTGAACGGGTTCGAAAAGGAACCTCAGTACTCGTCCCCAAGATATTCCTGAACGGGTCGCACTGCAAGTGCTCCGCGTTTCAGGTTGTCGATGGCACGCAGGGTGGCGCGGGCACCGGCAATCGTGGTGTAGTACGGAATATCGTTGCTGAGTGCCGTCCGCCGGATCGAGAAACTGTCGACCACAGCCTGTTTGCTCTCGGTGGTATTGAATACCAGGTTGATATCGCCGTTCTTCATCATGTCCACGATATGGGGACGTCCTTCCTGTACCTTATTGACCGGGGTGACGTCCAGCCCTTCTTTTTCAAGAGCTTCGGCAGTGCCATGCGTCGCAACAATCACAAAGCCAAGCTCGATCGCGTCGCGTGCGAGTTGAACAGCGGCCGGTTTGTCATAGTTTTTGACTGACATGAAGATCTTGCCAGATTGCGGCAAATCGTGACCCGCCGCCATCTGGGCCTTGGCAAAGGCGCGACCGAAATCGGTATCAAGGCCCATGACTTCGCCGGTTGAGCGCATTTCCGGGCCAAGCAGGGTATCGACACCCGGGAAGCGGTTGAACGGAAGCACCGCTTCCTTGACCGCAATATGCTTGAACGGACCTTCGTTGATCTTGAAGTCCGAAAGCTTTTCGCCTGCCATGATGCGCGCGCCGATTTTTGCAATCGGGTTGCCGGTGGCCTTGGCAACAAACGGAACAGTACGCGAGGCACGCGGGTTGACTTCGATCAGATAGATCACATCACCCTTGATCGCGAACTGCACGTTCATCAGACCAACAACATCAAGCGCCTTGGCCAGTTGCACGGTCTGTTCTTTCAGGCGATCAATCATGTCCTGACCGAGCGAATAGGGCGGTAGCGAGCATGCACTGTCACCGGAATGGATACCGGCTTCCTCAATATGCTGCATGATGCCCGCGACAAAGACATTTTCGCCGTCCGAAACCGCGTCGGCATCAATTTCAATCGCATCCTGAAGGAAGCTGTCGATCAGAACCGGGCTTTTGCCCGAAACCTGAACGGCTTCGGTCATGTAGCGCAGCAGGTCTTCGGTGGTGTGAACGATTTCCATCGCACGGCCGCCCAGTACGTAGCTTGGGCGGATAACGATGGGGTAACCGATGCCTTCGGCGATCTTGACGGCTTCGTCGACCGAACGGGCAATGCCGTTGGCCGGCTGTTTCAGGCCCAGCTTGTGGATCAGTTCCTGGAACCGGTCGCGGTCTTCGGCAAGGTCAATGCTGTCCGGGCTGGTGCCGAGGATCGGAATGCCGGCCTTTTCAAGTGCGGCTGACAGTTTAAGCGGGGTCTGGCCGCCATACTGAACGATCACACCCAGAAGTTCGCCTTTGCTTTGCTCAAGCTGGCAAAGTTCGATCACGTCTTCGGCCGTCAGTGGTTCGAAATACAGGCGGTCCGAAGTGTCATAGTCGGTGGAAACCGTTTCCGGGTTGCAGTTGACCATGATGGCCTCGATACCGACTTCACGAAGCGCATAGGCCGCATGCACACAGCAATAATCGAACTCGATGCCCTGACCGATACGGTTCGGACCACCGCCAAGAATGATGACTTTCCTGCGATCGGTGACTTCGGCTTCGTTTTCCGGTTCAAAGAAACCGTCGCCTTCGTAAATCGAATACATATAAGACGTGCGTGACGGGAATTCGGCGGCACAGGTATCGATGCGTTTATAAACCGGGCGAAGTTCCATCGCGTGACGGATCGCGCGAACGTCGTCTTCTTCCATGCCCACCAGTTCCGCGAGACGCGCGTCCGAGAAACCGAGTTTCTTGAGACGCAGCATTTCCTGCTTGTCCTTAGGCAGGCCTTTGGCACGAACCTGTTCTTCTTCGGCAACCAGCGTTTCGATCTGGCGCAGATACCATGGGTCAAACTTGGTCGCCGACTGGATTTCCGAAAGAGTCAGACCGTGACGGAATGCCTGTGCCGCATAAAGAATGCGGAACGGCATCGGTTGCGTCAGTTTTGCGCGGATCGCGGCCTTGTCCGGCGCGCCTTCGATTTTCACTTCGTTCAGACCGGTCAGGCCGGTTTCCATCGACCGCAGGCCTTTCTGAAGGCTTTCGGCAAACGAGCCGCCAATCGACATGGCTTCGCCAACCGACTTCATCGCAGTCCCCAGAAGCGCTTGGGCACCCGGGAATTTTTCGAAGGTGAAGCGCGGAATTTTGGTGACGACATAATCAATGGTCGGCTCGAACGAAGCCGGGGTCACGCCGGTAATGTCGTTATCAAGTTCGTCAAGCGTGTAACCAACAGCCAGTTTGGCCGCGATTTTGGCAATCGGGAAGCCGGTCGCCTTGGACGCCAGTGCAGACGAACGCGACACGCGCGGGTTCATTTCAATGACGATCAGGCGGCCATCATCGGGGTTGACCGCGAACTGAACGTTCGAACCGCCAGTATCCACACCGATCTCGCGCAGGACCGCCAGCGAGGCGTCGCGCATGATCTGGTATTCCTTGTCCGTCAGGGTCAGGGCCGGGGCAACGGTGATCGAATCCCCGGTATGAATGCCCATCGGGTCGACGTTTTCGATAGAGCAGATGATGATGCAGTTATCCGCGTGATCACGGACGACTTCCATCTCGTATTCTTTCCAGCCAAGAATGGATTCTTCGACCAGAACCGTATGGGTCGGCGAAATCGCCAGACCATTACGAACGATCTGTTCGAATTCTTCGCGGTTATAGGCAATACCACCGCCTTCACCGCCAAGGGTGAAGCTTGGCCGGATGATGGCCGGAAGGCCGGTTGTTTCAAGGGCTACAACGGCTTCTTCAAAGGTGCGGACCATTGCGGAACGCGCGCTTTCAAGACCGATCTTGTCCATCGCTTCACGGAAAAGCTGACGGTCTTCGGCTTTTTCGATCACGTGCTTTTTCGCACCGATCATTTCAACGCCATATTTATCCAGCGTGCCATCGTCATAAAGTGCCAGTGCGGTGTTCAGCGCTGTCTGACCACCCATGGTCGGCAGCAGGGCATCCGGGCGTTCCTTTTCGATGATCTTGGCGACCATTTCAGGTGTGATCGGCTCGATATAGGTTGCATCGGCCAGGTTTGGATCGGTCATGATCGTCGCCGGGTTCGAGTTGACCAGAATGACGCGATAGCCTTCTTCCTTCAGGGCCTTGCAGGCCTGTGCACCGGAGTAGTCGAACTCGCAGGCCTGACCAATGACAATCGGGCCGGCACCGATGATAAGGATGGATTTGATATCTGTACGTTTCGGCATGTCTTTTTCCGCTTTTGGCGTGGCGGGCGCGATTGCTGCACCGCCCGAAATTAAGTCCGTTAATCGCTTGTCTCTGATGTCGTCGCGCTATCAGGCTTTCGCGTCTTCGATCAGGCCAACGAAACGTTTGAACAGGTAATGGCTATCATGCGGCCCCGGGGACGCTTCGGGGTGGTACTGAACCGCAAAGACCGGTTTGTCTTTCAGGCGAAGCCCGGCAAGGGATCCATCAAACAGCGAGAAGTGCGTTGCTTCGACATTGTCGGGCAGGCTGTCCTTGTCGACGACAAAGCCGTGGTTCTGGCTGGTGATTTCCACGACACCGGTTGTGGTATCCTTTACCGGGTGGTTCGCGCCGCGATGACCGACATCCATCTTTTTGGTTTTCGCACCAAGGGCGAGCGCCATCATCTGATGACCAAGGCAGATACCGAAAACCGGTTTGCCGCTGGCGATCAGTTTTTTAATGGTCGGAACCGCATATTCGCCGGTCGCCGCCGGATCGCCAGGGCCGTTCGAAAGGAAGACCCCATCCGGGTTCATCGCAAGGATTTCTTCGGCGGACGTCGTTGCCGGAACAACCGATACTTTGCATTCAAGCGCGGCAAGATTACGCAGAATGTTGCGTTTCACACCGTAATCGATGGCAACAACATGGTGTTTGGCATTGCCAAGTTCGCCATAACCGCCTTCGCGGGTCCAAAGGGTCTGATCCCAGTCATAACCCTCGGTGCAGCTATTGTCCTTGGCAAGGTCCATGCCCTCCAGGCCCGGCCATTCATTGGCTTTGGCGATCAGGGCATCGATATCGAACTTGCCATCCGGGTTGTGGCAGATCACGCCGTTCGGAGCGCCTTCGCTACGGATGCGTTTGGTCAGGCGGCGGGTATCAATACCGGCAATGCCGATCCGGCCATGCTTTGCCAGCCAGTCATTGAAATGACCCTGTGCGCGATAGTTTGATGGCTCGGTAATGTCCTGGCGCAGGATGCAGCCAAGGGCGACAGGGATTTCGTTTTCGATATCCTCGTCATTGGTGCCGACATTGCCGATATGGGGGAAAGTAAAGGTGATCATCTGCCCGGCATAGGACGGGTCGGTCATGATTTCCTGGTAGCCCGTGATCGAGGTGTTGAAGCAGACTTCACCAACCACCTCTCCTCGGGCGCCGACGCCTCGTCCCCAGTAAACAGAACCATCAGCAAGTACCAGAACGGCAGAAGCTCCAGGAGGCGGGGTGTGCGTGGGCGCTGACATTGGCGAATGTCCTTTCGATCTTTCCACGGTGAGACACGGAGTCTTTATATATAATAATTACGAGCAGGCCGAGAAAAACGGCCAAATTCCCCTGCATATCGGGCATGCGGACATGACAAGGTATCCCCAGCATGAACGACCGTAACGTCAAAAGACGTTGGTACAATATGCTGAAAGCGGGTTAAAACCTCATCCCGGCAGGCAAATTGGCGGATGTCTACGGGAGTCGTGTCGCCCTGTCAAGGATGCATCCAAACTTTTATTTTTCTTTTAAAATCAATAAGTTGAGTGGAAAGGTTTTCTTTGCCTAGATGGCGCTTTTGGGGTATGTTCGCTCCTTTCTTCCACAGAATCAGAGATAAGCCATGCTGCGATCGCAGCTTACAGACGCTTTGAAAAAGGCCGTCCTCGAAAAGGATGCCGTATCCGTGACAACCGTGCGCCTCATTCTGGCAGCACTCAAGGAACGCGATATTGCGGCACGCGGCGAGGGGAATACGGACGGTATTTCCGACGAGGAAATCCTGACCCTGCTGCAGGCGATGGTTAAACAGCGTCGCGAAAGCATCGAAATGTACACCAAGGGCAATCGCCCCGAACTTGCGGCACAGGAAGCTGCCGAGATCGGTGTGATTGAACGGTTCCTGCCCAAACAGATGTCCGATGAAGAAATCGAGGCGGCTGTCAAAGGCGTGGTTACCGACCTTGGCGCGACATGCCTTAAGGATATGGGCCGGACGATGGCGGCCCTTCGCGAAAAATATGCCAGCTGCATGGATTTCGGCAAAGCCGGCGGTGTTGCGAAAAAACTTCTCGGTTGATTTCGAGAATAGCTATTTTTTATGGAAGCCGGGCGTGTAAAATCGTCCGGCTTTCGTCGTCCCTAAGCCCGGATTCCAGGCAATGGAACAATAAAAGGGTAGGATGGGATTTGGTATCAACATGATCACGGGATCGGGACAATCATGAGCTTTCCCCAGTCGTTTCTTGACGATCTGCGGGCACGCGTCGGACTGGCGGATATTGTCGGTACGTCGGTGAAGCTGATCAAACGCGGTCGGGAATATTCTGGTCTGTGTCCGTTCCATTCCGAAAAATCCCCGTCTTTCACGGTCAACGAGCAGAAGGGCTTTTATCACTGCTTTGGCTGTGGCGCGCATGGCGACGTGATCAGTTTTGTGATGAATACCCGCGGCCTGACCTTTGTCGAGGCGGTCGAGGTGCTGGCCAATCAGGTCGGCATGGATGTGCCCAAGCCATCCCGTGAAGCCCAGGAACGTGAAAAAAAGGCCAAAACACTTTACGAAGTGATGGAAGCGGCCTGCGTATTTTATGAACGCGTGCTTCATATGCCCGAAGGTCGCGAAGGGCTTGAATATTTTCGTCGTCGCGGTCTTGACGATAAAACGATTGCCGAATTCCGACTGGGCTTTGCACCCGATAATCGTGGTGCGCTGAAGGCAGCGTTAAAACGCGAAGAATTTGACGAGCCGCTGATGATTGAAGCCGGGCTTCTGATCGAGCCCGAAGATCAGGGACGCCAGACCTATGACCGGTTCCGTGGTCGCGTGATGTTTCCGATCCTTGATCGAAGGGGTAGGGTTGTTGCCTTTGGCGGGCGTGTCATGGGCGATACCAAGCCAAAGTATCTGAATAGCCCTGATACACCTTTGTTCCACAAGGGCCGGCTTCTTTATGGCTTGCCGCAGGCCCGTGAAGCCAGCCAGCAGGATGCACCGATCATCGTGACCGAGGGTTACATGGATGTGATCGCCCTGCATCGGGCCGGTTTTCGCGGGGCAGTGGCCCCGTTGGGGACAGCGGTAACCGAAGAGCAGATCGGCGAGCTTTGGAAAATGACCAACGAGCCGATCCTGTGTCTTGACGGTGATGCGGCGGGCAAGCGCGCGGCGGTGCGTGCCGCCGAGCGTGCCCTTCCCATCCTGCGTCCGGGCAAATCATTACTGTTTTCGATCCTGCCAGAGGGCGAAGACCCCGATAGCCTGATGGCGGGAACAAACGGATTTGCCAGTTTTCGCAAGATACTCGATAGCGCCGTGCCGCTGGCAGAACTGGTATGGCGCATGGATGTCGCCGGGCGGGCAACCGATACACCCGAACGCCGTGCGGCCCTTGAGGCCGACATTCAGAAACGCATTTCGGCAATCGGAGATGACGCGGTCAGATCGCAATATCAGTCGATGTTCCGCGATCGCATCTGGCAATTATTCAAGGGTGATCGTGCAAAAGGCGGGGGATCACGGCCTGCGCCAGGCGGCGGATACCAGAACAAAAAATTCAGCCGGGGTGGCAAAGGCGGAAAAAAAGACTATTTCTGGGAACCGGCAGGTAAAGCCGTTCCGGGGATGTCGCGTCCACCCATGCAAAAACGTCGTGTCGTACAGGACTGTATTTTGCTGGTAACGTTGATAAACCATCCCCACCTGCATGAGGATGTTGGCGAGCGGCTTGGAATCTACACTTGTGCAGACTCCGACCTTGACAATCTTCGTCGTGCCGTCTTAAAGCTGCTTGACGGTGATCCCGGACTTGATTCCGAAACAATCAAGGCCCATTTGGAGCGCGACGGGCTGTCAGAGACAGTATTGCGGGTGGTTGGTGCGGACATTTTGGCGCACGCCGCTTTCGCCAGGCCCGAAACGCCGCTCGAACGGGCTCGTGCGGGTTGGGAACAGGTTTTTTCCATGGCTGTAAGCTCCCTGGAGGACGAAGAGGCAAAATACGCCGTCCGACAGTTGGCAGCAGATATCAGCGAGGAAGAATGGGAAAGATTTTCGCATAGACGCGACGATCTGGCCCGGCGCCGGGAAAAAGTGTTTAAGCTCGACGACTGATCGATGCATGCGGTTTGTATGCGGGATCGGCGTTCGGGCTATTTGTGATTTGCGCTGAGCAAAACAGTGCTTGGGACAACAACGGTACGAACTGTACCCAGCGGGAAACGGGGAATAGATGTCGTCTAAGACTTCGAACGCTGAAGAGAAAAAGAACTCTTCTGAAACCGCAGACGGACCTCTTCTCGATACATATAAAGCGGCCATCAAGAAGCTCATTGCCAAGGGCAAAGAGAAAGGCCACATCTCGGTCGATGAATTGAACGCTGCCTTGCCGTCGGAGCATTTTTCCTCCGAACAGATCGAAGACGTGATGAGCAATCTCAACGAGATGGGCATCAATGTTATCGATGGTGAAGATGGGGACGACTCGGACGACGATGACGAGAAAGACTCGGATCCGAGCGGCAATATCTCTGAAGATGATGTTGGCCGTACCGATGATCCGGTCCGTATGTATCTGCGTGAAATGGGCAGCGTCGAGCTGCTGTCGCGCGAGGGCGAAATTGCCATTGCCAAACGTATCGAGGCTGGCCGTGACATGATGATTGGCGGGATTTGCGAATCCCCGCTGACCATTCGTGCGATCGTCAACTGGCATGATCAGCTTCAGGCTGGCAATCTTCTGCTTCGCGATGTGATCGATCTGGAAACCACTTATGGTGGTGGTCCTGATGCGGAAATCGCAGCCGCAGAAGGTGACGAAGCCGAAGAAACCGAAGGCGATGATTTCGAGGCAGCCGCCGTCGAAACCGATGCCGACGAAGACGAAGAAGCCGAAACCGAAACGCCAGAACCGACCGGTGCGCCCGCCAGCGACGAGGAAGAAGAGGACGACGACGAAGAAGAGTCGGACGAAGATTCCGAGGGTTCTGAAGGCGAAGGTGATGGCGACGATGAGGACGATGACGAGAACGAACAGGTCAACGTTTCACTTTCCAAAATGGAAGAGGAACTGACCGAGCAGGTTCTTGAGAAGTTCGAACTGATCGCCAAAACCTATGAGAAATTGCACAAGGCACAGGAACAGCGCCTTGTCGCGATGAACAAGGGCGAAAGCGTTCCGGCGGCGACCGAAAAACGTTATGCCAAGCTGAAGGGCGAGATGGTTGACCTGATGGAAGATGTTCATCTGAACAACTTCCGGATCGAGGAGCTGCTTGATCACCTGACCGGCCTGAACAACCGTTTGCTCGGCCTTGAAGGCAAGCTTCTGCGTTTTGCCGACCGTTGCAAGATCAAGCGTCCCGATTTCGTCAAGCAGTATCAGGGCCATGAACTTGACCCGAACTGGATGGAACGCGTCAGCGAATTGCCGGGCAAGGGCTGGAAGGCTTTCATCGAACGCTACCCGGATGAAATCGCGCAGCTGCGTGAACAGGTTGGCGGTGTTTCGGCCGAAGTCGGTTTGCCGATTGGTGAATTCCGCCGTGTTTACGGCGTCGTCAACAAGGGCGAACGCGAAGCAGCACGTGCGAAAAAGGAAATGATCGAGGCCAACCTGCGTCTCGTGATTTCCATTGCCAAGAAATACACCAACCGCGGTCTTCAGTTCCTTGACCTTATTCAGGAAGGCAATATCGGCCTGATGAAGGCGGTGGACAAGTTTGAATACCGCCGTGGTTACAAATTCTCGACCTATGCGACCTGGTGGATCCGTCAGGCGATCACGCGTTCCATCGCCGATCAGGCCCGTACGATCCGTATTCCGGTTCACATGATCGAAACCATCAACAAGCTGGTCCGTACCTCGCGCCAGATGTTGCATGAAATCGGTCGGGAGCCGACCCCGGAAGAGCTGGCAGAAAAACTGCAGATGCCGCTTGAAAAGGTTCGCAAGGTTCTGAAAATTGCCAAGGAGCCAATCTCGCTCGAAACCCCGATCGGGGACGAGGAAGACAGCCATCTTGGCGATTTCATCGAGGACAAGAACGCCGTTCAGCCGCTTGATGCTGCGATCCAGGCCAACCTGCGGGAAACCACCACGCGCGTTCTGGCATCGCTTACACCGCGTGAAGAACGTGTTCTGCGTATGCGTTTCGGGATCGGGATGAACACCGACCATACCCTCGAAGAGGTTGGGCAGCAGTTCTCCGTGACCCGCGAACGTATCCGTCAGATCGAGGCAAAGGCGCTGCGCAAGCTCAAGCATCCGTCGCGCTCGCGCAAATTGCGTTCTTTCCTCGATTATTAAAAAATCTTGCGACGTTCGGGCTTGACCTTGGCCCGAAAATCGCTAGTTTTCGGGACCGCGCCAAACAATTGGCGCGGTCTTTTCCATTCCCCTTGGGGGCCCGTAGCTCAATTGGTTAGAGCCGACCGCTCATAACGGTCTGGTTGGGGGTTCAAGTCCCTCCGGGCCTACCATCCATCCAATTAACTTATTGATATTCAACGGTTAATTGTTGATTGTGTCCCGCGATTTTTAACGTCGTGGGACACATTTCCCCTAAAATGCCTACCATATTTTTCGTAAAAATTCTTGATTTGTTCTTTTGTTTGTGGCATAAGAGAAAAATCAACGGGAGAAATGCACCCGGACCGAAACCCGCAAAGCCTTGTAGGCTCTGCGGGTTTTTGCGTTCGGGGCCGGATCAAGGATGTGATCAGGATGCAGTTGCAAAGACGCGGAACAGACACGGGGCAGGGCGGCGGGGTGCCCCACAGGCTATGGGGCAGCGGATGGCGGAGCCATTATGGCGGCGTTCTGCCCGAGGATTAGGACCGGGGGACTAACCCGATCATTTGCCATGACGGGAGAGGTGCGTCTTGTTGAAGAGGGAGCGTCAAATTTGCCGGGAGCGGCAGGAATGGCAGGAGGGGGGCAGCATTGAGCTATGGCCCGTCAACGGTCTAAAGGTGGGGCCCGTGCGCCCGGAGTTTGTCTGGACCTCGGTGGTTGCCGGGAAGTGCCGCCATTGCCGAAAGTGACCGGAGCACCTCGTGAGGCCGAAGGCCGTCTGCTGGGAAGGCTGCCGATCTGCGCTCCGTTGGCGAGGATGCCGAAGCCCCGGGTTCGTCGGGACTTCCCGGATTGCGGGAAATCCGGTTTTGGCTGATGTACTCAGACGAGCGCGGTCTGCTGATTCTGATTTGACTGCACCGCTGATGCGCGCTTCAGCTTTCCCGGACATCGTCCGCCTCTTTCTTTGAAGGTTAATTTTATATTTGAATTGAAACATTGTTCATCGATTCGGGTAAGTCGCAGATACAAAATGCTCGATCGCTCCTTTTCTCCCCCGCACGCAATGAGCTCAACGCATCGATTGCAGAGTTGTCATAATTCGGGGTTATGCCGCTGCTTTCACTAACTTATTTGATGTCTACAATTCTTCGTTGAGTAACCAAAGTTTCGCTTGCGCGTTCGTTGTTTCACAACTTATGCTCTTTTAACGAGTGGTAATTGCAGAGTGCAGTTGTGAATGGATGTTTTGACGCTGTAGCGTGTCGAGATGGCGATGCTAGGGGGCTTGAATGCAGGACGAGATTTCAACGATTGCGAACCGTTCAGTGATCATTGCGGCGAGTGAATTGCTAGCCAATGATAGCGAGAATGGTGGCGCGGATTATACGATTGCCTCGGTGCAGGATGGTGAGCATGGGGCGGTGTCGTTGGATGCCGATGGAAATGTCGTGTTCACGCCGGATGAAGATCATTATGGTCCGGCAGTGTTCAGCTATACGGCAATAGATGCGGATGGCAACAGCAGCACGGCTACTGTCACCGTGGATGTACGTGCAACCCTCGATGATCCTACATTTATTGGCTATAGCCAGAAGAAAGATGAATGGGATGTTACCCAGCTTGCGGATGGCACTCATGTTGTGATCCGTCAGAGCGGTGTCTACTATCATCATCAACGTTATGATGCCTCGGGTGAGCCGCTGGGACCACTTGTGAAGTCCGAAGGCATTAATGCAATTGATGCCAACATTACCGGTCTGGCGAATGGCAATTACGTCATTACCTATTCGCATCCTATCCATGTGAACGATGCGGTCCGGTTTCAGGTATTCAATTCTGCGGGTACCCTACTGAAAGAAGTCAAGTTTGTAGAAGAAAACGAGGCCTATTTCGGGATAGGGGAAGGGGTTGATAGCACGAACCCTGATATCATAGCGCTTCAGGACGGCGGCTTTATCCTGGTGATGAGCCGAGAGATTGACGGTCACACGGATGGTCAGGATACGTTCGGCCTGCGCCATGATGCATCTGGGAATGTTGTCGGGGATATGTTTGATCTCAGTGGATTTTCCGCTGGGAACGACCGGATGGCAACGGGAATAGAGCT